>CAYPOR010000057.1:0-18672 GCA_964412445.1 uncultured Nitrospira sp.
AGGTCGAAGAGCCGATCTACATTCGGCCGGCCGAGCGCGTAACCTGGCTGTAAGCCTAGTCGGGGGCGCTTCACGGAGGGGCAGGGAGCCGCAGGGCTCCCTGCCCCTTTCTTTTTTTCGGAGGGCCATCTTGCGAGAGAGAGAAAAAGTGACGTATTGTCACTGGTTCTAGTTGACGTAGCACGCCTGTTGTTGTGTCGGCCGGGAATGCGGGCGGTTCGTGGGTGGAGAATGATCGATGCGTGATGTCGAAGGCAGTTACCGCGCGTTGCTGGCGGTGACGAATGTATTGAACTCACAGCGCGACACCGACAGTTTGTGGAGCGCGATCACAGAGCAGATCGGCAAGGTGCTGCCGTGGGAGCGCGCCGGGGTGACCCTCTATAATCCGGACACCGATTCGTTCCGGTTCTATGCGGTGGAAACCAGCCTGCCGAACCGCTATTTGCAGCGCGATGCCGTGATTCCGAAATCCGGGAGCGCCGTCGGCTGGGTCCATGATCATCGGGCTATTCATGTGCGTCCCGATCTGCAACGTGAGCGGGTCTTTCTCGAAGATGAATATTATGTGCAGGAAGGACTGGGGCGCATGATCAATTCTCCGCTGTTGATCGGCGATTCCTGCATCGGGACGCTCAACATCGGCAGTGTTCAGCATGGGGATCCGGATCCCGAGGATCTGGAGTTTCTCCAGCTGGTTGCGACGCAGATTGCCTATGCGATCGACCACGTCCGGTCGTATGAGCAGATCGATCGATTGCGGCAGCAGCTGGCCCGTGAAAATGAGTATCTGGTCGAAGAACTGCGTTCCACGCACAATTTCGGCGCGATGATCGGCGTGAGCGACATTTTCCGCAGAGCGCTCACGCAGGCGAAAGCGGTCGGGCCGACATCGACGACGGTGCTGATCGCCGGGGAAACCGGGACCGGCAAAGAGCTTATGGCGCGGGCGATCCACGACCTCAGCCCCCGGCGGGACAAACCGTTCGTCCGTGTGAACTGTGCGGCGCTGCCGATGGGCCTGGTCGAGAGTGAATTGTTCGGCCATGAACGGGGAGCGTTTACCGGGGCGGATCAGAAGCGGCCGGGCCGGTTCGAACTTGCCAACGGCGGGACGCTCTTTCTGGACGAAATCGGCGAGATGCCGCTCGAAGCACAAGCCAAACTGCTTCGGGTGCTGGAAGACGGGCTGGTCGATCGCGTGGGAGGCACGCGTCCCGTGCCGGTGGATGTGCGTATCATTGCCGCGACCAACGCGGATCTGGGCGGGTTAGTGGGCGAAGGACGGTTCCGATCGGATCTCTATTATCGCCTGCATGTATTTCCGATTGTGTTGCCGCCGCTACGGGAACGCCTGGAAGACATTCCGTTTCTGGTGCGTCATTTTCTGGAGGCCTACCGGCTGAAATTGAAGCGGTCGTCGCTGGAATTGAGCCATGAATCCATGGAGTGTTTAATCCGCTATGCCTGGCCGGGAAACGTGCGGGAATTGCAGAACGTGATCGAGCGGGCCGTTATTCTGGCTCGTTCGCCGGTCGTGACGGTCGAACTGCAACCATTGACGAATGTGCCGCCTGCTTCTGAATCGACAGCCAATCTACTGGAGATGGAGCGCCGGCACATCCTTCGTGTGCTGGAAAACACGCGGTGGCGCATCTATGGCCCGCACGGAGCGGCCGCTCAGCTCGGCATGAATCCCAGTACCCTGCGCAGCCGGATGAAAAAGCTCGGGTTGACCAGATTGGTGAGAGTGCCCAGCGCCTGATCGATTTCTCATGGATTCCAATGTTTTGCAGGCCGACCGAGCCGGGTTTGGCGCAAACAATATGGTGAGGGTCCTCTTCCGACCGTCCCTTCCTGAAGTACGTCGGTAGTGGATATTCGCTCACGCGTATAAACAGGCATTGGTGTGACAGGGTGGCTGTCGGATCAGGAAAAAAGAGGGGGTGGCTTGACGCTTGAATAATGCAACCAATACACTAAGGCTTCAAACGTAGGCTCCTCACACTTTGAGCGAGGGATGTGACATGCAATTAATCAAAATTGACCGGGATGAGTTGCCAGGGCGGTTAGTAACGGGACTTTCGAAGATTGGCCTGGCCATGAAGAGTCGGCCATGGCGCCGGCAGGGCCGGCAGGGTGTCGGGCCGCTGCAAGTTCAGGTCTTGTCATTCTTGCGCACACAACCGAATCGTTGTGCGATGGTCTCGGTCATCGCAAAAGAGCTTTCAGTCAAGCTCCCCACGGCATCGGAGGTGATTCGCACGCTGGAATTAAAGCAATTGGTGCGTCGTCGCCGGTCGGATACGGATAATCGTGTGGTGACGGTGCATTTGACGGCGAAGGGCATGAAGGCCAGTCAGGTGGGAACGGGATGGCCGGAAGCGCTGGCGGCCGCGACTCAGCAACTGTCGGTGCAGGAGCAAGCCGATCTGCTTGCCATTCTGGTGAAGATGATCCGTGCGTTGCAATTACAGGGGGAAATTCCCGTGGCGCGCATGTGCGTCTCGTGCCGGCATTTCGGTCCCAACGCCCATCCCGGCAGTGCCGCTCTGCACCATTGCCAGTTTGTGGATGTCCCGCTGGCGGATCAGTCCTTGCGGCTCGATTGTTCGGATTACAGTGAGGCGGCCCCTCTGGCGGCAAAGCAGGCCTGGGAGAAATTCCTTCAGGCAAAGTCTGCGTAGCGTCATGTTGCCGGTACGTGTTGTCTTGAAGGCGGCAGGCTAGGGCTTTCCGCCTCTCACCGGTTCATTCCCGAGATACAGCGCCCGATCCGTTTCGATATTCGTGAGGAGGTCTTCCAGTGCCGACTGGAAGGCCGCCTCAATGGGATCGCGGTCGGATGCGGTGACCCATCGCACAGAAGATCCGGTCGCGGATCGTTCCACATCATAGGTCTTGATCGGGGCTGCGGCTGTTCCCATCTCGGCATGGAGGCGGACGGAGTAGACGTAGGGCCCTCGTGAAACCATTGAAAGCCTGGCGGTCAGTTTCATGGTCAGATCTGCGGAATCCCCTGATACGGAAATAAAGGTGCCTCGTTGACGGATATAGTGCAGGGCGGCTTGAGCGAAATCACGGGGGAGCCACTCCAGCAGCGTGATGCCGGGCATGTGGTCGGCGCCTTGAATGGTCAGGTTGCCGGTTGTGACCTGAAGTGAGCGGGGGATCGACGCGCTCGCGGGACGGCTGGGAGTCGGGTGGACCTCAATTCGATGTGTGCAGCCGGGGAAGGCGGTAAGCCCCAGCAGCACGAGGCCGGCCCAGAGGGTGGCCGCCGTACGGCCGTCAACGCGAAATCGATTGGTCCGGTGCATAGCGTGGATCGCAGGCCGATGTGGATTAGGGGAGCGGTTTGGTTGCGGGCGGCGATAAAATATCGAGATCTTTCAACGCCCGCTGAGCCTGCTCGCGATAGGAACGGTCCGTGGGATTGGTGTAGGTATCGACCACTCTTTGGTAGGTCGCGCGCGCCTGGGCATACTGTTTCTTGATCGAGAAAAACTGGCCGAGTGCGAGCCAGTTCTGCGCCGCCGCTTCATTAGCCGTTTTCATCAAGGCAAATTCCCGTTCAACGTGCGTCGTGCCTTGCAAGTGCACTCGCGTTCGAACCGTTTCCCCCATCTCACCCGCCATGGCTTCGATCTGCTCGTTTTCGCGCACGGCGGCTTCGACATGATTGGCCTTGAGATGCGAGTAGAACGCCTCGACATGGTCCTTCACGACATCCGCGCGCTGTTGATAGGTATCGTGGGTGCAGGAGGCGGACAGGAGCATGGCGAAACTCGACGCAAGTATTGTCATCGATGCGTAATACCGCCGCATGGAAGGATCCTTTCGTCTGAGACGAGGGCAACTGTACGCTCAGTCTATCATAGAGTTCCGGAAGTCTCGATACTGAGCCGGAGCGCATACCCGCGCGCAGTAATCAGGGCCGAACGGAGTTAGTGAGACACCGAATGGACTTTCATGCGCGCTTGTTGCACTGTGTGCGGGATAGCCAGGCCGGAAGGTTTTCCGATCCATTCGTGATCGCCTTTTTATGTTCAGACAGCTTGGGTTCATTCCGGCACTCACGTGTTGTCTCCTACTCACCGGAATGCTGTTTCTGCTGGATCTCCGCACGCCGCTCGGGATGGCGGACGGGTTTCTCTATGTCCTCGTCGTAGTCGTGGCGGCGCTCTCCGTTCCGCATCCCCTGGCCGGGCTGATCGCTGCCGGGGGCTGCACCCTATTGATCTTTCTCGGGCATGTTTTCTCCCCACCCGGTGAGTTTCTCCATTCTGTCCTGAACCGACTCTTCGCCGTCGCGACGTTATGGATGACGGCCGTTCTGAGCGCGAATCGAAGAGAGGCGGCCGAAGCGGTGCAGGCGGCGGATGTCCGATTCCACGCGCAATATCAGGGGATACCGGTCCCGACGTATACCTGGCGGTACGATGGCCGCACGTTCAGGTTGATCGATCACAATCGCGCGGCCGATCTGTTTACGGGGGGGCGGATCAGGGAGTGGGTAGGGCGGACGTTCGATCAGATCTTCGTCAACCGTCCCGATTTGCATGCCGACCTGATCCGCTGTGTGACTGACGGTGCGATGATCAGACGGGACATGACTCACACGATGGTGTCGACGGGAGAGGTGAAGGAACTGGACGTGAGTTATGTCTTTGTCCCGCCCGATCTGGTGATGGTCCATACTCAGGATATCACTGACCGCAGGCGGGCTGAACAGGCGCAGCGCGAGGAGCAGCAGAAGCTTGAACGGTGTGCCGAGCAGCGGGGAGCCTGCCTCAAGGAAGCCAATGAGATGCTGTTGCAGGAAATTGATCACTGCCGGGCGGTGGAGCAGGAACTCGCGGTAGAGGAAGCACAGTTTCAGTCGCTCGTGCAAAATATTCCCGGCGCCGTCTATCGCTGCCGGTGTGATGCCGAATGGACGGTCGAGTTCCTCAGCGACGAGATTTCGTCCATCACCGGCTATCCTGCGTCCGATTTTGTGGGAAACAGAGTCAGGACTTATGCCAGCATCATTCATCCTGATGACCAGGCCCAGGTGAATCAGGCGGTGCTGGATGGGGTTATCCGGCATGAGCCGTTCGAGATCGAGTATCGGGTATGTCATGCCGATGGCACCATACGCTGGGTGCATGAACACGGGCAGGCGATCGAAGCCGGCGCCGATTCCCCGTTGCTGAACGGGATCATTCTCGATGTCACGGAACGGAAGCGGATCGAAGCGGCCTTAAGCGAGCGCAACGCGATGTTGGCGGCCGTCTATGAAGTATCCGACATCGCCCAGAAGGCTCCGACATTCGAAACGGCCTGCCGGATGATTGCTGTCGCGGTGAGCCGGGCGACAGGATTTGAGATCGCGGCGGTTGAACTCTACGACGCCGAGCGTCAGCGGATGATCTTTGCCGGGGCCGTCGGTATTCCGTTCTTGTGCGGCGATGCATGCTTCGAAGTGCCGGCCGACGAAACCTTGTCGGGACTGGTTGCCAGGACCGGCGAACCGTTGTTAGAGATGCGCGCCCTCGACCGCGATGAATATAAACATCCCGAATTGCGCCGGCTTGGAGTCGATACATTCCTCTGTTTGCCGTTGATTGCGGCGGGATCGACCTTGGGCGCGCTCAGCCTTGCCAGTCCGAACCGGCGAGAGGTGTCTTCGGATGTCGTGCAGTGGATGAGCAATCTGGCCGATCAGATTGCGACATTGATCGATCGTGTGAAGACCAAGCTGGACCGGGAACGATTGATTCACGATCTCGGTGAACGCGTGAAGGAACTCACGCTTCTTCATCAGGCCGCCCGGCTGGTTCAGAACCTGGATCGCCCCGTTGAAGAGGTGATGCGGGAGATTGTGCTTCTGATTCCGTCTGCGTGGGAGTATCCGGGCTTGTGTGCGGCCCGAATCACCGTCGACGGGGTGGGGTACGTCTCCGAGCAATTCGCCGAAAGCGCCTGGACTTTGACCGCCGATATCGGACAGGGCGATGGAAAGCGCGGGGATATCACGGTCGTCTATCATTGTCTGCCGGACGATGGCCGGGAGAAGCCATTTCTAGAAGAGGAACGCGCTCTGCTGAGGACGTTGGCCGAACAGTGCCATCTGTATCTTTCCGGCAGGCACGCGCTGGACGATCTTCGAAAGAGCCAGCTCCGGTATCAGGAGAGCGCCAGACAGACCCGTCTGATGCTGGACGCATTGCCCGTCCTGGTCAGCTATGTGGATTGCGACCAGCGGTATCAGTTGGTCAACGAAGGCTACCGCCGGTGGTTCGGGCTGGAGTTGGAGGCGATCACCGGGCGATATGTCTGGGAGGTGCTCGGCGAGTCGGCGTATGAGAGCCTGAAAGATTGCATCGAGCAGGCGCTCCTCGGCGAGCATGTTGAGTTTGAGGCGGAGGTTCCCTATGCCTCCGGCGGCCCCCGGACCGTGCAGGCGTCCTACCTGCCTCACCGTGCCCTGGACGGAACCGTCCTGGGTTTTTACGCGCTCATCAAGGACATTTCAGCCCGCCGGAAGGCGGAAGCCGCGCTCACACGAAGCGAAGAGCAGTTCCGGTCCGTCGTCGCAGTCTTGGCCGAGGGGGTGGTGGTGCAGGACCAAGACGGGACGATTTTGGCCTGCAATCCGAGCGCCGAGCGGATTCTCAACCTTCCGGCAGAACAGTTGATCGGACGAAACTCCCTCGATCCCCTCTGGAAGGCTCTGCGCGAGGACGGGACCGAGTTTCCTGGGCAGTGCCATCCTTCGATGGAAACGCTGCGCTCGGGGAGTCCTTGCGAGCATGTCGTCATGGGACTTCCGCAAGGCGACGGCACCGTCTGGATTGCCGTCAATACGAAGCCGTTGTGCCGGGACAGAGAAAGCACGCCCTATGGAGTGGTGTCGTCCTTCATAGACATTACGGAGCGAAAGCGGGCGGAGACGGCGTTGCAGCGTCTCATGGAAGAGCTCGAGCAGCGGGTCGAAGTCAGGACGCTGGAATTGCGAAAGGCCAATGAAAACCTGCATGCAGAGATGGCTCGACGGGCGTGGACAGAAGTTGCCTTGCGGAAAAGCAAAGCCGGATTGGCGGAGGCGCAACGCATCGCGCACGTCGGCAGCTGGGAGCTGGATCTGCTGACCGATGAGCTGGACTGGAGCCCTGAAATCTACCGCATCTTTGAGATCGATCCGGCACAGTGTCCGGCCTCGTACGACGCGTTTCTCGCTATGGTGCATTCCGATGACCGGGCCGTCGTCGATCGTCATTACCGAGAATCCGTCCGGGCGAGGCATCCCTATGAGATCGTGCATCGTTTGCTGATGGCGGACGGCCGGGTGAAATTCGTGCATGAACGGAGTGAGACCTCCTACGACTGTGCCGGGCGGCCGGTCCGGATGATCGGCACCCTGCAGGATATTACGGAACGCAAGCAGGCTGAAGACGCCTTGCTTCAATTGCAAGCGGATCTGGAAGAGCGGGTGACACGCCGTACGGAAGAACTGTCGACGGCCAATAGACGACTGCTGGTGGAGATCGAAGAGCGGATTCGAGCCCAGGATGCGTTGCTTCGGCGGGATCGTATTTTGGAAGCCGTCAGTTTCTCCGCCAAGCAGTTTCTTTTAAGTTCCTGGTCGCCCGAGCGGCTCATCGAAGTTCTCCATCGGCTTGGCGACGCGGCGTCGGTCGATCATGTCTGTGTGTTCCAGAACGGACACGATTCGAGCGGAGGTCTCAGTGCGAGCTTGTTGGCGGAGTGGGTTGCGCCGGGGATTCCGTCCCGGCGGGCCGACGGGCGTCTGCAAGCGCTCTCGTACCGTGAGCAAGGTCTGCAACGGTGGATCACGGTGCTTGCCTCCGGAGCCTCAATCTTCGGATCGGTTCATGAGTGGCCGGAGGCCGAGCAGGCCATCATGAGCATCCGGGGGCAACGGGCGGCTGCGCTGGTGCCGATTTTTGTCGGTGAGCAGTGGTGGGGATTTATTGTCTTCGGGCTGATCAGGGCGGCGCGAGACTGGCCGGCCGTCGAAGTCGATGCGCTGCAGATCGCCGCCAGCACATTCGGCGCGGGCATTCAGCGGCGGCAGATGGAAGAGCAGATCAGACGGTACACAGACGACCTCGAAGCGCTGGTGGAACAGCGGACGACGCGAGTGAAAGAGCTGGAAGGTCAGCGGGCCGAGATCGAGAAGCTGGCCGCAATCGGGCAGCTGGCGGCCGGCGTGGCGCATGAAATCAACAATCCGATCGCCGGCATCAAAAATGCGTTCCTCGTCTTGAAAGACGGGATTCCCCACGATTACCCCCACTATCAGTTCGTCGGCATGGTCGAGCGCGAGATCGAGCGGGTGGTCAAGATCGTCCGGCAAATGTATGACCTCTATAGGGCGGAGTCGAGACAGCCGGACGGTCTTCCCCTCCACACGCTTGTGCAGGACGTTTCCTATCTCATTGAAGCCAAGCTGGCTCAACGGCAGTTGGTGTTGGACTGCAGGATGTTGATGCTTCCTCAGGAGCCGCAGCTGGTGCCCAGGGACCTTTCTCAGGTGCTGTTGAATCTACTGCAGAATGCGATCGATGTCTCGCCTGAACATGGGGCGATCAGCTTGGAGATCGCCCGGCAGAACGGACTGGTGCGTATCGGCATCACGGATCAAGGGGCGGGAATCGACCCGGAGGTCCTTCCTCATATTTTTGAGCCATTCTATAGCCGGAAGAACATAGACGGGCAGCCCGGGATGGGGCTGGGGCTGTCCGTCTGTCACAGTCTGGTCCGGGCCATGGGAGGGCAGATCGAGGTGAAGACAACAGTCGGGCAAGGGACAACATTCACAGTATTCCTGCCGGCATTGGACGGCACGCAGAATGCGATAGCTAATGGGGGTTCCACATGACAGGCATGACGGGTCACATTCTTATTGCCGACGATGAGGAGACGTTCCGTCTTTCTACGGCGGCGCTACTCCAGCGTGAGGGGTATGTCTGCGACTGTGCCAGCGATTCCGAGCAGGCCTTGCGGTTGCTGCCGGATCGGTATGATCTGCTGTTGGCGGACATTCGCATGCCCGGCAATTCCGAACTGGATTTTCTTCGAACGGTCCATACCCGCATGCCCGATCTTCCCGTGGTCATCGTGACCGGGTATCCGTCGCTCCCGACCGCGGTCGAGGCTGTCCGCTTGGCGACGGTCGACTATCTGATCAAACCGGTGGATTTTGACCACCTAAAAAAGACCGTCTCGGTCGCGGTCGCCAAAGGGCGATTGCTTCGAGCGTTGCAGGCCGCCGCGACGCACTCTAATGCGCTGGCAGAGACTTTTCAGACGATGGAGTCTGCGGTCGCGGCAGGACGATCCGGCGGCGACCTGGCGGCGGCGGATACGGCGGAGCAGGCCCTTGGAACCGCCTTGGCGGGAATCGGTCGCTTGTCGCTTCTGGCGGGCCAATTGCTGGCGGCCGTCGGATCCCCGTCCGCCGACCGGGTATCGCACGACCGACTCGATGTCTGCCGTGTCATCCGGTGTTCCCGTGGCCATGCCTATGAAGACGCGATTCGGGATGCTCTGGACGTGATCGAGCGCACGAAACAGGCATTCAAGTCGAAGGAGCTGGCGGCCCTGCGGCTTCGCCTTGATGCGGTGCTGCGGATGCCGGAGCGGAGTATCGATTCGCTGTAAATCCGAAAGGGGGACGCGATGAAAAGCCGGCGATCAGGCACAGCGGCGGGAGGCAGCACGCCTGTCGGGATTTTGCTGGTGGATGATCACGAAGTCGTGCGAGCCGCACTGCGTGTGTTGCTTGAACGCAGCGGCGACATCGGCATGGTCGACGAAGCGGGGACCGCGGATGAGGCGCTTGCGGCACTTGCGGTCAGGCAGCCGGACGTGGCAGTGGTTGATCTCGCCCTTCCCGATCGAAGCGGGATCGAACTGAGTCGGGAGATTCGCGCCCGCGCACCACGCACGAAAGTGCTGATATTGACGGCGGCGCTGGAGGAGGAGCGGCTGTTGTCCGCCGTGCTGGGAGGAGCGGACGGGTATCTCTATAAGACAACGAGCGTCGAGCAACTCTTTCACGCGATCAAAGTTGTTGCCTCGGGAAAGCCGTATCTTGGGACGGAGGCCTGCCATTCCGTCTTGGGAATCTTGCGCGCCCGCCTGCGTTCCGGCTTGTCCACGAAGGCGCTTCTGTCTTCTCAGGAACTCCGCGTCATGGGGCTGGTGGCGGAAGGAAAGACCAACAAGGAAATCGCCGTGGTACTGGAGTTGAGCGACAAGACGGTCAAGAATTATCTGAGCCATGTCTACGACAAGCTTGGGGTGACCAATCGCGCCGAGGCCGCCGCGACATTCTGTCGGACGGTGGCGTCCGGAGCGGTTCGCCCGCAGGGCCGGCCGCCGGCTCAAGTTTGATGACCCGCCGCCGATAAAGCGGCATCGACATGAGAGCCTGGCGAAAGGCCCGGCTCGCCTGAACGGGCAGGGGTACGCCCTGCAAGTTGAAGGTGCAACCGACGTCTCTGTGAACGAGACGGGGTTGTGCCTTTTTTTTTGCGCGCGGGGGCGTCGACGCGGTCTCCGCTCGGATCGGTCTCTCCGAAGGGGAGGCGGTCGGATCGTCACCTCAACTCACGGGAAGGACGGCAATGATCAGCTTGGACTCGCAGCATCGCACACTTGCGGAGGAGAACCCGCCTGGATCCCGGACGAGGCCGATGCCGGCCCCATCCGGACTCTACAGGCCCGCGGCCGTGAACAACAGATTGCAGGCGCTGCGGGATGAGTTGAAGAGGTTGGCCGATCTCGAACGGCTGCTGGCGCGTCTGGCCGCCACGTGCTCCGAGGCGGACGGCCCGTCCGATGCGGGGATGGACGGGGTGGCGCGGCGCGCGCGCGAGTTGGCTGTCCGGATCGAGCGGGCCTGTCGAACGGTGACGGAGCTGATTGCCCGCCGTGAGCCGTGCGACATCATTGAGGATGTCGCGAAGGGGAGGCGCGGGCAATGAGCGTGAATCCATCCGGCCGCGTGTCCGCCGACGCACCGTATTGGAAAAGGTTGTCGGCATGAGCGACCTCTGGACGACGATCTGGCTGGTGATTGCGTCGGCCGTGATATCCGGCGGTGTGACGTGGCGATGTGGGGTGCGGCGGGTTCGAACCCTGCGCTCGCAAGCAGAGGCCCAGGCGGCCTGTCAGGACGCCCGATTGGCCGAGTGGAGCCGGTTCACTGAGCGGGTGTTGCCGCTGCTGCCGGTGTTGGTGCGGCAGATAGAATCGGTCATCACCGAAACCGAGTCGGCGGCGATGATGCTGGGCGAACGTTTTCTGGATATTGCCGGACGGGCGAGGGCGTTGGCCAATCAGCCGACCTCCTCCGCGTTCGCCGATGCCGCCGGTCTGGATGATCCGGTGCAGACGATTCTTGGGGAAATGGATGCCATGCTGGCCGGGTTCGTCCGGAACGTGGGCGCGTTGGCTGAGCTGTCGTCTCAGGCCGTCACGGCCATCGGCGAGGTAGAGACTCTGACGAAGTCAGTGACCACAATGCTGGGTGATATCGAGTTCATGGCCGGGCAATCCGCGCTCCTGGCCATGAATGCATCGATCGAGGCGGCGCATGCGGGAACCCATGGACGGGGATTCGCCGTCGTGGCGGATGAAGTAAAGAAGCTGGCGAAACGGTCCGGGGAGGTTTCCAAATCGATCCGCGTGCTGGTGACCGCCATTCATTCCGGGATGGGGCATGCTCAGGCTGCCATGGTCGAGGTCGCGCAATGTTCCTCGGCCTACGCAGAGATGTCGAAGATGGTTCAGGCCAAGGTCAGTCACTTCGCGACCACCCTGTGCCGGTCCAATGCCGAGCTTGATGTGGAGGTGCGCGCCGCGACGGAACGGGCCGAAGCTCTGGCGGCGGACGTGTCCGGGGTCGTGGTTGCGCTTCAATTTCAGGACATCATCCGGCAGAAACTGGAACATGTGGCTGCACCTCTGCAACAGGTCGAGCAGGGATTGGTCCGGCTGAGAGCGGGTGGAGGCTCGAGCGGGGCCTGCGGGGCTCTGCCGAGTCTGTCGGATCTCGAGGCGACATATACGATGGCGAGTGAACGGCGTGTGTCCGATGGCGTGATCGCCCCAAGCGGGGCGGAGGGTCCGCTGCCGTCGCGCGATCCATCCGATGGCAATGTAACGCTTTTCTAATGGCTGTCATGCGCATTTTTCCACATCTGCTCGGTTGCCGGCCGCGGGGTGATCGCGCGTACCGGCCGCTGCTGGCATTAATCATTCTGATCGTCGTCGGCGCATTGACGGCGGGGTGGCTTACGCTCCGCTATTTGAGCGAGCGGTTTCTCGACGGCACCAGTGCGTTGTTGGCGCTCGGCGCGGTCAGCGCGGTGCAGAAGCTTGACGTGCTGGTTGGGGAACGGTTTGGCGATCTACAGTTGATGTCTGCCAACGCCGCCAGCCGAAGCGTCGATCCGCACATCTTGAATGAGTATTTCCGGCAGGTGCAGGAAGCGTATCCGCTCTATGCCTGGCTGGGTAAGACCGATCGGGTCGGCCGGATCATCGGCTCATCGGACGGGCGTCATCTGGGAAGGGTTGCCGTCGATTCGGCGTGGTATCGGGCGGCGCGTGATCGCCGGGCGGTCGCCGTTCAAGATGCTGCGCCATCGCTGCAGGTTGACGGCGCGATGGCCGTGATTTTGAGTGAGCCGGTATGGGCCGATGACGGCGCGTTCGCCGGAGTGCTCGTTGCGCAGGTTGCCGTGTGGGCATTGGAGGATGCCGTGGCTCAAGTCGCCGTCGGGCTGCAGGCGCAGCTGGGGAGCGGATACCGCGTCGAATGGCAGATTGTGAAGCGGGGCGGCGACGTCGTCAGTGATTCGATTCTTCGCGAAGAGGGGCGGATCAATCTTCTGCAACTCGGGGTGTCGTCGGCCCGCCTGGTCGAGTCCATCGCCTCCGGGGCTGTGCAGGAATATCACCCGCGCCGGCATACGGAGGTGATTACCGGATATGCGCAGTCCAGGGTGGGGCAGGAGGCGGGGGGGCTGGGATGGGCCGTCCTCATGCGCGTCGACCGGAGTGAGGTGCTTGCGCCGATCCGTCGGGTGCTCCTGTATTTGGCTGTCGGCGGGGGAGCGGTGCTGCTTCCGCTGGTTGGCGTGCTGGTATGGAGCACCCACCGGTTGACGGATGCATGGCGCTTGAGTGTGCAGCGAAACGATGCGCTGCTGGGATTGGTGGAGGCCGCCCGGTATCTGACGAGCGAGAGCAAGACCGAGACCCTTCTGCAAAGCTTGACGGAGATCGGGGTGCGATTGACGGGAGCGCGCTACGGCGCAATGGGGATCTTCGACGAATCCGGAGCGCGTCTGACGCGGTTTCTTACGTTCGGCATGGAGGGAGGCGAGGAGGCGGCTATTGGAACGCTGCCGACCGGACAAGGGGTGCTGGGCTATCTTTCGAAGGACGATAAGCCGCTTCGTATCGACGATGTTCCGCGCCATCCGGCGGCCGTCGGGTTTCCTCCGGGCCATCCTCCGATGACGTCCTTTCTGGGAATTTCCATCCGTGTGCAGGGGCGCCTGTTCGGGAGGCTCTATCTGACCGATAAACAAAACCGGTCCGGCGCGGTACGGAGCTTTTCCGACGTGGACGAACAGGTCATCTCCGCGCTTGCCGCTCAGGCCGGGGCGGTCATTCACAACAATATGCTCCTGCAAAATCTCGCGATGGCCGAAAGCCAGCACCGGTTGCTGCTGGAATCGACCGGCGAGGGAATTTGCGGATTTGATCGCGAGGGGTTGTGTATTTTCGCCAATCGAGCCGGAAGCGGGCTGTTCGGCCATGAGACAGAGACGCTTCGCGGTCAGCCGTTCACTCAGCTCTTTGTGATGCCGGAATCCGCCTGCGCGCATCGTATCCGACAGGGAGAGGCCTGCTGGAGCCTGAAGACTTTCCTGCGTCGAAAAAACGGCGAACTGGTGCGGATCAAGCTGACGGTGTCGCCGATGATCGACGGAGAGGTCGTCGCGGGCACTGTCGCCGTATTCCAAGACATTACCGAGCAGGTCAGGGCGGAAGAGGCTCTGATGCAGGCGTCACAAGAATTGGAAACCAGAAACGTTGAGCTCGCGCAGGCGGCGAGAGAGTTGGAAGTCAGAAACGCCGAGTTGGCGCATGCAAGAGACTCGGCTTTGGGCGCGGCTCGAGCGAAGTCCGAATTTCTGGCCGTGATGAGTCACGAGATCAGGACGCCGATGAACGGCATTATCGGGATGACAGAATTACTCCTCGATACTCCGCTGACTCCCGAGCAGCGGGACTTTGCCGTGACGGCTCAGCGTTCCGGAGAGCACCTGCTTGTGATGATCAACGACATCCTGGATTTCTCAAAGATGGAGGCCGGGAAAGTGGTATTGGAGTCCATCCCCTTTGACGTTCGTACGACGGTTGAAGAGGTCTTGGACTTGCTGGCGGGACCCGCTCAGGGCAAGCAGGTCGAGCTGGCAGGGCTGATTTCGGCAGAGGTGCCGGAGCGGGTGTCGGGCGATGCGTGCCGGTTTCGGCAGATCCTGGTCAATCTGGTGGGCAACGCCGTAAAGTTTACGCAGCAGGGGGAAGTGCTTGTCCGGGTCTCTACGGTTCGACATTCCCTGTCGGACGTGGTGCTACGGATTGAAGTGTCCGACACCGGGATCGGAATCAGCCGTGAGGCCCGTGCGCGCCTGTTTCAGTCCTTTTCTCAAGCAGACTCCTCCACGACCCGCCAATACGGTGGCACCGGTCTCGGGCTGGCGATCTGCAAGCAGCTGGTCGCACTGATGGACGGGGACATCGGTGTGGAAAGCGAAGTCGGCCGAGGCAGCCGCTTCTGGTTTACCGTGCGTCTCGACATTTCTCCTTCGCCACCGAGCCCATCGGTGGCGGCGGCCGATGATTTGGAGGGGCTGCGCGTCTGTATCATTGATGACAATGCAACCAGCCGGATGGTGATTCACGATTATGCAACGAGCTGGGGCATGCACTGTTCCCATGTACAAGATGGGGCGGGCGCGCTCGAAGTCCTCCGGCAAGCGGTAGCACAGGGACGATTTTTTCATCTGGCGATCATCGACCGCGGTCTTTTGGATGTGGATGGGCTGGAATTGGCCAGACTGATCAAGGCCGAACCGGAGCTTGCCTCTCTACCCGTTGTCCTTCTCACAGCCCTGGGACAGCGCGGGGACGCCAAGGCATCCGAGCAAATCGGTGTGGCGGCCTATCTGACCAAGCCCGTGCGACGGGCCAGGTTGCATCAGTGCCTGCTCGAAGTGATCGGCAGGGACCGGCGGGAGCCGCGCGCAGGGTCGGTCCACAACACGATCATCACGCGACACAGTCTTGCCGAAGAAGAGGGCCGGCGGCGACCCAGACTGCTCGTGGCGGATGACAATCCGGTCAATCAATTGGTCATTGTCCGGTTGCTGGAGAACCTCGGTTGCCGTGTCGACGTCGTCAACAACGGACGGGAAGCTGTCTCTGCCGTGATCCGGACGGCGTATGATCTCGTCTTTATGGATTGTCAGATGCCCGAGATGGACGGATTTGACGCGACCCGGGCGATCAGGATGAGCGAAGCGGAGGTAGCGCTTGCGGGCGAAGCCCTCTCCGGCGGTACACGGCCTCTCCGGTTCAGGCTCCCGATCATTGCGCTGACGGCCAATGCGATGCCTGACGATCGCGATGCATGTCTGGCCGCGGGGATGGACGAGTATCTGGCGAAGCCCGCCCGCCTCGATTCCCTGCGCGCATGCCTTCTGCGATGGGTGGGACATTCCGCTCCGTCTGCAGCTTCATCTCGCCCTGCCGACGGTGAGTAACGACCCGCCGGCGGGGAGAACTTTGGATCAATCTGTCCGGTGGGCATGCTCGGCGCGCTCTAGTGACATGGCAACGGAGAGTGTGATAAAACTTCGTTCGTTTGCGCGCGATTGTGGTCGCCGGAAGTCCCCATCGTCTAGCCTGGCCTAGGACATTGCCCTTTCAAGGCAGTAACACGGGTTCAAATCCCGTTGGGGACACCACGCCTTTCGTATCGATCCCGCCCGCATCGTTCAAAATCCCGCCGTTGTGTTTACTGACCTTGGCAGGTACACTTTTCCCATCGTATCGGGTGTGGACGCCTCTTTTGTCGGGATAACCTGAATCGAAATGAGGTGAGGGAAGTACCATGGGACAGAGAATCGGTTGGTGCCTGGGGTTTCTGCTACTTACCGGTGTGATGTCGGCTCACGCTGCCGCGCCTTCCGCCACGACGACCGTTGCGGTGGAATCGGTCAAAGGCAAGGACGGGGCGCCGATGATGCTGATTTCCGCCGGCCCTTTTCTCATGGGCAGCAACGACGGATTGCCGAACGAACGGCCCGAGCATACGGTGACGGTCAAGTCGTTCTATATCGATCAGTATGAGGTGACGGCGGGACGCTATCAGAAATTTCTCGAACTGGGCAAGCGCGAGATGGCTGTGCCGGCGGATGACGATGCGGGGCGTTCCTTGGATGACCGTCCAGTGGTTGGTGTCACCTGGAAGGAAGCCGTTGCCTATTGCACGTGGGCGGGGAAGCGCTTGCCAACGGAAGCCGAATGGGAAAAAGCGGCTAGAGGAACGGATGGCCGACGATACCCCTGGGGGCCCATGCAGCCGTTTGTCGATATCGCCAACTACAATCGGGGCCTGTGGGTCAGCGAGTCTATTACCCTGGTGCCGGTCGGCAGCGGCCTGGAAGGGATGAGTGTCCGCCATGGCCTCAAAGAGGGGGGGAAGAGCCCCTATGGATTGGCGCATATGGCGGGAAATGCCGCCGAATGGGTGAACGATTGGTATGATCGTGAGTACTATCTGACGAGTCCCGACACCGATCCGTCCGGTCCGAAGAGCGGAGAGAAACGGGTGATTCGCGGGGGGTCTTGGGCGGATCTGCCGACGGCGCTGCGGGTGACCGCTCGATTTTCAGCCGAGCCGGAATTTGAAGATCGGACGGTCGGATTTCGCTGTGCCATGGACGTTTCGAAGTAGGCCGGATCTGCGGGTTCACTCTGAATCAGGAAATCAGTCGGGACGCAACGTAACACACGCATGCAAGCTGACCCATCCGAATCATCTGCACGTTCTTTTCGTGCCACCCGCCCGCCGGAGCGGACGGCTATCCTGATTGTCATGGGGCTGATACTGCTGTATGGGCTGTGGACGCTCCGCGCTCCGCAACGTCCGTCAGCCGGACCGGTCGCTGCTTCGACCGTCGCACCGACTTCGCTGACTGCGGAGATGATTCCGCTGGTTTCCGGCGATGAGCCCGTCGTGGAAATTTTTACCAAGGCCGGTTGTCCTGTGTGCCACGTGATCCCCGGGATTCCAGGCGCGAGCGGACAGGTTGGTCCGGCGCTCACGCTCGGGGTGACGGGGGGGCAGCGATTGGCCGATCCCTTGTATCGAGGAAGGGCCGCGACCGTGCATGAGTATGTGGTGGAGTCTGTGGTCGCCCCGTCAGTATTCGTTGTGCCGGGCTATCCGGAGCGGACGATGCCGGAGTGGTATGGCGCCAAATTGAGCGCGCTGGCGTTGGAGAAGATCGCGGATTATCTGGAGCATCAGACGGGGACTGCCCCGGTACGGTAGACAGCGGAACGCCGGGGCGTCCCGCTCCCGGTTCAGCGCTTTTTGAGCGGGACCACGTTCCCGCTTCCCTGAATCTTAAACGCGTCGCTCTGCTGATTGGAGTGCTGTTTATCCAGTAGGGCGTTCACCGCGTCATCCCCCTTGAGCCCTTCCAGCTTGATCTTGAGACGCAGGTTATTGGCGCTGTCCGCGTTGATCAAGGCTTGCTCGAGGCTGATCTTATTGGCTTTGTAGAGCTGGAAGAGGACGTGGTCGAAGGTCTGGCAGCCTTCATCGACGCCTTGCTCCATGGCTTCTTTCAGCGTGTCGATCTCCGCTTTCTTGACGAGGTCTTTCACGCGAGGCGTGTCCAGCATGATTTCCAGCGCCGGGACGCGCCGCCCGTCGAGGGAAGGAATGAGCCGTTGTGAAATAATCGCGCGCAGGTTCAGTGAGAGCTGCAGATAGATCTGCGGGTGCCGCTCGACCGGGAAGAAGTTCATGATGCGCTCGATCGCCTGGTTGGCATTATTCGAGTGCAGCGTCGCGATGCAGAGGTGTCCGGTTTCGGCGAAGGTGATCGCGGCTTCCATGGTTTCGGTATCCCGGACTTCTCCGATGAGAATCACATCCGGGGCCTGCCGGAGGGTGTTCTTCAGCGCATTCTGAAAGTTCAAGGTGTCAAAGCCGATCTCACGCTGAGTGATCAGCGATTTCTTGTGGCTATGGACGAATTCGATCGGGTCTTCGACGGTAATGATATGGCCCTGGTGAATGGAGTTCCGGTGATCGATCATGGCCGCGAGCGAGGTTGATTTACCGGAACCGGTCGCGCCGACGACCAGGACCAGGCCGCGCTTCGTCATGGCGATGTCTTTGATGATCGGCGGGAGCTGCAGCTGATCGACGGACTGGATCTCCGCCTTGATGAGGCGGAAGACGAGTCCCACGTTCCCCTTCTGCCGGAAGATATTTACGCGGAACCGGCCGAGCTCTTTGTAGTAGAGCGCCAGGTTCATCTCCATCTTTTCTTCGAA
>CAYPOR010000058.1:0-18180 GCA_964412445.1 uncultured Nitrospira sp.
TGGCCGATACCTCGACCATGATGGTATCGCCACCCCAGGCTTCGGAAATCAGGCCGTGCTCAGATAGCGCATTACGCACACGGTCGGGATTGGCCTCGGGCTTGTCGATTTTATTCATGGCCACGATCAGCGGCACTCCGGCGGCTTTGGCATGGTTAATCGCTTCGATCGTCTGCGGCATCACCCCGTCGTCGGCAGCCACGACAAGAATGACGATATCCGTAACTTTCGCACCACGCGACCGCATGGCCGTGAAAGCTTCATGGCCCGGCGTGTCCAGGAATGTGACCTGCTTTCCATGGACCGACACGGTGTAGGCGCCAATGTGTTGGGTGATTCCACCGGCTTCGCCCTCGGCCACCTTCGTTTGCCTGATCGCATCCAGGAGAGACGTTTTCCCGTGATCGACATGGCCCATAATCGTGACGACCGGAGGCCTGGGCTCCAAGCGCTCATCACCCTCACCCGCTTGCACCACAGCCTCCAGAAGTTCGTCCCCGGCCTTCTCGACGGAGATCTCGATCTTGACGCCGGCCTCCTCGGCAATCATCGATGCCGCATCCATATTCATCGGCTGATTGAAGGTGAGCATCTGCCCCATCTCCATCAGCTTTCGCACAATGTCCGCCGGACGTTGCCCGATCAGCTCGGCAAATTCCTTGACGGTCGTCCCCAGCGTAATCTTGACGCTCTTTCTCCGCGGCTTAGTAATCTCCGACGGCGCGCTATGATGAAGATGCCGGGACCGATCGTCGCGGCGCTGTACGGTCGGAATGGCGCGAAGATCTTGCCAGCGGGCGGCATCTTCACGATGCTTCACATCCGGCTCTTCCTTGGGCCGACCGGTCTTTTTCGCTTTTTTGAGCTTTTCCTTGAGCCCTTCCGCTTCAATCGCCTCCAGCGCCAGACTCTTCTTTTTCGCCGCAAGCGCTTCCGGTGTCATCGTCACCCCCGGCGCAACAGCTGCCGGTTTCGCAACAACGGTTTCGACCGGAGGAGGCGGAGGCGGCTCCGCGAGAATGGTTCCGATTTCAGGTAATTCAGGCAGCGTCACAACAGGCGGAACGACGGGCGGTTCACTGACCACCGGAGGTGCGGCGGGTGCCGCGGCGACGGGCGCCGCCTCGGTCTCGCTCAGCGGGAGCGGCACAGGAACACTCGCCTCGACCGGCTCGTCTTCCTTCTTGCGCTTGATGAGAATGCGTCGTTTGTCCGCCTTTGCCGGCTCCTCGACGATCGCGGCCTTGGAGGCAGACGCCTTGGCGCCGTGCCCTCCCTCGTGCTTTACCTCAGTGTCGCGTGTTTTTCCGACCACATCGTCGCCTGACGCCTTCCCACTCGCCTTCGCGGCCCCTTTGGCTTTCGGGCTGAGTTTTTCCAGAGCCTTTTGCACCGTGTCGTCATCGAGCGCACTACTGTGAGAGGCGACAGGCACACCCATCTTCTTGAGTTCTGGGATGAGATCTTTATTCTCCATCCCCAGCTTCTTCGCTAATTCATAAACGCGCATTGCAGACACTGGTTGAACTCGATTCTAGTTCGATTCGTTTTCTTCGGCCCTGGCGGCTTGCCGGGCCTCTTCCTGCAGTCGCTGCGCTTCGGCTTCATCGGCCATCGCAGCCTTGATTTCCTTGTCGCGCTCCACCTTCTCTTTTTCGTATTCCGTCGCGCTGATGATATCGATCTTCCATCCGGTCAGGCGGGCCGCCAACCGCACGTTCTGCCCGTTCTTCCCGATGGCCAGCGACAACTGGGAATCGGCCACCACGACCAGCGCCGATTTCTTTTCATCGTCGATGCCGACTTTTTCGATCGTGGCCGGATTCAGTGCTTCCGCAATGAACACGCGGGGATCCTGCGTCCAGGTGATGATGTCGATCTTCTCCCCCCGCAGCTCGCGGACGACCGCCTGCACACGCGAGCCCTTGATTCCGACACAGGCGCCGACCGGATCGACCGCCTTTTCGCGCGAGGTCACCGCAATCTTCGTACGATCGCCCGGCTCCCTGACGATCGACTTGATCTCGACGATCTTTTCCATGACTTCGGGCACTTCAAGCTCGAATAACTTTGAAACAAACTGGGGATGGCTCCGTGTCAGGATGACCTGGACATCCTTCGGCGTGCGACGTACCTCCAGCAACATCGCCTTGACCCGGTCGCCCCGCCGGTACGTTTCACGAGGAATCTGTTCCTGAATCGGGAGGACGGCTTCGGTTTTGCCCAGATCCACCAGATAGTTCCGGCGTTCCATGCCGAGGATAATGCCGTTGACGAGATCGCCCTGCCTGGTTGAATATTCTTTCTGAACCGCTTCCCACTCGGCTTCGCGCACCTTTTGAAAGATGACCTGCTTCGCCGTCTGCGCCGCGATGCGGCCGAGTTCATCCATTTCGATCAGCGAACCGATTTCGTCGCCCACTTCGGCTTCGCTGTCGAGCTGGCGGGCTTCCTGAAGGGAGATTTCCGCCTTCGGGTTGCTGACATGGTCGACGATGGTTTTCTTGGACACTACGGAGATTTCGCCGGTCTTGGAGTCAATCTCGACTTGTATATTCTCTGCCTGACCGAAGCGCTTCTTGGCGGCGGTTTGAAGGGCCGATTCGATAGCCCCGATGACACGGGACTTGTCGATCCCCTTCTGGCGTCCGATTTCGTCGATGACTGCGATCAATTCTCGGTTCATACGTTAGGCTCCTGCTCGATCGTGCGGAACTGCGACAACTCCTGGCCGCTGACTAGATTTCAATCACCAGCCGGGCTTCCGCGACAGCGTGGCGATCTACTGTCACCGTGTGCGTCGGGGCGGCCTTGGGCGCGATCGCCAAAAGCACCGAGTCCTCATCCGCCTGTACCAACTCTCCGACAATGCGCCATTGGCCGTCAAGCGGCTGCTTCAACTTGATCGTCACCCGCTTCCCGACCGCGCGCTGATAGTCTTGGAGCCGCTTGAACGGGCGGTCAAGCCCAGGTGACGACACTTCAAGCGTATAGGCGTGGGGAAACGGATCGGCAACATCCAGCGCAGGACCTACGGCCAAATGGGCCCGCTCACAATCAGAAACGGTCACACCACCGGGCTTGTCGATCAGCACTCGGACAACGGATCGGGAACCTTGCCCGACACACACCACGTCTACTAATTCCAACCCCAGCGTCCAGAGAATCGGAGAAAGAAGTTCCTGAATCCGATCAACGGACGACCGGGATCCATGCTCCGGAATACTCAACGCGGTATCCTCTGACACTTCTTTACATCCGCCAAAACAAAAAAGTGGGCCTGAGCCCACTTCCAGCGTCGGCACATTATCACGCCCCCCCCCTCAAAGCAAGGGGGACGACCCCGTCAACGCCGCCCAGCGGGTGGCCAGGGCTCTCGCCACCGGTCCGGGCCGCCCGTCTCCGATCGTCCGCCCGTCGACCTGAACCACCGCAAGCACTTCCACGGTCGTACCGGTCAGAAACACTTCATCGGCGGTATAGAGCGACTCAACCGGCAGGAACTGTTCGCGCACCGGAATTCCCGCCGCTCTTGCCAGGTCCAAAACCACTGTCCGGGTCACCCCCGAGAGAATGCGCGGACCTTCCGGAGCCGTCACCACGGTTCCCGATTGCACCGCCATGACATTGCTGACCGACCCCTCCGTGACCAGGCCGTCCTTCACCAGAATCGCCTCAAACACGCCGGCCCGCTTCGCCTCTTCACGGGCCAATACATTCGCCAATAAATTCACGCTCTTGATGTCACAGCGCCCCCAGCGCAAATCCTCGCACGTCTTGGCAATCACCCCGGTCTCTCTGGTCTTCACCGGAAAGGGCATCAACTCCCGGATCGTCATCACCACTGTCGGGGCGACATTCGACGGAAACGCATGATCTCTCGCAGCCACCCCGCGAGTAATCTGGAGATACACCTTGGCCTCGGCATATCCGGCGTCCCGGATCCCCTGTTGAATCCAACCGGTCCACTGCTCCCTGGTATAGGGCTGAACCAGGCTGAGTTCATGCGCACTACGGTCAAGCCGGTTGAGATGCGCCACAAGTTCAAAGGGACGGCCTCGATAGGTCCTGATGACTTCGTACACCCCGTCGCCGAATTGAAACCCGCGATCCTCGATCGGGACGGTCGCCTCATGCCAGGGAACAAATCGCCCGTTGATAAATGCGATATCAGGCACGACAATCAGCCTTTCCCGGTCGGAGCGACCTGGATCAAAAATATCCGCCGATCTTCCGCCGTGAATTTCCACCCCATGCGTTTCTCGAAGACTAATTCATGCGTCCCGGGCAACACCCCCTGGAATTCGAATGTGCGTTGACCGTTCTCCACCGCGTTATTGCCGGCGACTCTGAGAAACCGGTCATCCACAAGAGTCAATGCCTTGGTGTTATAACTCGGAACCCACTGTTCCCCGCGGGTACGGTCTTCCCACAGACGGATGGTAAACGCTTGTCCGAGAACGGCATCGATGGCTCGACTGCCCTGGCCGTCCGAAATGCCTGCTGTATGTTGTCCGACGCTATTCATGACGATCCAACTGCTCCCTGGATGACACTCCCTCTCACCCTGCGACTAGGCCTTTCGACGGGGACCGACCCAAATATCCGTACTCTCCACACGCACTTCATAACTGCCGATACAATAGCCGCCGCCGTCGGTTCCCTGCCCGCTTCGAATGTCAAACGCCAAATCGTGCCAGGGACAAGCCACCACGTACCCCTTCAAACGGCCTTCGTTCAGCGGTCCCCCTTCATGCGGGCAGAGATTATGAATCGCGTAGAATTTGCCGTCGATATTGAACAGGGCGATCGCCTTGTCGTTGACCTTCACGACTTTCGATTGCCCGGGCGCCACGTCATGCAATCCGGCAACCCGTTGGAACCCCTCCATACCCCTCTCTCCTTTAGAATAGGCCAGAAACCGCACAAGAGCGTTACATGCGGAGGAAATACTTCAGCTCGTCCCCGTTTGCAACACCAACCCGCTCGATAAATCCTGCCTCCGTTTCCAACACATACCGCGCCGCCTCCGGCGGAGGGCCGAAGAACGGACAAGGATCCTTTTCGCAGGGACTCGCGCGCTCAACCATATGCACCACATGATGGCTCTCGTCTACCCAGATCATGTCCACCGGGAATCGAAATTCCTTGGTCCGGACTCGATGGAGTCCGTTGGACTCAAAGATATAAAGCATCCCGGTATTGGGCGGCAACTGATCACGGAACGCGAGCCCGAACAGCAGCTTTTCCGGGGTCTCCGCCACTTCAGCCTCGATGGTTTCCCCGTGAGGGAACGTCACTACGATGGTGTCGGTGTCCTTCTGCGGCACGAGAAACATCGACACGCTCATTAATAAGATCGCCAGCAGGATCATCATAATGATCCGCTTCTTCTTCTGCTCCCGCTCGCTCCCCTGCGTCTGCATACGTCCCGTCGCGCTCGTGTTTACGTTTATGACTAACCGGTACCGGGGGCCTCCATGGGCCATATTCCCGTGAATTCTAGGCCTTCTGACCGGAAGCGGTTCTGTTGACTTGGAAAAGAATCACAGAATAGAATGGCCTCCACACTGCGCACGCACTATGGTCGGGGCGGCGCGATCTTGTCAATATTGTTTGTTGTCTTAGAAGTGAGAAGGAGGCGTGGGTCATGGCACTGCTGATTACCGACGAATGTATTTCCTGTGGGGCTTGCCTGCCTGAATGTCCCAACGAGGCGATTTTCGAAACCCGGAGCGATGCTGAGAGCAAGGGGCATCATGTCGGCGACGGTCAGGGCGTAGGTGACAACATCTACATCATCACCCATGATCGCTGTACGGAATGCGTCGGGCACTTCGATGAACCGCAGTGCGCAGCTGTCTGCCCCGTCGACAATTGCTGCATCTCCGACCCGGCCTATCCGGAAACCACCGATGTATTGATGGCCAAAGCCAAATCGTTGAATCCCGACAAGGCCATCGACGAAACAAAAATCTGGAGCGGCGTCAGAAACTAACCCTCCGCTGCTGATAGTCGAACGAGCGAAGGCCTCGTCACCTTGAAGGTGACGAGGCCTTCGTATTTTTCTCAGGCCGCTTCTTCAGCGAGACATCTAGAATTGAACGCGACGTAGGCGTAGACTGATTATGTCCGCTGTAGACCCTCTCTACAGCAAGCGGCAACCGAACCTCTCACCCCATCCTGGAGGTGCCGTTATGCGCCAGCTCTGGCTACTAAGCCTCTTTCTTCTCGCAATCTTCAATCCTGGTATCGCCAACGCCAGCACCACCGAACTTAGATCGATCATTGAGAACTTTATTACCCATCACTTTCCGGACGCCACCAGTCATATCTGGATCGTCAACGGCACGGAATGGGATGGAGATGAGATGGTCGTTGACGTCCGTACAACGGTGATTGAAAAGCAGCTGCCGGCGCCGATTGAAAATCGATATTTGCTGCTCATCAAAGAAGGAAAACTGACTGCGGCCCAGCGCATTCCGCTCGAAGACGGGGCTGACTGCCAGCGCGAAGAGACCTAGCTCACTGCTTTCCGTCGGGCAAAACAGAACGGCCTCCGCGGAAGACTCCGCGGAGGCCGTTTCATGAGATCAAACCCGAGCTCGAACTACTTCAACATCACCAGCTTGCCGCCGACATGCGCCGGATGGAGATGGCAGCGATACTGAAGCACGTTGCCCGCCGCATAGAACAGATCGCTGGTCGGGACACCGATATACTTGGTCTCACCCGGCTTGAGCACCAGCGTGGTATTCAAGGTCCAGGGACCGGACTGATTCACAGCGGCCGTCAGTTGGAAGCCGTGATCGGCGGTCGAATTGTTCGTCACCTTCAAAAGCACCGGAGCGCCAGCGCGATTTTTGAAGTCGATCACCGTCGTCGGCGGATACCAGGTCTTCATGTTGCCGATTTCGATGGCATAGAATGAGGCATCCACTTCAAGTTCCTTGAATGGCTGGCCTACGACCGATCCTGTTTCAAGATCGCCGATCTCAACGCCGCCGGCTTGGAGTGCAAATGCAGCCGAGGCACCAGCGACGCTCAACCCGAGGCCAAAGAGGACCGATAACATCGTCTTGCCCATGACCTACCTCCTTAAAAAGAAGAAGAGATGTGATTAGGTTGGTAAATAACTTCCGCCAAGCTCTGATAGCCTTGACTGATCCGATACCGTCCGACGCTCACTCTTACACCCTGTGCCGATAATTGCTACATCACGAGGCGAACCTTATAGCATAGGCCTCAAAATGGAAGCAAGCAGGTTCTACACGACAGGTTGCCTCGATCGTTCCCCATGACTCTTATTCAATTTCCCTGGCAAGTCATAATAAATTCAAGGTGTTAACTCAAATCCCCCTAACTAGCCTAGTGTCCTTCAGATATATCGTTTCCTATAAGAACATCGTAGGGAGCAAAATCATCGGTCAGCTCAAGCCCCTGCGGCCAGGGATCGCTTCGGTGCGTATTGAGCAAGGCAACCGCTTCCCCGGGTAACCGCTGGTTCATGGCCATCTCCGTCACTTTTGCAATGAAGGTGTCATGCCCGCGCTGCACAACCGGAGTTCCTGCGAAAAAAATCAGATTGGCGGCTTTGGTCTGCTCGTTCTTCCAAGGCCCTTTGACTGCAAAGGTTTCGATGACCGGGAATTCACCACGCATCGTTTGCACCACGGCCGCTGCACGCGTGTTGTCGACTTCTTCTCCCGATGATGCCAGATTCACTGCCACTACCCCATCAGGCTTCAGGTGCGCTCGCACCGCTGAATAAAATTCTTTTGTGGTCAGGTGAAACGGAATCATGTGCCGCGCAAACGCATCGATCCAAATCACATCGTAAAGATGGTCGGTGGTATTCAAGAATGCCCGTCCGTCCTTCACACGCACGTGGTGATTGGCCGGAGGATGATACTCAAAATAGTCTTCTGCCATCCGCACCACCACCGGATCGAACTCGATGATGTCCATCTCCAGATCGGGCCAGTAGTGCGCCAGCCACTTGGCCAGCGAACCGCCGCCATGCCCCAATATCAAACCACGTTGAGGCTGTGCGACCAACGCCAATGACGCGACCATGAGCTGGCTATAGGGCAAAAACAGCGGAAGCGGATCGGCCTTCCACATGACGGCATGAAACGTGCGATCGAGCACGAGATAGCGAAACAGTTGGTCATCCCGCACCCGCACTTGCTGATAGGGACTATCCTCTTGATGAACCGGCGGGTTCAGTTTCTGTATGGGATGGAGCGCCAGTGCGACGAAAATGCCGCTGCAGGCCAGACCGGCCAGCTTCCCGATGACACCGGCTCTGGCTCCTCGCCAGAGCCACAGCAATCCTAAAGCAACCTGGATGGTTCCCAGCCAAGCCACCAGCGCCTGGCTCCCGATCCACGAAAGCAAAAAAAATGCAGTTCCCCAAGTCCCGATCAAACTTCCGACGGTAGACAAAGCGATCATGCGGCCAGTGTGGCGGCCCAAATGCCCCATGTCAGAGACGGCCAATCGCAACATCGCCGGCAACACCCCGCTCAATCCGAACGCAGGCGGAGCCAGAAGAATTGTAGCTGCGAGGCACGGCCCCCATCGGGGGTCCTGTACCCAGGCATCCACTTGAAACAAAATCGGTTGGCTGGCCCAGGCTACGAGAAAGGTCCAGGACCCCGAAAAAAGCAGCAATCCGGCGAGTACCGTCCCGCCCGCATACCGATCTGAAGCCCATCCGCCGAAGGCATAGCCGCTGCTCATTGCAGCTAGAATGACTCCGATCAGTGCGCCCCAGACGAATAAGGAATTCCCGAAGACCGGAGCCAGCAAGCGGCTACCAAGAATTTCCAGCGCCATCACGACCGCGCCGGTTATCAACGCCGTGGAGAGCAGGAATGCACGCGAGATTGGAGGCGCCCCTTCAGCAGTCATGCGAGAGGCGAAGCAGGAAAGTATCGACCGCACCTGCGGAGGCAGGACACCACGAGAATCATTGAGGCCCCCAGTTCTTGAAATACCGTAACAGATCTCTGACGGAGAGTATTCCAGCCACTTCACCATCGTCAACCACCGCCAGATGGCGAATGCCGGCCCGAGCCATCAGGTCGCTGGCATCATGGGCCGAAGCCCCGATATCGATCGTAATCAGCGGGGCGCTCATGATCGACCGCACGGGCGTGTGCGCGGGATTCAGCGATTCCGCCAACACCTTCCGCACCAAATCCGCTTCGCTGACCAGGCCGAGATAGCCAGCCCCTTCACGAACCAGCAGCGCTCCGGCCTTTGCCGAGCGCATTTGTCGCGCGGCATCGCAGGCCGAGGCATCGGGAGAAATCACCTGAGCCACCGACCGCATCATGACCGCGAGCGGACGCTGCATTCCTGCGGAATTCACAGCAACGATTCTCCATCGCGTCGAGGAATCGAATTCTACTCAACCGATTTTCCAAGAGTCAACGAAACGCTCCCCCCATAACAGCAGAGCCGTTGCTTTTTAACCCTTTGATTGCCCATGTATGGATCCATTGCTATACTCCGCTGCATAAGATATCCCAACCGCCAGGAGAAGAGATTCCATGCACATCAGCGTCATCGGAACCGGTTATGTCGGTCTTGTCACGGGAGCCTGCTTTGCAGAGTTCGGCGTCAACGTCACCTGCATGGACAATGATGCGCAGCGAGTCGAACGGCTGGAAAAGGGAGAGGTGCCGTTTTTCGAACCGGGCATCACTGAATTAGTCGCGAAGGGAATCAAAGAAGGCCGATTGAGCTTCACAACAGACGTCGTCAAAGCCGTTGATAAAGCTCTCGTCATCTTCATTGCCGTAGGAACTCCCCCAAAGAGTGATGGCTCCGCTGATCTTTCATTCGTCGAAGAAGTCGGCCGAGGCATCGCCAAACATATGACCGGCTATAAAGTGATCGTCACCAAATCGACCGTCCCCGTCGGAACCGGCGAGCGGCTCAGGGAAGTTATCCGAAAAACCCAGCCGGCACCGATCAATTTTGACATCGTCTCCAACCCTGAATTTTTACGAGAAGGGTCGGCGATCGAAGATTTTATGCGCCCCAATCGGGTCGTCATCGGGACCGACAGCGAGCAGGCCGCCGCCATCATGAAAGACCTCTATCGGCCGCTGTACCTGATTGAAACGCCGTTTGTCGTCACGGATGTTCCCACAGCAGAAATGATCAAGTACGCCTCAAACGCGTTTCTCGCCGTGAAGATCTCCTTCATCAACGAGATGGCGACCGTCTGCGAACGCGTCGGCGCAAACGTGCAACTGGTTGCCAAAGGCATGGGGCTGGATCATCGGATCGGCAGCAAGTTTCTTCACGCAGGGCCTGGATTCGGCGGATCCTGTTTCCCGAAAGACCTCGCCGCGCTGGTCCAAACCGGAGAACGTGTCGGCTATCCGTTCCAAATCGCCAGCGCCGCCGCCAAAGTGAACTACGAACAGCACCTCCGGATGGTCACAAAAATCCGTGAAGCGTGCGGCGGGCTCGCGGGAAAAACCCTCGGAGTGCTCGGACTGTCGTTCAAGCCGAACACGAACGACATGCGCGAGGCTCCGTCCTTGACTATTTTGAAGGAACTGATGAAGGAAGGCGCTACCGTGCGAGCCTACGACCCGGTCGCGCTGGAAGAAGCGACTAAGCTTATTCCGGGCATGATTCCGTGTAGTGACACGTATGCGGTGGCCGACAACGCCGACGGGCTCATCATCATGACCGAATGGAACCAGTTCAGAAATCTCGATTTCAACCGGCTCAAACAATCGATGCGGCAGCGCTTACTGCTCGACCTCCGCAACGTCTACGACTCCGATCGGGTGACGGGACATGGATTCCGCCACGTGTCGGTCGGTCGGCCCACCAGAGAACCGCGACCGGCCTAGACCGCGGCCTTCGGCGGTTTAAGTCAGGCGGGGCAGTTCAGCGCCCGTCTCCTGCTTGGCCTTCGGCTTGTACCCCATTCGATCCAGCACTTTCATGATGCGGGTCTTCAAGCGGTCATCGGCATCCGTCAACGCCGTCGCCAGCGGCTCTACGGCCGGCTTGCCGATCTTCCGGATAATCTCCGTCGCCGATTGCCGGATTTCATCTTCTTCAGACACGAGCAACGGCACCAACGACGAAACCGAAATACCGCCCAGCTTGATCAGCGAATCATAGGCGCGCTGCCGCACATCACCGACCTCATCCACCAACGCCTCCACGAGCGGCGTCACGGCGCGGCCGTCCTTGAGCTCACCCAAGACTTCCGCCGCATATTTCCGGTTGAGCCAGTGTGGATCCTTGAGGTCCAGCAACATCGCATCGGCCTTGGCCGCGTTCGGATCCTTCGAACGAATCCGGAAGCTCTTGGCGACGCGCTTGCCTCCTTCTTCGACCACCCGAATCGTCGCCCCGTCGCCGACTTTGAGCTTCTTGAGATCCTCAAGCGCTTCTTCGGCCACATCAAGCACCACCGTCTTGCCGTCGTACGCCAACAATTCGACTTCGAGCTGCTTCGCTTCGGGATTGACGGCCACCACCCGCTCGGTGACCAGATTGAACCCGTCCTTTTTCTCCCCGCCCTTCGGGCCGATTTGGATCAATTTTACCGGTGCTTCGTCAGCCATAACGTGTGTCCTTCTTCTCTAAAAAGGTAGATGAGCCGTTACTGTTTCGCCGTCCAACCCAAACTCGCGAGTACGCCTTCGACGGTTTCCTGCACCATCGTATTTTCGTCTTCCAGCAGGGGCAACAGCGGTTGAATCGCCTCTCTCGCCCCGAGCCGCGCCAGCGATTCCGCCGCGTTCCGTCTGACCAGCCAGTCTTCGTCCCGCAAGGATTCGATCAACGGAGCCACCCCGCGCTGATCGCCGATCTTTCCCAACGCTTCCGCCGCGTGGCGCTTCACCATCCAATTGTTGCCCAGCAGGCCGTCGATCAAGGCATCGACCGCGCGCGCATCGCCGATCTTCTTCAAGACGCGGGCGACATCCTCCCGCAACGTACTGTCGGTCAACGCCTCGACCAGCCCGGGAACCGCCCGGGCATCGCCGATCCGCTCCAAGGCCCAGACCGCCGCCGTCCGCACGGCTCCGTCTTTATCGTTGAGCGCTTTCACCAGCGGCTCGACCGCACGCGGGTCCTTGAGTTTGCCCAGTCCGGATGCGGCCTGCTCACGAATCGCCCACTCATCGTCCAGCAACGCGTCCAGGAGCGCCTCCACCACGGAAGGCCCGATCCGCACCACCGCCGTCGTCGCCGCTTCTCGAATCACCACATCTTCATCGGCCATCAACCCGATCAGACGCGGGACCGCATCCGCCCCCATCTGCCCGAGGCTCGCGATCGCGTGATCGCGCAACGCTTCGTTCTCATCGCGCAATGCCGAGATAAGGAGATCAATCCGATCAGATTCCGTCTCGTTACTCATCCTCGTGATTCCCTTCCTGCCCGGTGACATCCGTGCCGCTCAACGCCTCGAGTTTATCAGCGATCAAGCCCGCATTGTAAGCGACCAGTCCATCGCGATCCGTCCTCAGCCGGTCGAACAGCTCTTTATGCGGACGCAGGACTTCCACATCCTTGATCTTGGCCAGCGCCTCCATCGCATAGACCCGGAGCGGCCTGATCGGAATCGCCTCCAGGTAGAGCTGCGTCGGACGGGCATCGCCGATCAATCCCAGCGCCTTGATCGCCAGTTCCTTCACCCCGGTGTCCTTGTCGCGCTCCAGCCGCCGCATCAACGGTTCGACCGCCCGCACATCCGCGATCTTTCCGAGCAGATCGGCCGCCGCTTCGCGCACCAACCAGTCGTCGTCGTCGAGATATTCGATCAAAATCTCGACGCTCGGCCGGCCAATCCCCAGAAGATAGATGACCGTCGACATCCGCGCTTCTTCGCGTTCGCTCGCCCCCTCCACATCCCGCAGCGCGTTGAAGGTTTCATCGATCCGCTCGCGGATCGCGCTCAGTTTTTTCAACGTGCCGACCGCGATATCCCGAACCGCCGGCTGACCCATCGCATCGATGAACGCATCGACGGAACGGGGGTCCAGGAGCTGATCGAGCATTAACCCCGCCGTCACCTGCGCCGACGGATCCGGATGCTTCAACATCGCACACAGCGGAATGACGGCCGTCGGAATGGCCCCGACCAGATGCGTCAGCAGCTGCCGCGCCTCGCCCTCCTGATACTTGGGAAGCAACGCCACCAAAGCCGCAGCCGTGTCCGTATCGAGCACCCCGGCCATTTGCTCCAGAGCATGGGCACCCGCCTTGCGCACGGCCTCGTCCTGATCTTCCAAAAGACCGACCAGCGCCACGCCGGCCTGCGGATCTTTGATGCGGGACAACATCGCCGCCGCTTCTTTTTTCAGTTCGGGCGCTCCGGTCTGAAGGGCCTCGATGAGTGCCTGTACGGCCCGGGGACCGCCGGCGACACAGGCCGCGGTCGCCCGCATGCGTCGCCAGTCCTCTTCATGGACCAGTTCCGAAACCAGCGTTTCGATCGTTTCTTTCGACATCGGCTTCGTTTATTCGATCTCGTTAACGTCCACCGCCATCCTGCTATACTCGCCCGGCTCTCCATCCCGCCAATGCCAGTGTTTCCTTCACGTGATAGCGCATATTTTCATCCGGATGACCGGTCAGCAGAGGAATGAGCAACGGAACCACTTTCGATCCGAACTTCGCCAGGGCCGCCGCCGCCTCGGCCCTGGTGAACGTTGACTCCAGCGCAGCGACGAGCGCAGGCACTGCGGCGTCATCGCCGATCATCCCCAGCGCCCTGGCAGCCGCGGCTTGAGTAATGACTTCTTCGCTCCACTGATCGCCGCAGCCAGCGACGGCCCGCGTCACATTCGGCGGGCAGGTGCCTGACACCACCTCGATCAACACCGGCACCGCCCGACGGTCGCCGATGCGTCCGAGGGCTTCCACCGCCAACGTGCGTAATCCGGGTTCCCGCATCGCCGTGAACAAAAATTCGACCGCATGCGGATCTCCGATTTCACCCAACGCCCGCACGGTATCTTCGCGGACGGCGGAATCCTGATCGTTGAACAACAGTGCCAGGAGCGGTTCGACCGCGCGCCGCGACTTCGTCTTTCCGAGCGATTCCACCGCATGGAGTCGAACCAGCCACTCGGTGTGCTGCAGCGCTTCCAGCAACGAAGGAATCGCCGCTTCGCCGATGGAGGCCAGCGCAGTCGCGACTTCTTCCCGCACGGCTTTGACTTTATCTTGCAGCAGAGGAATCAGCGGCTCGACCGCCGCCGTATTTTTCACATGACCCAGGGCCTTTGCCGCATGCATGCGCACGATCCAATCGGCGCTCCGCAAGGCGGCCACCAGCGGGCCATAGACCCGCTCATCGGCGATGGAGGCCAGAATGCCCGAGGCGGCTTCCTGAACCGATAACTCACGGTCGGCGAGACAGGCGCCCAACGCCTCGACGGACGGCGCACCGATCGACGCCAGCGCCCCGATCGCGGCTTCCCTCACCGCCCGATCCCGATCGCGGAGGACCGACACCAACGGCTGCACTGCACGCGGATCCTTGAAAGTCCCGAGCAGACCGGCGGCTTCTTCCCGGATAGCCCAATCCTCGTCTTTGAGGGCTGCGATCTGCTCCGCCACGGGATCCTCCACGCTGGACCTCCTGAATCGAGCCGGTAACCCTAGCACACGGTTTTTTACAGGGTCAACGGAGCACACGCGTCACTGGCAAGGAGAATGAGGGAGGACACCAGCAGCCCCTGGAACGCTAGCTGGACTTGGCCACGTCGCCTGACGGCCCGAACCGTCCGGTGTCGCCCAAAGGCCGATCCACCCGGAGATTGTCCGCCTTGCTGGAGCTGATCTGTACTTCTTCGGCAGGAGGTGACCATCCCAGCGTTTCCAGTGTTTCAAGGACGATCAACCGGAGCGCATCCTTGGCCGTCAGCCGCACGGATGCATAGGACAGCACGCGCTCGCCCTCGGCCTCTACTTCGGACGCCTTCGGGTCATAGAGAAACGCAATCAACGGTTCGATGGCCGTATCCCCGATCACGGTGAGAGCCTGTGCGGCTTTTTCACGCAGCACGCCGTCCTTCAGCAGCATGATGAGATCGGGAATGACCGAGGGGTCGCGGAACTGCCCAAGCGCCGTGGCGGCCGCTTCCTTGATGAAGGCATCTTCGCTCACGATACAGCCCGGAGTCGGAGACCCTTCCTGCTTGATGCCCTTTCCTTTCAAGGCATCCAACACGGCCGGCAACGCCCGCGGATCGCCGATCATGCCGAGCGAGGCAATCGCATGGCGCTTGACCACCCCGTCTTTCATGGCTTCCAGCAGGGCGTCGATGGCGCGCGGATCACCGATCATCCCCAAGGCTATCGTGGCATCCTCGCGAACGGCACGATCCGGATCTTTTAAGGTGGCAATCAATGCATCGACGACATGGGCGTCACGGACCCAGGTTCGGCCGATTTGATAGTCGGTGGTCATTCCGCCCAGTGCGCGTGCCGCATGGCACCGTACCACGAAATCCTTGTCTTTCAACGCTTCGACCAGCGGATTGACCGACGGCTGTCCGATACAGATGAGCGCAGTCCCGGCGGTTTCACGCACAATCTTCGACGAATCTCGGAACAGCTTGATCAAGGCCGGGACGGCCTTCGCGTCGCCGATCTTCCCCAGCGCTTCGGCCGCGGCGCTTTTCACCGCGCCGTCGCGGTCACGGCAGATCGCGATGAGCGCATCGACGGCCGCCTTGTCTCGAATCTCGCCACAGGTCTTGGCCGCATGCTCCCGGACCCGCCACCGTTCATCTTTCAATGCCGCGATCATACGATCAACGACCACCGATCCCATCTTGGCCGTCGCCTCGACGGCCTGATTGCGCACCTCCATGATGGCGTCATTGAACAGCCCGACCAGCGCTTCCAGCGCCTTCGGCCCGCCGATCTTCGCCACGGCGCATCCGGCAGAGGCCCGTACGGACCAGAAATCGTCACTGCAAGCGCTCACCAAGGGATCGAGGGTTTTCGGATCGCCGAGTTCGGCCAGGGCCTTCGCCGCCTCTTCGCGTGTCGCATCATCGACATCTTCGAGCGCTTCTAACAAATCTTCTAAAGTGTGCGTCATAATCGTTATGGCTTCTGTTCGTAATACTGATCCCGCTGCCCCCCGTGGGGGTACGTCCGCTTGCACTTAATCACCAGCGTCTGGGTGCCGCGGCCTTCGACACATTGATCCAGCGCCTTCGAAAACTCCAACGTCCCGGAGAGATTCACGGTGAAGGGAAAATCGAACGTAAACGAGATGAACTTATACTTGCCCGGCTTCAGTTGCAATTCCCGCCGCTCGGACGTCTTCGGCGCATCCAATGAATCCGGATCGGAATGATAAATCGACGGAGTCACACCGGGCACCTGCCACCACGAGGCCGGCACCAATTGCATCGCATCGATCGTGATGGGATGCTCCTTGAGATGTGCCGGCGGCGGACCGGCCTGCCCGGCCAGAGGCCACGCACCAGTTAGAAGGCCCACCATCGCTGTCCCTGTGAATACGACACCCCATTGACGAAAAGATCGCTTCTTCATGATCGCCCTTTATGGTTTCCTGGACGAGGCCGCAGCCGGCGCAACCGCTGCCGCCTGAAAAATTTCTTCGACCGCCTTGCTTTCCCATTCCGTATGGGTCTCGAGCCCAAGAATCCGCATGACCGTCGCACCGGTATCAATGATCGAGACCGGCTGGCGGATGACCTGCCCATGCTTGATTCCCACCCCTGACGCAATCCACGGTACCGTCGGGGTGCCGGTCGTGGTGGCCGCTTCACCGCTCAAATCAGTGCCGGGGCCGCTGAGCGCCGTGACCAGCACGGTCGTCCGGTTGGAGAGACCGTGCTCTTTGAATACCTCCAGCACCGACTTCATCGCGGCATCCACGGCCTGCAACGCCTGGTGATACTCCTTCGAATTCCACCCGTACGCCACACCGGCCCGGCCGGCTTCCGGCAGATGCACGACCAACAGATGCGGCACCGAAAGAATCGCGTGGCCGTAGCCATGGCCGCTCGTGGCCTTCTGGAAGTACTGACGGATATAGGACACGATTTTGTCTGAACGGCACTCGGGGCGTAACGCGCCGCACAATTGATAGTCCGTGTAGACCTCCGGTCTCGCCAGTTGATAGAGCGATTCGTCCATGTAGAAAATCGCGCTGTCGCGGCCGCCGCTCAAATCCAAATAGTCGAACATGCTCGGAGATCGCGAATACCCCCGGCTGAATTCAAACACATTCCAGGTAATACCGTGTTTCTCGACCGGCATCCCGGTGACCAGCGACGCCATCGTGGGCAATCGCAAGGCCGGATTCACGCCGGTGGCAGACCACGTCGCCGCTCCGTCTTTGACCAGCTTGCTGAGAGTCGGCATCGCCCCGCCCTTCAGGGAATCCTGACCGAATCCTTCGAGCACGAACAGAATCACATGCTCAGGAGGCCCCTGTGACGGCGCACTCGGTTTGGATGTGGAGGACGCATGCGCCGCAGCCGGACCGACCGGGATCTCAAACCCCAGCACGGACAGAACGACAACGACCGTGAGCAACAAATATCGTGATAGGTGGTGCATGGATGTACGTTGTTTCCTTTCACCCATAAGGGGATGCGTACCTTAGCACGCGAATTTTCTGGAAGGCAAGGTGGCCCTTGAAGGGGCAACCAGCCTGGCGAAACGGGCTTGTCGATGTTATGCTGGGTTCATCAGATCGTGACGGAAGGATTGCCAATCGACAGGGTCCTGGTGCGTCAGTCCTCTGAGGAAGGGTAAGCCGATGCTGGCTCAGTCAGGACAACAGGCACCCGCCTTCACACCCCGGTGGCTTCTTCGGGTTTTTGGCCTCTCACTCCTCCTGACCCTCCCCCTGCTCAGAATGACATCGCCTGCGGAAGCTGAAGTCCGGGTTGTGACGGCTCAAGGCGACTACCGGATGGGAGACCGCGACACCCGCGAAGATGCCGTTCGAATGGCGACGGAGTCCGCCAAACGCAACGCGCTCGAACAGGTCGCGACCTATCTCGAAAGCATCACGGTCGTCGACGGCATGGATGTGACCAAAGATGAGATCCGGACCTATACCGCCGGCCTCGTCCTCGTCCTCGATCAGCAAACCAATACGACCATTGACCGCGATACCATCGTCGT
>CAYPOR010000059.1:0-17739 GCA_964412445.1 uncultured Nitrospira sp.
GCCTCGGCCGGACCCACGCAGACCTTTTCGTCGGCGGCGCGGACGTGCAGGCTGGCGGCATCGGCTTCCGAGTGGATGGCGACGGTCTTGATGCCGAGCTCTTTACAGGCGCGGATGACCCGAAGGGCAATCTCTCCACGATTGGCGATCAGAACTTTCTTGAACACGCAGTCACTCCGAGGTGTATCGATTGCGGCGGACTATTGCGTCGCTTTGGGGTCGATCAGGAACAGCGCCTGTCCGTATTCGACGGACTTCGTGCTCTCCGCCAGGATCTTCACGATACGCCCGTCGGTTTCGGATTCGATTTCGTTCATGAGCTTCATGGCCTCGACGATGCAGAGCACCTGGCCTTTTTTCACGTAGTCCCCGTCTTCCACATAGGGATCGGCGTCGGGTGACGGCGACCGGTAGAAGGTGCCGACGATCGGCGACGTGATGGTGACCATTCCGGCCGTGTCTTCCGCCGAGGGGCCGCTGGCCGCCGCCGGCTGACTGCCGGTCTGTGCCGAGGCCGGCGCCGCGTCCTGCACCGATGCGGTGACGGTTTTCATGCCGACTTCATGCCGTACGCGGATACGGACGCCCTGCCGTTCGAGTTCCAGCTCGGTCAGATTATTCCGGCGGAGCAGATCGATCAGGTCCTGGATCTGCTTGGTCTGCGTGCCGGTCAGGAGCGTGTCGGACGGCATCTGCGCTCCGGGAAACGCCTGGGGCAGCACGATCGGGCGAGGCTGCTTTTTCTTCGGACGCGCCGGTTGCCGCTTGCTCACCGGACGCGCTCCACATAGGCTCTGGTGCGGGTGTCGATCTTAATCACGGTGCCTACCTCCAGATAGAGGGGAACTTTGATGGTCGCTCCCGTTTCGACGATGACGGGTTTTGTGCCGCCTGAGGCGGTGTCGCCGCGCACGCCCGGCTCGCCGTCCACGACTTTGAGTTCGATGAAATTCGGCAGTTCCACATCGATCGGCCGGTGTTCATAGACCAGGATCTTCACGATCATGTTTTCTTTGAGCAGGTCGGCATTCTCGCCCAGCTGGTTCTTGGGAAAGGTCAGCTGGTCGTAGGCTTCGGTATCCATGAAGGTGTAGTCGTCGCCGGTTGCGTAGAGAAATTGCATTTCCCGCTCTTCAAGATCCGGCTCGTCGAACCGTTCGCCAGACCGGAATGTGCGGTCGAGCACGTTGCCGGAGAGGTAGCTCTTCAGCTTGGTGCGCACAAAGGCTCCGCCTTTCCCTGGTTTCACATGCTGAAAATCGACGATGTAAAACGGTTCGCCTTCGACCATCAGGCGAACCCCACTGCGAAAATCAACGGTCGAAATCACTGCAGACTCCCTTCGTCCTCACACGGTGAATCAATGGTGGTACTTATGCGTTTCGTCGACGGGTGCGGCGGACGGGTTTTGATGAGGCCGCGCCTGTCTTGACGCCCTGCTCCAGGAGATGTTCAAGGAGCCCCTGGAGAGCGAGGAGATACCCTGCCGGCCCGAAGCCGGAGAGTTGCGCCATCGCGACTCCTGCGATGTATGAATGATGCCGAAATTCTTCCCGCTGGTAAATATTGGAGAGATGCACTTCCACTGTCGGCAGGGCGACGGCGGCCAGGGCATCCCGGATGGCCACGCTGGTATGGGTGTAGGCCGCCGGATTGATGATGATGCCGTGATACCCCGTCCGGGCTTCCTGAATCCAGGTGACCAGCTCCCCTTCCACGTTCGATTGGCGGGTATCGACTTCAATGTTCAGGCTCTCGGCGGTTTGCGCAATGGCGGCATCGATTTCGTCCAGCGTAGTCGTTCCGTAGATGGATTGTTCCCGGGTCCCGAGCAGATTGAGATTGGGCCCGTGCAGCACAAGGATCCGAACCATGTCAGGTACGCACTGCCTCCGAAGTCGTGAACAAGCGTAATCGCATGAACAAAATGCTCATGCGGCGGCATTCTAGCAGCCCCGTCCGAGAGGGTCAAACCTATGGTCTGAGTTACGAGGGTGTGGCGGTGGTTTCAGGAGACGGGCGGTCACGCCGGCGTGTCCGGATCGACTCCAGCATGCGCTCCAGCCGAGCAGCTGTTGCCTGATTTCTCGTCTGAGTACTCGATAGGGACGATGTTTCGATTTCTTGAACAACGGGCTCGGGTGTCAGCACGGCTTCAATGGATGCCGGTTTCTGTTTCTGCGTCTGATCGTTTTCCAGAGCCGTCGTCACGATGGCAGCGGCATTGGCGAGGCTGTCCTGCGCTGCCGCGGCTGTTTTCGTTTCGTCGGCTGAGGGCGAGATCTCTGTCGGCGGCGTCGCGACGGCCGAAGTCTGGAGTGAAGCCGGCGGTGTTTTCGCCGGCGGTGTTTTGGGTGTTTCGGGCGGTGTGGATTGTGAAACGCCTAGAGACGTTCTCAGCGACAGGGATTCCTGATCCAACGGATTCAGTGACAGAATCACATCGCAGGAACGGAGAGCTGCGGCCGTGGCTCCCTCAGCTGTGTAAATTTTGGCCAGGGTTCGATGCGCCCGGAGATTTTCCGGACTGATCTTGATGGCCTCTTCCAGAATGGCTTTGGCTTTGGTCGGCTGGCCCAGCTGGTCATAGGCCCGTCCGAGCGCCACCATCGCCGTAATAAATCCGGGGTAGTATTTCAGCCCGTCTTCGAGCACGCCGGCCGCTTCGGACCACATGCCGGCTTTGCCGTACTCTTCTGCCAACGGGATAAAGGCTTTGGACGCGGGGTCTTTGGCCAGTGTGGTGGCAAGACGGTCGATTTCAGCGGCGTTGGCCCTGGATCCTGATGCCATTGAGGCTCCTATCGTACGGAAGCCGGAGTCGGTTTGCGAGGTTCGTGTTTCGCAAATTCTACAATGGTTGAAAGGATATCGTGAGCTAATTGTGTTTTCGGGCGGAGGTCGAAGGTGTGCTGGATTCCGGTGCGGGAAAGGACGACGGCGGCATTCTGTTCGCTGCCGAATCCCGCCCCTGCCTGCGTCACATCATTCGCGACGATCAGGTCGAGCCCCTTCGCCGCGAGTTTTTCTTCGGCATGTTTGACGAGATGCTGGGTCTCCGCAGCGAAGCCGACCAGGATCTGGGAGGTTCGTTTCGCCGAAAGCATGGCCAGGATATCGGGTGCCCGTTCCAACTCCAGCGGTGGAACGGCTGCGGTTCCCTTTTTCAGCTTCTGTGATGCGGGGTTCTTGGGAAGAAAATCCGCCACCGCGGCAGCCATGATGACGACCGAGGCCCAGTTGAAATGCGTCGACATGGCCTCAGCCATCTCTTTGGCCGCCGTAATCGGCACGACACGGACACCGGCCGGAGGGGTGAGCCCGGTGGGGCCGCTGACGAGAATCACCTCGGCACCGCGGTTTCTGGCCGCTTCCGCAATGGCAAACCCCATCTTTCCCGAGGACCGATTGGAGATATACCGGACCGGATCGATGGCTTCCTGGGTAGGGCCGGCTGAGACCAGAATCCTCTGCCCTTTCAAGTCGGCAAGCGGAAGGAGGGCCTGTTCAACCGCTTCCAGGATTCGGGGTTCTGCGGCGAGTCGCCCCTGAGCGATCAATCCGGAGGCCAGCGGGCCTTCTTCCGGATCGAGGACGATCACACCCCTGGCGCGGAGCGTCCGGACATGGTCCTGGACGGTGGGATGAGTCCACATGTCGCCGTCCATAGCCGGGGCTACGATCAAAGGGCAGCGGCTCGTGAGGAGCATGGTCGAGAGGACATCGTCGGCCAGTCCGACTGCGGCTTTGGCCAGGAAGTTGGCCGTTGCCGGCGCGACGACGATGGCATCGGCTCCGGCAGGAATGGAGAGATGTTTCATCTCCTGATGGGCTTCGAACAGATCGGTCGTCACCGGCTGGCCCGACAGCACTTCAAAGGTCATCGGAGTGACGAACTTCGTCGCAGCCTTGGTCATCACGACGGAGACGCCGGCACCTTGTCGCGTGAGAGCCCGCAGGAGGCTCACGGCTTTGTACGCCGCGATACTTCCCGTGACGCCGAGCGCCACCCGTTTACCGGTCAACGTTCCTGGCGTCGTCTCCGCATTCAACGTTATTCCTCCGCGGGGGCGGGCTTGACGGCGGCGTCGTCTACATAGACGCTCAGCTCTTTCTTGATTTCCTTGGCGTCTTCACCGGTCATCATCGCCAACCGCTCGGTCTCGCCTTCTTTCCCGCGCTTGGCTTCTTTCATGGCGTCACGGGCTTCATTGCCCACCAGGTACTTGACCTCTCCGCGCAACACTTCGTCGAGTGCGGAGGTGGTTTCTTTCGTGAACCGGGATGCGCCGGAATGCTTGGCTCCCTGGAGCAGATGTTTGGCGCGTTGCGCGGCCACGATCACCAGCCGGTGACGTGAGTCGAACTGGCCGAGTTTGTACTGAGGTAACAAGTTCAGCATGTCAATCATGGTGTGTGGCACTCCCTTTGGCAGTGGAAGATAGATCGCGATCTCCCGGTTTAGATTCTTTCTCAAGGATAAAGTTTTGCTCGAGCCAATGCATGTCCAGCCGTTTGGTTTTGAGGCGTTCCGCCAGGAACACGCTCTGGAGTTCTTTGAGGGATTGTTCCAGATTGTCGTTGCGGACGATGTAGTAGTACTCTCGGTAACTCCACACTTCTTCTTTCACCTTCTGCAGCCGGCGCAGAATTTCTTCCGGTGTATCGGAAGCCCGGCTCTGGAGCCTGGTGCGCAGCGTGTCCATCGAGGGCGGGAGGATGAAAATATAGACTGCGTCCTGCTCCTTTTTCTTGATCTGCAAGGCGCCCTGAACGTCGATTTCGAGCAGGACGTCGATGCCCTGTTCCATTTTATCCATCAACGCTTTGCGCGGGGTTCCATACCAGTTGCCGTAGACATGGGCGTATTCCATGAATTCGTTTTTTGCCACCATGTCCTGGAAGATCTTTTCCTCGATGAAGAAATATTCGCGCCCGTGCTCTTCGCCGGGGCGTGGCTGCCTGGTCGTGTAGGAGACGGAATGCCAAATCCCCGGGACCGAGGCGGTAATTTGTTTACAGAGAGTGGTCTTGCCTGTGCCTGACGGAGCCGAAATAATAAATAAAATGCCCCGTCGCTCAGGAACATAGGGGCGCGGGTCGGATATCGCTGACGTCGTACTGGTGCTCATGGTGCTGGTCATTCCACGTTCTGAATTTGTTCTCTGATCCGCTCTAATTCCGCTTTCATGTGTACGACCGATGCGGTGATCGTGGCATCGTTTGCCTTGGAGCCGATCGTGTTGACCTCCCGCCCCATCTCCTGCAGGAGAAAGTCCAGCGTTTTGCCCACGGACTCCGAACTTTGAAGCGCCTGGTCGAACTGTATCATATGTGCATCGAGTCTGACCAATTCTTCTGTGATGTCGCTGCGATCGGCAAACACCGCCAGTTCCTGATGCAGCTTGGCAGCATCCGGGATGTCGGCCGTCAGGAGCTTTTCCAGCCGGCTTTTCATGCGGTCGAAGGCCTCCTGGGCCACGGACGGGGCTTTGACCGCTACTTGTGTTTTCAGTCCGCGCAAGGTCTCAATACGGGCCCCGATATCGGCGGCGAGGAGCGCCCCCTCCTTCTTTCTCATCTTCACCAGATCCTGGATGGCCAGGCCTACCAGTTTTTCAATGAGCGCGGCGAGTTTGGGATCATCGGCCGGCTGGTCTGAGATGGTAATGACGTCCCGGAACCCCGCCAGGAGCCCGACATCGATCGTTCCTTTGAGTTTGAGCGTTTTCTGAAGATTTCGGAGAGCCTGATGGTACTGTTTCGCCAGATCAGCGTCAAGCTGAAGCGAGCGCGCTCCTCCCCGCCCGCCCTGTACAAGCACGGTCAGGTCGACGCGTCCGCGGCGGCAGTGCTCCTGGATCGCTTTCTTGATGTGCTCTTCACGCGCGCTCATGGTCTTGGGCAGTCGCAGGCCGGTTTCCAGAAACCGGTGATTAACGGAGCGGATTTCCACCGCGACCTGCCCGTCCTGCCAGGCCCCTTGTCGCCGCCCGAATCCGGTCATGCTGGTGATCATTGCGGGAGTTTTCCTTTCCAGTGACATTCCGCGTAGAGCGGGCATGAGTTGCAGAGGGGCTTGCGCGCCAGGCAGATGTAGCGCCCGTGCAGCAGAATCCGTTGTGAAATAGCGGTCCATTGAACTTCCGGGAATTGCCGTTGCAAGTCCTGCTCGATTCGCTCGGGATTGTCCGATGTGGTCAGACCCAAGCGATTGGCCACCCGTTTGACATGGGTGTCGACGACGATCGCCGGTTGCCCGAAGGCGGTTCCCAGGATCACGTTTGCGGTCTTGCGTCCCACTCCGGGAATAGTTGTCAGGTCCTCCATGCGCTGAGGCACGCTCCCGCCGAATCGTTCGGCGACGGCTTTGCCGCATCCGATCAGGTGCTTGGCCTTATTCTTATAAAACCCGGTCGGTTTGATCAGGGCTTCAAGTTCGAGCGGCGGAGCTGCGGCAAAGTCCTGCGGACCGCGGAAGCGTTTGAACAGCGCCGGTGTCACTTGGTTCACCCGCTGGTCGGTGCACTGGGCGGATAGGATCGTGGCGACGAGCAATTCCCACGGTGACCGGTGGGTCAGCTCCATTTCGGCTTTCGGTTGATGCTTGAGCAGCAGGCGCGCCAGCGCGGCTGGTTGTGCGGTCACGGATGCATGGCGGCGCGAATGAGCGTTCATTGAAAGTGGCGCAATTCTGCCGCGCTTAATGCGGAGATGCAAGGGCCTGGTCTGCGGCAGGTTGGAGAGGGATATCCGGTTGCTGCGAACTGGTCATCGCGTGGACACGGCTCGACAGGTGATCGATCAGCGGGTGCAATGTCGACGCATCCAGCGCGCAGATGCCGATTGCGTGATAGCGGCGGCACAGGGCTTCGGCCTGGGCGGGAGGCAGCCGGTCGCACTTATTAAAGATGAGGACTTGCGGGATTTTGTTGAGCTCCAATTCTTCAAGGATATCCAAAACGGCCTTCATCTGGGCATCGATGTCCGGTGCGCTGGCATCGACGACATGCAGAAGCAGGTCGGCTTCGCGCAATTCTTCCAGTGTCGTGCGGAACGCCCCGACGAGTTCTTTGGGAAGATCCCGGATAAATCCCACAGTGTCGGTGACGATGACTTCCCGATCCTGGGGAAAGCGCAGGCGGCGGCTGGTGGTATCCAGCGTTTCAAAGAGGCGGTTTTCCGCCGAGACATGACTCTCCGTCAGGATGTTCAGCAGGGTTGATTTCCCGGCATTGGTGTAGCCTACGAAGGAGAGAACCGGAAGCCCCTGTCGTTCCCGGCGAGCGCGGCGTTGTCCCTGATGCTTCGAGAACTGTTCGATCTCGCGCTCTAGATGGGTAATCCGATCGCGTATTTTCCGGCGATCGGTCTCCAGTTTCGTTTCTCCAGGACCTCTGGTGCCGATGCCTCCCCCGAGCCGCGATAATTGTGTGCCTTGTCCGGAGAGGCGCGGGAGTAAATACCGTAGTTGCGCGAGTTCCACCTGGACCTTGCCCTCCCGGCTATGGGCCCGGCGCGCAAAAATATCAAGAATCAACTGCGTCCGGTCGATGACTTTAATATCCGTCATCTCGGCAATGGCGCGTGCCTGTGCCGGTGTGAGAGTTTGGTCAAAGATGACCATATCCGTGCCCTTATGCAGGGTTTGTATCAGTACTTCTTTCAGTTTTCCGCTCCCCAGCAAATAGCGTTGATGGCCGTCAGAAATACGTTGCGCGATTGTATCGATCACAGTGACGCCGACCGAATCCGCAAGCTCTGCAAGTTCCTCCAGCCGTTCTTCCTGTTCGGCGCGGCCTTGGGACGACGCGCTGACCAGGATGGCGGACTCACTCCCGCTCGTCACGGCGTGATGCTTGAGCGCTTCCTGCAGATCTGTTTCGAGGTCTTTGATGAACCGGTCGAAGACGAGAGGGCATTCCTGCAACGAAGTCGGTTTGAGAACCTCGCAGAGACGTCCTGATTCATTCTGCGGCAGGAGATGCGCCAGATAGAGGATGCCGGGCGTGCCGTTGTGCGACACCGAGAGCAGGCCGATCAGATCGAGCCGGAGATAGCCCAGATCGGTCAGGTCTTCCTGGCTCAAGGGTCTGTCCTGCAGTTGCGTGCGAATGAGACGGAGTCCCCGCAGTGAACGGGGGCCGGCACGAAACTTCGACAACGTCGTGGGCGAGAGCACCATGTCGGTGCCCACGATGATTTCCTGCACGACGCCCCGTCTGGTGAGCAAGAGCGAGATCGGACGGCGATACTCGGACGAGAGTTTCGCGAGTTCTGTCGCCAGTTCAAGTGAAAGGACCTCATCAACGGCATTCCGTCGCCGGTAGAGGTGTTCGATCGCGTCGAGTTGACTGGCGCGTAACCCGATGGTTTTACCCTGTACGTCAGGAATAAGCGGCCTCTTGGTTAACGGGCGTGAAGGGTTGTGCGATCCCTGTAGGTACCCGGTCGCAGTGAGGGAAGAATTTCAAGGTCGGCTGATGGCGGTTGCCCGCTTATCAGCAATTGTCTTCCGGCCGAGGCAATCATAGCGGCATTGTCGGTGCAGTAGGCCATCGGGGGCAAAGCGAGCCTGATCCCCTCCTCCCGGGCTCTTGCGGTGAGCAATGCGCGGAGGCGAGAGTTGGCGGAGACTCCTCCGACCACCGCCAGGGCCTGGACTCCAGAAGATTTCACCGCCACAAAGGCCCGATCAACGAGCACGCGGACGATCGCCTCTTGATACCCCGCCGCCAGATCAGCGGCCTGGGCTGTCCGTGCGGCTTGGTCCATCCCGCGAAGGCGATAAAGCAGCGAGGTCTTCAGCCCGCTGAAGCTGAACTCCAAGCTGCTCTTTCGTAATCGGGACAAGGGAAACCGAACAGCTTTGGGATTGCCCTGGCGCGCCAGGCGATCGATTGCCGGCCCGCCGGGATAGTCCAAGCCGAGCATCTGCGCGCCCTTGTCAAACGCTTCACCGGCGGCGTCGTCTCTTGTGCAGCCGAGCAGCTGGGTTCGCCCGTCGGCATCCCTTCTGAATAAATGCGTATGCCCTCCTGATACGACCAGGACGATACAGGGAAAAGGGAACGAGGGGTCCGCCAGCCAGGCAGAGGCGATATGGCCTTCAAGATGATTCACGCCGATGAGAGGGAGAGATAAGCCATAGGCCAGACCTTTGGCGTAATTGAGTCCGACCAGGAGGGCTCCGGCAAGACCGGGCCCCTGGGTGACCGCGATGGCGCCGAGGTTCTGTCTGGTGAGTTGCGCCTGAGTCAGTGCGGACTGGACAACCCGGTCGATGGTACCGAGATGGGCCCGTGCGGCCAGTTCAGGAACCACGCCGCCGTATTGGCGATGCACAGAGTCCTGCGAGGACACCACATTCGACAAGACGGTTCCGTCGCTGCTCAGGATGGCAGCCGATGTTTCATCGCAGGAGGATTCAATGCCAAGCACCGGGCACGGCGTCCACGGGGAGGTTGTTCTGATGCTGGATTCTGAGTGCGGCGTCATAGCCATGTAGACGTAACACAATCCGGACGTAAAAAACATGCACCCCCTACAGCCACAGGCCGTAGGGGGTGCAATTTGATCGGGAAGCGTTCTGCGGTCAGAGAATCCGCCAAGGGATGATCTAGACGCCGGCCATCGCCTCCTGCTCGATAAAGGCCGGCGCGCCGTCCCGGAGCACCACCTTAATCTTACGGCAATCTTTGAAGCGTCCTCTGATCAGGTCATCGGAGAGCGGATCTCCGATGGCGCGCTGAATGGTCCGACGCATCGGCCTGGCGCCGTACAACGGTTCATAGCCTTCTTTGATCAACCATTGTTTCACTTCGTCGTCCACTTCGATCTCGACGCCCCTCTCCACGAGACGTGAGTTCAGCTCGCGGATCAGAATATCAAGAATGGTGTAGAGCTGTTCTTTCTCGAGTTGGTGGAAGATCACCACTTCGTCGATACGGTTCAGGAATTCCGGGCTGAAGGACCGGCGCAATTCACCGATCACTTCTTCCTTCTTTCTCCTCTGCTGTTCCCCTTCCGTGCTCTGGAATCCGAGCGAGACACCCTTTTGAATCATCTTGGTGCCGATGTTCGACGTCATGATGATCACGGTGTTTTTAAAGTCCACTTTACGACCCAGACTGTCCGTCAAGACACCGTCGTCGAGGACTTGCAGCAGCACGTTGAAGACGTCCGGATGGGCCTTTTCGATTTCGTCGAAGAGCACGACAGAATAGGGTCGGCGACGAACCTTTTCGGTCAGCTGGCCGCCTTCTTCATATCCGACATAGCCGGGAGGAGCGCCGAACAGCCGTGAGCTGGTGAACTTCTCCTGGTATTCGGACATGTCGACGCGGATCAACGCGTCTTCGCTGTTGAACAGGAACTCGGCGACGGTCCTGGCCAGTTCGGTTTTGCCGACGCCGGTGGGGCCCATGAAGATGAAGGAGCCGATGGGCTTCTTTGCATCTTTCAAGCCGGCCCGTGAGCGGCGGATGGCGCGGGACACGGCCGAGATCGCTTCATTCTGTCCGATGACCCGTTTGTGGAGGAATTCCTCCATGTGCAGCAATTTGTTCGACTCTTCTTCTTCCAATTTGAAGAGCGGGATGCCGGTCATCTTCGAGACGACATAGGCGACGTCTTCTTTTCCGATGGTCGGCTTGTTCTTTTCCTGGCTCTTTTTCCACTCGCGTTTGGATTCATCCAGCAACTTCCGCAACCGCTCTTCTTCTTCGCGATGGCGAACGGCCTCTTCGAAGTTCTGCATGGAGATCGCGAGTTCTTTATCCCGCGAGACCTTCTTGAGTTCCTGCTCCATGGCCTTCAACTCGGATGGTAAGGCATAGGTCTGGAGTTTGGCGCGCGAGCCGGTTTCGTCGATCAGGTCGATCGCTTTATCCGGAAGGAACCGATCGGTGATGTACCGGTCGGAGAGTTTCACGGCTTCGACGATGGCGTCCTCGGAGATCTCGACGCCATGGTGTTCTTCGTAGCGGTCTCTGAGCCCCTGAATGATGAGCACCGCTTCATCCATGCTCGGGGGCTGTACGTGGATCGGTTGGAACCGCCGCTTCAGGGCGCCGTCCTTTTCAATGTGTTTCCGGTACTCATCCAAGGTGGTGGCGCCGATGCACTGAATCTCGCCGCGCGACAGCGCGGGTTTCAGCATGTTGGAGGCATCGATCGACCCCTCGGCTGCGCCGGCTCCGACCAGCGTATGTAACTCATCGATGAAAATGATGATGTTGCCGGCCTGCACGATTTCCTTCATGACGACTTTCAGGCGCTCTTCAAACTGGCCGCGATACTTGGTGCCGGCGACCAGCGAACCAAGGTCGAGCGCGATGACGCGTCGCGACAACAGATTGTCCGGCACTTCGGACTGTACGATCCGCTGCGCCAATCCTTCGACGATCGCGGTCTTGCCGACGCCTGACTCGCCGATCAGGACCGGATTGTTCTTGGTGCGGCGGCTGAGGATCTGCAAGACCCGTTCGATTTCGTCGGCGCGGCCGATGACCGGATCCAGCTGGCCTTCCTGAGCCATCTGGGTGAGGTCCCGTCCGAATTCGTCGAGCGCGGGTGTGTTGCTCTTCCGATCACGCTCGCGCGGAGCAGACTTTCGCAGGAAGGTGACGGTCAATTGCCTGGCCGTCAATAGATTGGCCCCGAGGCTCCGGAGAATTTTCCCGCCGATCCCCTCCTCTTCCCGCAAGAGGCCGAGCAGGAGATGTTCGCTTCCGATATGATTGTGGCCCAACAGCCGGGCTTCCTCGACACCGTATTCAATGACTTTCTTCACGCGCGGGCTGAAGGGAATTTCCCCGAACGTCATGGTCGTTCCGCCGCCGGGCAGGTTCCGCTCGATTTCGAGCCGGATCTGCTCCGTGGAGAGTCCCATCTTTTTCAGGATCATCAGGGCGATGCCGTCGGATTCACGGAGAATCGCGAGGACCAAGTGTTCAGTCCCGAGATAATCGTTCTGGTGCCGTTCGGCCTCTTCCCGTGCCAGGATGATGATCTTCCGGCCCTTGTCCGTGAATCGTTCGAACATCCTGCCTCCTTATGGTCTGGTCTAGACTGATAGTACTGTCGGTTGCGCGAACCTATGGAAAATCTTGGTCTAATTCTAACTACCGCCTTTTCGAGTGTCAAGATTGCATACGAATCCGACAAGGGTGTGAAACGACCGTGAGAGGGCGGCATCGTTATGGCCTTAAACATGCGATTGCATGTCGATGTTGCGTTGACAGTCCGAGAAGCGTCCCGATACAATCCCGCACCTTCCACCGACCCACGATCGAAGGCACCCGGAATTCCTATGCAACGCAAGAGTATCGGCATTCTGACCAAGCCCAAGTTTCCAGAGGTCAAGGAGACGCTGCAGAGCGTTGTCGCCTGGCTGCGGGGAAAGAATATCGTCGCCATCCTGGATACGACGTCCGCCGCGCTGCTGGGAGAAAGCGGCGGAATCCAGAAAACACAATTGGCGAGTCAGGCTGATGTGCTGTTGGTGTTGGGCGGTGATGGAACGATGCTCAATGCGGCACGTCTGGCCGGCGAACGAAGTATTCCCATTCTCGGTGTGAATATGGGCGGGCTTGGATTTCTCACGGAAGTCCGCCTGGAGAATCTCTATCCGTCTCTTGAGCGGGTCTTCGCCAATGATTTCGTGGTAGACGAGCGGCTCATGCTCAAGACCCATGTGCACCGGCATGGAGAAACGGTTACGCAGGGAGCCGTTCTGAACGATGTCGTGATCAGCAAGGGCACCCTGGCTCGGATGATCGAGTTGAAAATCTCCATTCAGGGCGAGTTTGTGACGAATCTGCGGGGCGACGGATTGATCGTCAGCACCCCGACGGGATCGACGGCCTATTCCCTTTCCGCCGGCGGTCCGATCCTGGCTCCGGCAGTCCAGTCACTGGTGCTGACGCCGATTTGTCCCCACACCCTCACCCATCGTCCGCTGATTGTTCCGGCCGAAGCCGAAATCGATGTGACCTTGACCAGTAAGGATGATGGCGCAATGGCGACCATGGATGGCCAGGTCGTCGTCGCTATTTCGCAAGGCGATACGATCGAGATCAAAGTCTCAGAGCATCGTACGAGACTGATCCGGTTTCCCGAGACGCGGTACTATGAAGTGTTGCGGGAGAAGCTGAAGTGGGGAGACGGCTGAGCCGTCCCCCTCTGAATCTGCCTAGCGTGAATGCCGGTCAATCAAGTCCAGCATCTCTTGGTTGGTGGCGTACTTGAATTCCCCGATACAGTCTGTCGCGCCGCTATGCGCTTGTTCCGCGGCAGCGAGCGCTTTGAGTCCGGCGAGATTCACCGGCCGGCTTTTTCTCTCTTTCAGCAAACTCGTCAGCTTGTCCGTGACCGCCTTCGCTGAGACCGGCTGACCCGGGTTTCTGGTTTCCAGATAACGAGTCACCACTTCCGCGCACCACTCACCATCCCGTTTGGCCACGCCGACCAGTCCTTCACTGGCTTTGCGCGCCCATCCGGTGAGGAACACGCCTTCCACCGGCTTGCCGGTGGTCTCATCATAGGCCTGGAACAGCGCATCGTCGGGATCGTTGTTCGTCTTATTGGGGTTGGTGACAAAGATTCCGTTCTTATACGGGAGTCCCACCGTCTCGTCGACTGTATCGCCCACGGCGAAGACGACGGCGTCGCAGGGGAATTCGTAATACTGCTTGAGTCCGACTGCAGCGGTATCGGTTCCCTTGGGCTCCAGCTTGTTGTCTTCCATCTCGAGGCCGCGTACTCGATTGTTGCTATCGACCAGGATGCGTTTAGGCGATGCAAGAAATTTGAAGCCCATTTTGGTCTGGCTGACTGCGGGCTCACATTTCGTAAATTCGTCCGTCAGCCCTTTCAGGACTTCGTCCGCGTTCTGGCCGACTGCGGCGAGACGATCCTTGATGCGCGCGACTTCGGTGGTGATCCCATCGAGATCCATGTTGGCGCAGACCGACCGGATTTCTTTGGGATTGTACTTTCGCTCCAGCGGGCCGCGGCGCACGATGGCGGTGACGCGTTCCACCTTCTTATAGCGGATCAGCCAGTGCGCGATGTCCACCATGACGTCGCCCGCCCCGATGACGGCCACATGCTTGCCGACCTCAAACGGCCGGTCGCCGAACCCGGGCAAGCGATTGAAGTGATAGACCACGTCTTTGGCATGGAACACGCCTTGCGCTGAATCCCCTTCCACACCGATAGCTTTGGTGCCCTGCGCGCCGATCGCAAACACGACGGCACTGGCGCCGAGGGAACGGACATCGTCTACGGTGAGGTCTTTTCCATTCCCGATGGAGACGTTGCCGAAATAGTGGACATTGGGTTGCTCGAGCATCTCCCAATATTGCTTCTTGAGTCCGCCCCGCAATTTCAGCTTGGCCGGGAAGATCCCGTATTCGGCGAGTCCGCCGAACTTGATGTCACGGTTCAAGATGATGACGTCGTGGCCGGCTTTCGCCAGCATATTTGAAGCGGCCATGCCGGCTGGTCCGGCTCCGGCCACAATAATCACATGCTTACTCTGTGCGCTCATGCGTTGTTCCCTGGAAAAGTGGATAGAAAGTGACTAGAACCCCAACAGTTTCGCGGACATTAGCATAGAGGATTTTACGCTGTCAAAGAGGTTTGGTGTTTTTACCCGAGGGCGTGACCGGTCTGGCCGAGTGGATTTTGCTATCAGTTCTACCGCAGGGAGCAGTGCGTAGTTGAGTGTTGTGGTGCGGCCCAGCGTGTCGCAGGTAAAGCTGGTGACATTGTTGAGGGTATCCTTGCTGGTGAGGAGCAGGATCAGCGATCCGGGTGACTTGATTAACGGCCCCCCGAATAACGACTCCCGATAATCATCTCGAAGGCTCCTCCTGTGGAGTATAGAGTCATCGCCGCGCGTGACGCGGCGGCTCTCATCCACCTCAACCGAGGAGGTTGCAATGATGTGTTATGCGGGAATCGATCTTCATGCCACCAACAGTGTGGTCGTCGTGCTTGATGACGCGGACCGAATATTGTACCAGAAGCGCCTCCGCAATGACCTCGCCCTGATCCTCACGGCATTAGAGCCCTATCGGACCACGCTGGAGGGGATTGTCGTTGAATCCACCTATAATTGGTACTGGCTCGTCGACGGGCTCATGGACACGGGCTACCGCGTCCACCTGGCCCATGCGCCGGCCCTGCCGCAGTACAGTGGGCTGAAACACGCGGACGATCTGCACGATGCGCGGTGGTTGGCCCACCTGCTCCGCCTCGGTCTGCTCCCCACCGGCTATATTTATCCCAAAGCGGAACGCGCCGTCCGTGACTTGCTGCGCAAGCGCAGCCAACTGGTGCGCCACAAGACCATGGCGGTGCTCAGCCTGCAAAGTCTGCTTACGCGACTGACTGGGAGCCGGCTCTCCCTTCCACGACTTCGGCAGCTTACCCCTGAGAGAGTCGCGGGCCTCGTGCCGTTTCCCGAACACGGGCAGTCCGTCATGAGCTCGTTGACCGTGCTGCAGTGTCTAGAGCAACAGATTCACGAGATCGAGCAGGTCGTCCGAGAGGCGGGCCGAATCCAGCCTGGCTATGCGCTGTTGCAGACGGTCAACGGCATCGGCCCGATCTTAGCGTTGACGATCTTGTTGGAGGCCGGTGACATCCGACGATTCCCGACGGTCGGCCAATTCGCCTCCTACTGCCGGTGCGTCGGCAGTGAGCATGTGAGCAACGGCAAACGCAAAGGCGCCGGGAACACGAAGAACGGGAATAAGTATTTGAGCTGGGCGTTCATCGAAGCGGCACACTTTGTCATTCGCTATGAGGCCGTGATCCGGAATTTCTACCAACGCAAGCAGGCGCGGACGCATCCCTTGGTGGCCCTGAAGGCCGTGGCACATAAGCTGGCGCGCGCCTGCTATCACGTCTTGCGCGAGCAGGTCCCATTCGACCTGCATCGCGCCTTCGGGTAGGTGCATAGACTTGGGGTGGGGCTGGGAGCTCGCAAAGGGGTTGGGGGCTACCCCGCACTCCCGATTAGACCCAGTTCCCACCCCGCGTATCGCCCTCGCCAGCGGCGCGGGGACTGAGACGCCTCGACCATGAGCCATGAAGGGGTTGGCGCCAACCGGCAGCCAGACATCCTGTGCCGTATCGGGTGGACGTGGTCGGGTACCGACAGTTGTCTGGGGCACCGAGGTGCCAGGGGCCGGAGTGGAGTCCCATCTGGGCTCGCTTCGAGGCCTTGATCCTGATGGGTGACTGGTGCGGCTCAGGTCAGAGCCGACACGACCGACGAGGACAACCGGGGTGCGACTGAGTCACGCCAGCGCAGAGGGAGAAGGCCTACGCCGAGCTCCCACACGCCGCCCCATCAACGGAGTGACGAGTGGATGTGGGGCTGTGCCGCTTGACCGGAGCCTTCGAGATGGGCGACCCCTTTTCTGCGCCCGTTAAAAAGTCTGCACTTCCCCTTATTTTGCAGGCAGCTTAATGCGTCCTCTCACCAGACCAATGAGTTCAACCTCGCAAGGCATAAGCTCACGAGGGACCACCAGAGTGAGCCGTTCACTAGATGTAATCATGTAACCAATCGGCCAAGTTTTGTCCTTGCAGTACCCCCTAACGGCATGGGGGGCTTTTCTCCCGGCCACAAACTCAAGTAGCATGAACTTCTTGTCATCGATTTGTTGCCAAACTTCTCCGGTGCTGGGGAGTTTGGCAAAGGCCTCCCCCTCAGCCTGAACACGTCCAAGATCGTGATACATCAAAAATGAAGCAGAGGCCTTTACCGCAATCCGACCGATAATGGCACCTCTCTCAACTTTCAGAAAAGGTGAGCGATCTGCTGACTCAACCGCCTCTCGGAATCGTTCCAACATGGTTGGGTCAGTAGGAGTTTTCAGATAAGCTAACCGCGTCTCTGCCTCCTCTTGGTATGGGGTGTCGCTATAACGACGCAAGAATGTCTCAATTTGCGCAGGGTCATCTGAGGAGCTAATCGATGGCCAGATCCTCTCAGACTCTCGTAGTTTTGCTTGCTCAAGAAAGATTTTTGCTACGCGCTCCCACTCCAACGCCCGAGGAGTCATCAAAAATAAATGTTCGCTGTACTGTTTCAAGAACTTTTCATAGGCATCTACCGTGCCTACCTTTTGAGCATCTACGTAGCTCTCTTCGAGTAGGAAGAGCCCAAGTCGCATTCTAGCCGCATAAGATTTGTCTGACTTAGGATTCTCTTTGAGAAACTGTTCGTAAGCAGAAACCGTGTTAGCTCTTAATGCGTTCTCCCAAGCATGAAGTTCACGAAGCTCGTTAAGCCTCCGTCTTGCCTCAATTGATTCACCAGATTGCGGATGCTTTTTGAGAAAGTCTTCGTAAGCTGTAATAGTATTTAAAGACCGGGCTATCACGAAGTCTTCCTTCGGCGATGCACATCCAACGACCATAACTAGCGAAAGATATATAAGAATGCCAAGCATCCGAGCTGGTACATACCCGGTCATTCTGTTTACTCCTCTCTAGTGAACTGTAATTTTTAAAATGGTAGTGTAGTGCTCCCCTGAAATCAAGCCACCTGGGTTGACTGTTGGTCGCGGTATTGGACGAAGGGTCGAATGACCTTCCCCCCGAAAACTAGACCATTGGCTTGGAAGTTCACCTATGCTGAGATGGGCCCCACAGGAGGGACCCATGACACGGAAACGGCACACTGGTCTGCTGCCGGTTTAGTTGACACCATCCTAC
>CAYPOR010000060.1:0-17387 GCA_964412445.1 uncultured Nitrospira sp.
ATCCGCTCCGCGTGGAGTTTCTCGGGGACTCGATCGAAGCCCTCCGGTTGTTCGACGCCACCACGCAGACCTCGATCCGCCAGGTCGATGAAGCCGTGATCCTGCCGGCGCGGGAATATCTCCGGCCGGAAGACAGCTCGGAAGCCTATGCCCCGATTGCGCCGGATGCGGAATGGCGCGCGCCGGATCTCTACCCGCAGATGGGAACCCTCTTCGACTATCTGCCGAACGAGCCGATTCTCATCTTCGATCAACCGGCCGCACTCCAGGCAACCTGGGCCGCGCTCTGGTCCAAGATCGAGGACGGCTACCTCCGCCACGGCGAACGGGACGCGGCCAATCCCTATCCCGGCCCCGAGCGGCTCTTCCAAACCTGGGATGAAATCGAAATCGGCGCCGCCGGCTGGTCGACGATTGCCTTAGAGCCGTTGACTCCGTCCGACGACACCTGGACTCCGATCGTCTCGTTCCCGGCACAGATCCCGGCCAGCGCTGGCCTGGGGGTGCGCGGAACTCCGTTCAGCCAGACCCTGTCCGTACTCGATCAGCTGCGTGACGGCCATCGCGTGGTGCTGATCGCGCGCAGCCGCGGGCAGGTCGACCGGCTTCTGGCGCTGCTTCGCGAGCATGACCTGCCGGCCGCAGAATGGCATCCCTCGGCCTGGACCAAACGGGAAAGCGGCAAACCGCCGATCGCCGTCATGCACGGCACCCTGTCGGCCGGCTGGTTGTCGGACATCTTTCGCCTCGCGCTCCTGACGGAAGAAGAACTTTTTGCCAAAGGCACACGCCATAAGACCCAGCCGAAGAGCAAAACCGCGACGTTCCTCTCCTCACTCGAAGATCTGAATGTGGGTGACTATGTCGTCCACGTGCAACACGGCATCGGCCGTTATCTCGGACTCAAACGGCTGACCGTGCAGGAATTCGAGAGCGATTTTCTGATCCTGGAATTCGCGGGAGCCGACACCCTCTATGTCCCGCTCGACCGCCTCAGCCAGGTTCAGCGGTACAGCGGCGCCGACGGACATGTCCCCCGGCTTGACCGCCTGGGCGGCACCAGCTGGGCCAAGACTACGGCGCGGGTCAAAAAAGACATTGAGGAAATGGCGCAGGATCTCATCGATCTCTATGCGAATCGCGAGCTGGTCAAGCGGGACGGATACGGCAGGCCCAGCACTCTCTACCACGAATTCGAGGCGGCCTTCGAATACGAAGAGACCCCGGATCAGCTGAAAGCGATCGAGGACATCGCCAGGGATCTGGCGTCGGGGAAACCGATGGACCGGCTGGTCTGCGGCGACGTCGGCTACGGCAAGACGGAAGTGGCGATGCGGGCGGCGTTCAAGGCGATCGAGAGCGGACGCCAGGTGGCCGTGCTCGTGCCGACGACGCTGCTCGCCCATCAACATTATGAAAATTTCGCCGAACGGTTCGCCCCCTTCCCGACGAAGGTGGCCGTGCTCTCCCGCATGCAACCGCCCAAAGTCACGAGCGCGACGCTGAAAGACCTTGCCGCGGGCGTCATCGACGTCATCATCGGCACCCACCGGCTGCTGCAAAAAAGCGTGGTCTTCCACAATCTCGGCCTCGTCATTATCGACGAAGAACAGTGGTTCGGCGTCAAGCATAAAGAACGGCTGAAGCAGCTGCGGACGCAGGTCGATGTGCTCACCCTCACCGCCACGCCGATTCCGCGCACGCTTCAGATGGCGATGGCGAGCGTGCGGGACCTGTCGATCATCGACACCCCGCCGGCCAGCCGGCTCGCGATCCGCACCTCCGTCATCAAGTCCAACGACAAGGCCATCCGTGACGCGATGCTGCGCGAACTGGGCCGCGGCGGACAGATTTACTTCATTCACAATCGGGTGGAGACAATGTCCGCCACCGGCGCCTGGCTTCAACAACTGGTCCCGGAAGCGCGGATGGTGATGGCCCACGGGCAGATGGATCCGAAGCTGCTCGAAGCTGTGATGCTGAAGTTCGTCAAGCACGAAGTCGATGTGCTCATCGCCTCGGCCATCATCCAGTCGGGTATCGACGTACCGAACGCCAATACCATCATCGTGAATCGAGCCGACACGTTCGGCCTGGCCCAGCTCTATCAACTCCGCGGACGGGTCGGCCGGGGAGGGGAACAGGCCTACGCCTATCTGCTGATTCCCGATGAAGGCCGTCTCACGGAAGATGCCCAAAAACGGCTGATGGCTATTCAGCAATTTACGGAGCTGGGCTCCGGGTTTCGCATCGCCGCAGCCGACCTCGAAATCCGCGGAGCCGGCAATCTGCTCGGCAAAGCGCAGTCCGGCCATATCGCCGCCATCGGCCTGGATCTCTACCTCAAGATGGTCGAGGAAGCCGTGCAGCGGCTCAAAGGGCATACGGTCGAAGAAGAACCGGATCCCACGCTGCGCGTCCCGGTCTCGGCGTTCATTCCGGAATCGTATGTGGAAGATCCGCACCACCGGCTCTCGTGGTACAAGCGCCTGACCGCCTGCAAGCAGGTCGGAGAACTGGCACTCCTCCACGGGGAAATCCAGGACCGGTACGGACTTCCGCCGGAACCGGTGGAGCGGCTTCTGGAAGTAATGCAGCTGCGGGTGCTGGCCAAGCTGCTCCATCTCACGGCCATCGAAGTGACTCACCAGTCTGCGATCATCACGCTCGGCCCCAAGGCCGCCATCCCAGAACCGGCCGTCCATGCCATGATGGACCGGCTGAAGAAACGGCTCCGCTTCCTCTCTCCGCATGCGTTCGAGATCCAGATGCCGCATGACGACTGGGGTTCGACCTTTGCGGAACTCAACACAACCTTGCAAAGCCTGGGACACTGTGATACCAACAAATCAATGACGCGACCGACATCGAGCGCCTGAATCACGCCGCGCTCTCGTACTCACTGGAAATAGAACATCGTCCATGCGCAATTTTCGCTTTTCGCTCGCACTCGCCGCTCTGCTGTCCGGTTCCCTATGGATCATGACCGGCTGCGCTCCGCCACAGGAGGAACCGGTCCTGGCGCTCGTCAACGGTCGTGCCATCACACAGTATGAATTCGACGTCCGCTGGAACGAGCTTTCCGAAGCCACCCGGGCCAAATACGACAAGGACGGCGGCAAGCGACGGTTTCTGGATGAATTGATCACCCGCGAACTGCTCATGCAGGAGGCCCGTCGCCAGGGACTGGACCAGAACGACGCGATCCGTGATCGCGCGCAACGCTATAAAGAACAGCTCGTGCTCGACGAACTGTTGAAAGACCGCCTGCGGACCAAAGTCGAACTGTCCCAGGCCGAGTTGGACGCCTACTACGAAAAGCACGCCCACCTGTTGCTGGCCCCGCTTAAGATGCAGATTTCCCAGATGCTGTTGAATAATTATCCGGCGGCCAAAGACCTGAAGAAGCAGATTGAAACCGGCGGTGATTTCGCCAAGTTCGCCCAGCGCTACTCGATCGACGACAAGACCAAATCCAAAGGCGGCGACCTGGGCCCCTACCGGAAAGGCCTGCTGAATCCCGATGTCGACGCCGTCGTCCAGACCCTGAAGCCGGGTATCGTCAGCGAGCCCATCAAGACCGACGCAGGCTACTACCTCGTCAAGGTCAGCCCGCTGGAAAAAGAAACGATCCAGGCGGACCTGGCCACCCGTGAGCGGCTGCGCCAGGAGTTATTGGCGGATAAACGCCGGAAGCAGTTTGAAGAGGTGATCTCCGACATTCGCACCAAAGCCACCGTCCGTCTTGCCGACGCCTCCCGCTACATCACCGAAGATATCGGAAAGCCGTAACGCCCGCGCTTCCTTCTCCTCAAGACCCCTTCGTTTCGTGTACAATCTGCCGGTTCGGCCACGCACTCATCGAGGAGCATCGCGCCCGTGCTTGTGAATCCGGTGTCCCGCATAATCGTCCGCCTCACGGTCGTCCTGCTGACGACCCTGCTCTGGGAACGATCCGTCCCGCCGGCCTTGTCGGTCACCCAACTCGAGGATCGGATCGTGGCAGTGGTCAACACCGACCTCATCATGCAATCCGACGTCCGGCGCGAGCTGGCCCCCGAACAGGAACGGATTCGCCAGCAATACCGCGGCGAGGAGTTGGGGCTACGGCTGAAAACGGCCGAATACATGGCGCTGACGAAAATGATCGAGCGGCGGCTGCAACTGCAGGAAGCCAAAGCGAAGAACGTGGATGTCTCCGATCAGGAAGTGAAGCAGGCCATCCAGCAGATGAAGCAGCAGGGCGAGAAGCTCGATGAGAAGGACCCGCTCAGCGTAAGAAACGTGCGCGATCAGCTCACGCTTCTCAAAGTCGTCGACCGGGAAGTGCGAAGCGGCGTGATGGTCGGGGACGCGGAGATGAAACGGTACTACAAAGAGCACCAGACGCGCTTCGCGCTTCCGGAAGAATATACGCTGAGCCAGATCTTGATTCAGCCCCGCTCGGCCGATACCGCCGCGGAAGCCCTGGAGAAAGCGCGGATCGTCATGACGGAATTGAAGCGGGGGGAAAAGTTTGAGGATGCCGCGCTGCGCTATTCAGATGGGCCGAACGCCTCGCGCGGCGGTCGGCTGGGGCTCGTCAGGCAGGGAGAACTGCTCCCCGCCATCGAGCGCGCGATTGCGCCGCTGGTGCCGGGCGGAATCTCCGAGATCGTCGAAACCTCAGAGGGATTTCATATCGTCCGGGTGGATGAGCGAACGCCGAAGCAGTTCCGCCCGTTTGAGGAAGTGAAGTTCGAAATCCAGTCGCTGGTGTTTCAGCAAAAGAGCGAGGACGTGTTCCAATCCTGGCTGGTCGACTTGAAGAACAAGGCCTACATCGAAATCAAGTTTTGACGAGATCCCGCATGACCCCCCACAGGTGGTCACGCCCCTCCCCGGTGACTACGGAATAGGGGATGAGCTGCTGCCCCTCCGGCAATCCGAGATCGCGGTGCGTTTGACGGAGCGTCCGTACCCGTTCGCTCGGCTTGAGCTTGTCCACTTTCGTCGCCACGATCAGCGGCTCGCGTCCGATAGACCGCAGCCAGGCCACCGTCTGGCGATCCTGTTCCGTCACGACCCGGCATTCTACCAACAGGATCACCGCGATCAACGACGGTTGCTCCGCCACGTAGGAGTCGATCAGCGGCCCCCATTCCGCGCGAATCGACTTGGAGATCTTCGCATAGCCATAACCCGGAAGATCGACCAGATAAAACTTCGCCAGTCCCGGGTCCGAGGTCGCAACCCGAAAAAGATTCACGGCTCTGGTTTTGCCGGGTGTCTTACTGACTTTGGCGAGCCCGTTTCGATGGAGCAGCGAGTTGATCAACGAGGATTTCCCGACATTCGATCGTCCTGCGACGGCAATCTCAGGCAGTTCCCCCTGAGGAAATTGTTCTGCCGCTGCGCAACTTTTGATAAACTCGGACGAAAGAATTTTCATGGTAGTCGACCAACCCCGTGATTCAACGACGGCAATCTCACACACAGTAACAGAATGACGCGCGAGTAACATCCCCCCTCTTATGCCCAAAGCCAAGAAACAACGGACGGTCGCTCGGCTGCTCTTCTGGGCCATCTTGCTGATCGGGATTCCCTCAGGCCTGCTGGCGTCGATCTGGCTGCTGACGCTCCCGGATGTGGCGCTTCTGGCCAAGACCAATCCCGGCCCGACGGCCTTGATGGAGCATCGACAGGCTCTCGCTCAGAATCAGCGGCATCCCGTCCCCAGACAGTGGACCTGGGTTCCCCTCTCCCGCATTTCCCGCCATCTGCAACATGCGGCCATCGCGGCGGAAGATGCGTCATTTTTCATTCACGAAGGATTTGATTGGGAGGGGATCAAGGATGCCGCACTCCATAATCTTGAAGCCGGAGAACTGAAACGAGGCGGCAGCACAATCACGCAGCAACTGGCGAAGAACCTGTATCTCTCGACCGAGCGCTCGCTCCTACGGAAGGCCCGCGAGGCCCTGATCACACGATCGCTGGAACACCATCTGACCAAGGAACGCATCCTCGAACTGTATCTGAACGTCGCGGAATGGGGAAACGGGGTCTACGGCGCCGAAGCGGCGGCACGCCATCATTTCGGCAAATCCGCCCAGGACCTTACGGCTGAGGAGTCGGCCTGGCTGGCCGCCATTCTTCCGGCGCCGCGCCGGTACGACCCCTTGCGAAAGACGACGATCTTGAGCAAGCGCCATCAGCGCATCCTGAAAAGCATGAACCGAATTCCCACCTCGGCACACTGACGCGAGGCGGAGACCGATCCGGCCAAAGCCGCCTTTATTCAGAATCGCCGACGGCAGGAACATCCCGTTCACCGAAAATCGCCGACTCATGGGTATAGTGTTTGAATTCGAGCAGATTTCGAGAAGGGTCCTGGAGGAAAAAGGTGCGATGTTCGATGCGTGTGCCGGGAAAACGCACGCGCGGCTGTTGATAGAACGGAAGCCCCTGCCGGCGTGCCCGTTCGGCCAGCGCCTCCCAGTCCGATCGTTCGAAGAAAACCAGCCCGAAGTGGCGCGGATAGATCCCCTGCTGCACCGGAATCTCTTCCGGTTCAAGATGCCCGGTCAGCTGGTTCCCGCCCAGCCCCAATGTGACGGCACTGGCCGATTCGCGCCCGAGCGTACAACCCAGGCCTTCGACATAGAAGCGTTTGGTAGCGGCAAGATCATGAACGGGAAAGGCGAGGTGAAAGAGACTGCGGCTCATCGGAAAGAATCCCGCACGGTGGGTCGTCTTTTCCCGTCCCACCAGCCGGCGGCCATCCGCGGCGTGACATGGGTAATGGCGAATCGACCGTCCGGAGCCAGCACAAGGGAACCCGCGGCACCGTTGATCCGTCGAACCAGTTTTTGCAGGACATATCTTGCCGCTGACACCGGACGTTCTCCTTGTTCCAGGCGATCGCAAATTTCTTTCGCCACCCCGATCCGGATGATCCCCTCGCCCAGCCCGGTCATGCATACGGCGCCGCTCTCGTTATCGGCATAGACCCCGCAACCGATGATCGGCGTGTCGCCGACGCGCCCCGGCAACATCAGGTCGATGCCGCCGGTGGAGGCGCCGGCCGCGACGGTCCCGGTACGATCGAGCGCCACGGCGCCGACGGTTTCCTTCCCGGCCCGCTTCCGCAACGCCGGTCCGCTCGACATCATCGCCCGGTAGAGCGCCAGCGTTTTTGGAGACCAGGTCTTCGTCATTGTCGCTGTGCGCACAGCGTGGCCGGACGGTCGAACCGGCTGCCGCTCCAACTTGCAGTGCCGGGCAAAAGCCGACGCTGGTTTCCCGACCAGCAAGACGTGCGTCGTCTGCTCCATCACCGATCGCGCGGCTGAAATGGGATGAATGATTCCTTCGATCGACGCGACGGCCCCGGCCTGGAGGTCACGCCCTTCCATGATCGAGGCATCCATGCGACGCACCCCGTCGAGCTGAACATGCGAGCCCCGGCCTGCATTGAACAGACCGCTCCGTTCCAGCACGCAAATCACCTGCTCGACCGCGGTCAGCGCCGGTACGCCGCGATCCAGAAGCTGATATCCGATTTCCAGTGCGGCCGTGAGACAGCCGGATTGAGGCGCGGTCATGCGGCGCAGACCGGCACCGCCATGGACAAGGAGCACAGGACGGGACGATTTCAATTGAGCAACAGACCCTTCACGCGCCGGTAGGCGGGATCGCTCATGCGATCGAGATCGGACCGGACAAATCCCAGCCCGGCCACGCAGAGTTCAAAGTTATCGGAGAGCTTCCGGAACAGCGGAGGGTCGACCTCGGCGCCGTGCGCGCCGAATTCGGCCACGATGCCGTAGGAGCGTTTGCCGGTTTTCATATAGTCCACAAGAAAATCCTTATGATAGATCAATCCGGCTGTTTTCAGCCGCCGCAAATATTCGGGAAACAGTCCGGCCATAAACAGCGTAAAGTCTCCGATATGCCGGTGCACCTCCCGCTGACGCTCGAAGGATTGCGCATCCAGCATCACCTCGGATTCGAACAACAGATCCACGACCGTGTCGACAGGCTGATCCTGCGCCGTGCGAATCTTATACAACTGTTCGGTATGGGTAAAGTCGACGAGAAGATTGGACACATAGCCCGCCACGTTCAGATCGGGCCACCCGAGATGCTCGGTGAAACTCCGTTCGGTCAGAGCGCCGAACAGCTGCCGGAGGGGATGTTGTGGAGGAACCGCCGTTCGCATCTCCACCTCATCGGGTTAACCACAGCCGCACAAGTTCAGTATAGCAGAGTCATCTATTCTCCGACTCACGCGTTATCCGTTCTATCGGTTGTGAACGGCCGGACTTGAGCGTGCGTCATCAAGCAGGCTTATCGCGGCTGTCCAGCACGAAAGTCACCGGCCCGTCGTTGACGAGCGCGACGTGCATATGAGCGGCGAATACGCCGGTTTCGACCGGAGTGCCCTGCCGACGCAGATCGGCGGCCACCTGCTCGTACCAACGCTTGGCCTCCTCCGGCGGCGCGGCCTCGTCAAAACTCGGCCGGCGGCCGTTCGTCGTGCGGCCCAGCAACGTAAATTGACTGACCAGCAATACCGCCCCGCCCGCATCCACCAGCGACCGGTTCATTTTCCCCTGCTCGTCGGCGAAGATCCGGAACGTACGGAGCTTCTCAACGAGATAGCGGCAATCCGCCTCTCCGTCACCCTTGGCGATGCCCACGAACACCAGCAGTCCCGTTCCGATCCGCCCGACCACCGTTCCGTCCACCTCAACCGATGCGCCGGTCACCCGCTGCAGAATCGCTTTCATCGATCAGGTCCGTCCGTGCTGCAATTGAGCCAGCGTGCCTTCCAGGGTGAGAAGCTTGCGCTTAGTCGGCAGCCCTCCGGAGAAGCCACCCAGGGTGGCGTCGTGGGCCACAATCCGATGACAGGGGACGACAATGGGCAACGGGTTGGCTCCCACCGCATTCCCCACCGCGCGGGCGTACTGCCGGCCCCCGACGCGCGTCGCGACCCATTGATAAGACCGGAGCTTGCCATAAGGCACTTTCAAAAGTGTTCGCCACACCTGCCGCTGAAACGCGGTGCCCCGCGAGAGGTCTAACGGCACATCAAACGACTGCCGTGTGCCGGCCAGGTAGTCGAGCACTTGCGCCTGCGCTTGTTCCAATTGTGAAGAGGGTTCCATGACCAACACCCCGGACGCCTGCTCACGGAGTGCGGCAAGGGCCCGTTGCTTCGATGTCTGCGGCAACGCGATCCGGTCAATTCCCTTTCCGGATTCGCTGATCCCCATCCAACCCCAGCGTGACTGGAACACGATTGCCCGTCGCATCTGCATCCTTACCGGCCGGCCGCTCGACCGAGTTTTCTTTTGACCATGCCCCACACCACATCCACTTCGTCGGACTTCAACAGAAGATGAACGCCCACATAACCCCCGACACTGAAGGCAATCGCAACGGCCAGCAGCACCGCTTTTTCGATCCACTCACCGGGATGTGTCCAGAGCGAGGCGCTCGCGGCCAGGAAACATGTCACGATGAGCGGAAAACAGGCCAGCACCACTCTGAGGGACGATCGCCCCACCGAGCCCCACTCGATGCCGCCCAGGCGGCGATTCAAGACGATGATCAGAATGGCTCCGTTGATCATGGCCGCGAGTGCCGTCGCCAGAGCCAGGCCGGCGGCGCCAAGCATCGGCATCAGCGCCAGCGAGAACAGGATATTCGCCGTCACGGCAACCGCCGCAGAAATCGCCGGAAGCGTCGTATCCTGCAGAGAGTAGAATGCCGCCACAATAATCCGCACCCCGCCGAACGCCCAAAGACCGACGGCATAACACAGCACAGCCAGCGCCGTCTCCGACGTATCGTGGGCCGAGAAGGTTCCGTGCTCGAAAAACAAGTGCACGATCGGAGTGCGTAAGAGAATCAACCCGGCCATCGCAGGCAGGATGATGAAGAGAATCATCCGGAGCCCGAATCCGAATGTCGTCCGCAGTTCGTCCATCGCCCCCCGCGCCGCCTGCGCAGACAGCGTCGGAAGGATCGCCGTCGCCAGGGCCACGCCGAAGATGCCGAGGGGAAACTGAATCAGCCGCATGCCGTAAAACAGATACGTGGGACCTCCCACAAAGAACGACGCGAGAATGGTGCTCACCGTCAGATTGACCTGCGTCACCGACAGGCCCAGCAGCGAGGGCACCATCAAGCGGCCGATCCGCCTGACTCCCGGATGTCCCGGTTCAAATCGCCAGCCGAAGAGAAACCCACGGCGAGCCAATCCCGGCAGTTGCATCACAAACTGCGCCGCACCGCCCGCGACCACGCCGATGGCGACGCCGATAATCGGCTCCGGCAACTGCGGCGACAGAAAGAGCGCACAACCGATCATGAAGACGTTCAGAAACAGCGGCGAGAACGCGGGGGCCGCAAAGGCCCGCAGCGAATTCAGGATCCCCATCGCCAGCGCGGCGAGGCTGATAAACAACAGATAAGGAAACATCACGCGTGAGAGCACGACGGCCAGGGTGAGTTTGTCGGGATCGCCGTGAAAACCCGGCGCGAGATACCAGACGATGGCGGGAGTCACGGCAATGCCGATGAGCACGGTCCCCGTCACGATCGTCAGGAGCGTCGTGAAGACGGCGCTGGCCAGTTCCCACGCTTCGCGCTTGGTCTTCTGTTGGTGATACTCGGTAAAGACGGGAATGAATGCCGCCGACATGGAGCCTTCGGCGAAGAGCTCACGCAACAGACTGGGCACCCGGAACGCGACGTAAAACGCATCGGCCGCCGCCGTGGCGCCGAACAGGCCGGCCATGACCATGTCCCGGATAAATCCGAGAATCCGGCTGGCAAAGGTCCCGATGCCGATGATCCCGGCGGCTTTCACCACCGAACGTTGATCGCTTGCGGCCGATTGCGCGGAGGTTGCGGGTGTGCTCGATTCGGACATGGAGGCGGATTCTAGCGGAACAACGACAGGGCGTCCATCAATGAACCATTACCGTTCGTCGATGACGTGGTCGGGCAGTTCGTTGGGGTTGTCGCCGGAGCGCGACGGACAGGCATCGATAAGAACGACCCCGCACGCGTGTATCGCGCGCGAGAGTCCCCCGGCAATATCGCCGCCTCGCAGGGGTTCAACCGCCGCTTGGACGACCCGATTCCATCGTTCCGCCGGCACCAGTTTCGCCAACGATGGATCCGGCAGGACATAGACCTGCCGTTCCAACATCGACAGCAGGATCAGCACACCCGTCGCCTCGCGTGTCTGCGAGACCGCATGTTGCACAAATGCCCGCTCGGCTCTGAGCGCGACCTTGTGTCGCAGGCGAGCCGGAGACGTCAACAGACGGACGACTACCGGCCAGGTCCCTATCCAGGCCCCGACCGCATACGCCAGTGTGACGGCAACGACCAGCCAGGCGGCATTCGACGCATGCCATCCCCAGGGAAGCCAGGAAGCCTCGATGGTCAGCAAGAGAACCAGCGCGCTCAGCGCAGTGATCAGCCCCGCCCGATGTTGGGCATCGCGATAGAGGCCGGAGCGCGCGACGATCATCGGCACAATTTCGGCCATGGTCTGCTGTTCGGCTGCCTCGACCGCCTGCCGGATTCGCTCTCGATCTCCTTCCGACAACACAGTTTTGTTACCAGTCGCCACTCGCCCCTCCTCCTCCGAAATCTCCACCTCCGCCGCTGAATCCTCCGCCATCCCCCAGCGATCCGCCGCCCCAGCCTCCCCCTCGACTACTGTAGGATGTCCAGTCATCAAAGCCGGAATGTCGGCGGCCCGACATTGCGCTTCCAAACGCCAGAATGAGCAACAAGGTGATCAGGCCCGTGACAAGAGCCGGAATCAACCAAGGAGCCAGCCACAACGAAAGCCCGGTGCCGGCGAGCGCGCCGACCAGACGATTCACATTCGACAGGACCAGACCGAAGACGACTCCGACGATCAGAGCCATCAAAATCCGGCCGACTGTGTCCTCGTCACGGACAGAGGCTACCGGCCTCTCCGGCGCCTGATAGGTCCCTTCGATCGTCTTCAGAATCGCGGCGACGCCGGCGACAATCCCGCCCGGCAGATCCCCGGCGCGAAAACGGGGAACGATCTCGTTACGAATGATCTGCGCCGACCTGGCATCGGTCAGGCTTCCTTCAAGACCATAGCCCACTTCGATCCGGACCTTGCGCTCTTTCAACGCCACCAGCAACAGCGCCCCGTTGTCCGTTCCTTTCCGACCGAGTTTCCACGTCGTGGCGACGCGGTGGGTAAACGGTTCGAGTGGTTCGCCTTCAAGAGACGGCAGTGTAAGCACGACCACTTGATTGCCGGTGGCCGTCTCGTGTGCCTGGAGCTCGGTCGTCAGTCGTTCCGCTTCGCTCGCCGATAAGACATGCGCCAGATCCACGACGTGCCCGGTCAGCGGCGGAACATCGAGCGGCCAGGCCGAGGCCGGACTCAGGAGCATCGCAAGAAAGACAAAGAGCCGCGCCGGCTTGCGCCAGACACGGCTCATACGAATGCCATTCATTGTTTCGATCGGGTTCAGTTAAACTTCACCTCCGGCGGCTTCGCCACGGCCTTCTCATCGGCCACGGTGAAATTCGGCTTTTCTTCCATATGGAGAAGAAGCTTCGCTGTCAAATTGGTGGGGAAGAAGCGGACCATTTTATTGTACTCCGCCACACGATCGATGTAGCGCTTTCGCGCGACCGTAATCCGGTTTTCCGTCCCCTCCAATTGGCTCTGCAAATCCCGGAAACTTTGATCGGCTTTTAAGTTGGGGTAATTCTCGGCGATCGCGATAAGCCGTCCCAGCGCCGTAGTGAGTCCCGCCTGGGCCTTCTGAAACTGTTCAAATGCAGCCGGATCTTTCAAGGTCTCGGGCGTGACCTGAATTCCGGTCGCCTGCGCGCGCGCCTGTACGACCCCTTCGAGCGTGTCCTTCTCGTGTTCAGCATACCCCTTCACGGTAGCCACCAGGCTTGGAATCAGATCGGCCCGGCGCTGATACTGATTGATGACTTCGCTCCATGCCGCTTTGGTGTCTTCATCTAATCCTTGGAGGTCGTTGTACCCGCAGCCCGATGTCAGTCCCGCGAACAGGATGACCAGGCCGACTGCAAGATTCCTGACAGACACACGTCTCATACGTTCCTCCTTGTTCCGGCTCAGACCAGGCTGTCGTCCGATCCGGTGATCATGCTACCATGGGAATGGTCACGAAGATATGTGCGTCAAGAGGTCTCGATGTCGCTGGAGTCGTCGTCACATCTGCCGGGCGGGTTTCAAGTGCGGCACCGCTCCCTGGGCATCTATCAAGGCAGTGCAATCGAATTGGCGTTCTGGCACCCGTCCTCGGGAATGCCGGAGTATGGGCTGTGCCGGTTCTCGACGGAGACGAAAGCCCAGGCGCTTGTCGAGTTTCTCTGCTCGCCGATGTGCGGAGAGCCGATGGATCGCCATGACCTGACCGTCGAGCCCTACGATCTGGACGAACACAACCGTCTGCTCGACGAGTATCCGCTCCCTTCAGCCTGGGAAACCCCGATCTAGAACGAGCCGGCGGCGGCCGTCTGTATCCGCTTGATGTTGGTGACCGGAGAAATGACGCGGCTAGCGGGCCGCCGGAGACTCCACGGCCTTCGAGAGCACCGTGCTGGTCGTGCCGGCGTTGGATTGAATGAACGCGAGCAATTGCTTGTTGTCCTGCGCTTTGCGCAGAAATTTAAAGGCAATGCCACGGGAACTGATCGACCGGACCATCGCCGCCACTTCGATCGGAGGCTCCTGATCCGAGATCGCAATTTCAAGATAGAAAATATCATCGGCATGAACCTGCGCATCGCTCTTGATGATGCAGCCCCCCATCGAGAGATCCATCACAATCCCTTCGCCGCGAACTTTCCCGCCTGAAAACGAGAGAAAGAGCCGCACCGGAATGCGGAGATGTTCACGGCGATCCGCGACCTGCCTCGGCTCTTCAAGCCCGATACGACAGGCAAGAAAGCGGTACCGGCACTCCTGGCAATGAAAGGGGGAGATCCAGACCAAGGATGCGACATATTCCCGCGGCGACCGTGGGGGCGAGCGCAGGACCGCGCTTTTCCGGCATTGTGGGCATGTAAGCTGACGCAGCATGCAGAACGATTCCCTTTACCGATCGGTCCGACACACACAGGCCTCCGCAACTCACTATAAATGTGTCTGGCGGCCAGTCAAGTTGAATGCCAAGTTCCACAGCCGGTTCACGCCATGGTGGCCGACCGCAGAACCGGAAACCGGCACCGCCTATCTGTGATTCGTGTATCAAGAATCACAAATGTGCTTGGACGTTTTCAGGCCTCATGCAAATATCGCAGACGAGATAAGGAGCGCGTGTGTACCGTCGCGACATTTCATCCACACTCCGAATTCTGGCCGTGCTGTTGGGTGCGTTCGTCTTTTACCACATCTGGACGCAACCTTCGACGACGTCGGGACCTACGTCTGCATCGGCGCCCGCCACACATATCGATGCGACGATCAATTATCCTCCGGTGCTGGTTGAACCGACTCCGCCGCTTGATATCCCCCGGACCCGGCTCATCGAATTCGACGAAGCCCCGAGTGCTGCGCACCAACAAATACGCGATGATCTCGACCGGGGCGAATACAGGCTGGCGGAGTCGGCCTTGCGTACCCTGAGCGAGTCATCGCAGACAAGCACCCGGGATAAAGCCTACGTGGCGGCCTTGTGGAACAATCTAGGCGTACAACAGGAAAAACTCGGCGGGATCGACGTCTCCGTCAAAGCCTTCAAACGCGCGGTCGTCTTCGCCCCGCACAATGCCACAGCCCTGTTAAATCTCACCCAAGCCTACTGGGGGCTCCGGCATCGGGCGTTGACTCCGCAATTTCTCGAGACAGTCATTCAGATTGCCCCGGACGATCCCTTTCCACATCTTGCATTGGCTGAGCTGCTGATCGACAAAGGGCGCAAAGCCGAAGCCGCTCCCCATCTCAAACGAGCACAGGCCAGAATCCACCGTGACCCTACCCTCACGACTCTCCTGGAGAAACTGGAGGGAAAGACCGCTCAAGCCTCGGCTGTACCGCAACTGGCAAAACCCATCGCCCCAAAACCCAAGTCGGTGAAGCAGGCTCATTCTCCTGAACGCAATGCGCCTCAAGCAGAAATTACCGACTTGACTCCGAAAGAGAAAATACAACCCGCGCCTGCTGCAGAAGCGACATCTCCCGCCTCTCCTGCGAACGATCCGGTTCGCACCACTCCAGCATCAGCTGAAACCGCCCCATAACCATGTCCGTTTTCTCACTCCGACCGAACCGAGTCAGGCATAGGCCGTTTGTGTCTGCCATCTGAGTGGCTAGACATCCGTCCGACCGATCGCGCACCCCGCAAGATGACCCGTAGCCCAAGCCCATTGGAAGTTGAAGCCGCCGATCCGGCCGTCGCAGTCCAGAATCTCGCCGATCAAATAGAGCCCCGGCACGAGCTTCGACTCCATCGTGCGAAAATTCACTTCTTCCAAGGGCACTCCCCCGGCTGTCACTTCTGCATAGTTCCACCCGCGATCCCGCACGATGGGAAACGGGAATTTCGTGAGCAGCGGAAGGAGAGAGTCCCGATCTGTTCTCGGCAGTTGCGCAATCGCCGTCTGCCCGTCGCAGCCTGCATAGCGGATGAGCGATTCGGCGAATCGCTGAGGAAGCCGCTGAGCCAGAGTATTCCCCAGCGAACGGCGGGAATGGTTCCGTGTCTCCGCAAAGAACCACTGCCGAACCTGTTCCTGAGTCTGCCCGGGAAGAAAGTTACCGTAGACCTCGGCTGATACGCCGTTATTCCGAGCCAGGCACCAAAACCGGCTGGCATCCATCACGACCGGGCCACTGATACCAAAATGGGTCCAGAGCAAACTCCCCGTTCGGGTGTCTACCGGACATCCGTCAACGATCGTGGACACTTCCACCTCACACGACAGACCGGAAAGAGCTGCGTGAAACATCCGGTCGTCCAGAACCAGCGGAACGAGCGCCGGAACCGTGGCCGTCACCTGATGCCCCAACCGCCGTGCTAACTCATATCCGAATCCATCGCTGCCCGATTTGGGAATTGACCGTCCTCCGGTCGCGAGAAACACACGCGTTGCATGAAGCACCCCATGGCTGTGTTGGAGAACAAATCCCCTTTCACCGGACCGTTCGATCCCTGTGACGCGATGGTCGGAACGAACGATGACACCCAACTCGCTGCAGCGAGCACGGAGCGCATCAAGGATGGTACTCGCCTTATCCGTCACGGGAAAAAGCTTGCCGGTCTCTTCGCGCTTCAATTCAACACCCATCGAGGCAAACCATTTGGTCGCAGCCTCGACAGAAAATGCCGCCAGCACATTCTTAATGATGCGACGATTGCCGAAATAATCCGCCGGCGTCACAACCGCATGCGTCACGTTACAACGGCCTCCACCGGAAACAAGGATTTTAGCTCCGATAGTCTTGGCCCCATCAAGAATGGCGATGGATCGTGAGTCAGAAAGCCCGACCGCTTCTGCTGCAAAGATTGCGGCGGTAAGACCGGCGGCACCGCCGCCGACGATGGCGATATCCACTACGGACTCCGGATGGCGGTCTGTTCGAAGCATAAAAATTCGCCGGATCTAACAGTACAGTTGGCTTCCCATGGAAGAATCAACAGGCGTTGCGACTCTAGCAGGATCGACGGGATCGGTCGAGAATGGACGGAACCCTTGGCAAATCGATACTGCGGGCCGCAGAGTTGAAGTCCTTGCCCCCATACGCTATCGGTCCCGGGCCTCTCCTGAATGCTCGCCGGCGGCAACCACCTGCGCAACCCGCTCTTTGAGCAGATTGAACACCCGGTCGAACGCCGCTTGAGCGTCAGCCTCGGTTCCAAGCACTTTTGCAGGATCGGGTGTACTCCATTGGAAAGCTTCCCGCACTCCAGGCTTGGAATCGGCCCTGTCCCAAATCATTCAACAGGACCTCGGCCATGGCCGAGCGGCATGAATTGCCGGTACAGAGGATAAGCACTTTTCTGGGGTCGCTCTGCATAAGTCTCAACACCCTCTCTTACGTGCCGAAGGCTTCAGGCTGATGAACTGTGCGTCTTCCATGGTCCGATGGGCTTCCCGGGGAATCCCTGCTGGATCCTGCACCCAGGACTTGTCCAATCGGGCATAACAGCAAGTGGTGGCTCCTTCCTCCAACACCTTCATCTCAGTCTTCTCAAAGCGACTGCACAACTCGTTCAGTTCGCCCACTTCTTTGACCTGAATCCCAAGATGATCGCCCCCCGTTCTTCTTTGCGCGGATCGTCAAGCATCCATGTCGCCTAGTCCAGCTTGGCCTTCAGCGGTTCCGCGCCAAACAGTCCGCCATT
>CAYPOR010000061.1:0-17202 GCA_964412445.1 uncultured Nitrospira sp.
AGTCGACCCCGCCGGCGAGAGCCATGAACGCGGGCGTTTGCGACCGGTACTCACGGTAATAGCCCATCACTTTCTTCACATACAGCTGGGTTTCTTTGAACGGAGGAATCTGCCGATACCGGTCGACCTTTTTCTCTCCGGCGTTATAGGCGGCAAGTGCCAGCCGAATGTTCCCGTGAAAACGATCCAGAAGATACCGGAGATGCCTCGCTCCACCCCCGATGTTGTCCCGCGTATCATACAGATTTCGCACGCCGTGCCGGATTGCCGTTTCGGGAATCAACTGCATCAACCCCACCGCCCCGGCTTTTGAAATCACGGTCGGATCGAACGAGGATTCCGCCTTCATCACCGCCAGCAGAAGCGCGGGCGACAGCCGATATTCATCTGCGTATCGAATTACCGCGTCTTCAAGTTCTTGATCCGAAACGGCCGCATGATACCGTGGCTTCAGGTTGATTTCCCCGAATCGTTGATCCGTCGGTACATTGGTCATATGGACCGTTCCCGTCGAACTTACATACCCGTAGAACTCTTCATCGGCAAGAGCAGCAGAAGCGGCTAATACGATTATAACCAGACCGACCACAAGTCTGACCCCGATCCGACACGCACATGAAGCATTCATGAATGTACCGACTCTCCGCCTGCCGTTGGTTTCCTTGAGATCTGTGGGAATCATCCGTGCTCCTTCCTGCTCTCGATTGGGTAGCACTTAATCTCTTCCAATCATTCCCTTCCAATCATTCCCTTCCAATCATTTCAGATTCGATCTATCCGCATGGGTTGTGCCATGGACTGAATATTGACCATTTACAATTAGCATTGATCTTTCAATAAGATAGCTAGCTGTGCCCATCCGGACTTACGTAGGGCATGACGTCCTGGGAGCGGCAAAATTTTCGTCATTGCGCCGCACTTTGTCGCATAGGCCGTTTGAAGCGGATCAATTTCTGATCAAGGATATTCCAGTTGCTCGATCAATCGCCCTGGTTGTGCTACGGTTATCATGTCACGCGCGGCTTGAAACCTGTCCACTCACAGCAGTTAAAAGGGGGCGGTGAACGAATGAATCGGCAGAGTATGCGCTTCGCTCAAACCAATGCTGTTGTAGGTCTCTTGCTGATCATGACCGGCTGCGCGAGCGAGTATGATGCCTTCCATATGCAAACCGGCGAACCGCTGCTTCTTTCACGCCGGGCTTATTCAAAAGAAGCCTGCCTGCAACAGATTCATGCAGACGGCACACGATTAGGAGCGACGTTTCGGTATGTGCATGTGAAAGGATCATTTTGGGGTCAATCCCTTCTGTGGCCTTTTGAAGGCGGCTATGCCTGTGAAGCAGCCATCGGGCCGGAGGAAAAGCCTCAAGGCATTTACCCCCGTGAGCGCTCCCCATTACTCGCGCACATGGAGTGAATTTTCTCCAGCCCTTCACTGATCACAATGACCAGCCAATGAAATTTCCCTTCCATACTCTCGATTAGTAAAAATTCTTCTTTCTGATCCAATCCCCATTGACAACACAGCCTATAGCGCAGTAATACTCCAACATCCACAGAATATAGGGGCGTGTGGGCACAACGCTCCGTCTCGCAACTCGTCGACGGGAAATGCGAGTAAGCGAAGGGAGGTGGACCCAGGACTCTGGCACCTAGGTATAGCAGCCAGATCCACGGAAGACAGAATACGAGTGCTTTATAGGCAACAAGGCATTCGAGGTAACCTTTGGCTCATGCCCCCTTCATTTTTTGCAATCTGTTGGAACTAGGAACAAGGAGTACATATGGAAGATTTGGTTATTGAAGAAGAAGGCACCTCCTCGGCATTGACGATTACACTCGGTGATTTTCTCGTCTTTATTAATTGGATGAATCAAACGGAAAAAGCGCTCGAACGAGCAGAAGCTCTTCCCACCATGCCACAGCTCGATTCAGGCAAGGTTCGTGGCTGGATTCAACTGGTTCAGCGTCTGGAAGAACGTTTCCGTCGTAGCGAAGAGAAGAAGCTAGCTCTGGAAGCCAACGTCATCGCGCAGGAAGCCCAACTCGGCCAACTCTTGTCTCATCTCCATTCCAATATTGCCTCGTTGTATGAGAATCTCGGGCAGTCACAAAAAGCCGAAGAAGTACGCCGGCGCGCTGAAGCCCTTCATGCTGTCTAGTTCTACATAGGATCTCCCGGAGAAGCAGCAACACCGCTTACTTCTCCGGGCCCTCTCTCTGTCACCGCTCTCCCACACGCGAACTCTCGCAGCCCTTTCTGTTTCCGACATTTCCTTGTGAAGACATAGACTTGGGCTATACTTGGGGACAGAAATACGCACGGCATGAACTAAGAGGCATGGCCACCCTATATTCTGGATACAGAGGAATCAGCATTGCGTTCTTCGATAATCAAACTACTCCTGGTCGAAGATAATGATGTCGATGCCCACCTCACCAAGGACATCCTGGCCGAGTGGAGCATCGAGCAATTCGACATCACCCACGTCACGCGACTCAGCGAAGCGTTTACTCATCTTGCGCGCGACCGCTACGATGCCATTCTGCTGGATTTGTCCTTGCCCGATGCGTATGGCCTCCCTACGCTGAAGCAAGTTCAAGCCACGAGCCCCACGATCCCGATTATCGTCCTTAGTGGAGTCAGTGATCAGGCGCTATCTCTCCAGGCCGTGCAGCAGGGTGCCCAGGACTATCTTGTCAAAGGACAGGGTCATCCGGAATTGCTAGCTCGCTCCATTCGCTATGCCATCGAGCGGAAGCGCGCGGAAGAACGGATGACGTACCTGGCGCAATACGACCAGTTAACCGGATTGGTCAATCGCACCTTATTTCGAGATCGGCTGATTCAGGCTATGGCCAGAAGCAAGCGACTCCAACGCCCGCTTGGCTTGATGCTGTTGGACCTTGACCGGTTTAAATCCGTGAACGATACGATGGGACATGATGTTGGCGATTTGTTGCTCAAATCAGTCGCAGACCGGCTCAAACTCTGCGTCAGAGAGGTCGATACCGTAGCCCGAATGGGCGGAGACGAGTTTACGATCATCTTGGAAGGTTGTTCAACGGATCAGGACATCGCGGTCGTGGCTCAGCGGATTACTGAATCGTTGGGAGAACCCTTCGAGCTGGGCCCGTATCGCCCCTCGATCGGCGTCAGCATCGGGATTACCATTTATCCATCCGATGATCATGACGTCGACGACCTCCTAAAACATGCCGATGCCGCAATGTACCGGGCAAAACAAAAAGGCGGCAGCTCTTTTCAATTTTATACCACCGATGCAAAGCCCCCCTCTCCTCTCGTCTCGTAACAGCTCCCTCGTTCTTTACCGACCGATGTCTTCCAACGGCTGGTCCGTCACCACACAGGCTCCTCGGGGATTACGCGCAAGATCATTGGCGTTCACCAATTCGGAAGAAGCCGGATTAGGGCGGGCATCGGGTGTCACCACAATCCCCCAGTGTTGATTGCCTCGGCAAAGATTATCCGCCAGCAACGCACCACCATGATGGAATAGCAATATACCGCTCAGCATATTACTGTCACATTGGTTACGGACGATATCGGGACAAGTCCCTGCATCACGAACGGCTATGCCGAAATGATGATTGTCGAAACACCGGTTGTCCGCTACTCGAGGCTGGGCTCCGGCAAACACAAAAATTCCCGACTCTCGATTGCGACAGACTTCGTTGCCGGAGAAGGTCGCCCGGCATTCTGGGCCATACAGCACCACACCGGACAGGACCCCTTCCATCGCGCGACAGTCTGAAATCACGCAGGTACTATCCAGCACGTTGATGGCCGAATGTTGATCGCTCCCCACATAGCGAAAAGCGATTCCTGAAATTCTCCCGCCGGAAACCCGCTGCAAATACAACGGGCCGCCGCGACGACTAAAGATCTGTACCTGATCACGCCCGGCACCGATCAATTGTACGGAGCGCTCCGACAGGAAAATCTTATCTTCATAGATGCCAGGCCTGATATAGATCTGATCCTGCTCTGCCGCTTCACGCACGGCAGTACTCGGAAGGGGATAACAACGTGGATCCGCCGCATCAACGATCAACGTCCTGCCGCCATATGGATTAGAGGGGATCAGTTCACCCATGTATAGAACTCCGCCTCATGCCTCCTACCCGAAAAATCGCAGCATAAAAGTCACACTGGGCAAAGATAGACTCGTACAATTCTGTCGTCATTTTGATCGTTCGGATGAAATTTGCCGCAATAAGCCACCATGGGTAGCCAGAAAACATATGTTTTTCATCATTTTGTACACCCCCCATTACTGCCCCCGTGGCATACCGATTGCGTCTCCTCCCCTAAAGATCGCAGGGCAGGCTTGTTGGAGGGAAACCATGAAGAAGCGAATACGAATCGGAGTCCTCGTCGCAATAGGGGCCCTACTCTTTTCACCGAATATTCCGCTAGCAGCTCAAGGCCAAATGCAAGACAGCTCCCGCCGTTTATATGATCGGGTGATGGAAGAATTCAAGCACCGGGACTACGAAGCAGCACTCGCAGGTTTTCGCTTTTTCATCGAAGTTCACGGACACTCCGCCCTTGCTGCCAACGCGCAATATTGGATTGGGGAATGTCAGTACCGATTGGGGCGCTACAAGGACGCCCTCGCCTCGTTTTACAATGTCGTCTCGTACTATCCCCTCAGTCCAAAACTGGCGGCGTCGACCTTGAAGATCGGCCAGGCTTATACGAAGCTGGGCGATCAGGATAAAGCCCGCATGATGTTCGAACGCGTGGTCGACCAATATCCCGATAGTTCAGAGGCGGAGCTCGCCAGGAAAGCCATCGACACTACCAACGCCAAAACGGACCCGGTCTCGCATACGCTTGAATAGTACAACCGATGGACGCCCCGCTTCTTCTCCCTATGATTCATCCGGCTCGCATCCGAGGAGGGCTGCAAGCGCGGGAACGGTATAGGATTTCTGCGGGCGCAACGTCACAAGCTTGATTCCAGCTGCATCCAGCACCGACTCGATCACCCGTTGCCGATCTCCCAGACTTCCTCTCGGAGCGAGGTCTTCCACCTGCACCACCTGTTCAACCTGCCTTGAGCCCGGATGTACTAGAACAAATGCCACCCGCTTCAGTGCAATCTGACGAAAGACCTGCGACCGTATCTCTCCGATCGCATCGACATGAACAAATGCCCACAACGGAACCTGGGAAAACACCAGATACTGATCCTGGACCGCCAGCCGAAGAAGATTGTAGAGCAACACCTCTTGCTCCGTGAGCAGCGGAGCAGACGCCACCCGTGTCCCTGCTGGAAAAACAGGGCCCTGCTCCCTCACTCGGGCTGAGGAGGGCGTTCGCTTCCACAACAAAATGAGCAGCACGCCTATCGCGATTGAACCGATGAGAATGGCTTCCATGGTCAGTGCGCTGCCCTTCAGAACGGGAGCTTCAGCCGGCGCACCCACCCCGGTCCGCCGGGAACAATGCAACCCAGCAAAGCCGGATGCCGTGCACCGGTGACGGCCGGCACATTGCCGCACTGGTCCATCACCGTCTGATATGCCAGAATGGCAAACGCGACAGCCTCAAAGGCCTTACTATCCCACCCGATCGCATCGAACGTCATGACAGGAGCCGGTGAAAAGACGTCGGCGAGATGAGCCATAATGGCGCGATTCCGCACCCCGCCGCCGCCGACAATCACTTCGTCGATCCCTCCTCGAATCCAGCGCCGTGCCGTTCCGACAGATTCGGCCGTCCACCGACTGCATGTGGCCAACAGCGTTTCAATCGACAGCTGACGAGCCTCCTGAATGGCCAAAAGCTCCTCCACCATCGGCGCGCCGAACACCTCTCGGCCGGTCGACTTCGGAGGCTGTTTGGATAAATACGGATGCGCCAGCAGTTTTGTCAGCAGTCGGCCATCCGGCCGTCCGCGTAAGGCAAGCCGGCCGTCACGATCCATGGAGACGCGTCCGTTCGTCGCCCGGTGCATGAGGCCGTCTAAGACCATATTGGCCGGACCGGTATCAAATGCGACGACGCCGCCGACCCCCCTTCCGCGCGGCAGGTAGGTGACATTGCTGATGCCGCCGAGATTCACGACCAGCCGGGCACGCCGGGGATGACGGAACACGAGCGCATGGACACCGGGAGTCAGCGGGGCTCCTTGCCCGCCGGCTGCGATGTCTCGAGGACGAAAGTCCGCCACCGTCGTAATACCCGTTCGCTCGGCAATCACGGCCGGCTCGGCGATCTGCAGGGTAGACCGGATAGCTCCGACCCCGGCATCCTTCACACCATGAGGCAGGTGATGCACCGTCTGTCCATGAGAACCGATCAAGTCAACCTGTTTAGGGCGGAGGCCGGCTGCCCGAATCACACCAAGCGCGGCGTTGGCAAACCATTCGCCGAGCAAGGCATTCAGATGGCAAATCTCCGCAACCGACCCAGCCGCCGAGGCTGCCAGAATCCGCTGCTGCAACGATCTGGGATATGCCAGCGCCTGAAAAAATCTGGGCTGGATATCCAACCCCTTTCGCGTCCGGGTAATCTCGACCAAGGCCGCATCGACTCCGTCACCGGAGGTGCCGGACATAAGTCCTACCACATTCATAGGCCTACTTCCCTTTCGTCGGTATGGAGGGGGCTACGCTAATGGAAGTTGCGCGCGCGGTCAAGCCGATGCGCAGCCCCACCGCCAGAACGGAACCTCGCAGTCTCGTTGACATCGCAGAACCCCGATGCTACCGTCCCCGCCCATGTTTGCCTCACGACATCTCCTCATCGCATGTGTTTGTCTGGCTGTCTTCTGCCCTGCGGTTTTGCCCCCGTCTGCCCGGGCGACGTCACAACCACCCTTCAATGTCGTTGTCACAATCCCGGTATTGAAAGACCTGGCCCAACAAGTAGGCGGGCCGTATGTGCATGTCACGTCACTGCTCAGCGGATACGAGAACGAACATACCTATGCCCCCAAACCCAGCGACTTGATTGCGGTGCGAAAAGCCCGTGTTCTTTTCGAAGTGGGCATCGGCCTGGAGATCTGGGTGTCATCCCTGGTCAAAAACGCCGGCAGCCCTTCGCTCCTTGTGGTCACGACATCCGATGGTATCGGACTGATCCGTGATCACATCGATCCCGATGACGCCGGTCCGGGGGACCACCACCATGCCGCCGGGGGCAATCCGCACGTCTGGATGGACCCTGAGAGTGTCGCAACCATGCTCCGCCACATCACGGAAGCCTTTATTACACTCGACCCGGCCCATGCCGCAGAGTTCCGCAACAACCAGGCCGCGTATCTCCGCCAGCTTGATCAGCTCAGGAAAGAGTTATCCGATCGCGTCAAACAGCTGAACGACCGGCGATTTATCGCCCATCACCCCGCCTGGCCTTATTTGGCAAGACGGTTCGGCTTTGACATCGCCGCCACGATTCAATCCCAATCGGGGACGGAACCTTCGGCGCTGCAAATCCAGTCGCTCATCGCGAAAATCAAAAAAGACCGGATCAAAGTCATTGTGTCGGAGATCCAGTTGAGCCAACGCATCCCGGAACTGCTGGCCAAAGAAGCGAAAACCCGCGTGATTGTCCTGACGACGCTGCCTGGCGGACTCCCCGGCACCGAGACCTACCTCGACATGCTCCGCTATAATGTGCTCCAATTGGCCAACGCGCTTGAAGCGACCTAACGATCGTCCCTGATGCCGCGGTAGTGCCGGAAGGAGCCTGGTTTCTCGTGTCCGAATCAGCCGACCCGATCATTCAATTCGACCATGCGACATTCGGTTTTCCCGGCGTCGTCGCCCTACAGGATATATCTCTGTCCATCGGCATGGGAGAATTTGTCGGCGTCATCGGCCCCAACGGTTCAGGGAAAACCACACTCTGCCGTGCGGTGCTGGGCCTCATGGCCCCCCTGACAGGACATTTGCACATCTTTGATTGCGCGTGCGGCGAACTGCGTTGCCACCACCGCGCCCAAATCGGCTATCTTCCCCAGAAGGGCGTCGTGGATCGGAACTTCCCGGTCACCGTCCTTGAGACCGTCATGATGGGCCGCTACGGCACCCTCGGCCTGTTTACACGAACGACGAAGAAGGACCAGGCCATCGCCCTCGATGCCCTCGCTCACGTGGGCATGGACGCGCATCGCGATACCGCACTCGGACATCTGTCCGGCGGACAGCAGCAGCGGGTTTTTATTGCTCGCGCTTTGGCCCAGCAGCCGAAGGTGCTTCTGCTTGATGAGCCGACCACCGGCCTGGATATCACCACCCAACACAATGTCATCGAACTGGTCGAACATCTGCATAAAGAACTCGGCCTCACGGTGTTGTTGATCACGCATGACATCAACATGATCCGCTCGCGCGTCGACCGGCTCGTCCTGCTGAAGAAGCGCCTGTTCGCCGCCGGCCCCCCGGCCGAGGTGCTGAAGCCAGAGATTCTTCGCCAGGTCTATGGGAAAGAACTGGTCATCACCGAGAAAGACCTCGTGATCGTCGAAGACTATCATCACCATCATTAATGCCACTGCTGTCTATGCTCGATCTCTTCACCTACGATTTCATGCAACGGTCTCTCCTCGCGGCGGCGATGGTGGGAGGGCTCTGTTCCGTTATCGGCGTGTTTGTGGTGCTGCGGGGACTCGCCTTCGTCGGAGCGGGAACGGCCCATGCCGCATTCGCCGGAGTGGCACTCGGCTTCCTGATGGGCTGGCCCCCGCTATTGCTGGCGATTATTTTCGGTCTGGCTACCGTGTGGATTACTGGATGGGTAGAAGAAAAAGGCCGGATGAAGCTGGATGTGTCGATCGGGATTCTCTACACCACGACGATGGCTCTGGCGATCCTCTTCATCGGGCTGATGAAGACCTACAACGCCGAAGTCTATGGATATTTGTTTGGCAGCGTGTTGTCCGTCACAAATGAGGAGCTGCGGACGATTGGAGGGCTCAGTGTTCTTGTGCTGGGTCTGATCCTGCTGTTTTCGAAGGAACTGTACTTCATCGCCTTCGATCAAGAAATGGCTGAAGCGTCCGGCGTGCCCGCGCGTAAGATATTCTTCCTCCTTCTTACGTTAGTCGCACTTACGGTGGTGATTTCGCTCAAAACGGTCGGCGCCATTCTGGTGTTTGCCATGATACTGATTCCGGCTTCGACGGCCTACCAGCTCACACACAGCCTGCGCACACTCACACTCTACTCGATTATCATCGGCATCTCAACTTCCGTCACGGGGGTCCTGATCTCTGCAATCTGGGACGTCCCATCCGGTCCGGCGATCGTGCTGCTCGCAACATCCATTTTCTTTCTCGCTATTTTGTTTTCTCCGAAGCGGGAGCGACGATTGGCTCCAGCCGCCTAGCGCCAGCAATCTTTCACTGATGGATCTGACCTGTCTGTGACGGACCAAGTGTAGGCCGTCGGCTACAGTGACTGTGCTTTTATAGAGCCATTCTAAACGAATTGCCAACTGCACTTGGTACGACGAAATCTGAATAGTGGGTGGCAAATTGTGATAATCGACTTGATAACCTGCATTTCATCTTTCTCCATTCATTCGGCATAGGATTTGCGTTTGATCAGGCTACATCATTGTCTTTGTCTCACTAATGCATCAGGAGGAGTTCGATGTCTATGAAGTCTCGCCACTGGATCATGGTCGGTATGTTGGTTGCCTGTTTCACCTCGCTGGTTCTTCCTGGTAATCCAGCTCTCGCGCAGGACAGCAAGGACAACTTCGGAGGCATTGAACCGGGGAAATGGGTACTCGGAATGCGGGCAGGTTTTGCGCCGGTAACCCAAACCGTTTCGGAAGTGCCCGGTTTTCGTACTTCGACGGATGTCGGCTCCCTGGTGAATTTTCAGGCGATGTATAGCCTCAATAAGTGGCTACTCGTCGGCATGATGCTGGAATGGGAACGCCACTCAATCGATCAAGAGCGCCCACAGCGGGATTTGGGACATCAGGATACTGTGTCAGTACTGCCGACGGTAGAACTCCGCCCGACTAACTTCGGATCACTCAGCCCATACGTCAACATGAGCTTCGGCGTCAACGTGAATAGTTTCGGAGAAAACACCAGCACCCGCATCAGCCCGAGCAACACGTTTGCCTGGAGACTCGGTTGGGGCGCCGATTACATGCTCACGAAGCAGTTCGCGCTCAACACAGAAATGGCCTACAAGCGCAATGACGGACATGCAACGGTGAACGGAGCCAGAAACGACGACTGGAACGCCTCATCATTCGGCTTCTTGTTCGGCGTCAAGATGTACTTCTAATCGCGGGTTTTTGAAGGGCTGGAGTGAGGCCGGATGGCAGTTGATCTGCCATCCGGCCTTTTCTTTTCCTAAAAGCCAAGGTTCTCTGCTTCAGCTGAATCAACGGCACCTGAAACGGCAACGCCGCTTTTGCACATTTACGGAAGGTATCGTAGAAAAACTACTCCAGGCGGGCGTTCTGGCTGCGATTCCAGACCATGCCGGTCTGTTCTTTGGAACTGAATCCCAGCTTTTCATAGAATCCCGGCCGACGGGTACAGAGCCAGAAGAGCTCGACTTTTTTCAGCCGTGGATGATGGAGAATACGCTGGACTATTTCAGCGCCGATGCCCTGCTTCTGATACGCTTCGTCCACGATCACATCCCAAATCGTCGCTCGGTATACAAAATCCGTGAGGACTCGGCCAAATCCGACCAGGTGATCGCCATCCCATGCGCACAACGCTACGTCAGTGTGGCGAAGCATCTCCCGGGCATCCGTGAGTGTGCGCCCCTTGGCCCAGGGTGCCTGCTGAAACAACGTCAATAATTGTTCTGGTTGAAGAGACTTCTTCTCTGAAAAAGTAACGGTGGTCTTGAGCGTAGGGGGCATTGTGTACTAGAGTATCTCCCGTTATCCTGACAATTCTTGATTCTTGGAGTGTACGAGGAAACTGATGTCAACGCAAGTCCGTAGCTGCCCCAAGTGCTTCCAGTTAATGTGGCTTAAACAGAATGAGTTCGAATTTATCGATGTCGAGACCGTCCGGGCCCACTGCCCTCACTGTGGCTCCACGGTTCGTTTTCGGCTTGTCAGTGAAGGAGCGAATGCGGCAGGCCCCAAAATGGGACACTGAAGAGTCGGCACACTGACTCAGCAAAGACACAGCAATCACTTCACCCGCATCGGACTGACTGGGTTCGACTGAGATTTGGCAAACCTGGCCCGACGCTACATCCCCCGTCCTGAGCCGTCCAGTTCCGGTTTGTTCCCGGGAAGTATCTTATGGAGAACGGCGCGGTACTCCAGGACCCGCTTTTCATCTATGCGTCCGACTTCAATCTCTTTATCCCGTTGCATGCGTTCCACATGATCGAGCACAGCCAGCAAAGGCTGGACGGCACCAAGCAAATTTCCAACCTCAAAGGCTTCCAACGACGCGACCAATGATTCATTAAGCCCTTTGTAGGGAGTTCCTGCGCTCAGACCACGCATGCGTGAGACGATCTCCTCATAATCTTCCACTGCTTCTATCTTCGGTTTGACCCCGGTCGGCACCGCCGCAAGATGGACAATCGGTGGCAGCTTGGCCGCATAGGCCTTCAGCTGGGCCGAAAGACCACCGATCGCGTCAAGCACATCTGCTGTCTGCATACGCGTACCCTCTCAACACTACGCTGTTGGGATAGAGATGTTTTCGTCACGATTCGATGCCGTTTGGGGTGATCTTATTCCCTCAAGCGCCTGCGTAATCGCTTCCATATCTCTGGGAAACGGCCTGGTGAATTCCTGCCGTTCCCCCTTTGTCGGATGTGTAAACCCTAGCGCTCTTGCATGCAGCATGACTCGCGGAATCTCGACGTCATCGACACAACAGACTTTTCGCCCTCCATAGGTCGGATCGCCGAGAATGGGATGGCCCAGCGACGTGAGATGAACACGGAGCTGATGGGTTCGCCCGGTCCGGGGATAGAGGAGGACATGTGCGGCAACTTTCCCGTACCGCCGATCCACCTGATATTCCGTTACGGATTCCCGTGGGCTGGTCGTCCTGGTCGATATTTTTTTGCGCTCTTTCGTGTCTCTGCCGATCGCCAACTCGATGAGCCCGCGACCTTTTTTCGGTACGCCCCAGATCAGGGCCTCGTAGACACGCGTGATCGTATGTTCTTTAAACTGTGCGGCAAGATGTCGGTGGGCTTGATCGGTCTTGGCAATCACCATGACGCCGGACGTTTCCTTGTCCAAGCGATGGACGAGACCCGGCCGCTCTTTTCCTCCAATTGTCGAGACCGTCCCCCCCGAGGTTTGAAAGTGATGGAGAAGCGCATTCACAAGAGTTCCGGTCCAGTTTCCGGGAGCAGGATGGACGACGATGCCGGAGGGTTTGTTTAAGACCAGGAGACTGTCATCCTCATAGAGCACTTCAAGAGGAATGGCTTCTCCTTTGAGAGCCAGCGGTTCAGGCTTCGGCACATCCATGGTAATGCGGTCGCCCGGCTTAATCTTTTGACTAGCCTTGACCACCTGCTCATTGATACGGATGCGGCCGAGTTCGATCAGCCGCTGCAGAGCCGAACGCGAGATATCCCTCTCATGATTCGCGAGAAAGACATCTAGACGTTTAGGCTGCTCTCCGGCCGTCACTACAAATTCTGTTTGCATGAGAAGGAAGCTACTGAAGCCTTTATTGAAAATCAATACCGGACTGCCTCACGCAGACGTGTGAGGCCGTCATTTCATCACATTCTCCCTCTGCAATTTGGTTCATGCCCTCTTGAAGCATATATTATGCTTTCGGCCTCTCTCCGATGCCTGCAAGGGTAATGGCGTTACTGTGGAATGGCCGGCCCCTCGAGCACGCTTTTCACCAGGCCACATCACATCTTCACCCGGAGACTGATTCGCTCCTGACCTGCCGGAGGATTGAGCTTTTTATATAACAAGAAGTGATCCAATCGCAGACGAGACCGTCGATCAATCAGGACAGATTCGACCCCGAATCGGCTTCCTCGGACCCACACCACACGAACCTCATCCATTAAGAGCGGCCCTCCGGTATCCGGCAATGCCAGGCAGAGAGTCAGCCGCATCCCGGGTTCTACCGGCTGATTCCCTTCAATCCCTACTCCTTCTTTCGACAGATCGACGGCGGTTCCTTCCCCTACAATCAACGTATCCTCGGTAAACCCGGAATACGTCAGGTGACAACACACAGTCACTCGTTCGGATCTTCGAAGCTCCTTTGCGACATCTGCATACATAATCACGGATGAATCTGTGTCCGCAGTTCCCATTCCCGCTCCTCCTTTGCACGAAGTGAATGAACTGTCCTTGTTGTAAGGATGTCACTCCAAACACACCTTGTCTGTGACACAAAGGTGGGTAGGGGGTCTCGAGCCCTTGCTGCGTTCAGCTCGGTTCTTGTCTGTTTTATTCGGAAAATGAACGGAACGAATGGTCAAAAGAATTCGGCGCGAACAGAGGGCGACGGGGAGCATACGCCCAGCTGTCTAGCACAGCGCGGATCTTGAAGAGGCGGGAACAGTTTACGCGTGGCTTGGTTTTCTGGCGCGTTCGGCGATCTTCTTACGGAGGCGGGCTTTCTCAAGGCTGATTTCGGCTTCCTTGACTTCTGATGGCAGACCACCGGCCTTCAATCGTTGCTCCGCCTTTTCAACTGCAGCCTGAGCCCGACCGACATCGATATCCTCGGCCTTTTCGGCAATCTCAGCCATGACGGTCACTTTGCTTGGAGTGACTTCGGCATAGCCCCAGAGGATCGCCATGTGGTTCGTCTGCTCGCCGACACGATACCGCAGTTCACCGATGCGCAGCGCGGAGAGGAAGTAGCAATGGCCCGGCAAGACCCCAAATTCGCCCTCTGAGCCAGGCGCGATGACTTCATCCACCTGCTGACTCAGCAGCTGCTTTTCCGGAGTCACCACCTCTAACAGAATCTTTCCCGCCATTCTTTTCTTCCTCTTCCCACCAACCGATGCACAGCCGGCTGGGCTGATCTCGATTGCGCGCATTGACCGAGCACCGTTTCATCGTGCGCGGTCAGCGAGCAGGAGATCGCCCTGCCGATGTGTGCTTATACCTTTACACCCATCTTCTCGGCCTTCGCCACGGCTTCCTCGATCGGACCCACCATGTAGAACGCCTGTTCCGGGAGGTGGTCGTACTTGCCCTCGAGAATTTCCTTGAAGCTGCGGACCGTATCCTTCAGCTTCACATACTTGCCTGGCGAGCCGGTGAACGCTTCGGCAACATGGAAGGGCTGCGAGAGGAACCGCTGAATCTTTCTGGCGCGCGCCACAGCCATCTTGTCGTCTTCCGACAATTCGTCCATACCAAGAATCGCGATAATATCCTGAAGGTCTTTGTACCGCTGCAATACGGATTGTACACCGCGGGCAACTTTATAGTGCTCTTCGCCGATGACTTGCGGATCGAGAATGCGCGACGTGGAGTCCAAGGGGTCGACGGCCGGATAGATTCCCAACTCAGCCAACTGCCGTGATAACACCGTCGTGGCGTCCAAGTGCGCGAAAGCGGTGGCCGGGGCCGGGTCGGTCAAGTCGTCGGCGGGCACATAGATCGCCTGCACCGACGTGATCGAACCACGCTTCGTCGAAGTAATGCGCTCCTGTAGCTGCCCCATCTCAGTTGAGAGGGTCGGCTGATAACCGACGGCAGACGGCATACGGCCGAGCAACGCCGACACCTCGGAACCGGCTTGGGTAAACCGGAAGATGTTGTCGACGAACAGCAACACGTCCTGATTTTCTTCATCGCGAAAGAATTCAGCGACCGCCAAACCGGTCAGCGCGACACGGAGCCGGGCTCCGGGCGGCTCGTTCATCTGACCATAGACCAGGGCGGCTTTCGACTTGGTGAAATCATCCGGATCGATAACTTTCGACTCCTGCATTTCATGCCACAGATCGTTACCTTCACGGGTCCGTTCACCGACGCCGGCAAACACAGAGAACCCGCCGTGGTGCAACGCGATGTTATTGATCAGCTCCATGATGATGACGGTCTTCCCGACGCCGGCTCCGCCGAAGAGTCCGACCTTTCCGCCTTTGCTGTACGGTTCCAGCAAATCCACGACCTTGATGCCGGTTTCGAGCACTTCGGTCTTGGTATCCTGGTCTTCCAGCTTCGGGGCGGGACGGTGAATCGGATAGGACTTCTTGGAGTTGATCGGCCCCTTTTCATCGACCGGCTCACCCAGCACGTTGATGAGACGTCCGAGGGTCTCGCGGCCGACCGGGACGGAAATCGGAGCGCCGGTGTCGTGCACATCCATCCCGCGTGTAAGACCATCGGTCGTCGACATAGCGATTCCGCGAACCCGGTTTTCACCAAGGTGCGTGGCGACTTCCAACGTGATCTTGACGGCCGGTTTACCGGCGGCCTTGTTTTCTTCCTGGGTCACCTTCAGCGCGTTGTAGATGTTCGGCAATTGGCCGGGAGGGAATTCCACGTCCACCACGGGCCCGATGACTTGTACGACTTTTCCTGTGCTCACGGCTGACTCCTTCTTCAACGTAACTGACTATTGCAACGCTTCCGCGCCGCCGACGATATCCATGAGTTCCTTCGTAATCGCGGCCTGCCTGGTCTTGTTGTAGTACAGCGTCACTTTCTTGATGAGTTGGCCGGCATTCCGCGTCGCGCCGTCCATCGCAGCCATACGGGCGCCGTGCTCCGCCGCCGCCGACTCCAACAAAATGCGATAGGCCTGCACTTGAAAATGCTTCGGCACCAGTACATTCAGCAGATCGGCTTCGTCCGGTTCATACAGATAGCTCCCGCCGGTCGTCGCTTCCGCCTGAGCCGTACCGAACTCGGCCGCCACATCGATGGGGAACAGCTTCTCGACGATCACCCGCTGCTGAATAGCCGACTTAAATTCGTTGTAGACGACGTACAGCTCGTCGAACGTCCCCTTCACAAAATTGTCGGTCAGGTCGCCGCCGATATCGAGCGCATGCTCGAAGCTGAGCTTGTCGAAAACCCCGGTCCACTCCTGCCGGATCGGCCAGGTCCGACGGCGGAAATAATCGCGTCCCTTGCGGCCGACGATGCTGAGATTGACCTGAAGCCCTCGGGCTTCGCACTGCCGGACGAATTCCACGCTCTTGCGCGCGATATTGCCGTTGAAGCCTCCGCAGAGTCCCCGATCGCTGGTGATCACCAGCACTTCGATCTTTTTCCCTTCGCGTTTTTGGAGCAGCGGATGGGCGGACCGGTTGACACGCTGACTCAGGTTGCTCAGCACCCCGCGCATCTTGTGCGCATAGGGCCGGGCCGCAAGGATCCGGTCCTGCGAACGCTTGAGCTTTGCCGCAGCCACCATTTTCATGGCCTTGGTAATCTTCTGCGTATTTTTGAAGGCCGCAATTTTGCGGCGCAGGCTTTGTAAACTCGGCATCGTCTACTTTTCTTGGCTGTCGGCAAAGCGCCCGCGCGCTTCGGCGAAGATTATTTTGCGCCGTATCCCATCTTCTGCTTGAACGTCGTAATGATTTCTTTCAGCCGGGCTCCCACCTTGTCATCGATCTTGCCGATGCTGGCAATCTCCTTCTTCAGATCGGGATGGTGCTGCTGCACATAGTGGAGGTAGTCCGCTTCAAACTGCAACACTTTATCGACGGGCACATCGTCAAGATAGCCGTTGACGCCGGCATGGATCGACAAGACCTGGTCGGCCACAGGCATGGGCTTGCACTGGCCCTGCTTCAACAACTCGACCATACGCACGCCGCGGGCGAGCTGCATCTGCGTCGCCTTATCGAGTTCGCTGCCGAACTGCGCAAAGGCCGCCATTTCGCGATACTGCGCGAGATCGAGCCGCAAGGTACCGGCCACCTGCTTCATCGTCTTGATCTGCGCGGATCCGCCGACGCGGGAGACCGACAGACCGACGTTGATCGCCGGACGGATACCGGAATAGAACAGGTCGCTGCCGAGATAGATCTGGCCGTCGGTGATCGAAATCACGTTGGTCGGAATATACGCCGACACGTCGCCGGCTTGCGTTTCAATGATCGGCAGCGCCGTCAAGCTGCCGCCGCCGAGTTTTTCGCTCAGCTTGGCCGCACGCTCCAGCAAGCGGGAGTGCAGATAGAACACGTCGCCGGGATAGGCTTCGCGGCCCGGCGGCCTGCGGAGCAGCAGCGACAGCTGCCGGTAGGCCACGGC
>CAYPOR010000062.1:0-5375 GCA_964412445.1 uncultured Nitrospira sp.
ACGACGGAAATCAGAAAGAGCAAGCCCAGGATGAGCCAACGGATGCGCGTGAGCGACGGAGCGGTGTGATCAGAGGAATCGTGTGGGTGCAACGGTCATGTCGATCCAGTGGAGGCCGGCATTATAACGAGTCAGGAGTAATGGCTCTAGCGTAAACTGTAGATCCTGTATTGCGGGGCGGTTGGCGACTTGCCTGAAAATCCCTTGTCTCACGCAGGGTTGATAGATTTCGTTCGACCGTTCCGGTAAGATCCGAACGGCAATTGTACGTAGGCTGTGAGGGAGAAGATTGTCGCGTCTTCGGCTGTTTCTGGTCATGGTGCTGGTTCTTGCGGTGGGTGTCGGTACCTTCCTGCTCTTTTCCAATACCCTCATCGGCGAAGATTATCTCAAAGAGTTCGTCTTGCAGCAGCTGGAGGAGACACTCGGGCGCAAGATCGAAGTGCATCGCGTCAAGTTCGTCATTTTCCCGCGCATCCGGGTAGAACTCAGCCAGGTCGCCATCCATAATCCCCATTCCGAGGACGTCGTGCTCTCCGCAAAGCGGATCGATCTGGTGCTCCGCCTGCTTCCTCTGCTGCGCAAACAGGTGGTGGGCAAGCGGCTGCTGGTCGAAGAGCCGGTGCTCACCATTCACCGGAATGAAGCCGGCCACTGGAATATTCTGGACGGGACGAATCAGGCGGCCACCGACCAGCGCACGCTGGACATGATGACGCGCGTCTTCATGATCCGCCAGGCCACGGTGGTGAACGGGAGTATCACGGTCATCGACGAGGCGAGGCCCGGCGGGGTCAGGACGCTGAAGCTGGAGCGGGTCGAAGGGGGGATCATGATCCGCCCGGAGCGCGCGATGGCGGATGTGCATCTGTCGATGGCGCAGACCGGCCAGGACGGGCTGTCCGCCGTGTCGCTTGCTGGGCAGATCAAGCGGGTGGAACGGTCCGCTGCGTTGACGACGGGCGCCCCCGCGGAGGCGGCACCGGCGGAGCAGGCCGTTGCGGCGCCCGCGTCGGTGTTTCAGTTCGAAGGGCAGGTGGATGCCGCCAATGTCGTGTTGCGCGAGATGGCGGATTTCTTCGGTCCCAGGCCGGTGCCCCCGCAGCTCCAGGGGACGGTCAATCTGCAAGGGCAGGTGCGCATCATGCCGGGGCTCGCCGGGTATGATGCGGTGTTGTCGGATATGACGGCCCGCCTGAATCAACTGGCCCTGACCGGCAAGGCGAATCTGGCCGGGCTTCTCACCGCGCAGCCGACCTTTGCCGTCACGTTCAATTCGTCGCTGGTCACATTGAAAGAATTGCTGAATACTATTCCGGCCGAATGGATCCACTCCCAATTGCCGGCGGTGCTTGCGGATCGGCAGATCGACGGGAAGGTGCAGGTGGTGAATGCCACGCTGACCGGATCGGCGACCTCGGGTCCGCAATTGTCGGTGACGGGCGAGTTTCATGTCCAGGAAGGGCAGGCGCTGCTGGGCGAAGATCGTGTCCTGACCAAAGATCTGGCCGGGGTCGTCGTCGTGGAGGCGGGCCGCGTGCGGGCCGCGAATTTTACCGGGCAGTACGGCGCGATTCAGATCACCGAAGGCAAGGCGACGATTTCGTTCCTCGAGGCCGGGCCCTGGCTTGAGCTGGAGATTACCGGCAGCATGGCCGCGGCCGATCTGGTGCCGTTCCTCGCCAAGTCGGTGAAGGCGGAGCGGTTGGCGCATCTGCTCGGCGGCCTTCGCGATGTCGAAGGGACGGCGTTGCCGACGTTTCGCCTGGTGGGGCCGCTCAATCAGCCGGACGGGGTGACGTTTGCCGGCGGCGAGATTACGGCGAAATATATCAGCCTCAGTCATCCCTCTCTGCCCGACCGATTGACGGCGCTGCAGGGCAAGTTTGTCCTGGCCGAGGGAGGCACACGATTCGAGCAGGTGACCGGTCATCTGGGCGACACGATCATTCAGGCGCAAGGGGGGATTTCGGGCGGTCCGGCGAGCGTGTTTCAGGAGTTCGTGATCCGCGCGAACGGCGATGCCGGATTGATCGCCAGATTTGTCCCTTCCAAGGTGATTCCCGCCGGGATGTTCGACGGGGTGCTCAGCGCGGCCGTTCAGCTCTCCGGCGCCACGACGGCGCCGCATGTGCGCGGCAATCTGGTCATGACGGACTCCAAAGTGGCGATACCGAATGCGATCGAGAAGCCGGCCGGCGCTCCGGCGATCTTCGAGTTCGAAGGCGATCTGACGCGGGCGAACACGGCGACGGTGACCCGTGTCGAACTGGTGCTGCCTTCCGCGCGGATTCCGGTCAAGGGAGTGATCCAGATCGGCGAGAAGTTCTCCATCGATGTGGCGGTGGCGACGGGCGAGCTGTCGCTGTCGGCCCTGCCCGAATGGATCGCGAAGGGCGGATTCGAGGCCGGCAATGTCGAAGTCTCGCTCGACGTGAAGGGGAAGGGAACGGATTGGAAAAGCTGGAAGACGACGGGATGGATGGCGCTGACCAACGGGCTGATGCTGGTCAAGGGCGCCGGGCATATCGAGGATCTGTATGCGCGGGTGAAGCTGGTGCGGAACGGAGCGGAGGTGAAACGCTTGTCGTTCAAAGTGCAGGACAGCGATCTGGCCTTGGAAGCGACGGTGCGGAACTGGCCGGCCAAACCGGTGATCACCGGCAAGATCGAGTCCAATCAGCTGGATCTCGATCTCGTGATTCCCAAAGGAGAGCGCTCGCCGATGCGGGAGTTTCTGGAATCACTGGCGTCCTCCAGCCAGGTGACCATGACGGCGGCGGCGGCCCGGGCGCATTACCGGCATCTCAAGTTCGGCGGGTTGACGGCGCGCATCATCATTCAGGACGGCGTGCTGGATATCGACCGGATTGCCGGGGACTCGACCAACGGGCAGGTCGCCGGACGGGTGACGGTGCAACTTCCCGCCAAGGCGCCGGCTGAAACCGAGGTGTCCCTGCGCGCCACCGGGTTGGCCGTGGAGGATTTGTTGCGGTTGACGCAGGCGGACATTCATGGCGTGTCGGGCCAGGTGCGTCTCAGCGGCACGATCCGCGGGCACGGGCGGAATCCGCACGGAGCCTATCCCTCGCTGAACGGAAAGGCGGAGGTGCTGCTGGAAAACGGACGCATCTTGAAAGCCAAAGAGCGCGCCATCTGGAAAATCCTGAGCATCCTGAATCTCCCGGCGGTGCTGCAGGGGAAAGTGGATCTGGATAAAGAGGGCCTGCCGTATAATCGTATCTCCGCGACGGTCGCGATTCAAAACGGATCGTTTCAGACGGAGAATCTCGTCGTCGACAGTCCGATTCTCAAGATTACGGCGGCGGGCAACTATGATCTGCCCACGGATCAGCTGGACATGGTCGTGGCGGTGAGTCCGTTCGGGTCCTATGCCACGTTCCTCAAAACCATTCCCCTGTTCGGGCGCATCTTCGCGGGCGACCGCACAGGAATGGCCACGGCTATTTTTTCCCTCAAAGGCGCCGTGGAAGATCCCGAGGTGACGTATCTGCCGATGAAATCCTTCACGGCGGGATTGTCGGGCCTGGCGCAACTGGCCGTCGATGTGTTGAAGAACACGCTGACCCTGCCGATGGATCTCATGACGCCGAATGAAGAAAAATCCGCCGCGCCGGAGCGTGAGTTCCTGCCCGACGCCGCGCCGGCGGCGCCTTGACCGTCACCGGACCCCATGCTAGCATCAGCCCATTCATGCGCCGAACCACCCCTAGCCGGTCCAATAGTCTTCGTCTCACCCATCCATTATGAAACGAACAGCCGCCGCACAACCTGACGTCGCGACGCTCTTTATCGCCGCGAGCGAACTCGATTCGAATCTCTATTACGCGACCCGGTTCGTCGCGCCCGATCCCTTCATCTATCTGGAGGTCAAGGGCGAGCGGATTCTGGTCATGAGCGATCTTGAAATGGACCGGGCCAGGTCGCAGGCCTCAGTGGATCGGGTCCTGTCCTATTCCGAGCTGGAAAAGAAAGCGAAGTCGAACGGGACGAAGGAACCGAGCACGGTCGATATCGTCCATGTCATTCTGCGGGAGGCCAAGATCCGGCAGCTGCTGGTTCCGGCGAATTTTCCTTTTATCCATGCCACGCGGCTTCAAGAGCTGGGCTACAGCATGAAGCCGAAGCGCGACCCTTTTTACGAGCGGCGCGTGGTGAAGACCGCCGAAGAAGTACGCTGCATCGAAGCGGCGCAGCGCGCGACGGAAGACGCGGTGGCGGCGGCCCATGCGGCGCTCAAGCAGGCGACGATCCGCGGCGGCGAGTTGTGGCTGGACGGGGCGGTGTTGACCTCGGAGCGCATCAAAAAGCTCATCAACGTGAAGCTGATGGAGCGCGACTGCGTGGCGCAGCATACCATTGTGGCCGGCGGCGAACAGGCTTGCGATCCCCATCATGAAGGCACCGGCCCCTTGCCCGCGAACCGCAGCATTATTTTCGACGTGTTTCCCCGATCGGCCGACAGCCGGTATTTTGCCGACATGTCCCGCACCGTCATTCGCGGCGAGGCCAGTCCTGAGTTGAAGCGGCTGTATCAGACCGTGAAAGATGCGCAGGAAGAAGCCATCACGAAGGTCAAAGACGGCGCCGACGGGATGAAGATCCATCAAGGGATCTGCGACCGGTTCGAGAAAGCCGGGTATAAGACCGGTTCGGTCGATGGACGGATGCAGGGCTATTTCCACGGGACCGGACATGGCGTGGGGCTGGACATTCATGAAGCTCCCCGCATCAGCCGCACCGGCTCGCTGTTGCAGGAAGGCCATGTCGTGACGGTCGAACCGGGGCTCTACTATCCGGGATTGGGCGCGGTGCGGATCGAAGATATGGTGCTGGTGACGAGCGACGGCTGCCGCAATCTGACCGATTTCCCGAAGGTCTTCGAGCTCGGCTGAACCCTTGTGACGTGTGAAGCGTGACGGGTGACGAATAAGCTGAGTCGGTAGGTCAGGGCTTCCCTTCGAAACGCGTCACGCGTCACCCATCACTGATCACGGGTCTCTGATGCGTCTCACGATCACACTTCAGCGATTCAATCCCGAACAGGACGCCAAACCGCACGATGAAGAACTGCGCCTCGACGTGCGGCGAGGCGCCACCGTGCTCGATCTGCTGATCCGGGTCAAGAACGAACTCGACGGCAGTCTGGCCTTGCGGTATTCCTGCCGGTCTGCGATTTGCGGATCCTGCGCCATGACGATCAACGGCGGCGAGAAGCTCGCCTGCCGCACGTCCGTCCGGAGGGAACTTGAGCGGCACGGGGCCCTGCGCATCGCCCCGCTGCAGCATCTCCCGGTCATCAAAGATCTCGTCGTGGATATGCGCCCGTTCTGGGGGAAGATCCGCGACACCAC
>CAYPOR010000062.1:5475-15750 GCA_964412445.1 uncultured Nitrospira sp.
GGCTATCACAATGTCGATGCCTGCATCATGTGCGGCGCCTGTGTGGGCGCCTGTACGGTGCACGCCGTGTCGCCCGGGTTTGCCGGACCGGCGGCGCTGGCCAAGGTCGACCGGTTTCTGTCTGATCCGCGTGAGCCGGAGAAGCTGAAGCGGGCGCGTCTTGCCGTGTTGCAGGAGGCGAACGGGATGTGGGATTGCACGCGGTGCAATTACTGCGTGGAAGTCTGTCCGAAAGATGTGAAACCGATGGAAGCGATCATCCGGCTGCGGCGGGCATCGCTCGACCGGGGACTGGCTACGACGGGCGGCGCGCGCCATATCACCGGATTCGTCTCGATCATCGAACAGCAGGGACGGCTGAATGAGGCGATCATGCCGCTCAAGGTCGTCGGGTGGGATGTCTCGCGGTTTCTCAGGATTCTCCCTCTAGGCGTCAGGATGTTCTTCAAAGGCAAGGTGCCCAATCCGTTCGCTCACCGGTTTCCCGGTTTGGAGCAGGTGCGGGCGATCTTCCGGCGCGCCCGCCGTCCCACGGCATTGTAGCGTACAGCCATGCCGGCCTCTTTTCATTTTCTCGACGATGTGGCGCTCGCGGACCTGGCATTCGACGCCGAGGGTGATTCCGTTCAAGAGTTGTTCGACGCCGCAACGAATGCAGTGATGGAGGCCATGGCCGATCCCGAGACCGTCGGCGCGACCTGGACTCGTCGCGTGGAACATGCGGGGAGCGATCTTGCCGAACTGTTGTTCGACTGGCTGTCCGATATCGTCTATTGGAAGGACGCAGCGGGCGTCGTCTTCAGCCGTGCCGTTCTGTCATTGACGCAAGAAGGAGAGCAGTGGAAACTCGTTGCAACGCTGACCGGCGAACCTGTCAATGGGGCCGCGCAAGAATTGCGCAATGACGTGAAGGGCGTGACGAAACATCTCTATCGGCTGGATCAAGAGAACGGGCGCTGGCGCGCGAGAGTCGTGCTCGACGTATGAAGACAGGCAAGGGGTTCGTGGCGAGGGGCAATGAAGAGAGCGTTCCATTTTCTCCTCTTGCCACTAGAACGTATCTCACAATCCTGCTTCCGGCATCTCGACGTTCTGTTCGTTCCCCTCCTTCGTAAGGAGGGGAAGGGGAGGTCGAAGCGCTGGCCGGCCACCATGGCTTTGTTCGGCCCACATGAGCAGTAGCTGCGGGCAGGGACTCGACCCCTCCCAGCCTCCCCTTACCAAGGGGAGGAGGATTTTGAGAGAGGTGCTAGTCTCGTGCCTCAAGGGATACGATGAAATTGCACACGGCGATGAAGGTGAACCGGATTACGGACGAGGTGTGGGAGATTCCCGTCACGGAGAAACCGGGCATGCTGGTGCCGGCGCGTATCTACGGGACGGAGTCCATTCTCCGGGCTATGGATTCCGGAGTGTTCGAGCAGGTGACGAATGTGGCCTGTCTGCCCGGCATCCGCCGTTATGCGCTCTGTATGCCGGACGGGCATTGGGGCTACGGGTTTCCGATCGGCGGGGTGGCCGCGTTCGATGTGCGGTCGGGGATCATTTCTCCCGGCGGGGTAGGCTACGACGTCAACTGCGGGATGCGGCTGATCCGGACGGACCTCACGCTGGCGGAGGTGCAGCCCAGACTCGATCTGTTGATGACGGAATTATTTCGGCGAGTGCCGGCCGGTGTCGGGGCGAGCGGATTCGTGTCGATGGACCGGCCGTCGTTCGATCGCGTCATGACCAAAGGCGCGCGGTGGTGCATCGAGCAGGGGTATGGCTGGCATCGCGATCTGGAGCGGATCGAGCAGGGCGGGTGTCTCGGCGGCGCCGATCCGGAAAAAGTCAGCGATCATGCGGTGGGGCGGGGGATGAATCAGCTGGGCACGCTCGGGTCCGGGAATCACTATCTTGAAGTACAGGTCGTGTCGGACGACCGGATTTTCGATCGGGACACGGCGGCGGCGTTCGGCATTACCGGACAGGATCAGATTGTCATCATGGTGCATTGCGGGTCGCGCGGGTTCGGGCATCAGGTGGCCGGCGACTATCTCAAGGTGTTCGAGAAGGCCATGCGGCGGCACGGGATCACCGTCAAGGATCAGCAGCTGGCCTGCGCGCCGTTTCTCTCGGAAGAAGGCCAGGACTATTTCGCGGCGATGAATTGCGCGGCCAATACGGCGTTTGCCAACCGGCAGGTCATTACGCATCAGATTCGCGAGGCCTTCGCCGCCGTCTTCGGCCGGTCGGGAGAAGAGCTGGGCATGGAACTGGTCTACGACGTGGCGCACAACATCGCCAAGGTGGAGCGGTATCCGGAAGGCGAGTTGGTCGTGCATCGCAAAGGCGCGACGCGGGCGTTCGGTCCCGGCAGTCAGGATCTTCCGGCTTGCTACCGGGCGGTCGGCCAGCCGGTGATTTGCGGCGGCTCGATGGAGACGGGCTCGTATCTGCTGGTGGGGACGGCGCAGGCGAACAACGACACCTTCGGCTCGACGATGCACGGATCCGGGCGCACGATGTCGCGCACACAGGCCAAAAAATCGATCCGCGGGGAGCAGCTGCAGCAGCAGATGAAACAGCGGGGCATTCTCGTGAAGGCGGTCTCGATGTCCGGTCTTGCGGAGGAGGCGGGATTCGCCTACAAAAATATTTCGGAAGTCGTGGAGTCGGTCGACCGTGCGGGAATTACAAAAAAGGTAGCGGAACTCAGACCCATTGGCAATATTAAGGGGTAGCCATCTTTCGTCATGAGGTCGCTCGTTGGAACATCGTCAGCATCCTCGTTTTCCCGTCCAGTTTCGCAGCTCCTTCAGTTCCGCCAACATCATTTCCGGTGAAGGCACGCTCGGCGATCTGTCGATCCGCGGCTGCCGGGTGTTCAGTTCGGCGGATGTGAAGCCGGGGACCACGCTGCAGGTGCGGGTCGAGCTATCGAGCCGGCAACCGCCGATTCAGGTGAAGCAAGCGGTTGTCCGGTGGCGCCGTGACGGCAGTTTCGGATTGGAGTTCGTCAGCCTCATTCCGGATGAATGGGCGCGACTTCAACAGGTGGTCAAAGAGCTGGAGTTGGAGCCGTATCAGCGTGAGACTGCGTCGGGCGGGGCAAGCTGACGCCCGGAATCTACACGCGGTGCCTGACAGCCGCTCACCCCGCCGCATTTCAGTGCGCTCGCCATGAACGGAAGTCGATCCGGTGTTTCGAATGAGGCGAGCGGCGCAGCCGGCCACCGAGTCAATTAGGCCTGATGGCGATAGCCGTACAGCAGCGTGATGTTGATGCGCCGGCTGAGGTAGTCGTCGCGGAAGGTCACGTCATCGGTTTCGTGAAACAAATCTGAATTGAAGACCACCGCCCGGTTGGCGCGATAGGGGACCCGGATCGTCTGCGCGCCGGCTTGCGTCAGCCATTCAAGAATCTTCGGTTTGTTCTGCTCGCTGTTATAGGCCGCGAAGTTCCAATCCGCCGGCGCTTCTTTATCGTAAACCACGAGCCCGCCCTTCTCAGGATCCAGGTTCGCTTCGTCCGGAGTAATCCAGAAATTCACATTCACGGCGGCGGCGTCGGCATGGAGAGAAAGGCCGCGCCTGGCGCTGTCTTGTTTGAAGGCCCAGGCCTGCGTGAGCCGGTGGTCTTTGAAGATGCCGGGAAAGGCGCCGCGCAGCTCTTCCGCAATTTGCAGCAGGAGGGGCGTGGCGAAGCCGTCGCCGAGAAACGCGCCGAGGTAGCCGTTCTCGTAGTCCTTCTTCCAAATCGTGGATTCGAGGCAGAATGCGCGCAACGCCGCCAGGGCTTCCGGTTTGAGCAGCTGATCGATGAAGGTGACTTCCGGCCGGCTTCCCAGATAGCGCGTTTCAATCGCCCGGACATCGAGCTGCGGATTCAGCGCGCCGCCGGCCAGCCGCTCGCAGGGGGCGCGATAGAGAAATTGATTGAAGGACGGCGCGATCGCCGTCAGCGCCGCCGGATCGACGGGGCACCGGTTGCGCGAGGGGTAGGCCGCGGCCAGCGTAATCTCCAATCGCTCCAGCGCATCAACATAACTCCGGTGTGAGGCATCGAGGCGGCCCCGCTCAATCAGTAAGCGGGTTTGTTCGGCGTCGTGCTTGAGGCGCGAGCGGAAGAGCGTGGTTTCTTGAACCGGTTTGCCGTGATCGTGTTTGGCCGCAGCCACCTGAGAGAAACGGGCGATCGCGCCGGCGTGGTCACCGTTCCACATCGCCGCGATGCCCAGGTTGTACAGGGCCTTCGAGGAATTCGGCACGATGGTCAAGGCCTGCTGAAAGGAAGCGAGGGCTTCGTCGATCGCGCCGGTTTCCATTAAGGCCAGCCCGAGATTATTCCAGGCTTCAAAGTGTGCCGGCTTGAGCCGGATCGCTTCGCGATAGGCGGCGATGGCCTCCCGGTGGGCGTTCTGTTCCTTGAGGGCGACGCCGAGGTTGTTGTGGGTATCGGCGTGGGCCGGGTTGAGCGTCAAGGCTTTGCGATAGGTGTCGACGGCAGCGGTGAGACGATGCAGATCTTTGAGGACGTTTCCGAGGTTGATCAGAGCATCCACGTATTTGGGATTCAGCGCGATGGCCCGTTCATAGGCGCGGATCGCCTCTTCGGCTTTTCCCGCCTTTTGCGTGACGACGCCCAGGTTGAACCAGTAGAGCGGAGAATTGGGCGTGCCCTGGATCGCGTGGGTAATGAGTTCGATGGCTTGCTCGTAGCTGCCGACGCGATAGGCCAGCAATCCCAACAGATGCAGCGCTTCCGGATGGCCCGGCGCCATGTTCAGGGCGAGCTGATAGTTGCGCTCGGCCTCGGCCAATTGTCCGGCCTGGTGATGGCGTTTCCCCTGATCGAGCAGATTATGAACGGCAAAACTGTCGGCGGTGGAGCCTGTCTTGCCTTGAAGCGCGTCCTGGCGGCGGCGGTCCGAACGATTCATGGGCGGTTCCTATCCGGCATCGACGGGACTGTCGACGGGGAGACTCAGCCTATACGAAAGAGCCGCGCGGGGTCAAAGGGCGGAAACGGTGGCTCGGCACGGGAGAGGCTTCCTCTGAGCGGCTGCGGAGGAGACGGCGACATCATTCAATTTTTGGCAAGAGGGCCGGAGCTCTGATTGATCGGCAGGGGGATTAGGAGACTGAGGAATGACTTCTCCCGGAATCTTGGCTATACTTTTGGAAGCTCGCATGGTCCAGGGGACAGAGGAGGAGCCATGGATTACCGCCAATACATCGTGCGCGATCCGAAAGTATGTGGAGGGGAACCGCTGGTGAAGGGGACGCGTGTGACCGTTCGCACGATCCTGGCCAGTCTGGCCGAGGGAGACAGCGTTAAGGAATTATTGCAGGACTTTCCGACTCTCAAGGAAGAGGATATCCGGGCGATTGTGGCATTTGCCGCGGCATCGGCAGAAGAAGACCTTCCGCTTCAGAGTGTGCCGGACGTGGCGTGAATCTCAAATTAGATGAAAATATCCCTGCTCGGTTGCAAGCGAGCCTCACAGATTTGTCTCACGCTGTCGATACAGTGCCCCAGGAAGGGTTGGCGGGCAGAGACGATCAGACCATCTGGGATGCCGCTCAGCAGGCTCAGCGTTTCCTCATCACACAAGATCTCGACTTTTCCGATATCCGCCGGTATGCGCCAGGCCGCCATTGTGGGTTGATGATCGTGCGTCTGCGAGATCCGAGCCGGCGCGCTCTTGTCCAAAGAATCCATGCCGCGTTCCAGACTGAAGAGGTTGAAGGATGGCGCGGGTGTTTTGTCGTCGTGACGGATCGAAAGATCCGGGTCCGGCGCCCTGCGCAATCCAAACCGTCTCAGTGACCCCGGATGTCAAGTGACGACGGATCGTGCTGTCGTCTGATTCCTCCTAACTTCCTCAATAGCCAGCGTTTTTACCGCCTCGATCGTCTGCGTCGCGTGTGACCTGTTCTGTCAAGATCATCCCTTACAATGCGGTCATCTCAATGCCGAAGGGCTGAAGACCTTCAGTGCTGACCTGTTCGACCAGGACTCAACGAACAACCGGTTCGGTCCTTGTGGAAAGGGGCAGAGGGGTGAAGGGGAAGGAATGAAGGGATGGGGGAAAATGCCAGGCGAGATCCTGATTGAGGCGAGGTCAGGGTTTTCCTGATAGCCAAAAGGTGGGGTGATTTCTTCTCCGGAAAAGGGTAGCCTCAGCCGGCGATGATTTGGAATGCAGGCTGTAAGGAATGGAGTTTGTGGAAACCGGTGGAGCATGTAAGGGTGCTCTGTCTCGAAGAGTAGTCAGGATAACGGGCGACTAGTACGGTCCATAATCGAACGACAATCATCCAACGGTCTCATGCAGTGGTATTCCGCTATGGAACAAGGCCGCGTATCTGACAGATCGCAAACTTTTGCAATAAACTATCTTGCCCATGTGCGCCGGAACGGTGATGGATCGTTTGTTATCCATGAGCTAGAAGAACATTTACGAGCGGTGGGAGATCTTGCCGGCGAGTTTGCTTCAACCTTTGGGCATGCTGAATGGGGACAACTCGCAGGGCTCTGGCATGATCTCGGGAAATATTCATCGGCCTTCAAAAAATACATCGCTTGTGCAAGCGGGTTTGATCCGGAAGCGCATGTTGAGGGCGGAAAAGGCCGCGTGAATCATTCTTGCGTTAGGTTAATTGGGACGGAGATCAGTTTGTGATCAATAGCATGCCTGATGCAAGCGCGAGTAGTTTATTGGCCCACACCCGCAATCATCATGGCAAATGGCATTTACTTGAAGAACATCTACAGAAAGTTGCGAAGAAGGCGAATGAAAGCGCCACCTATTTCAAAGTGGAAACACCGGCCTTCTGGATAGGTCTGTGGCATGACCTCGGTAAAGCCAATCCTGCTTTCCAAAAGTATCTGAAGGACGCCGATCAAGGCATCTCCTCTGAGAGCGTTCCCCATGCTTTCGGTGGTGCGGCCCTCATCTATACACTTCTCTGGCAGCAACAGCGGTGCGATAGTTGGAAAGACTTGGCGCTAGCTATTGCTGGACATCACGCAGGCCTGCATGCCGTAGGTGTATTGGCACAAAGGTTGGAGGCCTATGTCGCCGAGCATCGGACCTTGCTACGGGAGTTACTTTCCTTTGCGAAACAGCTTCCTACTCCCGGAGTTTGGCAGCTTCCCAAGCTCACAGCACTCGAAAGGGAAATGTTCATTCGCTTTACCTTCTCTGCACTGGTAGATGCTGACTACTTGGATACCGAGTCCCACTTCAGCCCAGAGATTTCCAGGGTGCGAATTGTTGCTCTCGATGCTTGCGAACTATGGCGCAGGTTTGAGAAGAACCAATGCGATCTATTGGAACAAGCCAAATCCAGACCAGGGGCTAATGCGGTTCTAATGGCAGCACGCAAGGATATCTACGAGGCTTGTCTATCAGCTGCTCAAGCGGCTCCTGGTTTCTTCAGGCTTACCGTTCCAACAGGGGGTGGAAAAACCAGGAGCAGTCTTGCTTTTGCCATCCAACATATCCTTGCTAACGACTCTAAGCTGCGGCGTGTTATCGTGGCGATCCCCTACACCAGCATCATTGACCAGACTGTGCGGGAATATCGCCGCATCCTCGGTCATGATGTGGTGCTGGAACATCACAGCCAAGTTTCGATCCCGGAAGATGAATCTCAGAATGAAGAAAACGTACGTCTTCGTTTGGCGAGTGAAAACTGGGATGCTTCGGTCATCGTCACCACCAACGTGCAGTTGTTCGAAAGCCTTCTCTCTAATCGACCTGGGAAGGTTCGCAAACTCCACAACATCGCAGGGAGTGTGATCATCCTGGACGAAGCTCAAACACTGCCCGTTGGGGTGCTTGCGCCCGCCCTCGATGTTTTGAAGACGCTCGTCAAGGACTACAATGTGTCTGTGGTGCTGTCCAGTGCTACCCAGCCTGCATTTCACACAATCAGTGAGGTGATTCCGACCGACATCGTTGCTAAGTCACAATTCGAAAAGCACTTTGTAGATCTTGCCAGGGTGAGTTACGAGCGGAAGGGAAAAGTATCTTGGGCTGAACTCGCGACAGAATTGCGGGAGCCTGAACGCAATCAGATCATGATCGTCTTGAACACCCGCAAGAATGCATTGCGACTCGTTGATGAATTGCGAGAGACAAACGATGTCTATCATCTGTCTACCCTGCTTTGTGGATGGCATCGCAAGGCGATTCTGCGCTTGATACGAAGACGAATCAGACATGGCAAGCCCGTTCGGTTGGTCAGTACTCAAGTTGTCGAAGCAGGGGTGGATATCGATTTTCCTGAAGTGTGGCGGGCGATGGGGCCACTGGACCGAATCGTCCAGGCTGCGGGACGTTGCAACCGAGAAGGACGTATGGTCAGCAAAGGGCGCGTTGTTATTTTTGAGCCAGTCGAGGGAAGAATGCCAAAAGGCGAATATCAGGCCGGATTCGGGCTTGCCGATTTCTTGCTTGGCCAAAACGATCCTGAAGCTCTGCACAATCCATCTCTGCACGAAGAGTATTTCAGACGTCTCTATGCAGACCAGAATCTCGATGTGCATAATGTGCAGCCACATAGGGAAACGTTAAATTATCCAGAAACGGCCAGGCTTTTTCGCTTGATCTCGGATGATACCGTCTTGGTAGCAGTGCCATACGGCCAGGGCAGTCGCCGACTCATGGATTGGAAGTACCGGCCATCACGCGCAACCTGGCGAAGGCTCCAACCTTTCGTTGTAAGCCTACAGCGCCGTGAGGCAGAACGGCTGTTGGCAAATGATTGGCTGGAACTAGTAAGCGAGGGACTCTATCGATGGAGAGGCAAATACGATCGAGTCAAAGGGATTGCAGAGGCCGCTTATGATCCGGCTGACCTGATGATGTGAGAGGGAAAACTATGCAATCACGGTTCTTGGTAAAAGTCGGAGGTGATTTTGCGTGCTTTACGGACCCAAACCTTAAAGTCGAACGGGTCAGTTATCCTGTGATGACCCCGGCGGCTGCCCGCGGAATACTCGAAGCCATCTTCTGGAAACCAGCATTCCGCTGGGAAATTCGGTCAATCACCGTGCTGAAGCCAATCAAGACGCTGAGTGTCATGCGTAACGAAATTAAGGATCGACAAAGCAAGGCCCCTATCATTGTTGAAGAACAAAAACAGCGGCAGCAACGTGTCAGCCTAATTCTGAAGGACGTGGAATACGTGATCGCTGCAGACATGACGCTGGTTTGGAAGGATAAGGGAATTGTTGGGTGCTGGGACCAGTTCCGCCGCAAGCTCGATCGCGGCGCTTGCCATCACACGCCTTACCTCGGCACACGAGAATTCGCCGCGTGGTTTGAACCAGCAACAGGAGACGAGACACCGGAGGTTATCATCGACAGTCAGTATCTCGGCGTGATGTTGTTCGACACGGCTTATGTCAAAAGCGAATCACGCCCCGACATGCGTTTCCTTCGGCACAAACCTTCTCCGGATGGAAGTCCAACACGTGTGCAGCCGGAAGTAAGGCAAGGCTATCAACATCACCTATTTTTTCCAGCCACGATCGAAAATAACCAGGTTGCCATTCCGGCTGAAAAGTACCGAGAACTCTATGAGCTGGAGGGACTCGATGTTTAAGGAGATTCTCGAACTCGGTCAACGCTTGGAGCAGGAAGGCCAACTTCCCCCGCCGGGGTTTTACTTTTACAAGGAGCCGATCAAGTGGGTGATACATTTCTATCCTGATGAACCTTCGCGATCGACAATTCGGCAAGCCTCGATTGACAAACTTCCTCGTCCTTACAGTGGGAGAACAATTGGTACTCAACCATATCCTTTGGCCGATGAGGCAGCTTACGTGCTAGGAATTGATCGTGGGAAGGGGAAGGATACAAAGAAAAAGCATTCGGAATTTTTGCAATTCCTGGACAAGATTGCGACCAGTCTGAAGCAAGACAATCAAGCGATCTCTCGCCTTGTTATAGGAATCAAGAACCTGATCGAAGGCGGAAAGCTAAAATCTTCTCCTCAATGGAACGACATTGACACTAAAGACTGGGTCTCTTTTCAAATCGAAGGCCCAGGCGGTGACGGCAAACAATTGTTCCAACATTCAGCCATCACAGGATTCTGGATCGAGGAGCTTGCTGAGCGTTGTTTGCCAGGAGACGGCAAGGCTAAGAACAAACCAATAGGGGAATGCGGCATTTCGGGGAGACGTAATAGCCCCCTCGTCGGTCGTCTTCCATTGGCAGTAACTCTATTTAAGCCTGCCCCTCTCCATTCCATGAATAAAGATGCTTTTGTGTC
>CAYPOR010000063.1:0-15344 GCA_964412445.1 uncultured Nitrospira sp.
CCTTCTGCTCGATCAGTTGCTTCAGTCCGTTCGTCTTGAGGGCGGTACAACAGGCGACCCGGCCCATCGTGTGATTCATGCCCGCCGCCAAAGCTTCTTTGTTTTGCCCCACTACCAAATCCAGGCGCCATTCCCGCGCAATCCGATCGCGGTATTCGATCATAGCCGGAATCTTGTAGCTCGTATCGACGTGGAGTAACGGAAAGGGCACCTGGCCAAAGAAGGCCTTGCGCGCCAGCCACAGCAGGACTGTAGAATCCTTGCCCATCGACCAGAGCATGCCCAGGTTGTCGAAATTCTTGTACGCCTCGCGAAGAATGTAGACGCTTTGATCTTCCAACTGACGAAGATGTTTCACGACCGACGACCTTTCTCTTAGTTAGCCCCGCTTACTCGCCGCAAGAGGCGCCTGCACCAGCTCATCCAGCTTGCGTCCGGCTGCGCCGCTTTCAAGTGCGGCCCGCGCCATCGGCAGACAAGCCGGCAATGTCGCCCCTTTGCCCGCGGCGTACAGCAACAGCGCCGCATTCATGAGTACCCAATCTTTCGGACCGCCCGGAATCTGATTCTGAATGATCCGCCTCAGCAACTCCGCTTCCTTATCCTGCTGGCCAGGGGGGAACCCGGCCATGTCGCGAGAGGTGCCCAGCGCCAAACCGAAATCCTTCGGCGAAATGCCCAGCGGCGTGATCCGCTCGTCCCGCAGCTCCAATACCCGGGTCGCTGCCGTGACGGATAACTCCGGATCGCCTTCGACACCCCGGATGACCAGCGCCCGCGGGCAGCCCAGCATCCGCAGCACTTCCGCCGTCTTTTCAAAATGGGGCGGGTGCGATAACCCGACCACCTGCGCGGCCGCCCGCGAGGGATTCAACAGGCGGGCGATCGGATGGAAGAGGTTGCGCACGCCGATTTCCTGGCGCATCTCCAGAAACCGGTACAGCGGCGGGTGGTACATCCCGATATCGAGGTAGACGAATCCTTTTTTTGTGACGTACTCACCGGCCATTTTCGGATCGAGATCGATCGGAATCCCGAGTGCTTTCAGCACACCCGCCGCGCCGGGGCGTCCGGGAATCCCGTCATAGCCGTGCATCACGATCGCCGCGCCCGCGGAAGCCGCGACGATCGCGCCGGCAATCAAACTATGAAAGGTCTCTGACTTGCCCGCATAACTCGGCACATCCACCACAGCCAATTCCTTGGGAATCGACAGCGGCGCGACATAGGCACGGGCCGACGCCGTGAACGCCGCCAGCTCCGATACCGACTCCATCTTGAATCGCATCGCCATGAGAAACGCGCCGATCTGCGCCTGCGTCGCCTGGCCTTCGATCAACAGCTTCATGACCTGCTTGGATTCATCCCACGTCAGGTCTTTGGAGGCTCTTGGCCCCTTGGCAATTTTCGCAATGAAATCTTGAATAGGCATATTAGGTTTTGTGAAGCCCACACTCAGTCTTGGTAAAAGTTTTCCAGCGTCCGGCACGGGGATCTTCCCCCGGCGCCACCGGCGCCGTGCAATGGGTGCACCCGATGCTCGGATAATTCTGATCGTGCAACGGATTGTAGGGAACCTCGTAGACCTTGATATAGGTCCACACATCGGCCCACGTCCAGCGGGCCAACGGATTCACTTTGACCAATTGGAACTTGCCGTCCCATTCGATCAAGCCCGCGTTGGCTCTCGTAGGAGACTGATCCCGGCGAATGCCGGTAATCCAGGCTTCATACCCTTTCAAGACACGCGTCAACGGTTCCACCTTCCGCAACTGGCAGCAGCGATCCGGCTCAGTGGTCCACAGCGCCGGACCATGTTGCGCCGCCTGCTGATCCGGCGTCAGCAATGAACGGACCTGAAGCACCTGTGCCGGCTGCAACGCATACTGTTGAATGATGCGATCGCGAGTCGCATAGGTTTCAGGAAACAGAAAGTCGGTGTCCAAATAGAACAGCGGAATCGCGGGATCGATGCGATGCACCATGTCGACCAGCACCACATCCTCCGCGCCGAAACTGCACGCCAGCACAATCTTCGGAGCGTACCGCTTGATGGCTTCCTTCAACACATCCTGCGGCTGCTGAGATTCGAACGCGTCGCTCAGACGCTTCAATTCCGCCGCCATCTCCGGAGTTCCGCCGCTGGTCATACGTACGCCTTGCTTCCTTAGCCTTCGACTTTTTCCACAAGAATGCGATAGTGGGCGGCCTCCGGCTCCAGCGCTTCCTGAAGGAGCAGGAGATGTCCGTCGTTTTTCAAACTCATCGGCACGTTCTTAATCGGTTCACCGGCGTCCAGCCAGACTTCCAGCTTTTCACCCGCGTCCATCATTTCGAGTTTGAGCTTCGTTTTCACATAATTCAGCGGACAGGCAACGCCGCGGAGATCGTACACCGGTGCCCCGGTCGGCGCGGGAGCTGCTGGCGCAACCGGCGCCGCTGCTTCCTTCGCGGGAGTTGCAGACTCCTGAGCCGGCGCGAGCTTGAGGTCTTTCCCCATCTGCTCGGTCGCCGCGCGGCAGGCATCGACAAACCCTTTCGCAAAAACCATTTTCTCACGCGCCGACTCCGCGGTCGTATCTTTGGGACCGAGATCGCCTACTTTTTTATTGAGTTCGCGGTACTGCGCGGGGACCACCCCTTTCTGCGCAATCCGGCTGTCGAACTCAATGAACGTTTCCGAGTCGGTCGAAGGCTCAAGCCCCTCCGTGACCAGCATCGCTTTGGCCGCCGCCAACACCGCGCGATACGATTTATTCACCGACACGGAATATTGATGGTTCTCGACTAAGAGCTTGGCTTGATACAGTTCCTGATCTGCTTCGAGAATCCCGTTCTCGATCATTTCCAGCGCACCGCCCGCGCATTCGCCGGGGCCCAAATCTTCGAGGATGAACTCCGCTTCACCTTCCCAGTCATAGTAGAACGTGGGGTCATCCTGATAGGCCGGAACGATGGTGTAGGGGATGAGCTCGTCCTTGAGTTTGTTTTTTCCGGCGCGGGCGATGAATGCCGACAGGTTTTCCTTCGGCAGGCGATCGCGGCGATACACCGTGACGAGATGCGACAATGCCGCCGGCACCGCTTTCGCGGGCAGCTTGACCGTCATCTGCCCGATCTTCGGCGTACCGTCGACTTGCCCGCCCAGATGCAATTCATAATGCGGCGCAACATGTTCACCCAGCCGCTTCCCGACGCCATGCAGCCCGATCGTCGAGATGTGGTGCTGGGCGCAGGAATTGTGGCACCCGCTGATCTTCACGCTCACATCCGACAGGTCTTCGGGGACACGGCCGGCCGGGAATACTTCCGCCAGGGCCCGGGCCAGGCCCTTGGACGACGTGATACCGAGGCCGCAGGTATCAGTTCCCGGGCAGGCGATAATATCTTCCACCAGCTCTGCTCCAGGATCGGACAGTCCATGGGCGGAGAGTTCGGTATACAGCGATTCGATCTGCGACTCAGGAATCCATCGAATCACCATGTTCTGATTGATGGTGGTACGAATATTCCCGTTGGCATACCGGTCGGCAAGATCGGCGACGCAAAGCATTTGCTCCGACGTCAGATCGCCCATGAAGAGCTTGATCGCCGCCGTCACGTACCCGGGCTGCTTCTGTTTGACGACATTCGTCCGCTTCCACATTTCGAACGGTGTTTCATGGCCGATGCCATGACCGCTCCCATTGCCGTTCGACGACGAGTGCCCGACTCCGTTCCGCGTCGGCATGATAAGCGGGGTCGGTTCGTCGGCATGTGTAAGCAGCTTGATCGGCTCATGTGACGGACGCGCATAGCCCATCGATTCATAGGCAGCTTCCCAACGCCGCTTGAATTCATCGAAGCCCAGCTTCTCAATGACGAACTTCATGCGGGCTTTGTTCCGATTCTTTCGATTTCCCAGCGTATCGAACACTTTAATGACCGCCTCGATACTTGGCAGCAATTCATCCATAGGAGTGAATTCGCGAAGAACCTGCGCCATGCGCGGGGCCGAACCCAAGCCGCCGCCGGCCACCATGCGAAACCCGATGGTTCCGTCCGCACGCTTGGCCGCCAGCAACCCGACGTCATGAATCGGGGTCAGGGCACAATCCTGCCTGCAGCCGGACAGCGCGATCTTGAATTTTCTCGGCAGGCTTTGGTTCAACGGATTGCGTAACAGATGGTAGGCAATGGTCTTCGCGTATGGGGTCACATCGAAGACTTCTCCCTGGCAGACTCCGGCCAGATGGCAGGCTGTCACGTTGCGGACGGTATTGGCGCACGCTTCGCGCGTCGTGAGCTCGACTTCAGCCAGACCGCGCATGATCGCGGGCACATCCTTCAACTCGACAAAATGCATCTGGATGTCCTGACGCGTCGTGACATGCCCGACAGCCGTGGCATAGCGATCGGCCAGTTCGGCGACACGCCGGAGCTGATTGGCCGAGATCCCTCCAAACGGAATCTTGACCCGGACCATTTGCACCCCCGGCTGGCGCTGTCCGTAGATCCCGTATTGCAACCGGAACGGCTTGAAGAGATCGTTCGACACTTCTCCCGCCATGGTGCGACGCGCTTCCGCTTCAAACGTCTCAATTTCTTCCAGCAGGGCAGGAGGAATCGGAAAGGTTTTGATTTCCGGTATGGTGAGCTGATCGTGGGGACTCATGATGTATTTCTCCCTTGCGCAACTGAGTCGGACCGCTGCCGCCTGGATTACTCGGCGAATTAATTTATTAGATGTGATACATGGGATTCTGTTGTTGATCGAGTGCTCGTTGACGTTCAACCAGTTGATCGATGGTAATCGCTGCAAGTACGTTCCGTTCGGCCTGATGGACTTTCTCCCACACGCTCCTGAGCAGCAGCTGCTCTCTGGTTTCGCGTCGATTCTGCCCGTTGCCATTGTGGGATGCGTCATGAAACACCGGCCCATCAAGAGCCTCAAGCAGATCGGCCACAGACAGTTCAGAAGGTGAACGCAATAGGAGATACCCCCCTTGTGCTCCTCGCGTGCTATCGACAAGACCGGCTTTCTTCATGGCATGCAATACTTGCTCAAGAAAACGCACGGGGATTGATTGCCGCCTTGCGATCGCCCGGGCCTGAATGGGGAGTTCCTTACCATTCATTGCCAAATCAACAGCAGCCAATATTCCGTAGGTTGCTCGATGCGATACTTTCATTCTTGATAATTCCGGTAGGAATTAACCATGCAAAGATATACATTTCCCGCTGCTCGACTGTCAAGCGACCAATCTCCACCTTAAGGAGCCTCGCCTCTTTAGGGAGGACAAACATTTTTATCGAGCACCCCTCGTCAGTTGAAACACACATTTTGACCGGTACTTCATCGCGGTTCCTTTACTGCAACATACCCTCACAGTGTTCCTCACACGACTTCTTAATAAGCCGTACCTCATACACAGGAAATATCCAATTGACATCAAGTCGGCCCTGGGCAATAATTCCGCCCTCTTCTTTGCATGGTGCCTAGATGTCGGTTCCCTCATCGGTTTTTTCCATTCTACTACTGACGGTGGACGCAGAGATCCAAGCTCAATTCAAATCCATATTCAAAAACGCAGCTGTCACCATCGCTCGAGATGCAACGTCGCTGCCGAAAGATCTCCCCAAACACCCCTTTGACGTCGTTGTTCTGGAATCTCGCCCGGGGCAAGATATTTCTCCGCAAAACCTCCCGGCACAGATAGATCAATCCCACGCATTAGTGATCGCAGGGTCACGGGCCGTCCTGAAACGAGCACCGGTCATGATTCAAATGATGAGTCGGCACCCCGAGCACACTCAGAAAACCAACGGACACGATCTCTCATTGGAGGACTATCTAGACCAGAAAATGGGTGATTTTGTGAAGGGTATGCATACCGGTGCCGCCAAGAACCTTCATCCGATGCTGATTTCAGCCGTCGAGCGCCCCCTCATTTCTTCTGCTTTACGAGAAACCCAAGGGAATCAAATCCAAGCGGCAGAATTGTTGGGACTGAACCGAAATACGTTGCGAAAGAAGATTACCGATCTGCACATTCCACTGAAACGAAGTCGAATCAAATCAACACGCACTGCGTAGTACCGCGTACTACGGAAGGCTCCACTGAAGGGCGGGATACACGTCGAGCGCTCGGCATCCTCATTCATTCATAACCAAGGAGGGGACTGATGACGAAGGAAGAGCTGATTGCGAAGATGGCAGCTTCGGCAGGAATTACCAAAGTCGCAGCAGGCACGGCACTGGAAGCCTTCACCGGAGCCGTCACCACGTCACTGAAGAAGGGGCAGCGAGTTTCCCTGGTCAACTTCGGCACGTTTACGATTTCAAAACGCAAGGCACGGATGGGCAGGAACCCCCGCACAGGAGAATCGCTCAAGATTCCGGCCGCCAAAGTCCCGAAGTTCTCGGCAGGGAAAGAGTTGCGTTCTGCCGTCAAGTAACGACGTCGGTTGCGCTCGCTCTTACAAAGAGAAGGCCGTCTCCTTCCGCTATTTCCGGAAGGCACTGCCTTCTCTTTTGCTTTTCTTGACAGTTTGGGCAGGGCTATATTAGCATGCCCACCCGGACAATAGGCGCGTAGCTCAGGGGGAGAGCGTTACCTTGACACGGTAAAGGTCGACGGTTCAAGACCGTCCGCGCCTACCATTCCGGCTAGAGGCATTCGTTTGCCTTAGGGCGGCGGAATGCCTTTGTTGTTTTATTTTGAACCCGCATTAGCCTTTTGATGAAAATCACGTTCAAAGACGGCAACAGCCAAGTCATCGAGAAGGGCCTGACCGTGGGAGCAGCCATGAAGGCCTGCGGCCTGCCGGTGGGAACCGACATCCTCGCCGCCAAGGTTAACGGCGTCGTTGTCGATCTATCACGTCCGCTCACGGAAGATGCCGTCGTAGAGCCTGTCCGGTTCGATACGGCGGAAGGCCGGGAGGTCTATCGTCATAGCAGCACCCACATTATGGCGCAGGCAGTGAAAGAAGTATTTCCCACGGCGCAGATCACCATCGGACCGGCGCTTGAAGACAGTTTCTTTTATGACTTCGCCTTTGAACGTCCGTTTACACCGGAAGATCTTGAAAAAATTGAAGCCCGCGCCCGTGACATTATTAAGCGAAATCTTCCGGTCACGCGCAAAGAATTGACGAAGCAGGAAGCTATTCAATTTTTCCAGGCTCGCGGAGAAGCCTACAAAGTCGAATTGATCCAGGGATTCCCTGACTACGAGCCGATCTCGGCCTATAGTCAAGGCGAGTTTGTCGATCTCTGTCGCGGGCCCCATCTCCCGGCTACCGGTCACGTCGGTGCATTTAAGCTTCTCACGACCGCCGGAGCGTATTGGCGAGGAGATGAGCGTAATCCGATGTTACAGCGGATTTACGGAACCTCCTTCCCGACCCAGGCTGAACTCGACGCCCATCTGGCTAGATTGGAAGAGATCAAGAGACGCGATCATCGCAAGGTCGGCAAAGATCTTGACCTGATTACCATCCAGGATGAAATAGGGCCTGGGTTGGTCTTATGGCATCCGAAAGGCGCGCTGGTGCGCCTCTTGATCGAGAATTTCTGGCGCGAACAGCACATTAAGGATGGCTACGATCTGGTGTATTCGCCTCATGTCGCGCGCCTCGATCTTTGGAAAACGAGCGGCCACGTCGACTACTATCGGGAAAATATGTTTGCCCCGATGAAGCTGGAAGGCAGCGAATACCAGCTCAAGCCGATGAACTGCCCCTACCACATCATGATTTACAAGTCTCATCTGCGCAGCTATCGGGATCTGCCCATCCGCTACGGCGAACTCGGCACTGTGTATCGATACGAACGGACCGGTGTCCTGCATGGTCTGCTGCGCGTTCGTGGATTTACCCAGGACGATGCGCACCTTTTTTGCCGGCCTGATCAGATCCAAGATGAAGTCAGCCGAGTGCTGGACTTCACGTTTTTTGTCTTGAAATCGTTCGGTTTCGTTGACTTTGAAATTTTCCTATCGACCAGGCCTGAGAAGTCTGTAGGGTCTGACGATAAGTGGGTTCTCGCGACAAGTTCGCTGGAAGGCGCGCTCAAGAGTCGGGGGATTGCGTTCCATTTGGACGAGGGAGGCGGAGCCTTCTACGGACCCAAGATCGATATCAAGATCAAGGATGCGCTCGGCCGATCCTGGCAATGCTCGACCATTCAGGTCGACTTCAATAATCCGGAGCGGTTCGAACTCAGCTACATCGGCGAGGATGGAAAGTCTCACCAGCCGATCATGATTCATCGGGCCTTGATGGGATCGATTGAACGGTTTTTCGGGATTCTTGTCGAACATTACGGCGGCGCATTCCCGACCTGGCTGGCACCGGTCCAGGCCGTAGTCATGGCCATCACAGACAATCAGCGCGAGTATGTCAATTCGATCGTCGCTCAGCTGAAAGCGGCGGGCTTCCGAGCCGACGCCGATCTGCGCAACGAAAAAATCGGCTTTAAGATCCGCGAGGCTGAAAAAGCCAAGATCCCCTACATGCTGGTGGCGGGGGATCGGGAAGTCCAGAGCGGCACGCTCTCCGTCAGAGGACGGAGCGGGGCGAATCTCGGCAACATGACAGGGGCTGCAGTGATCGATCTTCTCAGGAATGACGTCACGCGCGCGCAGCCGGAGCTACAACCAACACACTAAGAGGTGGGTTATCGTCCCCAAACTGCGCGTGAACCGCGAAATCCGAGTGCGAGAGGTTCGAGTCATTGGTCCGGAAGGAGAGCAACTGGGGATCCTCCCGACGCCAGACGCATTGCGTCAGGCGCAGGACGGAGGCTACGACCTCGTGGAAGTCGCTCCCACTGCGGCACCGCCGGTTTGCCGGATCATGGACTACGGCAAATACAAATTCGAACTCAGCAAGAAAGACCATCAGAACCGGCGCCATCAGAAGTCCACGCAGGTCAAAGAGATCAAGCTTCGGCCGCGCACCGATAAGCACGATCTGGGGATCAAGATCCGTCAGATCAAGGAATTCCTGGCCGACGGAAACAAAACCAAAGTCACCTTGACGTTTCGTGGCCGAGAAATGGCCAATCAGGAAATGGGCCGGTCGCTCATGAACATGGTGATCGCAGAAATGGCCGAGACCGGAACTATTGAGTATGCCCCGCGCATGGAAGGCCGCAGCCTCATCATGATCGTGGCACCGAAGAATTAGCAGAGAGACCGTTGTGTATAAACCGAGAGGACGGACGAGGTAAAAATGAAAGCCAAGACGCACAAAGGGGCCAAAAAGCGGTTTTCCAGGACCGGCAGCGGAAAAATTGTCAGACGCAAAGCCGGGAAGCGCCATTTATTGAGCCATAAGAAGAGCGATCAAAAGCGCCGGTTAAGCGGAACGGCCGTGGTGGATGCCACTTCCACCTTGTCTTTGAACCGTCTGTTGCCGTATAACTAAGCTTCAAAGAGCGACCCTCACGGATAAAAGGAGTATTGAGTCATGCCCCGCGCAAAAGGTGGACCGAAAACAAGAGCGAGACGGAAAAAGCGGCTGAAGCTAGCGAAGGGACAGTACGGCGCCAAGAGCCGGTTGTTCCGCTCTGCCACAGAATCAGTTGATAAGGGACAGCAGTATGCCTATGACGGACGGAAGAACCGGAAACGGGACTTTCGTCGGTTGTGGATCGCGCGCATCAGCGCCGCCGTCCGGGCACAGGGACTGACTTACGGCCGGTTTATCAATGCCCTCAAGAAGGCGGAAGTTCTGCTGGACCGCAAAGTCCTTTCGGACATGGCGATCAAGGACGCAGCCGGCTTTGAAAAATTATGCGGCTTGGCCAAGCAACACATGACTCCGGTCGCGGCATAACGTCGCCGCATCGTTCGTAGCCATTCCGTATCTCACGAATAGGGAGGCGACAAGTTGTCGTCTCCCTATTCGCTTTTTCTGGAATCTGCGCGAGACTTGTATTGCCCCCTCGCAGCTAATCCAGCCTCATCCCTCCATAAACTCAATCTGACATGGACGCGCAGCATCGCGTTTGAATGCGTCGTGGGCTATCAAGAACAAATCAAGAAATATCGGCTAGGCCAGATCGGCGAGCTGGGAGAGGTTCACATCGAAGGAGACGACCGGCACGGTAATCTGCCACTGTTCCAGGACTTCGGGATGGACTTCGCCGATGACGCCGACGGGTGTGCCCGAGACGACAATTCGTCCGGCGCGGCCTTCCAGAAACGACGGATGTTGGACCGGCTCTAGACTATAGTCTTTACCCAGATAATAAAACAGCACATCGAGGCAGGAGTGGATTTCAGAAAAATGCGCGGTGGCATGGGCAATGACGGCGCCCAGGACTGTTTCTGTACGTGAACCTACCTCATGCGTGGCGTCTGGAATCGCGACGTCGCCGGCCTCGAACAGACGGTGCGGATAGAAGGCCCGGCTCGAGGCGGCTTCGACACGCAGTAGCGACGGCAGCATCCACTGGCGCAGGCAGGAGAACGTCAGGGTCATGGCATTGTCCACTTCCACCATCCGCCCCCACTCCGTATCAGCCAGCCGCATGGTGTCACGATAGCTCTCCGGCGACCCCATAATATTGGAGATGATTTCCTGGAATCCCAACCCGACCATGAGCTCGCGCGCCCGGTCGGAGGTCTGCTCGATCCGCGAGAGCCCGCCGACCGTGAATTGCGCCGGCATCACCGGGGCAAACTCTCCGTAGCCGCGGCTGATCGCGACATCTTCGACGACATCCATCGCATGCATGAGATCCTGCCGATAGGGTGGTAAAGTGGCCTTGACCGATCCCTTTCCGGCTGAGACTCCATACCCGTAGATTTCCAGCGCCTGTTTGACGGCCTTGACGCCGAGTGTCTGGCCAAGCGCCTGTTCAATGGTTTTGAGCTGAATCGTTTTTGAATTCCCGAGGTCCTGTGGCGTCACGACCCGCTTCCCCAGCGGGGTTGCTTTCGGATAGTGCACTTCGACCGGTTCAATCGCAGCACCACGATCAGCCAGATTAGCGGCAAAGATGTTCAGCGTCAGAACAACCATCAACTGATCGGTTCCGGTCACTTCGACGAACAGTTCGTCGTCCCCGACGCGCACTTCCCCTACTTCCCGGCTGTTGATGATCGGCGGGAACGACAAGGGTTGATGCTTCGCGTCGCGGAGAATCGGCAATCGGCTCTGTCCGGCCAGGATATGCCCATGTTCCAATCCTTTCGGATGGACCATAAGAATTTCCGCCAGCGTCATCACCGTCTCCATGCCCAACGGCGTGAACTTCGCCTGATCCGGCTTCACTAACTCATACGTCACGGGAAACTGGATCTTCGAGAGTTGATAGATTCCGATGGAGACCGTCTTCCGCTTGTGCCCGAAGATATCCGCCAGCTTCTCCTGCGTTTGAATGAGCTGCGCCAATCCCTCTTCGGTCACCCGGTAGCCCCTGGCCGTACAGGCGGCGACATAGGGACGGACCCGTTCTAGCCCCGGTCCGACAATCAGCGATTGTCCCTTCTTCGCCTTCTTCGTAAAGAACGGATAGGGCTTGAGCTTCCCCTGTTGCTTGATGCGGATTTGCCGCGCGATACCTTCGCAACACCACAGATCCGGACGATTGCTGTCCTGCAACTCGATACGCAATTCTCCGGTTTCCTGGTTATGCCCCTTGAGTTCCCCCTTGACGAGCATCAGCCAGTCTTCCACTTGCTCGATCGAGACCGGACGCTTGGTACGACCGCCGGGAGTCAGCAGCGATTCGAAGTCGTCTTTGAAAATAGAAATCGTAGGCATGGCGTAGGCTAGAAGATCCCTCTGGTGGTCCGAATCAAATCCAGATTGTCGGTGAACAATTCGCGGATGTCGTGAATGCCCAATGCCACCATGGCCATGCGATCCAGCCCAAGCCCCCAGGCGATCACCGGCACCGTCACACCTAACGGCAAGGTGACTTCGGCGCGGAAGAGCCCCGCTCCGCCAAGTTCCATCCATCCCAAACGCGGATGCCGCACATGCATTTCGACCGAGGGTTCGGTAAAGGGGAAATAGGCCGGCAGGAACTTCACTTCTTTTGCCTGAGCCACCTCACGCGCGAAGAGATTCAACAGACCGAGCAGAGTACGGAAGTTGATATCCTCCCCCAGCACAATGCCCTCGACCTGGAAAAAGTCGGTGGCATGCGTGGCATCGACCTGGTCATAACGGAAGCACCGGGCGATCGAGAAATACTTTCCCGGCACGGCCGGCGCCGACGCCAGCGTCCTTGCCGAGACCGCCGTCCCCTGACTCCGCAACACCAGCCGCTTCGCCCGTTCAGCATTGAAACCATATTTCCACCCGGTGGAGCCGGTCTTGCCGCCGTCCTGGTGGGCCTTCGTCACACGTGAGAGGAACGGCTCGGCGATCTTGGCGGCATGCGTGGGCTGCTTCACGAAGTAGACATCGTGAATGTCGCGCGCCGGATGGAACTGCGGCATGAAGAGCGCGTCCATGTTCCAGAATTCCGTTTCGACCAGCGACCCGCGCATTTCCTGGAAGCCCATGCTCACAAGCTTCGTCTTGACGGTATCGAGAAACTCGCGATAGGGATGCTTCTTCCCGGTTCCGATGCGGGGCGCGCGCAGACTGATGGTATATTTGCGGAATCGTTTGTTCCGCCAGCTGCCGTCTTTCAATAATTCAGGCGTGAGCTGGGAAACTTCTTCCGCCACCCCTTCTTTGGCCAGATGTTCAGCCGCCGCCGCACCGGCAGGAGAGAGCGTGAAAGATCGAGTAACTCGATCATCCACCCGGAACGGTTCCTTGGCGTTCCCGCGTTTGACGGCATAGTCTTCGATCACCTGCCGATGGGCTTCGGGGAAACTCTTTAATTCCCGAGCGGCCTCATTCACCTGCTGCAGCAGCAGCCGGATAGCCTCAACCGTCGGACTTGGGCGCCCCGTCGACTCGATGCAGCCGCCCTGGACGATCAGCAGCACACCTTCTTTTTTCAACCGCCCGACCGCTTTGCTGACATCGGCCGGATCCAGTCCATCCTGCGCCTGCAGATCGGGAATGGTCAGCCGCTTCCCCGTGCTGGCTACTTCGCGCGCGGCTGAAAAGACTCGCTCGATCGGTGAGGCCCCGCTGACATACTGTTCGCCCACTTTCGTCAGCGACACCATGGGGGTGACAATTTCCGCATGGACGACCAGCAGTGACTTTGCGAGCAGCCATTCGATCGCCATGCTCAGCTGCGACGGCTCTAACTCGGCGGCGACGGCCAACTGCTCTGTCTCGAGCACCGTCCCCGCAGGGCGTGCGCCCAGAGCCATGAGGACCTTGATTTCGAGAGGATGCAGACTATCGATGAGTGCGGACGTATCCAATTCTAAATAGCCTATCGATGAAATGCAGTGTGGGAACCGGCTGTACCGGCAGGCTGTCCTGCCGCTCGTAACGCCGAAATCGTGCCGGCATAATCCCGGCTGGAGAAGATCGCGGAACCGGCGACAAGCACATTGGCTCCCGCTTCAATAATCTGGGCGGCATTGTCGACTTTCACTCCGCCGTCGACTTCAAGCAACGCCCGGCTTTGGATCCGATCCAGCATTTCGCGGATCGCGATAATCTTCTTTAATGCGGATGGAATAAACTTCTGCCCGCCGAACCCCGGATTCACCGACATGATCAACACAAGATCCACATCACCCAGAATATCCTGGAGCAAGGTAACCGGAGTCGCCGGATTGATCGTCACGCCAGCCTTGGCGCCACGCTCCTTGATCGATTGAATCGTTCGATGGAGGTGAGGACAGGCCTCAACATGCACCGTCACATAATCAGCCCCGGCCGCCACGAACTCCGGAATAAAGGTATCGGCGTTCGTGATCATCAGATGCACATCCAGCGGCACTTTGGCGACTTTCTTGATCGATTCGACGACCGGAGGCCCGATGGTCAGATTGGGGACGAAATGGCCGTCCATCACATCGACATGGAGCAGATCCGCACCGGCTCGTTCGACAGCCGCAATCTCGTCGGCTAGACGCACGAAATCAGCGGCAAGAATCGAAGGGGCAATCAATACAGGACCGCTCATAGCAAACCTTTGGCTTTACGCAGCCGGACGGCATAAAACCCGTCCATGCCGAGGACATTTCCCATCGTGGATAACGCGCCCTGTGCCGTCACAAGAGGAAGGGCGGATGCGGAAAGCCACGGCACGACGGACTCACGAACATATTCTGAATGGGTCCGGCAAAACCGGGAGATCACCTCTTCCGTCTCCTCCGGCTCCGTCGAACAAGTACTATAGACCAGCGCCCCGCCGGGCCGCAAGACAGAGGAGGCCTGCTCGAGGATCTCAGACTGCAACATCTGGTGCCGGGCAAACATCCCGGTATCTTTTCTCCCCTTCGCATCAGGATGGCGGCGCAACACACCCAGCCCGCTGCAGGGAGCATCGACCAGCACACGATCAAAGATGCCGGGCGGCGGGACCCGGGGATCTCCCCCCTGGCGCAAGGCACCCGCTCCGAGCTCTCTTGCATCTCCCGCAATCGGAGTCACGATCGTCACCCCAAGCCTCCGGCAGTTCTCCTTCACCATTTGTAGCCGCACGGCATGACGATCCATCGCGACGACCTGACCGCGATTCGACATCAGATCGGCCAGATGAGTCGTCTTGCCGCCGGGTGCCGCACACACGTCAAGCACACGTTCGTCCGGCTGCGGATCCAGCAGGAGGGGGACGAGTTGCGCGGCTTCATCTTCGACATAAAACAGTCCGTCCTGAAATCCCGGGATCGTGGGAACGGCCCGGCCTTCCTCAAGGACCACCCCGACGGGGCTCACCGTCGTCGAACGGGAGGCGATCCCTGCAGTGCGAAGCTGCTCAAGAAACCCCTCGCGGGTCACTTTCTGCCGATTCACGCGCAGCGTAAGGACAGGAACCGCACTCACCGTTTGACAGGCAGCCTCCGCCTGTTCAACTCCCATCTGTTCGACCCAGCGTGTACAGAGCCACTGCGGCACGGCGTAGCGAATCGACAGCGCCGCGGCCGGATCCGGCTGCAGGTCAGGGAAGGGCCGTTCCGGTAATCGCGTCACGGTCCGCAAAACCGCATTCACGAGGCCGCTCCAATCACGCCCGAGTTGCGTCTTGTTGGCCTTCGCCAGATTTACGGATTCATTCACCGCTGCAGACGCCGGGACCCGATCCATATAGGCCAACTGGTACATCCCCATACGCAGCAACATCTGCACGATCAATGGAAGCCGGTGCAACGGTTTCTTCAGCGCCGGCTCCAGGCGCCAGTCAAGCGTCTCCTGCCGCCGCAGAACCCCGTAAACCAGCTCCATGGCAAAGGCCCGATCGCGCCCGTCCATTGCCTGAC
>CAYPOR010000064.1:0-15140 GCA_964412445.1 uncultured Nitrospira sp.
GCTGCTGGCGGGGTTGATACTGGTCAGTAAATTCGGTGTTCAAGGGGTCGAAGAACGCCGAACCTCGGTTGAACGTGAGTGGGGAGCTGTACGCCAGGTTTTGGTGCGACATCGAGAAGCCAGGAAAGCACGAAAGGATGTCAGTCTGGTCTGGGCCTCCTTGCCTGTTGAGCGGGACTTTGCCCCGCTTGCGTTGGGCATCACGGACGAAGCCAAGCACGATCATGTTACGCTCCCGGCTCTGTCCTATAAGACCGAGGCGACCACGGTGGCAAATACAAGCAAGGGAGTGCTTCAGGGGGCCATGACTGGGCGGTACGAAGACCTGCGGCGTTTCATCTATGATCTCGAAACGGCAGAGGAATTGCTGTTCATTGAAGATTTGGAACTCGCGAGCTCTTCATATCCTCGGGAGCAGCAGTTGACGTTCAATATTAAGATCGCAACCTATTTGCGTGGAGAATCTGTGAAGCCTGCCGTGGGTGGCCTGCAATAGATGGATGGGAAGCGGAAGGGGCTCATCGCGATCGGCCTGGTTGTGGTCTGGAGCGGGGTGGCCTATTGGCAATGGGGAGGGCTGTCTGAGCCGGTCCGCATGCCATTGGCGAATGTGTCAGGTCAGGCTTCATCGGGGGGGCGCCAGATTTCCCACGCAGGCGGCTTGCGCGTCCACCTCGAGCAGCTCGATTCGGCCCGGACTCAGCGCGAAGCCACGTTCACCACGCCAAGAAATATTTTTGCTCTGCCGGGCTCGGATGGAACGCTGTCTATCCCAGGTCAAGTGACGGAGGGACCTGCTCCTGATCCGATTTCCGAACAAGCGCTTCAGCAGCAGGCGGCGTCTGTTGAATTGGCTCAATACCGGTACTTGGGATTCATACGGATGGGAGAGTCGGTCAGTCGCACCGGTAATACCGCGGTGCTGAGCAAGAATGAAGAAGTGGTGACCGGACGGGCCGGGCAGTATTTGGAGCCGCACCTTGTGGTGAAAGCCGTGACGCCGGAGAGTGTCACGATCCGCGACGTCCAAGCGCGCATTGATCATACTGTTCCACTGACGGAGGATGCGGTCGGGGCGCCGCAACCGTAGCCTATGAGAACGTCTGTGTTTGAGTCGCGCGCTGCCGAGCGTGGGTTTTCGTATGTTGTGCTGATGTTTGCGCTTGTGGTGATCGGACTTGGAATGACGATCGCGGCTCGTCAGTGGAAAGTAATGGTGCAGCGCGAGCTAGAGGCGGATTTGCTTTCCAAAGGGATTGAGATTCAGAACGCGCTGGCGCTCTATTCAGCGACCATGAAGGCGGGACGAGTGATGCCTGGGGAGGTGTATCCTCAATCGCTGGCGGAACTGACTCGGCTGCCGAAGCCCTTCCTGCGCAAGGTCTATTCGGAGCCGGTAGGCCATGGCGAGTGGGAGCTGGTTCGTGCTCCGACCGGAGGAATTATGGGCGTGAGGAGCAAGAGCAAGGGGAAACCCATTCGGCAGCATGACTTTCCCCCTGCGGTAAGACATTTTGATGGGCGCACTTCGTATTATGATTGGGTATTTCAGCATCCCAGCCCTTCGATGATGTCCCCGGCGGGTATGATCGGCGGAAATCCGATCGCGCAAGGATCGTCCGCTCCGGTATCCTCCGGACAAGCTCCGGTCGTCCCTCCCTCGCCACGTCCTGTTCCGTCCCCAGGCCCAACACCCTGACTCGTCTTGTTCCGCCTGATTTGACTGTCACCGCTCAATGTAAGAATATGCCGCCTCACGTCTTCATTTTCCGTGGGAGGATGCCGGTGAGAATACTTGTAACGGGCGGAGCCGGGTTTCTGGGGAGTCATTTGTGCGAGGTGCTGGTTGCACAGGGCCATACCGTGGTGTGTATGGACAATCTGGTGACTGGCCGAGTTGACAACATTGCCCATCTTCTGGGACATGATCGGTTTTCCTTTCTGAAATATAATGTGTGCGACTATTTGCATGTGGAGGGGGCGCTGGACGCCATCCTCCACTTTGCGTCACCGGCCAGTCCCCAAGATTATCTCGAACTTCCAATTGCAACGCTGAAAGTCGGCGCGCTTGGAACGCATAAGGTGCTCGGTCTGGCAAAAGCCAAGGGAGCCAGAATTCTTTTGGCGAGTACTTCCGAAGTCTACGGGGATCCTCTAGTCAATCCTCAACCGGAATCCTATTGGGGGAATGTCAATCCGATCAGTCCTCGCGGAGTGTACGACGAGGCGAAACGGTTCGCCGAAGCGATCACCATGGCCTATCATCGCTATCATGGGGTGGATACGAGAATCGTTCGTATTTTTAATACCTTCGGTCCCAGGATGAGGCCCAAGGATGGCCGGGTCGTCTCCAATTTCATTGTGCAGGCGTTGCAGGGACATCCGCTGAGCATTTTTGGCGACGGTTCTCAGACGAGAAGTTTTTGTTATGTGGACGACCTGGTGCGGGGCATCCTGGCTTTGTTGATGATTGATTCCGATAAGAGTCATGAACAGAGAACCGACCGTAAGTTTCTTACCAGTCAGCCGTCTGAACCCGGCCTCAGCAGCATCCATGATCCTGTCAATATTGGAAACCCTCGGGAGTTGACGGTCTTGGACATCGCCAAACTGGTGCTGTCCTTGACTGGCTCCTCCAGCCGGATCGCCTACCATCCGTTGCCTGCCGACGATCCTAAAGTCAGACGGCCTGATATTGAACGAGCCAGGACATTGCTCAAGTGGGAACCGCAAGTGCCGCTTGAGGATGCACTCAGGCGGACCATCGAGTATTTCCGGAAAGTGATCTAGGTAGATGCCTGTCGAGGGGCGCTCGTATGCCGGGCATCCCTCGGCCCCGTGTCGTGCCCCCCTGTCTTGACCCCCCTCAAACCCGCGCGGTATCCTGTCGCCCGTTCACTTTTTCACAGAGAAGGCGACGCGCATGATTTCCGACGAGGAACAGCAGGAATTAGCCCCCGTTGATGCTCCCGAGACGAAGGACGTAGAGGAAGTCCCGCCGCTCTCGATCCCGGACTATGTGCACGAACTGGTGACGCGGGCCAGGCAGGCCGCCGGTCGGTTGGCCACGCTTTCCACCGTCGTGAAAAACAATGCATTGCTTGCCATGGCCGATGCCCTGGATGAGAAGAAGGTCGCCCTCATGGAGGCCAATGAAAAGGATGTCGAGGCTTTCGGCACTGAACCGGACAGGGCCGCCATGGCCGACCGTCTCAGGCTCACCGAGCAGCGGATTGCCGACATGTCGGCCGGGATTCGGGAAGTTGCAAAGCTGCCGGATCCGCTAGGCGAGATGCCGAAGATGTGGATCAGGCCGAACGGGATGCAGGTCGGACGGGTGCGTGTCCCGATCGGGGTCATCGGCATCATCTATGAGTCCCGCCCGAACGTGACCGCCGATTCTGCCGCACTCTGTCTGAAGTCCGGCAATGCCTGTGTGTTGCGCGGCGGGAGCGAAGCCATTCATTCGAATACGGCCATTGCCGCCGTATTGGCCGAAGCTGCGGAGAAGGCCGGCTTACCTCCCGGCACCATCAGTTTTGTCGAACGTCCGGATCGGGAACTGGTGCCGGTCCTGCTGAAGCAGGATCGCTATATCGACCTCATTATCCCGCGGGGCGGGCCGTCGCTCATGAAGACGATCGCCGAGCATGCCACCATTCCGGTCGTGAAACACGACGCGGGGATTTGCCACATCTACGTGGATGCGGATGCCGACCAGGCGATGGCTGAGGCGATCTGCGTGAATGCCAAGGCACAGCGGCCCTCGACCTGCAATGCGATGGAAACGCTGCTGGTTCATCAAACGATCGCCAGGACGTTTCTTCCGCGCCTCATGGAAAAGCTTCAAGCGGCGAACGTGGAAGTGCGCGGATGTCCGAAGACGTGCCAATTGCTGCCGACCGCCAAGCCGGCGGCCGACGAGGATTTTGGAAAAGAGTTTTTAGAGTTGATCCTGGCCGTCAAAGTCGTGAAGAACATGGACGAGGCGATGGAACACATCGCCAGGTACGGGTCGCAGCACACCGAAGCCATCATCACCACCAACTATCAGCGGGCCATGCGGTTCTTGCGCGAAGTCGATGCGGGAGCCGTGCTGGTGAATGCGTCCACGCGGCTCAACGACGGCTATCAATTCGGGCTCGGGGCAGAGATCGGCATCAGCACGTCCCGCATCCATGCGCGAGGCCCCATGGGGCTGGAAGAGCTCACTTGTTCGAAGTTCATTGTCCTGGGGAGCGGCCAGATCCGCGAGTAAATGGCTGGCGACCCTGTTCGTACCGCACTAGCGTCTTCCGACTCTCTCCGGTTTCCTGCCAATCAGACCTTGGCGCATCAGTTCGACCAGTCCGGCGGACGCGTCGTTCGCCAGGCCACCGGCCATCTGGTCTTCTATCGGCCCGATGGCCGGCGGTTTCTCGCCACTGACCCTGACGGCCATCCGTTGCATGAATGCGAGTGGGGCCTAGACGCTCGCGGACGAACGGTGCTGGTTCGAGCTCGCCTTTGGCTGGATTGGGGGCGGTGGGTTGGATTGAAACCCGGCGGGCTGGTCAATGAAACCCGCCTCAATCTGGCGACCAAGCCTGGTTGGCAGCGTCTGAAAGCGGAAGACCTCCGCCACATGGCCGCGCAGGCGATGCGGGTGCCGATCGAAGAGGTCCGGTTCTTCTATGGCGATGAAGATCTGGTCATCGATGCGCACGGTCAGGCGACGATTCGACACCGGAAAGATGCGTTTTATGTTTTGGAGGATGGCACCTTCGAATCGGCTCGCTTCATGTCCTGCATGGGGGCGATGCATTGGGAGCAGATCGATTTTCTGCCCGTCGTCGAACTCTTCAAATCGCTCCTGCCCGGCACCGGGTCGGCGGCATTTGAATTGATCCGCGGCCTCTATGATGACCAGAATCACGATGCGTCCAGTCCGCGGGCGCTGCGCTATCGCGGTATTCCGACCTATCCGTCCGAAGCGGCCTTTCGGCTCTTCAGCAGTTTCTTTACCGCGCAGGCTCCCTCCGGTGGAGATCCCATCGCGCTCTTCATGGATCCTTCCCGCTCCCATCAGATTACGTGGCTGCCGGCGCCGGCGCCTCCGCTGCGCTATGTCGATGAGGCGCATCATCTCTGTCTGACGGTGCAGGGAGAGGTGTTGTTGAAAGTGACCTGCGCCGACGATCCGGCGGGACTGTCGTACGTAAATCCGAAAGGGCGGCGGATGGCGGCATGGGATCGATCGGCCGTCATTGTCGACGGACATCTGGAATTGAGCGACCGTGACTGTAAGCAGGTTGTCCCGCTCGTACCGGAACTGGCAAGGGTAACGTCCTCTCCGGTCGTGCCTCCGCCGAGTCCGGTCGACTGGCGCTCAGTATTCGTGCCGGCGGTGTCTGTCGTCCAAGCCGGGGACGTATTTGGAGCGGTGCTCTTGTATCCGGGAGATGAGACACCGGCCGGAGAATTAGCGGCTCAGCCGTTTGTCGCGGATTATCTGCAGGACCTCGCCGAGCAGGATCGAGAGATCGGGCAGATTCTGATGAGAGCGGAGCGCATCCTGATCGACAACGGGGATGCCGTGATTTCAACCTGCGTGCCGTTCGATCGCCCGCGCGAGGTCGTCGTGCATATCTCGCATCCGGCCTTTGCCTGCAAGCAGGCGCAGCAGCTGTGGACTGTGTGTGCTGAATTACAGCGATGGGAGTGGCTGCAGCGCACCCGATTCCTATTATCAGCCGTTCCATCCCAAGCCGGATCGTATGATCTTGTCTACGCCTGGCTCCCGTATACCGAGTTTGAACAGGTGAGTGCCCTGTCGGCACGGGTGCGCGATCTCGCGCAGCGCGTGAAAACCGGCGGCAATGCGTTCATCGTAGGGCCGGTACGGGCTGGCGACGAACTGAGCCGGGCCGGTTTGCAGCGTTGCTGGGAGGAGTCGGTTGAGCGGCTCCCGACGTTCGCCATGCATAAGACGATTCTGCCGAAGGCCAGGCTGCGGAGCGGGCTCACGCTGTTTCATGTGCGCCGGAGTTAGTCCGATCCCCTTGCCCCTTGCGTTGATCCGGCTTCATCGATTACTGTCAGGCCTATGAGCGAACCGGTCACAGAACAGGTTCCGGCTGAGGATGGCGGGGATAAGGTCGTCATCTACTGGGAACGGGAATATTCGACCGCGTTCGCGCCGGAGCGGCTGAAGCTGGATTTCAATCCGCATCGCCCGATGCTGAACAATATGACGCTCGATGAGCAGCGCGCGCTCGCTGCCGGCGGATACAAGGTATTGCCGGACGACTGCGGGCCGGTTCGCACAGTCGGCAGCTATGGCTGGCTCATCCGGTGCCCGGCGGATATCAAATTGCGGCGGACGGCCGAGGGGGTCAAGTGGCAATCACCCCCCATCGAACCGGAAGAGCGGCTGCTGGGATATAAATCGTTTTCCGGGACCTACGTCGATCTGATTCTGAACAGCGGCTATCCCAAGCTCTGCTGCGGCATTCGTTTTTACTATCCCAAACACGTCGGGTTGATGATGAAGGACATTCCCAACCACTTCTATCATTACCCTGAGCGCACCTATGCCATCTGGGAAGGCATTAAGACTCAGGAATACAAGCGGACGCCGAACCAGTACGCATGGCTGCCGGACTACGAGGCCTTCACGGCCAATTTTCTGCTCCAGCTCCACAAGCCCACGACGATCAAGCGGGGCGACCCCATCGGATTAGTGCTTCCCGTGATGCTGCCCAAACAGTTTGCGCTGGAAGAAATCAAGCGCCCCTAGTTTCCATTTCTTGTTCCCCTCAAGAGTTTTCGCCTCAAACCGATACAGGTAGTGGTTTGACACGCCGGGAGGGAAGGAGCCATGCGAAAAGTCTTATTCGTCGATGATATGCCGGAAGTCTTGCGCATGTTGCAGCGCACGCTCGATCCGATCAAGAGCGAGTGGGACATGCGCTTTGTGGAAAGCGCGCCGGAGGCGTTGGCCGCATTGGAACAGGATGCCTTCGATGTGCTGGCGACCGACATGATCATGCCGGGGATGGACGGCTTCCAACTCCTGAAGGAAGCCAAGGCCCGGTATCCGCAGATGGTGCGCATCGCCTTCTCCGGGCAGCAGGGGCAGAGCCTGGGGCTGCGTTCGACCGATCTGGCACATCAGTTTCTTGAAAAACCCATCGACGCGCAACTCCTGCGGTCGATTATGACCCGCGCCTGCGGACTCCGGGCGCTGTTGTCGGACGACAACGTGCGCAAGATCGTCACGAATCTCAAGAGTCTCCCCAGCCTTCCGGTGCTCTACAAAGAATTGATGGACGAAATCCATTCCGGCGATGCGTCGCTCAAGAAGATCGCCAAAATCATCTCCAAAGATATGGCGATGGTGACGAAGATTCTCCAGCTGGTGAACTCCGCCTTTTTCGGATTGCGTACGACCGTGTCGAATCCCGAGCAGGCGGTCGCATTGCTCGGCAGCGATACGATCCGGGCCCTCGTGCTGTCCATGCAGGCCTTTTCCCAGTTCGATGCCAAAGCGTTGCCGGGCTTTTCACTCGATGCGTTGTGGCAACACGGACTGAAAACCAGCGGCTATGCCAAGGCGATCGCGAAGGAGGAGCGCGTCCCTCAGGCCATGATCGATGATGCCTTCACAGCGGGACTGCTGCACGATATCGGCATGCTGGTGTTGGCGAGTAACATGTCTGACGGGTACAAACAGGTGTTGGAACTTCAAAAGGACAAGGGACTGCTCGACTGGCAAGCGGAGCAGGAGGTCTTCGGCGTCACTCATGCCGAAGTCGGGGCCTATCTGCTGGGACTCTGGGGAGTCGGTGAAGCAATCGTTGAAGCCGTCGCCTATCATCATCGGCCGTCAGCCTGCGACGAACTGGCCTTCAGTCCGCTCACCGCGGTGCATGTGGCGAACGCGCTGGTTGAGAGCGAACAGTCTGCCGGAGGAAAAGCCGCATCTCTTCCCATCGATGAGGCCTACCTGACCAAGCTGGGGAAATTGGATCAGCTTGCCGTGTGGAAAGAAGTCTGCCGGCCGGACGAAGAGTAAGACAGCCCTTCTCTATGCCCCGTTGAAACCAAAGAGATACCGATCACAATAGGTTACAGGGTTTCCTTGCCTCGATACATGCGGATGTGAGGCGGATTTATTACTCTGTGGACTTACCGAGCTTGACAGTACGGGCGCGCCCCAGTAAGATCCGGCTGCCTTTAATGCTCATCCAGAGAGGTGAGTAAGGAGCTTCTATGACAGCGATCTCCGGCTTCGGCCGGTCCCCACAACCGAACCTTCTTGCTGAGAACAGCGAGAGGGTTTTTTTATGTCCACAATTCAGGAATGGTGGGATCTGTAATGAATCGTGAGCAAGAGCGGTTGATTATGGATGCCGGCGATATCGCCCGGGCCTTGACCCGTGTGGCGCATGAGATTCTGGAGCGGAACAAGGGCGTAAAGGATCTGGCGCTGGTCGGGATCCGCACGGGCGGGGTGCATCTGGCCCATCGGCTGGCGAAGCGCATTCAGGAGATCGAGCAAGTGCCTGTGCCGATCGGGGAGCTCGACATTACGCTCTATCGTGACGACTTGTCGTTGCGCAAAGAGCAGCCGGTGCTGCGTACAACATCGGTGCCGTTTGATATCTCCGATAAGATTGTCGTGTTGGTGGATGACGTGCTTTTTACGGGACGAACGATTCGTGCCGCGATGGATGGTTTGATGGATCTGGGGAGGCCGGCGGAAATTCAACTGGCGGTCCTCGTCGATCGCGGCCATCGGCAGCTGCCGATCAAGGCCAACTACATCGGGAAGAACCTCCCGACCTCGCGTGAAGAAAACGTCCAAGTATTGTTGGAAGAAGCGGGCGAAGATGACCGGGTGGTCATTCTCAAGGCGTAAGCGGAGGAGGCCATGAGTCTCAAACATAAAAATCTGCTCAGTCTGGCACCCCTGTCGGTGGAGGACATCCATCTCATTCTTGAAACGGCTGATTCGTTCAAGGAAGTGAGCGGTCGCGAGATCAAGAAGGTGCCGGCGCTGCGCGGGCGGACGGTCGTGAATCTGTTCTTCGAGCCGAGCACGAGAACGCGCACGTCCTTCGAGCTAGCGGCCAAGCGGCTGAGCGCCGACGTGATCAATTTTTCACCGTCGTCGAGCAGCGTCGTCAAAGGCGAAACGTTGCTCGATACGGCGCGCAATATCGAAGCCATGCAGGCGGACATCATCGTGCTGCGCCATTCGTCGGCCGGGGCCGCCGAAACACTGGCCCGTGGAGTGAAGTCGTCGGTGATCAATGCCGGAGACGGCTGGCATGAACATCCGACCCAGGCCTTGCTCGATCTCTATACGATTCGTGAGCGGGGCATGGCGTTCAACGGGTTGCGCGTGGCCATTGTCGGGGATGTGGCACACAGCCGGGTGGCTCGCTCCAACATATTAGCCCTGACGAAGCTGGGCGCTGAAGTCCGTGTGGTGGGGCCGCCGACCATGATTCCGCTGGGCATCGAGAAACTGGGTGTGCGGGTGTTTCACCAGCTCGATGAGGGGCTGCGGGATGTGCAGGTCATCATGATGTTGCGGCTGCAGCTGGAGCGGCAGGGGCGGGCGTTGTTCCCGACTATTCGCGAGTATGCCCGGGTGTACGGGCTCACATCGGAGCGCGTGAAGCTGGCGGATCCGAAGGCGATCGTCATGCATCCCGGTCCGATCAATCGCGGGGTTGAGATTGCGCCGGAAGTGGCGGACAGTTTGTCGTCGGTCATTTTGGACCAAGTGGCGAACGGCGTCGCCGTTCGCATGGGAGTGTTATATCTTATGTCGGGAGCAAGCTAAATCGTGGCGATATTGATTAAAGGTGGACAGGTCATCGATCCGGGGCGCGTCAACGGCATGGCGGATGTCTTGATCGATCAAGGCAAGATTGCAGCGGTGGGGGCAAATCTGAAGGCGCCCGCGGGCGCGACGATCATTGATGCCAAAGGGCAGCTGGTGTTACCCGGGTTCGTGGATTTGCACGTGCACTTCCGCGAGCCGGGATTTGAATATAAGGAAACCATTCAGAGCGGCAGTGCCGCGGCGGTGGCCGGGGGGTTCACTACCGTCTGCGCCATGCCGAACACGAAGCCGGTGAACGACAATCAGGCCGTGACCGAATTCATGATCGATCGGGCACGGACGGCGGGGTTGGCTAATGTCCTGCCCATCGGCGCGATCACGAAAGGCTCTGAGGGAAAAGAGTTGGCGGAAATCGGCGATCTGCACCGGTCCGGCTGCGTCGCGATTTCCGACGACGGCAAGCCGGTGATGAACAGTCTTGTGATGCGGCGGGCGATGGAATATGCGGTGGCCTTTGACATTCCGGTGGTGGATCACTGCGAAGATTTGCACCTCGCCGAAGGCGGCTGCATGAATGAAGGGTTGATCTCCACGGAGCTGGGCCTGCCCGGGATTCCGTCTGCGGCGGAAGATGTCATGGTGGCGCGCAATCTCTCGCTGTCTGAACTGACCGGCGCGCGCTTGCATCTGGCTCATATCAGCACCGCCGGGTCGGTGCGGATGGTTCGCGAAGCGAAGGCCCGCGGAATTAAGGTGACGGCGGAGGCCTGTCCCCACCATTTCACCCTGACGGAGGACGTGGTGCGGGGCTACAACACGCTGGCCAAAATGAACCCTCCGCTCAGAACCGGCGAAGATGTGCAGGCGATTAAGGAGGGATTGCGGGATGGGACGATCGACGTCATCGCCACGGATCATGCGCCGCATGCCACGCAGGAAAAACAGCAGGACTTTACCGAGGCGCCGTTCGGCATCGTCGGGTTGGAAACGGCGCTGACGCTGACGCTGGCGCTTGTAGAGGAAGGCGTGCTGACGCTGGAGCAGGCGGTCGATAAGCTGGCGACGGCGCCGGCGATCGCCTTCGGACTCAAGAAGGGCACGCTGGCCGTCGGGGCCGATGCGGACGTGGCGATCGTCGATCCGAACGAGCAGTGGCAGGTCGATCCCGGCAAGTTCAAGTCAAAGAGCCGGAACACGCCGTTTGCCGGATGGAAGGTGAAGGGGCGAGTGAGAACAACCATCGTCGGCGGGCGGGTGGTGTTTGAAGCGACTCCCGCGGAGCGGTAGCATATGACGGAGTCTCGATCGCTCTTGTGGGGATCCCGCATCGGCCTGACGCTCGAATGGCTGGCACTGGGAGTCTGGGTGGGCGGGTTAGTGATTCTGGTGGCCGCCGTGATTCCGGCGGTGTTTAACACGTTCGGCGGGCAGGATTCCGGGGGATTGTTTTTGACGAGAGCATTTGAAGGATTCAATCGAGCGGTGATGGCGGCGATGGCGGTGATGGTAGCCGGGATGGTCTGGCGTCGATGGGTTCAGCATCCTGTGATGGCTCCCACATCTCTCGAAATGGCGCTGCTCGGCGCGATGGTGTTCATTGCAGCGATCATTATCGGAGTCTTGCATCCTCAGGCCGCCACGCTGCAAGCCGAGGCGTTTGCGATCAAGGATGAGGCGGCACGAAAGGCGGCGTTTGGAGCCTTCTTCAAGCTCCATATGCCGGTGCGCGCGCTCTATATGGTGAATCTCTGTTTGGGCGTCGTCTTGATGGGCGTGCGGGTCAATTACATATTGCGGGTGAGCAAGGGGCAGGCATGAAGAACGCGTTGCTGGCATTGGCCGATGGGACGGTTTTCGAAGGGCGTGCTCTTGGCCACGTCGGCGAAGCCATCGGTGAAGTGGTGTTCAACACCGCCATGACCGGGTATCAGGAGGTGCTGACCGATCCTTCCTATAAAGGACAGATCATCACGATGACCTGTCCGCATATCGGAAATTACGGGGTGACGCCGGAGGATATCGAGTCGCGGAAAGTCTGGGCAGAGGGGTTCGTGGTGATGGAGGCCAGCCGGTCGGCGAGCAACTGGCGGGGCAAGGAGTGTATTCAGGATTATCTGGCCAAGGCGAAGATCGTCGCGATCGAGGGGCTGGATACGCGTGCGCTGACCCGCCATCTCCGGGAGAAGGGCTCGCAGCAGGCGGTGATTACGCATGTGGCTGCCGATCGAGCGGCTGCCGTCAAGAAAGCCAAGCAGGCGCCGAGCATTCTTGGCCGCGATCTTGTAGCCGAGGTGACGTCGAAACGTTCCTATGAATGGGAAGCCGGTTCAGGGGAATGGATGCCGGATGTGGTGCCGGTGCGGGGACGGTCCGATCGACGAACCCCCTGGCGGGTCGTGGCCTATGATTTCGGCGTGAAGGAAAATATTCTGCGCCGTCTTGTCGATGTGGGGTGCCACGTGACGGTAGTGCCGGCGTCAACGTCGGCCGCCGAGGTGCAGGCGTTGACGCCGGACGGAGTGTTTCTCTCGAACGGTCCCGGTGATCCGGAGGGCGTGCCCTATGCGATGGAAGCGGTGCGCGCGTTGATCGGTCGCTACCCGGTCTTTGGTATTTGTCTCGGCCATCAAATCATCGGATTGGCCTTGGGCCTCAAGACCTACAAGCTGAAATTCGGGCATCATGGGTCGAACCATCCGGTCATCGATATCCGGACACGCAAGGTCGAGATTACCTCGCAGAATCACAATTTCGCCGTGCAAAGCCCGATTCCGATTGCGGGCGTGCCGGAGCGTCCTGTGACGATCGAGACTAAGCTCGGCAAGGTGTCGATTACGCACATGAGCCTGAATGACCAGTCGATTGAAGGCATGGTCTGTCTGGATCACCCGGTCTTTTCGGTGCAGTATCATCCGGAGGCCTCGCCCGGTCCGCATGATTCGGCGTATCTGTTTGAGGAGTTTGTGCAGCTCATGGAGAAACATCATGGATAATGTGCGTCGTTCCTTCACCGGCCTCCTTATCGTTGCCGTGAGCCTGCTGCACGCAGCCTGCGTCACGATTCAAATTCCTCCGCCGCCCGCTCCTCTGGAGGAGCGTCACGTCAGCGGTTCCGGGAAGGATAAGATTCTGCTCGTGGATGTCTCCGGGATGATCAGTTCGGAAGACAAGGAGAGTTTTTATACCTATCCCAGCATGATCGCGACGATCAAGGAAGAGCTCACGCGGGCATCACGGGATGAGTCGGTCAAGGCGCTGGTGCTGCGTATCAATACCCCTGGCGGCACAGTGACGGCGTCGGATATCATTCACCATGAGCTGAAGCTCTTTAAGGCGTCCCGGAAGATTCCGGTCGTTGCGTCAATCATGGATGTGGGGGCCTCTGGGGGGTATTACATCGCCTCCGCCGCGGACCGGATCCTGGCCCACCCCTCCACGGTGACGGGGAGCATCGGGGTCATCATGCTCACGGTGAATGCGCACGGATTGCTGGAGAAAGTCGGCGTGGAGGCCTCGGCGATTACCTCCGGTCCCAGAAAGGATATGGGGTCGCCGTTTCGCGCCATGACGGCTGAAGAGCGGGGTATTTTCCAAGGGCTGATCGATTCGTTCTATCAGCGGTTTCTGGCCGTGGTGCAGGAGGGTCGGCCGAATCTCCAGATGGAACAGATCAAGAAGCTGGCCGATGGGCGGATCTATACCGGCGATCAAGCCAAAGCGGCGGGACTTGTAGATGATATCGGCTATCTGGAGGAAGCCATTGACGCGGCCAAGAAGAAAGCGGGACTGGTCGAGGCCAGGGTCGTGACGTATCGCCGTCCGGGCGATTATTCGAACAATGTGTACACCAAGCTCCTGACGCCCGGTCCGCTGGCGGCGCTGGGCAATCTCGATGTGATGTCGTTTGTCAGGGGGGGCACGCCGCAATTCATGTATTTATGGATGCCGTAGGCCGGGCTGAAATCGTTCCCGGCCGGTGCGATTGAGTAACGTGATGGCACAACAGACGGATCATGACGCGGATCAATTTCTTGCCACTCCGGTCGGGCGGCGTGCCGTGCTGGCGCTTGGGGTGCGGGGAGTGTCCGGGATTTACGCGGCACTCGGGGCGTGCACGGCTCTGGGGCTGCTGTCGTCGCTGTCCGCCTGTTATCGCGCTCCGGGAACCGCCCGCGATCAGCTTATTTTCTTTTCGGAAGAAAAGGAAATGGAGTTCGGCCTCGGCGCGTACCGGGAGGTCTTGCGGCAGGCGACGCTCAGTGACAATGTCGAGATCAACGAATTAGTCCAGCGGGTAGGTCAGCGGATTGCCAAGGCGGCTCATAAGCCGGAGTATCAGTGGGAGTTTGCGGTCATCGAAGAAGACAAGATGGTGAACGCCTTTTGCCTGCCCGGCGGCAAAGTGGCGGTCTTTACCGGCATTCTCAAGGTGACGAAGAGTGAAGCCGGATTGGCGACGGTGATGGGGCATGAGGTCGCTCATGCGCTCCAGCGGCATGGTGTCGAGCGGATGAGCCGCAGCATCATCGATCAAATCGCTCAGTTGGGAGCGATCGGTGCCGCAGCGGCCGGGCATGCCGGAGGCGGAGCCATGCAGGGGCTGCTCGGCGCCTATGGCGTGAACGTCTCCTTGCCGTTCAATCGCAAGCAGGAGTCGGAGGCAGACTATATCGGGTTACGCTTGATGGCAACGGCGGGATTCGATCCGCGTGAAGCCGTACCGTTCTGGGAGCGCATGAGCGGCTGTCCCAGGCAGATGATCGGAAAGGTGTGTTTCCGGTCCCAACAGGCGATTCCCGAGTTTCTTTCGACCCACCCGTCGGATCTGACGCGCATCAATCAAATTGAGGCCTGGTTGCCGGACGCGATGCAGCATTACCATGGTCCCAACGCTCCGAAGGCGCCGCCTCCGGCGCCCTATCGTCCGTTGATCGGTCCCATGCCGCAAATGAGCTAGTTTCCAACTATCGAGGACGCATGCCGAAACGCACTGATATCAAGTCTATTTTGTTAATCGGGTCCGGGCCGATCGTGATCGGCCAGGCCTGTGAGTTCGACTACTCCGGCACGCAGGCATGCAAAGCGCTACGGGAAGAGGGATTCAGGGTCATTCTCATCAACAGCAATCCGGCGACGATCATGACCGATCCTGAGCTGGCCGATCGCACCTATGTCGAGCCGATCACGCTTGATGTTGTCGAGAAAGTGATTGAACGTGAGCGGCCTGATGCGCTCTTGCCGACGATGGGCGGGCAAACGGCGTTGAATGCGACGATGGGGTTGGTGAAGCGCGGCGTATTGG
>CAYPOR010000065.1:0-15093 GCA_964412445.1 uncultured Nitrospira sp.
GATAGATGACTTCGCGCTGCTTGTTCATGACATCGTCGTACTCGAGCAGCTGTTTGCGAATCTCGAAGTTGTGCGCTTCGACTTTCTTCTGCGCGTTGGCGATGGCGCGGGTGACCATGCCGTGTTCGATGGGCACGCCTTCTTCCATGCCGAGTTTCAGCATCAGCTGCGACACGCGTTCGGAGGCGAAGATCCGCATGAGGTCGTCTTCGAGTGACAGGTAAAATCTGGATGATCCGGCATCGCCCTGGCGGCCGGCGCGGCCGCGCAGCTGGTTGTCGATGCGGCGGCTTTCGTGCCGCTCGGTGCCGAGAATGTGCAGGCCGCCGGCGGCGACGACTTCCTGCTTGTTCTTTTCGCAGTCGCTGCGGATTTCTTCGAAGACTTCCAGCTTGCGCGCTTCCGGCAGGCTTTCTTCGCGATACAGAATCTGCTTGAACATGAAGTCGGCGTTGCCGCCGAGGAGAATATCGGTACCGCGGCCCGCCATGTTGGTGGCGATCGTGACGGCGCCTTTGCGTCCGGCCTGGGCGACGATTTCCGCCTCGCGTTCATGCTGCTTCGCGTTGAGGACGTTGTGTTTGACCCCGTTCCGGTTCAGCAGGCCGGAGAGCTTTTCAGACTTTTCGATGGAAATCGTGCCGACGAGTACCGGCTGTCCGCGCTCATTGCAGTCCTTGATCTCCTCCACGATCGCGGCAAACTTTTCTTTCTCCGTGCGGTAGACCACATCGGCATAGTCGAGCCGGACCATCTTGCGATTCGTCGGGACCACGTTCACGTCGAGATTGTAAATCTTGGCGAACTCCGCGGCTTCCGTGTCGGCCGTGCCGGTCATGCCGCCGAGCTTTTTGTACATGCGGAAGTAGTTCTGGAACGTGACAGAGGCCAGCGTCTGATTCTCATTGGCGATCTTCACGCCTTCTTTGGCTTCCACGGCCTGATGCAGCCCGTCGCTCCAGCGGCGGCCCGGCATGAGGCGCCCGGTGAATTCATCAACGATGATGACCTCGCCGTCTTTCACGACATAATCGACGTCCCGTTTGTAGAGCGTATAGGCCTGGAGCGCCTTGACGACGTGGTGGACCAGATCCATGTTGGCGGGATCGTAGAGGTTGTCGACACCCAGCAGTTTTTCCACATGGATGTTCCCCTCTTCCGTCAATGAGGCGGTTTTGGTTTTCTCTTCGATCGTAAAGTCGTGCTCGGGCTTCAGGTTCGGGATCACCGCATTGATCCGGTAGTACAGATCGGTGGTTTGATCGGTCGGGCCGGAGATGATCAGGGGCGTGCGGGCTTCGTCGATGAGAATGCTGTCCACCTCGTCGACGATCGCAAAGTTCAGCTCGCGCTGGACGCACTGGCCCAATTCGCTCACGATCAGGTTATCGCGCAGGTAATCGAATCCGTATTCGTTGTTGGTTCCATAGGTGATGTCGGCATGATACGCTTCCCGTCTCGTGCAAGGGCGGAGGGACTGCAGGCGCTTGTCGGTTGCGTCATAGGCGGGATCGTAGACAAACGAGGCGTCGTGCTGGATGATGCCGACGGACAATCCGAGCGCGTGGTACAGCTGCGCCATCCATTGGGCGTCGCGCTTGGCGAGATAGTCGTTGACGGTGATCAGATGAACGCCCTTGCCTTCAAGCGCGTTCAAATAGACCGGCAGGGTCGCGACGAGCGTCTTGCCTTCGCCGGTCTTCATTTCCGAGATCCGGCCCCGGTGCAGGATCATGCCGCCGATGAGCTGAACGTCGAAGTGACGCATATTCAGTCTGCGGCGGGACATCTCGCGGCAGACGGCAAATGCCTCGGGCAGGATATCGTCGAGCGTCTCGCCTTTGGCCAGGCGTTGCTTGAATTCCTGTGTTTTTCCTGCCAGGTCCTGATCGGAGAGGGGCGTCAGGCCGGACTCCAAGCCGTTGATGCGCGCGACAACGGGCATCAATGCTTTGATTTCACGGTCGTTCTTGCTGCCGAAGACGAGATTCAGGAGTTGTGTCAGCATAGAGGGTGTTGTCGAGTCATAAGGGTAGTACTTGCGGGAGAGGTCGGTCTACCGCACAAAATGGTCCGCGCAGTATACAGCAAACTTTTTACGAATCCTACCAGGAAGGTAGGGAGGGCGATCCGGCACGGTCTGTCTTGACTCTCCGCACGACTCCCGAGTAGCATGCAGCCATTCTTTCCCCTGGCTGTGACTTATGATTCGTCGTTGGCAGACGCTCGTTGCGGTACTCGTGATCCTCTGCGTGATCGGGATCAGCGGAGTTGCGTCCGCTCAATCGGTCCTCCACGAAAACCAACATAGCCATCACCAAGCGGCAACACATGGGTCGGTCTTCTGCGCATGGTCTTGTGCGGCCGGTCAGACACACGATGCAACTGTTGCTCCCGTTGCTCCCCTTGCAACATTGCTTGCGATGCTCGATCAACCGTTGTTCTCCTCCTCTTATTATGTCACTCCCGCATTCCGCTCCACTCGTGCTCCCCCAGTCGCCTAGTCCTCTCTGCTCTGGCGTCACTGTTTGAATACATTAAGTGCAGGTGTCGTCGAACTGGTCATCCCACTGCGGCTCGCGCGGGACCCAGCGCTCTTAAGGAGAAACCTTCATGAGAAGCCCCGGATACGGTCGATACGTAGTAGCCGCCGCTCTGGCGTTCACCGTCGCAGGAGCGACCGGGTTGCCGCAGTCCTGGAGTATGGGCTCGCGGGTTCCTACGGTGGGTACGCCGGCCGATGAATTCCGTCTGACGGATCTCGACGGCAAGGCGCATAGCCTTAGTCAGTATCGAGGGAAAGTGGTGTTGGTGAATTTCTGGGCCACCTGGTGCAAGCCCTGCACGACGGAAATGCCGGCGATGCAAGCCAGTTTCGATAAGCTGCGGGATAAGGGATTTATCGTGCTGGCGATCAACGAACTCGAAGACGAAGCGAAAGTCCGCGAGCACATCAAGCAGTATGGCCATACCTTTCCTGTTTTGATGGATCGTGACAATAAAGTGGCGAACCAGTTCGGAGTGTTCGGTTTGCCGGTGAGCGTGTTCATCGATCAGCAGGGACGCGTGCAGGAATACATTAAGGGCGGTTTGCTGACGGAGCAGATGATCAACGACGTGGTCGCGAAGATTCAACAGCAGGAACCGATCAAGGCCGCGTTGCTTCGATAAGTCTATGATGGTGAAACTGAAACAATCCTGGTTGGTCTGGTCGCTACTGCTCTGCCTTGTGCTCGTGAACGGGCTTCTGGCGGTACCGGCGGTCGCCCATGCCGATCACCATGCGAAGCATCAGGCCGGCACGCATTCCACCGGCCTGTGCGCCTGGGAATGTGCTGCCGGTCAAAGCATCGACACGGCGACAGCGGTTTTTTCCTCATCCCTTCAGTTCATCGAGCTGGCCGATACCCGGCAGGTCGACCGCGTAGTCACTACTTCACCCGTCTCCCGCTTCTTTCGCGGACCTCCCGCGCTCCTCAGCTAATTTCTTCGATTCACGATAACCGTGACGCGCAGAGAGACGGTGGAAATCCACCGCCGATCAGGCGCTATCACCTCAACCATTGTGAGATCCATGATGCTCCTTTCCCGATCCCGTCGGCTCGTCCTTCTCTCTCTTGGCGCCTTCTTTCTGAGCGTGGGGGGCGTGCTTCCGGGCCTGGTTCAGGCCTCGTGCGGCTCTGTGAGCTGCTTCGTCGTGATCGGATCGCAACAGCAGGTCCCGATGGCCGGCCTGCTGACCGTCAACACGATCTACAACTACACGCCGATGGAGGCGCCGTCGGGGCAGGGCGGGAGCATTCCGTTTTCCAATCAGGGAAGCAAGACGCTGACGCTCGCAAATTTGAATGCCAACCAGATCCGCACCCTCATGCGTACTGCCACGCTGGATATGAATTACGGGTTGACCGAGCGATTCGGTCTGCAAGTGACCGTGCCGTACAAACACGTGAATTCCGATGCGCAGATCGGCGGGCTTACGCCGGTGCCCTATAGTGATAAGGGGGTCGGCGATGTTCGCGTGAGTCTCAAGTACAACGTATTGCCCACGCTCCGCAGCATGATTGTGGTGGGTATGGGCGTTGACTTGCCGACGGGCGACTACGGGCAGCGGGTGCAGGGCGGATCTCTGGCCGAGTCGACGTTGCAGATCGGCAAGGGAAATTTCGGATTCGTGCCGTCGATCTATCAGAGTTACGAGCTGATCCCGCATCGGTTGAATCAGTTTGCCCTGGCGAGCTATCGGCACACGCTCAAGAACAGCGACGGCTACAAGTTCGGCGACGAGGTCAATCTCAGTGCCGGGTTCAACATCATTCCGGTCGAGCAGGCGCCCTGGCTTGTGCTGACGCAGCAGGTGAACTACCGCTGGATGCAGAACGATGCGATGGACGCCTCCTTGTTTCAATTCAATCCGGGCGGCGCGGCCATTCTGCTTGATCCGACCGTCAAGTTCCGTGCGGTGCCTACGACCGGGTCAACCTACATGGCCTATTCGCCCGGCCTCATGCTGAATCTCTGGAACTATGCGTCGATGTATTTCATCGCGCAGATTCCGGTCATGCGGGATTTCAACGGCAACTTGGAACAGCAAGTCAGTTATGTGTTCGGGCTTACGAAATCGTTTCAACTGTTGAGCGGGTCATAGGCGACGGCGACGTAGGGCAATGTTTGTACGAACAACAGACTCTCGAAAAGTTGTGATCCAGGGAGCCGTGGGCCGCGCCCTCGCGGGACTCTGTGCTCTGCTCTGGATAGCGGGATCGGTGTCGGCAGCCTACGGCAGTCTGACTCCGCAATGGACCACGCCCCATTGTCCGCAGGGGGCGTCCCATCACACCCAGCACAGCCAGAGCCATTGCGTCTGGCACTGCGACGGCATTGATGCGCAGGTCACCGGCGGGAGGCTGCCCGGCTCGCAGGCTGATCAGGCGATCGGACTGGCACCGTCTGGCAGCCGCTTTTTTCAGACCATCGCATATCGTTCCGGCAGCATTCCCCGGGGTCCCCCATCCGCCTGATTGATCAGACAGTGTTTCGGACAGGGCAGAAGACGACATGGGCATCCGAAGGAAATTGAGGAAGGAACAGACCATGAGATTCATGAATGCGAGGAAGCAGTATTCAACCTATGCCAAGACCGGTCTGCTCGGTCTGGCCTTGATCAGTTTAGCGAGTTGCAGTTCGGGCGATTCCAGTACCCCCGCAGTGACCACAGGCGGCAGCGCGGCGCTGCAAGGCCCGATCGCATTCGTGAACAACCGGGACGACAAAACGATCTCGGTGGTGGGTATGGACACCCAGGGTAATCTGAAGATCGTTTCGACGATGCCCAGCGGGGAATTTGAGGGGAATGCGTTGGGGGACATGCAATTCTCAAGTGAAAACTGGCTCTTCGTGAACCTCGGCGCCGGTAACAAGGTGGCAACCATCGATCCGATCAGCGGCGCTACGCCGATCCATGAAGCCAATCTGGCCACGGGCACGCGCCCAGTCCACATCTACCGGGATCCGACTGACGGAGAAGTAATCTGGTCGATGAACGATGGCGATCCGACGAACGGGAACGACCCTATCAATTGCGCGGCAGGTACATCGGTCACAGTTTTGCACAATTCCCACATCGGGCCAGGCGGAAATCCTCCAACCGTTGTGGGTACTACGTGCACCCTCGCTTCCGGTCATCAGGTCACGGCGTTTTCACAACCCACGGCGACTGACGCGACTATTCCCAAGTACGTTGCCGTCACCCAGGAGAAGGGCGGCCAAATCGCGTTTCTCGATAACAATCAAGCGTCACCCACGTACCGTTCTTTGGTTGCCCGTCTTGATCTCTGCACGGATGCGGGCCAGGCAGGTCTGACTCCGGCGGGAGCGGCCTGCAACAACGAAAACTCCACAGCTATCACCGTTCCGTTTACGGCGAACGGCTCAAACCCGCACGGCATCCGCTGGTCGAAGGCCGTCGGCAAGATTTATAGTATGCAGACTGCGTACAAAGAGATCGTCGAAGTCGATCCCAAGCTCATCGTGCCGGGCCCTGGCGATCATAAGGTAGCCATTACGAGGCGGCTGAGTTATGCAGGGACTCCCTATGCTTCCTACGGAATCACGCCCGATGGAAGATTCCTCTTCCTCCGCGGGAGTGATCTCACCACCGATCCAACGAAGATCATCGGCAAGCTTGCCGTGGTTGATCTCACCGCAGCCGGACCGCTTGTGATCACTCCGGTCATGGATCTTGATAACGTGGTTCCCTCGACCTTCAAATTCACGCCGGATGGTCAACGGATGTATCTGTTGGCGTCTGATACGACGACGGGCAATGCGGCACAGTCGGCTGCACAGAAAAAGAATCGCCTGTTTGTGTTCAACCCGTCGACTTTCCCCGCCGCACCGCAGTTGCTGGCGGAGATTACCCTGTTGGCAGCCGCCGGGCACAACTTCGATGTGCTGGTCCAAGGGGCCGGCCAGGCAAGCACGGTGCTAGTGTCGAATGGCACGGCGGGATCGACCGGGTCCGTGTCCCTTATTAACAGCAGCAACCAGCTCACCGGTAGTGTGCTTGTCGGAGGAAATCCAGGTGCGGTCATGTATTTCGCCTCCGGTGCTGCCACCTCTGGGAATCAGGCCACCGCGTCCTTAACCGGCAATTCAAGCAGCCAACCCATCGCGCTTACCGAGCGGCTCGACGATCACGGAATGCCGGAGTAAGGCGGAAAGGTCGACTCGATCACCATGGATGGGGAAGGAGGCGGGGTATCCCGCCTCCTTCCCGCAACCGGAAAGTGAGAGGATCATGAACAAACCACTGTTGCGTGTCGAAGAGGCGGCGGAAGCGCTGGCTGTCAGCCGATGGACGATCTACCGCTGGGTGGAGCAGGGCCGGTTGGAAGGCACCAAGATCGGGCGCGGGAGTTTGCGGGTGTTTAGCCGGTCGATCGAGAAGCTTGTTGAACAGAACCGGACGGATGACGTGTCTTCCGGCTTGTTTGTTCATAGCGGAGCGCTGTCTCCGGTGGGTTCCGCCATCCATTAACCCCGCCAGTATGTCCGATGCCGACGGATGCTTGTAGCATCCGTCGGCATCCGTCAGTAGACGATCTTCTCATTCTTCCCCTACAACAGAGACGCTCTATAAGGCCTGTGCCGGTATGTCGCCTGTGAGGGTGAGTATTGTGTAATCGCCTCTATTGCGCGAGTTTTCTATGATGACTACTGCTGCTGAGAGTGACCGAGTGCCGTACTTCGCCTGGGGTCTCTCGCTTGGCCTGCATGCTTTGATTGTCGGGTTGGCCTTCATGATCACGGCGCAGGTCCAGCCGATTCTCAAGGAAGAAATCTTCCAGTGGGAAGTCGCGCTGGTTCAGCCTTCACCGGACGCTTCTCAGCTCGAGACGCCGCAGTCCACACCGATTGTTCAGCCGGTGAAGCCGACAGCGGCCCGGATCGTACAGACGGCTCAACCAATCCAGCCAGTAGAACCGACGTCCGATATGGTCATGACCCGCGTGGCCACACCGTACAGTCCGGAAGTCGTCCATCCGACGATCCCGCCGCCTACCCCGCCGTCGGTCCAGGAAACGAAGAAAGAAGAGATCAAGAAGGAAGAGGTCAAGCCCCAGGAAGTGGTGCAACCGCAGCCGATGATCCATGAGCCGCGTCCGGCGCCTGTGGCGAAGGAAGTGCCGCCGCCGGTCGAACCGGTGGCGACGGCGCAGGCATACGAGCCTCCCGCGCCGTCTCACGCCCATCGTGCGGAGTCGGCGCCCGTGATTCATCATGAGAGCCCGTCTCCTGAAGAGATGGCGCCCGAATGGCGGCCGCTTGTGGCGGTCAGAGAAGGGGCCGCAAAGGCGGCGACCGAATCGCCGGCAGCGTCATCCGTTCCGGCTGCGGCTGAATCGACTGCGGCAGCAGCTCCGGTTCAAACCCAGGCCCCTGCGCCTCTGGTCGCCAAAGCTGCGCCGGTTCCTTCGGCGACGAAGGCGGACAATGCCTGGCTGGCCGAGTCGCTCGGCCGGCGTATTAAAGAACTGACGCGCTATCCCAGCTCGGCTCGTTTGAACGGCTCGGAAGGGAAGGTGGTGCTGCGCGTCGTTCTCCGCGCCGATGGTCATTTGGTTGATGTGGTGGTGCACCGCAGTTCCGGCCATGAGGTGCTTGATCGCGCGGCGATGGAGACCGTTCGGTTGGCCTGTCCCATCCATATGAAACAGGCGTTGAGCGCGGCGGAGGTGGCGGTGTATGTGCCGATTGTCTATAGCCTCGCCGGATAGGAGTCATCCATGAGACCCATGACGCCGACTGTAGACAGTCGAATCGCCTGGTGCATCGGAATCGGCGGCAGCCTGTTGTTCAGTGCCGCGATTGCGTGGGCCGAATCTGCGCCGGCATTCACTCTGGGCCCTAAGGTCACGGCCGACCGCAAAGTCCGGAGCGTGGTGGGGCCTTCGGTCCGGATCGATGACCGGGGCCGGGTCTCTCTTGCCTGGGTCGAAGAGGAGAAAGAGACGCGCATGGTGCTGTATTCGCGCCTGGAGAAAGTCGACGGCCCTGTCGGCGAAGCGGTGCGTGTGAACGGCTCTGGCGAAGTGCCCTATAGTCGCCAGGAAGCGCCGGCTCTGGCCGTATCCGGCGACGACGTGCTCATGACCTGGGCCGTGACTCATCCGAAGGTGACTCCGGACAAACCGTTCTCCAACGACCTGCGCCTCAGCCGGTCGACCGACGGCGGGAAGACGTTTCAGCCGTCGGTGTTGGTGAACGACGATCAACAAGTCATCGGACACAGTTTCGATTCGATCCACGTGGCTCCCGATGGAGCCGTCCACATCGCCTGGATCGACGGGCGGGAGGGCAAGAAAGAATCCGGCACGTTTGCGACGCGTTCCACCGACCAGGGCCGTACGGTGGACAAGAATCTCAAGGTCGATGAAAACACCTGCGTCTGTTGCAGGACAGCGATGACCAGCGGTCCGGACGGCACCCTGTATGTCGCTTGGAGAAAAATTCTTCCGGGGGATCTTCGCGAGACTGTCGTGGCGCGTTCGACCGACGGAGGCGCGACCTATTCGGCTCCGGTGATCGTCGGCCATGACCGATGGGTGTTCCCCGGTTGTCCGCATCGGCCGGCGTCTGTGGGGACGGACCGTCAAGGCCGTCTCTATGTGGCCTGGTACACCGAAGGGTCTGATGAAACCCCGTCGATCTATCTGGCCTACTCGGACGACAAGGGCGAGACCTTTTCGCCGAAGCAGAAATTGAATTTCTCCAAAGGCACCTTTCCGGATCATCCGCAGATGGCCGTCGATCAGGAGGGGCGCGTGATCCTTGTCTGGGAAGAACAGTCGCCGGTGCGGCGGGAAGTGGTTGTGAGTGTCTCGCTCGATCGCGGGCAGTCGTTCAGCCTTCCGCAAAAGATCAACGACAAAAAAGGCCAGACTCCGTCGGTTTCCGTGAACGCGCAGGGCCTGGCCGTCCTGGCCTGGATGGAACATGCGATGCCGGCGCACCGCCTCGTCGTGCAGACACTCCAATTGCCCGGCATGAATGTCGTCGCGAGGCAGGAGCCGTAGCGTGAGTGTTGTACGGACAGGATTGAGGGGGATTGTGTTGCCGGCCCTGCTGAGCCTGGCGATAGTGGCGCCGGTTTGCGCGCATGACCCCAAGGAATCCCCGCTGGATCCCATTGCGTCGATGAAAATGAGCCGGCTTCCCGCCGGCGTGCAGGCCGTGCCCTTCGAACTCACGTCGTTGGACGGGACCAGAGTCAAATCCCGCGACCTGGCCGGTAAAGTCGTGCTGCTTAATTTCTGGGCCACCTGGTGTGGCCCCTGTAAAGAGGAAATGCCGTCGCTTGCGAGGTTGCAGCAGCAGTTCGATCCCGCGCAGTTCGTCCTGTTGACCGTGACGACGGATGTGCAGCGGCAGGGCATTGCCCAGTTCCTCTCGCATGCGGGCGTGACGCTGCCGGTGTTGTTCGATGAAGATCAGGAAGTCTCGCGATCCTTTATGGTGCGCGGGTTGCCGACCACGATCGTGATCGGGCGCGACGGGACCTTGTCGGGTCGGGCGGTCGGGCCGCGCGCGTGGGACAGCCCCGAGGCGGTGGCGATGATGCGGCAGATGATAGAGAGCGGGAAATGAAACGGTGGAGGCTGGTGCATTCGCGCATGCTGCCTCTCGCGCTCGCCACGGCTGCAATCTATCTGACGTTGTCGTTCAGTGCCGCAGCCTGCCTGTTCACGCATCAGGCGCAGCCGCGCTCGACCCATCACCACACCGGTGGTGCCACCCATTCGCTGCTCTGTGCCTGGGCCTGCCAGGCCAATCAACCGGCTGACAGTCCATCCGCAGCGCCGGACTCGCAGCCGCTGGCTCTGGCGGCGCTATTGCTGTTAGTCGCGTCCATCCGGCCATCGCTGGTCTTCCTGTATTTCGCGCAGTCGCGCGCGCCGCCTCAGCGGTAATCTTTTCCCCATTCAACGTTCATTCAGCCACAACTTCCAGCCTGGCGTTGTCCAGTCTGGATGATGGTGCGCCATTTATCTCAAGAGGAGTACGGGTCATGGTGTCGTTTACGTGCATCAGTCGAGTGTGGCGTGTGGGAACCCTGATTGGAAGTCTGGCGATAGGGGCATCGGTTGCACTGGCACAAGAGCCGGTTCAACCCGAAGGTCTGTCTTCGTCGCCGCGCGAAGAGCAGTTGCGTGAACAGCTGAAGGGCATTCTCCAGGAGTTGGATGACCTCAAAAGGAATCGTGAGAGCACCTTGCCTCCTGCAGAACGACCGAAGACCGTGACGGAAAAAGTGAAGCCGGAACAGGCGGAGGCGACAGAGACAGTTGACGCGATGCCGGAATATGAATTGGCCGATACCAGCATCGTCAGCAAGCGGCTGCAAAAGCGTCCGGAGGGCGTGTCTTTATCCTCTACGATTCAGGCAGAGACCGATTCTCAACCGACGAGGACGATGAAAGAGTCGATGGAGTCGCTGCCGGGCGTCATCCTTCGCCAGGCCAACGGGCCGCGTGACTTCAGTATCGCGATCCGCGGGCAGGGCGTGAAGACGTCGTTCGCTGTTCGGGATATCAAGATGTACGAAGACGGATTTATTCAGACTCAGTCCGACGGGCTCTCGCGGCTGGACATCCACGATCCCTGGTTCATGCGCAGCGTCGAGGTCATTCGCGGCGCCTCCTCGTCCCTCTATGACAACTATGCGCTGGGCGGCATGGTCCATTTCAGGACTCGCCGCGGCGGCGACATCAACGGATTTGAATCGTTCCTGTCGGGCGGTTCGTACGGCTACCACAAAGAAGCGTTTGCCGTCGGCCAGGAGACGGAGCATCTCGATATTTCCATGTTCGCCAGCAACGTCGGGGAAGACGGCTACATTGCCAACAGCAGCTACAAAACCCAGACGCTCAATTTCAATCTCCGGTTCAAGATCGACGACAAACAGAATTTCTATTTCAAAGCCATCTCGAACTGGCTGGATTCCCGCGTGCCGACCAGACTCACGCAAGCCCAGTTTCTCGCCGACGACCGGCAGTCCGGCGGCAGCGGGGCGACCACGGCGGATTTGCTTCACCAGCAGCGGGTTGATCGGCGAACCATCGTCGGGGGCATCTATGAGCGGCAGCTGAATGCCAACACCGTGCTCACGATCGAAGGCGACTACGATGTGAAAGACATCAACCAGACCTTCAATCAGATCAGCGACAACATCAATCCGAACTACAAGCATTACACCGATCTTCGGCATGACGGCCGGCTCGGGGATATGCCGCTGAGAAGCTACGTGGGATTTTTCGCCAACAGCATGGAGCAGGAAGGGCAGACGTTTCAAAATCTGGCCGATGGACAAGGGACCCGCGGGACGTTGATTCAAAATAACCGTGGCAATATTCGCAATATCGGCGCGCGGTTTCGTGAAGAGCTGGAGTTTGTTCCGAAATGGACGTTGGCGGCTGGTTTTGGTTTCGAACAGTCGCATCTGAGTATTGAAACGATCAATTATACGGCTGGGGCAGTCACCTCAAGGCCCAATGCCCACCGTGATTTTGCCAATTGGGCTCCGGAGGTCGCGCTCACGTGGAAACCGGCGGAGGGCTACCGCCACTGGGTTCGTGGATCAACGGGATATGGGCTGCCGACATTCGGCAATCTGACCAGAGACCCCATTACAGGGCTGCCTGGATCGAACTTTGATTTGAAACCGCAGAAGAATCTCAATGTGGAAATCGGCACGGAATCAAAGCTGCACCAGACGCTGACGATCCAGCTGGTGGGGTTCTGGACTTTCTTCAAAGACGAAATCATTACCCAGACTATCACGGCGAACAATACCACCTCGGTGAATGCTTCCTCGTCGGAATACCGGGGGATCGAGGCGTTTTATGACTGGAGGCCGGTTTCTGGGCTGCGCCTTTCCGGGGCCTATACCCATACAGACGCGCGCTACATCAACTTCTCCGACCGGACAGCGACGGGGTTCTTAGTCCGGGACGGCAAGACTGTGCCGAACGTGCCGACCGATGTGTTGAACAGCAAGGTGGAGTATGAACATGCCGAAAGCGGCTGGGGCGGATGGGTGGAAGGCAGCTATTACAATAGCTACTATCTGAATAACAGCAACACCTTCGGCATTCCATCCTATGTGATCGGGAATGTGAATGTGCATAAGAGCGTGGAGTTGAAGAACTCGTGGTTCCGCTTCGCCAAATTTTATCTGGAGATCGACAATGTGGCGGACAAAAAGTACGCCGCGTCCGGCCAGGTCATCGGCGGAGAAACCCATGCTGCCGCTGCCGGGCAACAGGCCTTCTTCGCCGGCTACGGCCGGGCGATCTACGGCGGCGTGACGCTGGGATTGTTCTAGCAGTCGGACTATCGACGGAGCCGCCCTATGGCGGCTCCGTCGAATGAACGATTACGGGAGATGCGTTCGCAGGAATACTGTGTCGGAGCAACGCAGAATTCTGTAGCACAAGTGAGCAGCCATCGGTAGACAGTCGTAAGGGATCGGCGTACATGAGTAGGGTGAAAGGGCAGGAAGGTATGAGCGGCCGTTCCATCAGAACAGTCTCGAGTGTCGTCGCCGGCATTACGGCGGTGATCTATGTCGGACTGGTCTGCCTGGCCGCCACCTGTTCGCTGGCTCTGCCGGTGTCCGCCCACGCCGGCGGCCATGAACAACATCACAGTCACGAGACCGCGCATTCCTCTCTCTGCGCCTGGGCCTGCCAGGCCACTCCGGAGACCGGGCTGGCGGCGTCGGCTCCGGTTGATGTGGTTGAGCCGGTGGTGTTCGCTGCGTTCGTTTCTCCAGTTCAATCGGTCTCGGTTTCTTCAGTGTCGCTCCTCCGCTCCCGTGCTCCTCCCGTGTTCCCGCTCGGATAATTCAGGCGGGACGCGTTCGTTTCATCGTGACCACATGATGCTGGACCAGGACAGGACTCCACTGCTGGAGTGCCGCCTGCGTTTCAGAACGCCTTTCACCTGAGCGATCCGGGTTACCCCGGTCTGTCTCAATCCATGTGTGTGGCTCGGGTATGGCGGCCTCCTTGCCCGGGCCCACTGGGGCGCAGACTCTCTCCACTGAGTCTCCGCTCCGGCCTTTGTGCGGCGATCTGTCGATCAACCAAGAGGAGGGGAGTCCATGAAGCGTGGTCTTATGGTGATGGGATTGGCGATCAGTCTGAGTGTGCCTATGCCGGTTCAAGCGGAGGAGACGCCGCAACTGTCGATGGGACCGGAAGAATCGGCCGTCAATCAGGTCATCGTCCAGATCGGCGGGCGATTCTGCGAATACCACCGCGATGAGGTCGAAGGAGCGTTGCGGCGCTTTCCGACCGTACAAGCGGTCGAGTTCTTGAACGATCACGGGACGGTGCTAGTGCGGTATCGGCCCGACGGAGTGCCGCTGGTGCAATTGGCGGCGTCGGTTGAGCAGGCCCTCGCGTCAGGGGATCGGCTGCAAGGCCTGGGTGGATCGCGGCGGTCCAGGACACGCTAAATCATAAGGAGGCCGGTGATGAAGAAGAGCGGACTCATGCTGGCGGTCGTGCTGTTCTTGTGCGGATGCAGTGAAATGGGGGCGACTCCGGCGGCGAAGGCGCCGGTGAAGCCGAAAGACGGCGAATTGGCGTATCCGGCCGACTATAAAACCTGGCCGAAGTTTCTCTCCGAAGTCCAGCGGCCGGATGCAAAGCAGATACGCGAGCTCTTTGTGAATCAGGTCGGTGCGCGTACGAACCAGGGACAGATGTTTCCCACTGGCACCGTCATGGTCATGGAGTTGCACAAGGCCAGGATGAACGGAGAGGTGCCGGAATCCGGCGCAGACGGCAAGCTCATCAAGGGCGATCTCGCAAAAGTGTTTGTCATGGCCAAAGGTGAAGGCTGGGGGCAGGACGTGTCCGACAATCTGAAAAACGGAAATTGGGTCTTTTCCGCTTTCGGCCCCGACGGCAAAGCGTTGGCCGAAGACTTCACGAAGTGCCGCGCGTGCCATGCGCCGCTGGCGGCCAAAGACTTTGTGCATCGGTATGACGAGTATTTCGACAAGCGCATGGCGCGCTAGTTGGGCGATGGTGTGGGACGGGACGTTGGGATCTGTGGTTGGACTGACCTCCTGACGCAGATCTCACCAGGGGGAGCGCAGGTTGGGCGCTCCCCCGCCACACGCGCCGTTCGAGAGGACTGTATGGAACCGCCGTTGTTACGTGTTCAAGAGGCGGCCGCGCTGCTCAGCGTCAGCAAGTGGACGATCTATCGATGGATCGAGGAAGGCCGCTTGCGCGCGACGAAGATCGGCCGCGGCAGCCTGCGAATCTTTCGCGCGTCGCTGAACGGACTCATCGAAGATCAGCGCACCGATCAGGTGAGCCGGGAGCCGGACAGGCGCGGCAAGGTGGTTCGCTTGCGATCGGGTTTCCATGTGAGCAAGAGGCGAGGATGAATCAGAAACGGGTCTGGCGGTTGTGCACCCTTCTTCCAGACCTGCCCGGGGAGTCGGAGGTGGCCTCCCTCCGAGTCCCCGGCCCTTCGGGGGAATAGCTGCGATGATCAAAGCGAGATTCTTGA
>CAYPOR010000066.1:0-14998 GCA_964412445.1 uncultured Nitrospira sp.
GTCCCGATGTTCACGTGCGGCTTCTTCCGCTCAAATTTCGCCTTCGCCATAACCTACTCCCTCCCTCTACACCAACTGAACTCTATGATTACTCACCCCGATATTTCGCGATGATCCCATCAGCAATCTGCCGAGGAACCTGATCATAGCGATCAAACTCCATGCTGTAGGTCGCACGACCTTGCGTACGAGACCGAAGGTCCGTGGCATACCCGAACATCTCGCTGAGCGGAACGGTTGCTTCAATAGCCTGCGCGCCAGCTCGCACCTTCATACCCTGAACTTTTCCGCGGCGACCATTGAGATTGCCGATTACATCACCCATGAAATCCTGAGGAACCAACACCTCAACCTTCATAATCGGCTCAAGCAACACCGGGTCAGCGCGCTTGCAAGCGTCAGCAAACGCCATAGATCCGGCAATTTTGAAGGCCATTTCATTGGAGTCAACATCGTGATACGAACCGTATGTGAGCGTCACACGAATATCGCGCAATGGATACCCGGCTATCACACCGGCATCCAGACGCTCCTTTACACCCTTTTCCACGGCCGGGATAAATTCCCTCGGAATCACACCGCCGACAATCTTATTGACGAACTCAAATCCCTTGCCAGACTCCGACGGCTCCACCGTCAGAACGACATGGCCATACTGCCCGCGACCGCCGGTCTGCTTGACATATTTCGACTCGGCTTCAGCAGAGCGCCGAATGGTTTCACGGAAGGCCACTTCAGGCTTACCGACATTCGCCTCAACCTTGAATTCACGGAGCATACGGTCGACGATGATCTCAAGATGCAGCTCACCCATGCCAGCAATAATCGTCTGTGCCGTCTCTTCGTCCGTCCGCACCCTGAACGAAGGATCCTCTTGCGCCAGCTTCTGAAGCGCGAATCCCATCTTTTCCTGGTCGGCCTTCGTCTTCGGCTCAATCGCCATCGCAATGACCGGCTCAGGAAACTTCATGACCTCCAACAAAACCGGCTGCTTTTCCTCAGACAGAGTATCTCCGGTGGTCGCCCCCTTCAGGCCGACAGCCGCGCAGATATCTCCGGCATATGCCACGTCGATTTCTTCACGCTTATTCGCATGCATCTTCAGCAAACGACCGATGCGATCCTTCGTCCCCTTTGTCACATTCAACACAGGAGAGCCTGTCTTTAACGTCCCGGAGTACACGCGGAAAAATACTACCTGACCAGCGAATGGATCCGTCATCATCTTGAAAGCGAGCGCAGCAAAAGGATCGTTGTCATCCGGCTTCCGCTCAACTTCTTTTCCTGTATTAGGATCAACACCCTTGACCGGCGGGATATCCAGCGGAGACGGCAGATAATCGACCACAGCATCCAACAACTGCTGCACGCCTTTATTCTTAAAGGCTGACCCGCAAAGAACTGGAGTCACTTTCATTGCGATGGTGGCAGCACGAATCGCGCGCTTAATCTCTTCCTCGGTCAATGAGTGGCCATTGAGATATTTCTCCATGACCTGCTCATCAAACTCAGCGACCGCATCGATCATTTTCTCTCGATACTCATTCGCCTGCGCAACTAGATTCTCAGGAATATCCCCAACGACATACTTCGCACCCAGCGTTTCGTCGTCATAGAAAAACCCCTTCATCTTGACCAAATCGACCGTGCCACGGAACTCAGCCTCTCGTCCGATCGGAATCTGAATCGGAACCGGGTTGGCCCCAAGCCGGTCAATGATAGATTGGACGCTCGCAAAAAACTCAGCGCCGATTCTATCCATCTTATTCATGAACGCGATGCGAGGCACATGATACTTATCAGCCTGTCGCCACACCGTCTCAGATTGGGGCTCTACACCCTGAACAGAGTCGAATGCCGCCACGGCTCCGTCAAGCACGCGCAAAGACCGCTCGACCTCAATCGTAAAATCCACGTGACCCGGAGTATCGATAATATTGATTCGATGATCACGCCAGAAACAGGTCGTCGCCGCGGCAGTGATCGTGATCCCGCGCTCACGCTCCTGCTCCATCCAGTCCATGGTGGCAGCACCCTCATGAACTTCACCGATCTTATGCGTCATTCCCGTGTAAAACAGGATGCGCTCGGTCGTTGTTGTTTTTCCGGCATCAATGTGAGCCATGATGCCGATATTTCTCGTATGTTCTAATGATGTTTGACGAGCCACTTCAATCCCCTAAAATACACGCGCCACAGAGTAAGCCGATCTTCACTGCTGCGACTCACCAACAACCCGAAACTGCAAATCGCAGCACGGCTCATCTGCGGCACAGTACGACGCTACCAGCGATAATGGGCAAACGCTTTGTTTGCTTCCGCCATCCGATGCACGTCTTCCCGTTTCTTCACAGAAGCGCCAGTATTATTCGACGCATCCATCAACTCGGCAGCCAAGCGCTCCCGCATGCTCTTTCCACCGCGAGTCCGCGAATACTCCGCCAGCCAACGCAACGCCAAAGAAACCCTCCGAGCCGGCCGAATCTCAACCGGAACCTGATACGATGCACCACCGACACGCCGCGACTTCACTTCGACGATCGGCTTCACATTATCGATAGCCGCCTTAAAAACCTTCAACGGATCATTCCCCGTCTTTTCCTGAATCGCATCGAAGGCCCCGTAACAGATCCGCTCAGCCGTACTCTTCTTTCCGCCGCTCATCAGCGTATTCACAAACTTCCCGACAAGCTTATCGCGATACCGCACATCAGGAAGAACTTCGCGCTGATCTAGGAATTTACTTCTTGGCATGTCAAATACTCTTTCTCGTTATTCCAGAATTTACTTCGGTCGCTTTGCGCCGTACTTGGACCGACTCTGCTTTCGATCAGCCACCCCAACGGCATCGAGAGCGCCTCGCACCAAGTGATATCGCACACCGGGAAGGTCCTTTACACGGCCACCACGCACGAGCACAATCGAGTGCTCCTGCAAATTGTGCCCGACACCTGGAATGTATGTCGTCACTTCCATTCCGTTCGTCAACCGCACGCGAGCGACTTTGCGCAACGCCGAGTTCGGCTTCTTCGGAGTCGTCGTATACACACGGAGACAAACTCCGCGCTTCTGAGGACAGCCCTTGAGCGCCGGACTCTTCGTCTTTGCCTTGACAAGGTTTCGCCCTTTTCTCACTAACTGATTGATTGTCGGCATCGTGTTCTAACCCTTATCGATTTCAAAAATCCAACCGGCGTCTTCCGCAAAGCCGTCGGATTATAGTGATGCAATCATCGCCTGTCAAGCCACCCCAAGAACCATCGGATTTCCGGAGAAATCATGAGCGAGCCGCACCATCGACGGCGGCCGAGGCCGCACGCTCCTGCCCGATTTCACCGCCACCCACAGCAGCCGCCACGGCCACCGGAGCGGCTTTTTCGCTGATCACGAACGTGTCGCGATACTCTTCGAATCCGGCTCCGGCCGGAATCAAACGACCGACGATAACATTCTCTTTCAAACCGAGAAGATTATCTTCACGGCCGTTGATCGCCGCTTCCGTCAAGACGCGCGTCGTTTCCTGGAACGACGCGGCGGAAATAAAGCTATCAGTGGTTAACGCTGCCTTAGTAATACCTAGGAGAACCGGCTTACCGAGAGCGGGCGTACCGCCCTTCTCCAGCACGCGCTCGTTCGCCTTTTCGAACAAGGCCTTGCTCACCTGGCTGCCCGGGAGGAATTCCGTATCCCCCGGATCTTCGATGCGCACCTTGCGCAACATCTGGCGCACAATGATTTCGATATGCTTGTCATTGATCGTCACGCCCTGCAACCGGTAGACGTCCTGCACTTCATCCACAAGATATTTCTGGAGCTCGTTCGGCCCGAGCACATCGAGAATATCGTGCGGATTGGCGGACCCGTCCATCAACGGTTCACCGGCACGCACCCAATCCCCTTCGTGCACATTGACATGCTTACCCTTAGGAATCAGATATTCCTTTACGTCGCCCATCTTATTATCGACGAGCACCTTTCGCTGCCCCTTCACGAATCCACCGTAGGATACTTCACCGTCGATTTCACTGATGACGGCCTGCTCTTTCGGCTTGCGCGCTTCGAACAACTCGGCTACACGCGGCAGACCGCCGGTGATATCCTTGGTCTTCGTGGTTTCGCGAGGAATCTTTGCCAACACGTCTCCGGGATGCACCGCCGCCCCCTTTTCGACAAAGATATGGGCGCCGACCGGCAGAAGATAGCGGGCCACGTTCCCGCCCGCCGCAACCTTGGACGTCTTCCCGCCCTCATCCTTGATCGAAATACGCGGGCGAAGCGTCGCACCGGAATGCTCGATGATCACCTTACGGGACAAACCGGTAACCTCATCGAACTCATCCTTCATGGTCACGCCTTCGACGATGTCGCCGAACGCAATCCGTCCGCCGACTTCAGTCAGAATCGTGAGTGAATAGGGATCCCACTCGACGAGCTTTTGACCGACGACAACCTTATCGCCGTCGCCGAGCTTGATCTTGGCACCGTAGACCACGGGATACTTTTCCCGCTCGCGACCGTTCTCGTCGACGATGCCGATCTTGGCGTTACGACTCATCACAACCCACTCGCCTTCCTTGTTCTTGACGGCGATGCTGGGGGTCGGCACATCGGCGTTCTTCTTCGCATCAAAACTCAGGAACTTAATGCGACCGGCATGCTTCGCTTCGACAATCGTCTGCTCCACCACTTTGCTGGCCGTACCTCCGATATGGAAAGTACGCATGGTCAGCTGTGTTCCGGGTTCACCGATAGACTGCGCCGCAATGACGCCGACCGGCTCTCCCTTCTCAACGAGCCGTCCACGAGCGAGGTCGCGGCCATAGCAGGCCTGACACACACCCCGAGAAGCCTGGCAGGTGAGTACGGATCGTATTTTGACACGCTCAACACCGGCCTCAACCACAGCCTTGGTGCGATCTTCATTGATCTCTTCATTGCGCGACACGATGATTTCACCGGTCACAGGATCGCGGATATCTTCTGCGGCCAAGCGACCAAGCACACGCTCTTCCAGCGGCTGAATGATTTCACCGCCCTCAATAAGCGGACTTACCATAATACCGTCGTGCGTGCCGCAGTCGATCTCATAAATGATCACATCCTGAGCGATGTCGACCAAACGACGGGTCAAATACCCGGAGTTCGCGGTCTTCAACGCCGTATCCGCAAGACCTTTGCGGGCACCGTGCGTCGAGATGAAATACTGCAACACCGTCAGCCCTTCGCGGAAATTCGCCGTGATCGGCGTTTCGATGATTTCGCCTGACGGCTTAGCCATCAATCCGCGCATACCGCCGAGCTGGCGAATCTGCTGCGAACTGCCTCGAGCGCCGGAGTCGGCCATCATGAAAATAGGGTTGAAGGATTCGGCCTTGGCAGGATCGCCGCCGGCGCCGAGCTCCTTCATCATTTCATTCGCCACCTGCTCCGACACGTGCGCCCAGATGTCGATGACTTTATTGTAGCGTTCGCCGTTGGTGATCAACCCCTCGGCATACTGTTTCTCGATCTCGCCGACTTCATGCTGAGCCTTGTCAATGAACACACCCTTTTTCGTCGGGATGTGCATATTATCGACGCAAATCGACACGCCGGCTCTGGTTGCGTAGAAGAATCCGAGGTCCTTGATCTTATCGAGGAACACGACCGTATCCCGATGTCCGGTTTGCCGATAGACCGTATCGATGAGCTTGGTCATTTCCTTTTTCGTCATCAATTTATTGGCGCTGGCAAACGGCATGCTCGCGGGAAGAATTTCCGAGAGGAGTACACGCCCGACCGTACTCTGCACCAGCACGCCACCCAGACGCACCTTGATGCGGGCATGCTCTTCCACTTCACGCGCATCGTAGGCGATCCGCACTTCCTCGGGCGACCCGAAGATTTTATTCTCCCCCTTGACGCCCACACGCTCTTTTGTCAGCCAGTAGACACCCAACACCATGTCCTGCGACGGTACCGCAATCGGCTTTCCGTTCGCTGGGGACAAGATGTTATTGATCGACATCATCAACACACGCCCCTCAACCTGAGCTTCGACCGACAAGGGCACGAGCACGGCCAACTGGACTCCGTCGAAGTCGGCATTGAACGCCGCGCAGACAAGCGGGTGCAACTTAATGGCCTTACCTTCGACCAAGACCGGATCAAACGCTTGAATACCGAGCCGGTGCAGAGTCGGTGCGCGGTTCAACAGCACCGGATGCTCGCGAATCACTTCGTCAAGTACATCCCACACTTCAGGACGCTCTTTTTCAACCAGGCGCTTGGCGCTCTTAATCGTGGTTGCAGCCCCGCGCTCCTCCAGCTTGTGGAAAATAAACGGCTTGAACAACTCCAACGCCATTTTCTTCGGCAAACCGCACTGATTCAGCCGGAGATCCGGTCCAACCACGATGACCGTACGGCCGGAGTAATCGACACGCTTTCCGAGCAGGTTCTGCCGGAAACGGCCCTGCTTACCCTTGAGCATATCGCTCAATGACTTAAGCGGACGCTTGTTGGGTCCCCGGATCGCGCGGCCGCGACGGCCGTTATCGAACAGGGCATCGACGGCTTCCTGCAGCATGCGCATTTCATTGCGAATGATGACTCCTGGCGCCTTCAATTCCATCAAGCGCTTCAACCGGTTGTTCCGGTTGATGACCCGTCGATACAAATCGTTCAGGTCGGAGGTCGCAAACCGGCCGCCGTCGAGCGGAACCAGCGGACGCAACTCCGGAGGCAAGACCGGGATCACGTCCATAATCATCCACTCCGGCTTGTTGCCGGACTTGCGGAACGCTTCCAGAACCTTTAACCGCTTTGCATACTTCTTCTTCAAAGCAGCCGACGCAGAGGTCTTTGCCTTGATCTGAATCTCATCCCACAAACTATTGATATCGATCTTGCGCAGCAAATCGCGAATGGCTTCAGCCCCGATACCGACCTTGAAGCCGCTGGATCCGAATTCAGACTGCAAGGTACGCAGCTTGTCTTCCGGAACCAGTTCCTTTTCGGACAAATCCGTCGAGCCTGGATCGACGCACACATAGCTCTCGAAATAGAGAATCTTTTCGAGCTGCTTCAAGCTCATATCGAGCAATGTTCCGATACGGCTCGGTACGCCTTTGAGGAACCAGATATGCGCAACCGGCGCAGCCAACTCGATATGCCCCATGCGCTCGCGGCGCACTTTGGACTGAATGACTTCGACGCCGCACTTGTCGCAGACGATTCCGCGATGTTTCATGCGCTTATACTTGCCGCAATTGCACTCCCAATCCTTGATCGGACCGAAAATCTTCGCACAGAAGAGGCCGTCCTTTTCCGGCTTGAACGACCGGTAATTGATCGTCTCCGGCTTCTTCACTTCGCCGTAGGACCAGGACCGGATCTTCTCGGGCGACGCAATGCGAATCCGCATCGAGTCGAACGACACCGCATCACGCGGTTTTTCAAACAATGTATATACGCCTTCCAATGTAGGACCTCCTCTGATACCGGCTTTCAACCGGCACACAAGTGGTTAGTCTTGCGACTTCAGCAACTCGACGTCGAGCCCCAAACTCTGCAACTCTTTGACCAAGACATTAAACGATTCGGGCAACCCTGGTTCGAGGAACGGCTCACCCTTCACAATTGCTTCATACATGCGCGACCGGCCTGGTACGTCATCGGACTTGACGGTCAAGAACTCCTGCAACGTCGAGGCCGCGCCGTAGGCCTGCAAGGCCCAGACTTCCATTTCTCCCAGCCGCTGACCGCCGAACTGGGCTTTACCGCCCAGGGGCTGTTGCGTCACAAGAGAATAGGGTCCGATGGACCGTGCGTGAATCTTGTCGTCCACCAAGTGGTGCAGCTTCAGAACGTACATGTAGCCGACGGTGACCGGACTGGAAAAAGTCTCGCCGGTTCTTCCGTCTACCAATGTGCTTTGTCCGCTCGACGGCAATTTCGCCTTCGTGAGCAGATCCTTGATTTCCGTTTCCGACGCCCCATCGAATACCGGACTTGCCACCTTGATTCCCAGCGCCTTGGCCGCCCACCCGAGGTGAGTCTCCAGGATCTGTCCCACGTTCATACGTGAGGGCACGCCGAGTGGATTCAGCACGATTTCGACCGGTGTGCCGTCCGGCAAATACGGCATGTCTTCTTCCGGCAACACGCGCGACACGACACCCTTGTTTCCATGTCGTCCCGCCATTTTGTCGCCGACCTGAATTTTGCGCTTCATCGCGACATACACCTTCACCAGCTTGATCACGCCGGGAGGCAATTCATCGCCGCGCTTCAGACGTCCGACCTTCTCGTCGTAGAGCGTCTGCAGAATTTCGATCTGCTCCTTCGCCCGACGCTCCACATCTTCGAGCTCCTTCTGCTCATCCGGATCGCTCAAGATAATGTGGCGAACGGTATCGTCGGGGAGCCGCTTGAGAATCTCGGCCGTCAGCTTGCCCTTCTTTTTCAGAATGACATCGCCGGTATCCGGATCCATCAAATCGCGCCCGACCACTTTACCGAGCAACAGCTTACGGATCTTCTTCGTCTTCTCCTCATCGATGATGCGCAGCTCTTCATGATGGTCGCGCTGCAGCTTCATCTGGTCGTCGCTCTCGATGCTCTTAGAGCGTTCGTCTTTATCCAGCCCCTTGCGTGAGAAAATCTTGACGTCGACCACAATCCCTTCGACACCCGGCGGAACGGTCAACGATGTATCTTTCACATCGCCGGCCTTTTCACCGAAGATCGCCCGGAGCAGCTTTTCTTCCGGCGTCAGCTGTGTCTCACCCTTCGGCGTGACCTTGCCGACCAGAATATCGCCAGGCTTCACTTCCGCGCCGATGCGAATGATGCCGCTCTCATCGAGATTGCGGAGCGCCTCTTCGCCGATATTGGGAATATCGCGGGTCACTTCTTCCTTGCCCAGCTTCGTGTCCCGCGCTTCCAGTTCAAACTCTTCGATGTGGATGGACGTAAACGCGTCCTCACGAACCAGCTTCTCGCTCAGCAGAATGGCGTCTTCGAAGTTGTATCCACCCCAGGGCATGAAAGCCACCAGGATGTTTTTCCCCAACGCCAATTCTCCATGATCGATGGCCGGACCATCGGCCAACACCTGCCCGACCTTTACGGGCTGCCCCAGCCGCACGACCGGCGTCTGAGTGATACAGGTGTTCTGGTTCGAGCGCTGGAACTTGATCAGGTCATACACATCCAGACCCGAATCTTTTCCCTTGCGCCCTTCCTTGCCTTCGGCACGCACCACGATACGGGTCGCATCCACACTCTCCACGACGCCGGGCCGGCGCGCTTGCACCACATAGCCGGAATCGCGGGCAACAACCGCTTCCATACCCGTTCCCACGAGCGGTGAGTCGGAGGTAACCAGCGGCACCGCCTGGCGTTGCATGTTAGATCCCATCAACGCGCGGTTCGCATCGTCATGTTCCAAGAACGGAACCAACGCGGTCGCGACGCTGACCACCTGCTTGGGAGACACGTCCATGTAATCAATCTTGTCCGGCGTCGCCGAAACGAAATCTCCGCCATGACGCGCCGTAATCATTTCTGCGGTCAAACGCCCGCCGTGATCGACGGTCGAGTTGGCTTGCGCGATGAGATACTTGTCGCCTTCGATGGCCGAAAGGAATTCGATCTCGTCAGAGACACGCCCCTTCACGACTTTCCGATAGGGCGCCTCGATAAACCCGAACTGATTGATCCTGGCATAGGTCGCCAGCGACGTAATCAGACCGATGTTCGGGCCTTCCGGCGTTTCAATCGGGCAAATGCGACTATAGTGGGACGGGTGCACATCGCGCACTTCAAAGCCGGCCCGTTCACGAGTCAAACCTCCAGGACCAAGAGCCGACAAGCGGCGTTTGTGGGTAATCTCAGCCAGCGGATTCGTCTGGTCCATGAACTGCGACAATTGACTGCTACTGAAGAATTCCTTCACGGCCGCGACGACCGGCTTAGCGTTGATGAGATCGTGAGGAAGCACCGTCTCCATATCCAGGAGATTCATGCGTTCCTTAATGCTCCGTTCCATCCGCACAAGCCCGAGCCGGAATTGATTCTCCAACAATTCACCGACCGAACGCACACGACGATTGCCCAGGTGGTCGATATCGTCGATGTCCCCCTTCCCCATCTTCAGATTCACGAGATAGCGAATGACCTCGACAATGTCCTGCGCCGTCAAGGTCCGCTGCTCGAGCGGCAGATCCAGCGCCAGCTTGCTGTTCAGCTTCAGCCGGCCGACCGGAGACAGGTCATACCGCTTGGAATTCAGGAACAGATTGTCGAACAGGGCCCGGGCGGTCTCCACAGAAGGAGTCTCACCCGGACGCAAACGGCGATAGATCTCGACCATCGCTTCTTCTTTGGTCTCGATCTTTTCCATTTCGAGCGTATCGAGAATAACCGGCGTCGCGGTCGCCGTATCGAAATAGATGACCTTGAATTCCTCGGCGTCGCTCTCGAGAATTCTCTCGAGCATCTCCGCGGTCAGCCGCTGATTTTTGTCGGCAATCTTGTTTTTCTTGGCATCCGCCAATTCCGTCAAGACCGCGCGACCGACCAGCTCATCGGGAGTCAGCGGAATTTCCTTCACGCCGGCAGCCTTGAGCTTGGCAATCAAGCCCTTGGTGAGCTTGGCGCCCTCGCGAACGAGCGGCTCCTTACTGCCCTTCTCCATGACTTCGGCAGAGCACCGCAGGCCCTGATGGATTTCCGCGTCGAGCTTCCGGAACAATTTGCCCTTGGACACCCGGATTTCTTCGACCGGGTAATACATCTTGAGCAAATCGTCGCTGGAGTAATTGAAGGCCTTCAGCAAAATCGTCGTCGGCATTTTCCGACGGCGATCGATGCGCACATAGAGAATATCTTTCGCGTCGAACTCGAAGTCCAGCCACGACCCGCGATAGGGAATAATGCGCGCTGAATACAATACCTTGCCGCTCGCATGGGTCCGCCCCTTGTCATGGGTGAACGATGCGCCCGGTGAACGATGGAGCTGACTGACGACAACCCGCTCGGTTCCGTTGATGATGAACGTGCCGCGCTCGGTCATGAGCGGCAATTCGCCGACATAGACCTCCTGCTCGCGAACATCCAGCACCTTCTTTCGCGGGCCCTTGTCTTCCTTATCGAACACGACCAGGCGTACGCGAAGCTTGAGCGGAACCGCGAAGGTCATCCCCTGCTCAATGCACTCCCGCTCATCATACTTCGGCGTTCCCAGGGTATAGCTGGAGAACTCCAGAACGGCGGTATTATTGTAGTCTGGAATCGGGAAGACACTGGCCAGCGCGGCCTGCAAGCCCTGATCCTTACGGCGCTCGGGCTCGACTTCCATCTGCAGGAATTCTTCGTACGAGCGCTTTTGGATTTCGATCAGATCAGGGATATCGATGCTGGCCCGGATGCGTGAGTAATCTTTCCGTTCGACGAACTCTTGAAGAGTCGTTTCGGGCATGCGCACTCCTCCACACACGATGGTTGGCTTGGGGCGCCGTCAGCTGATTGACGGCGCCCGAAGACGATCGAACAATGCTGCTTACTTAATTTCGATTTTTGCGCCGCTCTCTTCGAGCTTCTTCTTCATCGTGTCGGACTCTTCCTTGGTTGCTCCGGCCTTCACAGGCTTCGGCGCACCCTCCACGAGATCCTTCGCTTCCTTCAGCCCGAGGTTCGTCAATTCGCGAACTACCTTGATGACCTGAATCTTCTTGTCGGCAGGGGCCGAGACGAGGATCACGTCAAACGAGGTCTTCTCCTCTGCGGCAGCGGCAGCACCACCGGCAGCCGGAGCCGCGGCCACGGCGACAGGCGCCGCGGCGGTCACGCCGAAGCGGGTCTCAAGCCCCTTCACCAACTCCGCCAAATCGAGCACGCTCATGCCTTCAATAGCCTTGATCAATTCTTCCTGCGATAATTTTGTAGTGGTAGCTGACATGTCTCCCTCCCCTTTCTTTTTGTCCTGAATGGCTGCAACAACTCGCACAAATTTTGACAATACTGCGCTCAATGTATAGACCACGCCGCGTATCGGTCCCTGCATGGCCGACAGCAACATAGCAATGAGCACTTCCTTCTTAGGCAGCTTGGCGATGGCCGCGAGATCCGCTGCCTGCACAAGCTTTCCTTCCAACACTCCGACTGTGACCTTGATTTTCTCTTCACGCTTCTCCGCCCCGATCCAATCGCGCAAAATCTTGGCCGGCAGGACGGGATCGTCGTAGCCGATCACCATTCCCGTCGGCCCCTTGAGATGCGTCTTGAGGCCGGCTAAACCGGTTCCCTCGGAAGCCCGGATCGCAAGGGTGTTCTTCATGATCCGGTATTCGGCCTTCACCCCGCGCAACTGCTTGCGCAGCTCGGTGACTTGGTTCACCGGAAGACCGACAGATTCGGTCAAGATCGCGATTCTGGCGCGACCGAAAATTTCGGCAAGTTCCGCAACCGCTGGTGCTTTCAGATCCTTCTTCATACCTGACCCTTTCTCTGCAGACGCCGGGCATGCCGGCGCTCGCTTAACTCCACTGCTTGGTCAACGCCATCGCATCCAGCTGCACGCCAGGCCCCATGGTGCTGGAAATCGTCGCGCTTTTCAGATACCGGCCCTTGCAGGACGCCGGCTTCGCCTTGATGACTGATTCAAGAATGGCGGAGGCGTTGTCGTACAGCTTGTCGATGTCGAACGACACCTTTCCGACCGCCACCTGCACGATGCCCGCCTTCTCAACCTTGAACTCGACCCGCCCCTTGCGAATTTCCGCCACCGCTTTCCCGACTTCGAAGGTCACAGTACCGGTCTTCGGATTCGGCATAAGCCCGCGCGGACCAAGCTGTTTTCCCAATTTTCCGACTGACGCCATCAGGTCCGGAGTAGAAATGGCACAGTCGAAATCCAACCATCCACCCTTAATCTTTTCCATGAGATCGTCGGATCCCACGTAGTCGGCGCCGGCCTGACGAGCCTCCTGCTCCTTGTCTCCCTTGGCGAAGACCAGCACGCGGACCTTCTTGCCCGTCCCGTGCGGCAAGGCCGTCGTACCGCGCACCATCTGGTCGGATCGCTTCGGATCAATACCCAGCCGCAAGGCAATATCGACCGACTCGTCGAACTTCGCATAGGCCGACTTCTTGACGACGTCGACGGCTTCGCGCAAGCCGTACATGCGCGGTTCGACCTTCTCCAACGCGGCCTTCATCTTCTTTCCCATACCTCGTACTCCTTCTTCCCGAACGCTTTCCGCTACCCCTGTACTACGACACCCATGCTTCTGGCCGTCCCGGCGATAATCTTGATCGCCCCTTCCAGATCCGCCGCATTCAAATCAGCCTGTTTTTTCTGAGCGATCTCACGCAGCTGAGCCTGGGTGATCTTTCCGACTTTATCTTTTTGCGGCACACCGGAGCCCTTGATAATGCCCGCCGCCTTCTTCAACAGATCCGACGCCGGAGGCGTCTTCATAATGAAGGTAAAGGTGCGATCCTTATACACGGTGATGACCACCGGAATAATGCTGTCGCCCTCCTTCTGCGTCTTCGCATTGAACTGCTTGCAGAATTCCATGATGTTGACGCCATGCTGCCCGAGCGACGGGCCGACGGGAGGAGCCGGATTGGCCTTCCCCGCAGGAATCTGCAACTTGATGAAAGCGGTTACTTCCTTTGCCATGTGAATCTCCTCAGAACGTCAGCGCTGCCACGTTCAACAGCAACAACGGCACACCTTAAATTCGCTCAACCTGCAGGAACCCCAGTTCCACCGGCGTCGAGCGCCCGAAAATACTGACCATCAACTTCAACCGACTGTGATCCTGATCCACCTCGTCCACCAGCCCGTTGAAACCCAGGAACGGGCCGTCGACGATCCGGACATTGTCGCCCTTGATGAACTTCACCTGCTCGCGAGGTCCGGACTGTCCCGCATCGACCTGCTTGAGCAACGATTCGACTTCCTCGGTCGTCAGCGGAAGCGGAAGGGCGCCTCCCCCCACGAATCCGGTGACTTTCGGCGTCTCCTTGATCATCTGCATCGTCTCGTCCTGCAACGGAGTCTCCAACTCCACCAGCACATAGCCGGGGAAGAACTTCCGCCGCGATGTCCGTCGCTTCCCGTCCTTGATTTCAATCACATCTTCGGTCGGAACCAGGACTTGCCCCAGCTTCTCGACGAGCCCCATCTGACTGGCCCGCTCCAAGAGGCTGGTCTTCACGCGTCCCTCAAACCCCGCGTACGTATGAATGACGTACCAGTTTTTTGTCATGCCCCACCCTCAGGTCAAGAAATCAGGACGCGCCTCCGCGAGACGCACATCCGTCGAATGATCAAATAATCTTGCTGACCAGCCACACAAGGAACGAGTCGATCACCGACAAATAAAGCGACATCAAAATACAAAACACAATGACCACAGTCGTCGAGCCAATGGTTTCAGCTCTCGTCGGAAAGGATACTTTCTTCAACTCCGCGCGAACTTCCGCGAGAAACAGCTTTATGGATTCGGTCATCCGCTTAAACATCTCGCCCTCCGCCTTCCTGCCCCGTCAACCCCCACATCCACAACACCGTCACCACGAGATTCCCGAGCATGCCCAGTGTGGCAGGGGCACTAGGATTTGAACCTAGACCATCGGTTTTGGAGACCGAGGTGCTGCCATTGACACCATGCCCCTACGAGACCTGTCCGGCCGGCAAAACCTTCCGGCCCCGGCCTACTTCACTTCTTTATGGGCAATATGCTTGCGACAGAATTTGCAGAACTTATTCCGCTCCAACCGGTCCGGATCGTTCTTCTTATTCTTGTTGGTCGAATAGTTCCGCTGCTTGCAGACCGTGCACGCTAAATCGATAACCTCGCGCATCTCACTCTCCTCGTTAGGCGAATCCGCTACTGAGCCAAGAGAAAGGAGCCGGAATGATCACCCGCCCCTCGGGCCCTTCGTTACGCCAGAATTTCAGTGACTACGCCGGAGCCGACCGTCTTGCCACCCTCGCGGA
>CAYPOR010000067.1:0-14847 GCA_964412445.1 uncultured Nitrospira sp.
CTCCTCCAGATTGCGGAAGGTCTCTTCATAGAGCGCGGCCAGCGCGGCGCGATCTAACTTCGGTTCATTCCCTGTTGATGCGGTACTCATGGACAGATCCTCATCCTCCGGCATGGGCCGGGTGCTGATGGTGAAAAAACCGGGCTCACTCAGCGTTGCGAGCTCCGGTAGTCGGCTGCTCCGGTGACACTCGCTCGCCTTCATGTCCCACCATAGGGGGCGGAACGTTTCCGAGGGCGGCGATATGTGTAATCACCGTGCGGCTGACCAGTTGGTAAAAACGTTTGGCATCTCCCTTATCGTGTTCTTTGGGATGCCCGCTCTCGAAGGTCAGCGGGGCTCCCAGCTTGACCGTCACCTGCCGAAACCTGGGCCATCTGGCACCGGTCGGCAATACGTCGAATGTCCCTTTCAAATAGGCCGGCACCACCGGACAACCGGTCTGCGAGACGATCACCCCGATGCCGGATTTCGGCTGCCGCAAATGGCCGTCGTGACTGCGTCCGCCTTCCGGAAAGATCACGACAACCTTGCCGGCCTGAATCAGGCTGATCGCTTTCCCGAACGCCTCCCGGTCTAACCGGCCCGGCCGGAGCGGGATCCAGCCCAGCCGCTGCAAAATCCCGTTCAGCACCGGCACAGGAAACAAGTCATTGCGCCCGAGATACCAGGCCCGCCGCTGCATCCCGCACCCCAGAAGCGGGATATCGACATAGCTGGCATGATTGGCCGCAATGAGCACTCCACCGGTCCGCGGCAACGCCCCTTCCACTTTGTACCGAAACAAGATCGCTGCGGAGGCGCGCACCAGGACCCACAGGATCCCATAGACCAATCCGCTCACGAGACCGCCGCAACAGCCGCCAACATCTGCTCCACCACGTCTTCAATGCGCAAGGACGAGGTATCGATCAATCGCGCATCAACGGCGGGCACAAGCGGCGCCACGGCGCGCGTGCGATCCCGTTCATCTCGACCGGACAAATCCTGATAGGTCTTCTCCATCGGAGCGTTATGTCCGGCAGCGACCAGCTCGCGATGGCGACGCTCGGCCCGCACCGTCGCATCGGCCTCAAGAAAAAACTTGACCGGCGCAGCAGGAAACACCTTGGTGCCGATGTCCCGCCCTTCGGCCACCACAGATCCACGTTGCCCGATTTGGCGCTGCACCGGGAGAAGCCACTCCCGAACGGCCGGAATTGCCGAAATCACGGAAGCCGCCGACGTCACTTCGGGTGTACGCAGTTCATTCGTCACATCGACATCGTTGACCAATACCAGCATCGCACCGTTTTGAAACAACATCTGGATCGACAGGGATGGAAGCAGCGCCATGACTTGTTGTTGATCAGCCGGATCGATGCCGCTCCGCAGCGTCTTCCAGGCCACCGCCCGATAGAGCGCTCCCGTATCAAGATAGAGATAGCCCAACCGTGACGCCAGCAGCCTGGCAACGGTACTTTTTCCTACTCCGGCTGGTCCGTCAATCGCAATGATCACGGTTCTCGCTTCTGCCTCACATCCATAAAGTCCGTATTATAGCCCGCATGCCTATGCCGTCAACAAGCTCGCCAGGGTGCGCTCGAAATTCGGAAACGAGGTATCCACGCAGCCGGTATCCGCCACGGCTGTGGGGGTGGTCGCCGTTAACCCGCCGATTGCGAGCGACATGGCCACACGGTGGTCGCCATGGCTCTTGCCCTGGAGCGTCCCGCTCAAGCAGCCATTCTTGCCCGCCTGCCCAAGCCCCCGGATCACCATACCGTCAGGCTTCTCCGTGATCTGGGCTCCCATGGCTTTCAGCTCGGCACTCATCGTGGCGATGCGGTCGCTTTCCTTCACACGGAGCTCTTCGGCGCCGGAGATCGTCGTTTCACCGTCCGCGACTGCCGCCGCCACACAGAGGATCGGAAATTCGTCGATCGTTTGCGGGATCAGTTCAGGACCAACCGCCACGCCCTTCAGCGCAGCCGACCTGACACGAAGATCCGCGACCGGTTCACCGGCTTGATCGCGCCGATTGAGCACGTCGATCTTAGCCCCCATGGCCGTCAATACATCGATCAGTCCCGTCCTGGTCGGATTGATCCCGACATTCTGAATCGTCACGTCAGAGCCGGGGATGATGCTCGCCCCGACAAGAAAAAAAGCTGCCGCCGAAAAATCTCCGGGGATCACGATCGCGCGGCCGGTCCAGCCGGACGATGGCCGCCCTTGCAGAACCAACGTCCCGGCATCCTGCCGCAACGGAATTCCGAACGACTGGAACATCCGCTCCGTATGATCGCGTGACAAGCGCGGCTCGCGAAACCGCATCGTTCCTTCGGCAAACAGCCCCGCGAACAGGAGCGACGACTTGATCTGCGCACTGGCAACAGGCGAGGTGTAATCAATCCCATGCAGCCGCGTGCCGGTGATGGCCAGCGGAGCCAGCTCGCCACCCTTGCGACCGGCAATCACCGCACCCATCTCCCGCAGGGGCTTCACGACACGCCCCATCGGCCTCCGGCGGATCGATTCGTCTCCGGTCAAAATCGTGAAAAAATCCTGTCCGGCCAATAGCCCGGTCAATAAACGGGTCCCGGTCCCGGAATTGCCGCAATCGATCGGGGCATCGGCTTCCCGCAAGCCCCACATCCCTTTGCCATGCACGCGAAGCACGTCCGGCTGTTCATCAATGTGAATGCCCAGCGCCTGAAACGCACGCATCGTGTTCAAGCAGTCTTCCCCGCGGCAGTAGCTGGATAATCGGCTTTCGCCCTCGGCCAGCGACGTGAGGATGATCGCGCGATGCGTCACAGACTTATCGCCGGGCACCGTAAGGGCTCCGGTGAGCGCGCGGCCTGGGGTGATCGTCAATGAAGCCATTGTTCAGTTACACCGTCACAGAAGGACGAATGTTCAACTTCTCGCGCTCGGATTTGGCGCGCTCCAGCGCCTTTTCGATCCCGGCTCCGTCGCCCGCATGGACCAGCCGACGGAATTCCTGGAGTGATTCCTGATAGGCATCGATGAAATGCACCACGTTCTCGCGATTCCAAAGAAAAATATCCCGCCACATCTCAGGAGAACTCGCCGCAATCCTGGTCGTATCCCGCAACCCGCCTCCGGAGTGCACCGCCAGGTCAAGCGAGGTAATTTCACGGTCCCGAAGATTCGCCAACGCTGTAATCAGAGCGAACGCCGCCACATGCGGCAAATGGCTCACGGCTCCCAGAATCTGATCATGCACGTGCGGATCCATGGTCAGCACAATCGACCCGGTCTCCTGCCACAAGGCCCGCACCCGCCCCAAGGCCTGAACATCGGTCTTGGCCGTGGGAGTCACAATGCAGCGCGCGCCCTGAAACAGCTGGTCGGTTCCCGCTGCGACGCCGGTTTTTTCTTTTCCGGCAATCGGATGCGCGCCGACGAAATGGACTCCCGCCGGCATGCTGGCTTCAGACTGTTCAACCAGCAAACCCTTGACACTCCCGACATCACTCACGATCGCCCCGGGGGAGAGGCACGAAGCCCAGTCCTTCAGATGTCGGTCATAGGTATCGACCGGTGTGGCCAGGATCACGAGATCCGCGCTACGCACACCTTCCTTAGGATCGGCCACATACCGATCGATCGCACCCAGTTCGACGGCAGTCTTCAGATTCTCCACCCGCCGGCCGATGCCGACCACCTGATCAGCCAGCCCCTTGCGGCGCAAAATCATCCCGAGCGACCCGCCGATCAGCCCCACCCCGATAATCGCGACCTGTTTGAAATGAACTGCCATCGCTGCCTTAGCCTATTCTCCCGGGAAAAACTTGCGACAGACTAAATTTCTCGCCCCACGGCTCGCCCAATATTTCCAAGATCGTGCATCAGCTCTTTGAACTTTGACGGCTTGATCGATTCCTCTCCGTCGCACAAGGCGCATTCCGGATTGGAATGAACTTCGATCAACAACCCGTCGGCGCCGGCCGCGATCGCCGCCTTGGACATGGGCGCCACCAGCTGCCATTTCCCTGTCGCATGGCTGGGATCGACGATGACGGGAAGATGCGACAGTTCTTTCAGCGTCGGGATCGCCGCGAGATCCAAGGTATTGCGATACTGGGTTTCAAACGTCCGGATACCCCGCTCGCAGAGCATGACGTTGCGATTGCCGCGCGACATGATGTACTCCGCCGACAGGAGAAACTCCTTGATGGTCGCCGACAACCCGCGCTTCAACAGCACCGGCTTGTCGTAGGCCCCGACCTCCTTCAAGAGTTCGAAATTCTGCATATTGCGGGCGCCGATCTGAATGATGTCGGCCTTCTCCAGAAACAGCTCAATGTCTCTCGTGTCTAAAATCTCGCTGACAACCGGCAACCCTGTTTGCTTCTTGGCCTCAAGCAAATAGTCCAGTCCTTCACGACCCAAGCCTTGGAATGAATAGGGCGACGTTCTGGGTTTGTAGGCTCCGCCGCGCAAGACCGAGGCTCCGGCGGCCTTCACTTCATGGGCAATTCCGACCGTGAGTTCAAGGCGCTCCACCGCACAGGGTCCCGCCATGATGACGAGCTTCTTCCCGCCGATCTTCACCCCGCCCACATCAATGATGGTCGGTTCTTTTTTGAATTCCCGGCTCACCAGTTTCCAGGGAGCAAGAATCGGCAGAACACTTTCCACCCCGGGCAGCGCGGTTAGAGGCTGATTGTGCAAAATCCGATCGTCGCCGATCACTCCGATGATGGTACGCTCCTGACCGGTGGAAATTTGCGACTTCAATCCCAACTCGCGCAGCCGATCGATAATATGATCGACTTCGCGTTCAGATGCGTCAGGTCTCAAGACGATGATCATGATGCCCTCTCTATTGCTTCACTTCGACTGCAAGACCTTCTTCAACGAGGCCAGGAACGCGTCATTCTCGTCCGGCTGCCCAATCGTCACGCGCAGCATCGTGCCTTCAATATGCCGCACAATCACACCCTCGCGCAGCAAGGCATCGAACAGGACCCGACCATCGCGCTTGACGTCGAAATACACAAAATTCGCCTGGCTGGGAATCGCGGTAAATCCCAGCGCTCGCAAACCGCTTTCGAGTTGCTGCATGCCCGCCGCATTCACGGCTCGACTCTTCGCCACATGTTCGTCGTCACCTAGCGCGGCCAGAGCCGCACGCTGCGCCAGCGTGTTGGCATTGAACGGCGGCCGCACGCGGTTCAGGCAGTTCGTGATCTCCGGAGTCGTAATCCCGTAACCGATCCGCAACCCGGCCAGACCGTATATTTTCGAGAACGTTCTCAGCACAATCGCGTTCCGCCCCTGCGTCACATACTGCAAGCTGTCCGGGAAATGCGGATCGCGCACATATTCGAGATAGGCTTCATCAAAGACCACGATCACATTTTCCGGAACCTGCGCCATGAACCGGGCGACGGCATCGGCTGCGACCATGGTCCCGGTGGGATTGTTGGGGTTGCAGAGAAAGACGAGCCTGGTCTTGGGCGTAATGGCTTTGGCCATACCGTCGAGATCGTGCGTCCAATTGACCAACGGAACGATCACCGCTTTCCCGTGAGCCGCCGTGACTTCCATCTTGTAGATCACGAAGGTCTGATCGGCCATCACTGCTTCATCGCCGGGCGCCAGGAACGTCCGGGCCAGCAGGCCAAGGACTTCGTCTGATCCGTTGCCGAGAATAATGTGATCGAGGCTGACCTTCCATCGATCGGCCAACGCCTGACGCAATCGATAGGCACCGCCATCCGGATACCGGTGCAGGCTGTCATGCCCCCCGACGAGCGCGACCAGTGCTTTCGGCGATGGTCCAAGCGGATTCTCATTCGAGGCGAGCTTGATCACGCGAGCCAGGCCCAGCTCACGCTGCAATTCCTCAATCGGCTTGCCCGGAACATACGGGCTGAGCGAGGCAATGTCTGGATGAATACGCAGTGCCATAGATCTAATTGTGTGCCGGATACGAACCCAGGATTTTCATAAAGAGACAGCGGCCCTTAATCTCTTCGATGGCCCGATTCACGCGCTCTTCTTCCATGTGGCCTTCCACATCGACAAAGAAAATATACTCCCACGCCTTCCGCCGGGAGGGACGCGACTCGATCTTCGTCATGCTGATGCCATTTGACGCAAACGGTCTGAGGAGATCATACAGCGCGCCGACTTTGTCCTTAATCGACAGCATCAATGAGGTCTTGTCTTTCCCGGTGCGCTGCGGCGGTTTCTGCGACAGGACAAGAAACCGGGTGAAATTGTTCAGATTGTCTTCGATCCGCGCTTTAATCACTTTGAGCCCGTAGAGCTGAGCCGCCAGTTCCGATGCGATCGCAGCGATGGTGGTATCTTCCTGGCACATTTCCGCGGCGCGGGCCGTGCTGGCGACTTCCGACACCAGCACATGCGGCATATGGGTTTCGATCCAGTTGCGGCATTGTGCGATGGCCTGCGGATGTGAACAAATCTTTTTGACCTCTTCCACCGCTCCGGACTTCGACATCAGATGGTGCGAGACCTCTTGGAGTACTTCTCCATAGATCAGGAGGTTCGAATCGATGAACATGTCGAGCGTATGGTTCACGACACCTTCGGTCGTGTTCTCGATCGGCACGACACCGAAATTCGCACGCCCCCGCTCCACTTCGTTGAACACTTCCTTGATACTGTGGACCGGAATGTACTGAGCGGACGATCCGAATTTCTGCATGCAGGCCATATGCGTGAACGTCGCGCGGGGACCCAGATAGGCCACCTTCTGCGGACCTTCCAGCGAGAGAGACGCCGACATGATTTCCCGGTACACGGGACGGATGGCTTCTGAGGGGAAAGGACCGGTATTTTGACCGACTAATCGTTCAATGATCGCGGCTTCGCGGGCCGGGGTATGCAGATTGGCGTCCGCATCCTGGGCTTTCTTGATATGACCGATCTCGATGACGCTCTTCGACCGCTCATTGAGCAGACGGAGAATCTCATCGTCGATACGATCAATCTCCTTCCGATATCCGGAAAGGTCACCCGGCATGCACAAACCCCCTCCACCCGCGCCTCATGAGTTGGACGATTGTCCAGAGGCAGAACGGGTGCGAGTAAGCAAGGGATGATACAGGATTCAAATCCGGTAATGCAAGGAGACCCTCTTGGTCTTTCAAGAACTTGCAGCCATTATGCAGTGTGAATCCCTGCGGGACTCGCCTGCAAACGTTGTGGTCCAGAGGAGACTCGCGGCGTCTATCCACTAAGCGGACTGAACGGCCAGAGAGCGAGGACGACTCTTGAGAGTTGCCCTGGAACATAAACAGTGCGAAGGGATCGGTCGCTAGAACAGCTGATCCGTCGGCTTACTGAAGTGATCGAACGCGAGCTTGGTCGCCTGTCGGCCGCGCCCGGTGCGATCGAGATAGCCGGCCTGAATCAGATAAGGCTCATGCACGTCTTCAAGCGTACTACGATCCTCTTGCACCGCCGCGGCCAGGGAATCGGCTCCGACCGGGCCTCCTCCGAATTTCTCGATGATCGTAAGGAGGATCTTGCGATCCATCTCGTCAAACCCGGCTGAATCCACCCCCAGCCAGGCCAAGGCCTGATGGGCTACAGCGTGCGTGATCCGGCCTTCGGCTTTCACCTGGGCAAAGTCGCGAACACGCTTGATCAGCCGATTGACGATGCGCGGCGTCCCGCGGGCGCGGCAAGCAATTTCATGGGCGCCTTCCGGATCGATGGGAATATCCAGAAGCCCGGCTGAGCGAAGAACGATTACTTGCAGTTCTGCCGGCGAATAGAATTCCAACCGATGGACTAATCCAAAGCGATCCCGCAGCGGCGACGTCAAGGCACCGGCTTTGGTTGTCGCCCCGACGAGGGTAAAGCGAGGAAGGTCGAGTTTCACGGTTCGAGCTGCGGGCCCCTGGCCCACGACAAGATCGAGTTGAAAATCCTCCATCGCCGGGTAGAGGGCCTCTTCGACCGAGGCCGGCAGGCGATGGATTTCATCGATAAAAAGCACATCATGCGCCTCCAGATTTGTGAGGATAGCCGCAAGATCCCCTGCATGCGCCAACACAAGCCCGGAGGTAGCCCGCAAGGTGCCCCCCATTTCACGGGCAATGATATGGGCGATGGTCGTTTTCCCAAGCCCAGGGGGGCCGTAGAAAATCGTATGGTCGAGGGTTTCGCCGCGTTGCGTGGCAGCTTCGATACAAATCCGCAGCGACTCTTTCATACGGACCTGACCGATATACTGATCAAGAGACTGCGGACGCAGCGTCTGCTCGATGCTGCGCTCGTCTTCGGTCAGCTGGGCATTCACGATTCGCTCGGTCATGATCTTTGATCAGCGCAACAGCCGGCTATTTCTTCTCAGGGGTCGGAAGGTATTTCGGCGGAATAGGCAACGCACCCTGTCCCGGTGCGGGCATGCTCCCACAATCAGGCGGGCATATTTTTCCTCCGGTCGTTGAATCAGGAAAACTTGATTCCATTCGCTCTAACTGACACTGCGAGAGCCGCCCACCGTCCTGGGTTCCACAACGGGCCGGAACCGAGGAACTGCCGATCTCCCGGTACCCTTCCGGACAGGACCCGCAGACGGACAAGAGGTTCCCGCCAAGCGGCACACATTGAACTAACGTGGGATCTCCGTCTTTGCAGATGCCCGGGGCTTCGGTGACTCCCGTCATGGCATAGCCGTCAGGACATTTGCCGCACGTCTTGCGGATGCTTTTGGGCTCGACCGAGGCGTCGTCGGCCACCGCAAAATGGGGTGTGAACACAAGAACCGTGGCGAACAGTAGGAAGATGGTTGCAGCGCGAGAGGTTGTCACAATCATCTCTACCCCCTTGCCAGATCTTTCAAAGTCTCACGGATCAGTTTCTGCAAACTGACAGGTTCGGCCTCGGATTTCCTCACCCGCTTTAACGCCTCTTTTGCTTCTTGGGCCCGATAACCGAGGTTCGTCAACGCTGAAAGAGCATCCTCGAATGTCGGATCTTGGCCTGACGGGGAGCCTCCCGTTGCCAGTGCCATTGCCGGATGCAGCTTTGCGGCTTTCTCTTTAAGTTCGAGGATGATTCTGCCCGCAGTTTTTTTCCCGACCCCCGGAACGGTTTCCAGCTTATCGACGTCTCCGGCTTGAATCGCTGAGACAAGATCCGACACAGGCAGCGCTGAGAGAATACCCAAGGCCGACCTGGGGCCGATTCCTGACACGCTCGTCAGCATCACAAAAGCGTCCTTTTCCTGTTGCGTGACGAAGCCAAACAGCTGAATCGCATCTTCCCGAACATGCGTATGGATGCTCAGTGAAACCGTCTCGTTAAGATCAGGCAGGTTGTAGAAAGTACTGAGAGGAACGAAGACTTCGTAGCCCACTCCCTGGACATCAAGGGCCAGGTGCGTCGGGGCCTTGAAGGCCAACCGGCCTGTCAATAAGGCGATCATGCGTCGGTGGTGAGAACTCCTGAAGCGGTGGAGATTGGACCGGACGGTTAGCCGGCTGCGGCGGCCACCTTCTCCATCACGTCCTCTGAGATATCAAAGTTGGCATGGACTTTCTGAACGTCATCGTGTTCGTCCATCGCTTCCATCAACTTCAGCATCTGCTCGGCGTCTTTTTCTTCGAGGCGAATCGTGTTCTGGGGAATAAAGGTGATTTCAGCCAGGGTCGTCTCGATCTTGGCATCGGCCAGAGCCTTTTTCACGGCTTCGAACTCATGCGTACCGCAAATCACTTCGAACGTCTTATCACCCACCTTCACATCTTCTGCACCGGCTTCGAGCGCCAGCGCGAGCAATTGGTCTTCATCGGCTTTCGCCTTGTCGATCGTCAAGAGGCCCTTCTTATGGAACTGCCAGGACACGGCTCCGGCTTCCGCCATGTTCCCGTGATTCTTCGTGAAGAGATTGCGAATTTCCGCCACAGTGCGGTTGCGGTTATCGCTGGTGATTTCCAACAGAACCGCCGTACCGCCTGGTCCATAGCCCTCAAGTGAAAACTCCTCGTACGCAACGCCGGGAAGTTCGCCCGTTCCGCGCTGGATGGCTTTTTTAATGGTATCGCCGGGCATATTGGCTTCTTTGGCCTTGGCGATCGACAGGCGCAAACGCGGATTACTGTCGGGATCACCACCGGTACGAGCAGCAATCGCAATTTCACGGATAATACGGGTGAAGATCTTCCCCCGCTTGACGTCCTGAGCGCCCTTGTACCGCTTGATCGTCGCCCAATGGCTATGTCCACCCATGCGTCCCTCGTCTAAATCAGCGAGATTCCGGCTATTTCAAGATCATTGCTGCAACTCACGCTCCAGACGGAGCATCTGTAGTATAGGCCTTTGAAAGGTGTCAATCAACCAGGAATGGCTTAGGAATTTCCGCAGGCTATTCCGAGTACACAAGCAGCTGAAGCCCTATCAGAAGAATGAGACCAGCCCAGATCGTCTCCCAACGGGTGCGGGACCACCCCAGGAACATCCCTCTCCAAGCGGAGGCCAGCTTGCTGGAACCGGCCGATATCGCCAGTGTGCCCATCACGGCATGATGCATCGCAATCTTCTCCGCCGAGGGATGAGCACCATGGGAGTGAGTAAACAGCATGATCCCGCCGATCATGGCAAATAACGGGAGCGGGATCAGCCAACTGGCGTGGGGCAACCGATCAAGACGGCGATATAACTCGATGAGACCAACGGTCAAGGCGAGGAGGCCATAGGTCTTATGTTGGAGAATCTCCTGATCGTTGCCGAAAAATGTCTCTGCGAAACTCAGCGGCCCGATCGGCCAAGCCTGATGATCGCTCCAGATCAGCAGGAAGGCGGCTGTCCCCAGCAACGCCGTCGGCAGGAGCATTCTGGCCCAGCCAAGTGAGAGCGACCGCAGCGCCTGCGCCATTTCTGAAAATCCGATCAGAAGGACAAAGAGTCCGGCGAGATGGTGGTTGAACTCCGAATAGGCTACGCCGGCCTGCGAGCCTTCCCAGCTGTCCGGTGACAGCGTGAGGGCATGATGATCGTGGCCATGCGCCGGTGACTCGCCGGCGGACGTTTCGTGACCCGGCTCACTGTGCTGCGCGAACAGGAGCGTGCCGTCCAGGCTAAGAAAACCCATCACGAGCGATAGCACGCACACCACCATGATGATGGCAGTGGATCGAATCGCCGGCTTCGCCGTGTCTGGTAAAGGAAAGGCCCATCCGGCGTGCCGGATGGGCCTTTGAGAGCCCTGCTGCATGAAACTCCTGCTTACATAAACTTCATGAACTTATCTTTGGTCTCATCCATGACCTGAGCGGTAATCGTCGCCAAGCCACGTTCTTTTGCTACACGCTCGATTTCTTTTCTCGCCATCGGCCGAATAAAATCAGGGATGTTTTCCAGCCGCTGCTCGGCCTCCCGCGACCACGTCATCCCGTTCGGCGAATCGGTCTTGGAATCATCCATAACTTGCAACGTGATGGACTTAAATCCATTCTTCCGCGCATAGGCCTCGACGCTGCTTTGCACCATCGGCTTCACAAACGCCGGAAGCCGGTCAAGCTTTTCCTTGGCATCAGCCGTCCAGGTGAAGTCCGAAGAGGCCGGTCCGGTTCCGTTACCCGGCTTGCCGGTGCCCGTCAATCCCATTTCCGCAACCATGGCGGAGAAGGGGCAACCGCCGCTGGCTTTTTCTCCTGATTTTTCAGGTGCCGCCGTCGCCGCGGCTACCGGCTGCCCACCCTGAATCTTCTCGTTCAAATAGGCGCCCATCTGACCGGCACCGGCCAACGCTTCATCCTTCAAGGTGCCACGGGTCATTTCAAACGGCTCCGCTGCCACCGTTCTGCCACCCAATTTGACGCCGAGCGAGCTGACCATTTGCGTTTCGCCTGGATTGGTCACCATCGAGAACTTGGCGTTGCAGGAGGGACATCCGAAAAAGACGCCGAGCGAGCCCTCTCCGGGCTTTTCGACTTTTTCGAAATTCATATAGGTTTCGCAATTGAGACAAACAAACTTCATAGTATCTCCTCTTGCATCACAGCTTATCCGCCAGCACCTTCTTGTAATCGAGCAACGTGCGGATACGCCCGGCAATTTCCTGGTAGCGCTGAATGGTCGGATAGGCCTCGTCGAGCAGCGGCTGACCCTTATCGAAGGTGCGGGCGAGTTTTCGATCAAACGGAACCCTTCCAAGGAGCGGAAGATCGAGCGCCTCGCACATGGCCTCGGTGTTCCCTTCGAACAGCTCGTTGACTTCACCGCAGGAGGGACACCGGTACTCGCTCATATTTTCGACGATGCCCAACACTTTGATCCCCATGTCGCGCGCATACGTCACCGATTTCTGCACCACATCCGAGGCCACTTCCGATGGAGTCGTCACGACAATGGCACCGGCGAGATCCGGAATAAACCCGGCAATGACCGGCGGCTTATCGGCAGCCGCACCGGGAGGCAGATCGGTAAGCAGATACTCCAGTTCGCCCCACATCACGTCGGAAAGAAATTCCCGGATGACGTTCATTTCCATCAGCCCGAGCCAGACCGGGCTGACATCCATCGGTCCTTTCCAGCGAACCGGCGAGGCATCGTCGAGAAAGAAATCCATCGACGCCACTTTCACTCCGAGCGGACCGACAGGGGGAATCGCCCCTTCCGGGGTTATCTTCAAGAATTGCCCATGCAGTCCGAGCATGCGCGGCACGCAAGGGCCGTTTAGGTCCACGTCAAGCAACCCGACCTTCGCACCCTGGCGGGCAAATGCCAGGGCCAGATTGACCGTGGTCATGCTCTTGCCGACACCGCCCTTCCCGCTCATGACGGCCAGCTTGTACTTAATGCCGGCCATGCGGGCATGGACCTGTTTCGTCTGTTCGCTTATCTGTTGAACCACCTTAGCGTCGTCGGAATACTTGAGCTTGCCAAGAATGGTCTTGAGATCTTTTTCAGCCGCCATACGAGTCTTTCTATCCACAGGCTAAACGATGCAGGGCGGTACGGTAACACAGCGGTTTCTGGGGAGTCAAACCAGGCGAAAGGTGGGGGTCCCGCGGGAAAATGATCTCCGCGGAACCCGCCTTCTCTCAGGATCACACACTAAATTGAATATTGGAAGGTCGGTTTGGCCCCGATAGCCTGGGCGAGAACGCCCCGTTTCTTGAGCTCTTCCATAATTTGCTTGGTCGCTTTATCGAGATCCGTCGGCCCGCTCAACACAATATCCGTATTCTGCGGCGGCTCCTCGCTGGTTTTGCTCATGTGCACGGCAATGACCGGAGCCGGATGAACGAGCGTCCGAATCGCCTGCACCGCTTCTTTATACTGCAACCCGAATGGATTGGTGGTGGAAACCACAATCAACCCGGTATCGATCAGCAACCGGGCAACCTCGCCGTACCGCCTGGCCATTTCATCGGTCTGCCCGCGTTCCTCCTCCGTCAAATCTGCGTCGAGGCCGCGGCGAAGGTTCTCCCCGTCCAGCAGATAGGCATGCCGCCCGTCGGCGACGAGACGCCCTTCCAATTGCCTGGCAAGCAGGGACTTGCCCGTGTGCCGCCCGCCGGTAAACAGGACGATCGCGGCGCGATGTCCATACTGCCGCGCACGGTCCTCCACACCGACTTCGCCCTTGACCCAGGCAAAATCTCGACGACGGGCTTCTTCGCGCAGAAACTCCTGATCATCGTGAACGAGTTCCGTAATGATGCCGCCGCCGGCAATATCATATTCGTCGACCAGCACAAATCGACCAGTGGCCTCAAACGATGCGGACAGGTCGAACGCGACCGGAGTCTTGGTCCGCAAGGTCAGCTCGGCCACCTGATTCTTGTTCACCGTCATACTGCCTTGCTGCTGCGCCAGATCCATCGTGTCGATGATCCGGTGGATGGTCGCCACTTCGCAGTCGACTTCTTTATTGGCCACACGCAACTGATACTTGCGGCCGCGTTCCAGCGGACGCTTCCCCAGCCAAAAAAGATTAGCCCTGAACGCCGTTGAGACAGACGGCAGATGCTCCTGATGCGTGGCGATCTCTCCGCGCTCCACGAAAATCTGCTCATCGAGCGTGATGCCGATGGATTGACCGGCATACCCTTCGGTAGGGGGCGGATCGACATTAAAGGCTTCGACAGACCGGATATTGGCTCGCTTATTTGACGGGGAAAACACCAGATGATCGCCGACCTTCAGCTTCCCGGCGGTGATACGGCCGGCGATAATACGGCGGGCATCAAACTTATAGACGTCCTGAACCGGGAATCGCAGCGGCTGTTCGGAGCGTGCGGCTTCCTTTTTGAAAAGGCTCAAGGTATCCAGCACGGTCGGACCGGTGTACCAGGGCATGTTCGTGCTGCGGTTCGCAATGTTGTCGCCGAGCTTCGCACTGACCGGAATGATGCGCTCAGGCACGGCCTTGAACTGGCCAAGAAATTCCCGATACTCTTTCTCGATGCCGTCGAACACATCCTGCCGATAGCCGACCAGGTCCATCTTATTGACGACCACCGCGAACTGACGGACGCCCAGCAACGACAGCAGATAGCCATGCTTCTTGGATTGTTCCTTCACGCCCTCGAGCGCATCGATCAACAGCAGCGCCGCTTCCGCCCGCGCCGCGCCCGAGATCATGTTTTTGAGAAATTCCTTGTGGCCCGGCGCGTCGATGATGATGTACTGACGCCCCTTCCAACCGAAGAAGGTGCGCGCCGTATCGATCGTGATCCCTTGTTCTTGTTCTTCGAGGAAGGCATCAAACAGGAAAGCATACTCAAACTCTTTGCCTTGCTGACGACAGATCGCCTGCACCTTCTCGAGCTTGCCATCAGGCAATGATCCTGTATCGGCATAGAGACGCCCGAGCAAGGTAGACTTGCCGTGATCGACGTGCCC
>CAYPOR010000068.1:0-14272 GCA_964412445.1 uncultured Nitrospira sp.
CGTCCAGATCGTCGCTGGAGACTGTCACAAAGGACACCGGGATATTGGAGACGTCGAACTTCACGATAAAGGGTTGCAGGATACCGGGCGGCAGACTGTTCAGAATCTGGGTGATGCGCTGCATCACCTCCATCTGGCCGACGTTGATGTCGGCGCCCCAGTTGAACCAGATCTGGACTGCGCCGATGCCTTGTTTGGAAAAGGATTCGACGTGCTCCACGTTGGAGGCGGAGCTCACGGCTTTTTCGATGGGGTAGACGACGCTTTGCTCGATGTCGAGCGGCGGCGCGCCCTTATAGATGACTCCCACGAACGCGACGGGAACTTGAATGTTGGGAAAGAGATCGACGGGGAGCCGCTCCAGCGAGGTGACGCCCAGCACCACCATCGCGAGCGAGAGCATCAGGATGCCGATGCGATTCCGTAATGCAAGAAGAGTCAGCCACATAATATGGAGAGGTGAGGTGTGACAAGTGACAGGTGACGAGTGGAATACCGGTCACGCGTCACGTATCACCCGTCACGTTTGGTCGGTTCAAGGGCCTGTGTCTGCACCGGGGTTCCGTCGTGCACGAGGTCTTTGCCCGAGACGATGACCTGTTCGTTGCCGTTCAGCCCTTTGGTAATTTCCACGCGATTCTCCTCGCGGGCGCCGATCTCGACATTCACGCGCTGGGCTTTGCCGTCCCGCACGATATAGACATATTGCACGTCTTCCAGCCGGCTGACGGCGTCGATCGGGATTTGCACCGCCTGTTGGTGGGTGCCCACCAGGGCTTCGACGCGGGCGAACATGCCGCCCTTCAATGCCCTGTCCTTATTGGAGAGATCGATCTCGACGGTCATGGTGCGAGTGGCGCGATTGAGTGCCTGGACGATACGCGTGACGGTCCCGTCAAATACCCGATCCGGATAGGCTTCGGCGCGGACCTCCGCTTTTTGTCCGATATGGATCAGCGGAATATCTTTCTCGACGACCTCGATCAAGATCCGCACGGTTTCAATTTCGTGCAAGCTCATGATGCCGCGTGAACTGGTCGAGGTGCTGGCCGTAGCGTTGGTGACATAGGCGCCTGGATCGAGATTGCGTTCTGCGACATAGCCGGCGAAGGGCGCGCGGATGTAGGAGTAGGCAAGGTTTGTCTCTGCCTGGGCGAGGGCGACCTCCATCTGCTTGACCTGGGCCTGCAAGGATTCCAGGGCGGCGGCGGCGCCGTCGAAGTTCACCTGCGCATTATCCAAATCCTGTTGCGACACAAACTGGTCCTTAATGAGTGCCTGCATCCTGTCAAGCGTCAGCGTCGCATTGCGAACGGCTGCTTGCTGTTGCGCGACCTTGGCTTTGGCCGCTGCGAGGTTGGCCTTGGCCTGGTTGACGGCATGCTGATAGTCGGTGTGGTCGATCTCGACCAGCAATTGATTGGCTTTGACGTGATCCCCCTTGTCCACGTGAATTTTGGCGATGTAGCCGTCGACGCGGGAGAAGAGGTTCACCACCTGGTTGGGGATAATGTCGGCGGTGTAGGCCAGGCGGATAGGAAGATCCTGTTTCAAGGGCGTCGTCGTTCCGACTGTAATGACACGCGTCTTCTTGCTGTCGGTTTTGGCGCCGCTGCTCAAGCGAAAGACGACCAGCGCGGTGACCGAGAAGAAAATGATGACGCCCAGAATGACGAAGGGATGCTGCTTGAGCGACTTCATATCCGGGCTCTTACTTTCCTGGTGCGGCCGGGTGGAGGCGTTGCCACGAGACCGTTCAGAAACACATCGACATAGGTGGAGACGGTGTCCTCGTACGGGCGATCGATCGGCACGCCGAAGATTTCGTGCAGGAGGCGATGGTGCACGACCATGCCGATGAAGGCCCGCGCGGCCAGGAGCGGATCGATACGGCGGAACGCGCCGTCCTCAATCCGGGTTTGAATGTAGGCCGCGAGATGGTCGTAAAACACTTTGTGATGTTTGCCGAAAAACATGTCGGACAGTTCGTGGCCTTCCAACGCGCTGAACAGCAGGAGTCGCAGCAGAGTGGGGTCGACGCCGGGGCGGATCCGATAGCTCGCGATCAGGGTAAAGACACGCCGGTCGTCCCGCTTTTTTGCGGATTCCTCGATCGCGCTCAGGAGTTCGCTGACCGTGACTTTTTCCGCGAGGATCGCGGCGTAGAGCGCGCGTTTGGTCGGGAAGTGCTTGAAGACCAGCGCTTCGCTGACGCCGGCGGCCCTGGCAATTTCTTTGGTGGTGGTGCCGTTGAAGCCTTTTTTAGCGAACAGGGTGGTGGCTGCCTGAATCAGGCCGGCTTGCCGTTCCTGGCTGGATTGTCTGGATGGTCGGGGCGTCCGCATCATATTATTGGTAAGTAATCACTTACTCACCGGAAAATAGCACGGGTGTTCCGGGGAAGACAAGCAATGGGAGCGAGTCGGAAGAGCGCTCGTTAGCGCGTGATCGGGATGCGCGGTTGTGAGCGAGAACGTTGAAGTTGAGACAGAGAGAGGGAGGAGTTGTCCCGTCGGAAACACCCATTCCGCATCTTCCGTCTGAGTCTAGACCAACCGGAATCGAGCCCGCTGGTTGTGAACCGTGTCGTGGGTGATGTTTTTCCAGAGAAAGGACTGGATTCGTTTGCGATTGTGCTGGCTGATCTCCAAAAAACGCACGGAGAAATGGCACCCTGATACCCAGACGACATGGGCTGAGGTGAGTTTCATCGGGCCTTCTCCGTCGGGGAGGGCGATCGCCAATGATAACAATGTTCCGCGCGTCACGGGACGTTCGCTGATCATTTTGCAGCCGGACAGAGAGATGTCTTTCGTTACCCCTTCGCCTTTGTGCGGTTGCGTTGAGACTTCTCCCGAGTAACGGACCGGGCAGGTGATCGCCACCCGCTCAGAGTAGCGCTTGTCCAGGCTGGAATAGGCTGGTGGTAAGGTTGTGACTGAAGTGGACATCGGCCGTTTCATGAGCACCTCCAGAAACCGGTATGTATGTGTAATCGGTCGGTATGCGTCGCTACTTTACTGCAGGCCCCTGATGGAGAATATCCCCTGTTAGAGAGGGATCGATCCCCCTCAAACAAGGGGGAGGGATTGCGGAGCCCGTCGCGGGGCGGGTACCGGATGTTCAGTATGGTAGAGCGGGAGGTGAATTGCCAGGTTTCGGTGAATCCTCACCCTGGCGGTCTGGTCGCCCCTCAAATAGGACGGATTATGGAGGGTTGCCCGAATAGAGGATCTGTGCGGGGAACGTGCGCTAAAAGACCGTGCCGGAATTTCCCTCTGAGAGTTTCTCGCGCAGAATGCGGCTTTCGAAAAAAATAACGCCCCGTTCGATACGCGACTCGTACCGGAGCGTGATTTCCGTATCGAATCCGTGCCAGGCATAGACGCGGATCGGGCCGACCGAGATCTGTCCCGGCGTGCGATCGAGCGGGCCGTATTTCGCTTGCAGATAAGTCAGGATCTGTTCGTGCGTGTCTTTGCCCTGATAGCGGACGAGCACGCGGCCGAATTTCCCGTCGAACGTGGTGAAGCGCAGGACGTCGACCGGAATCGTGCCGAGCGCCGGTTGTCCGGCCTTCAACTCATAGGACAGCAGGCGTCCGGCTTCTTCGACTTTGCGGTACTGGTCGCCTTCCGTCAGCGCCGACTCCCAGGGCAGCCCTTCGAATCCATTCGGGTCGTTGAGGATCGGCACGGCGAGCGCCAGCGCGGCCTGAAGCAGAAGCCCGGCGAGCACGGCGGTCAGGCGGAGCGGGAAGCGGCTCATGGGTTGCAGAGCTCCTTATTCGGCCGAGTCCGTAATGTGATCGTTGAATCGCGGCGCCAGGGTGCGGCTGTCGATGAAGATGAACCCGCGTTCCGTGTTCGCCTGATAGGTCACATTGATTTCGGTTTCAGATCCCCGCCAATTATATTGCTGATTCAGTCCCCGTGCCATCTGTCCGGGGATGCGTTCCAGCGGTCCGAATTGTGTTTCGAGGAATCGCATGACCTGGGCATGGGTCTGCTCGCCCTGATAGCGGATGGTCACGCGGGCGAACTGATCGTCGACCGACAGGAGGAGAATGCTGGTCATCTCGGCGCCGGCGAAAGTCGCGGGCCCGGTCGTGGAGCGATATTCGGTGATATGGGGGCCGGTTCTCGACGGGACGACATCGGGACGTCCGGCCAGCGCGGCGCCCCATTCGATGTTCTGAAACCCTTTCGGGTCATTGATCATCGGGACGGCAGAAGCCGGCAGCGCAGACAGCGCGCCCGAAACGCAGACGAGTCCGAAGGCGAGATGACGAAGCAGCCGGTTAGTCATGGCGTCGCACGGTATCCGAAAAGCGATCCATTATTGCACGCTACCATGCTGCCGGGACCGGCGCAACCGGATGTTTTGTTGAGAATGCGTGCAGCCCTGCCTTATAATGCGCCGGCTTTTCGAACCGGCGCCGCGTGCGGGCCGGCTCGGCATATCGGCGTCGGGAAAAGATCGGGAGCGCGATGATTGAAAGCGATGCATTCGTTCAGGCCCTGCAGGACATCGGGGTGGACTTCTTTACCGGAGTCCCGGACTCGATCCTGGGCGGCATTATTGCGGAATTGATGGTCCGGCGGATCTATACCCCGGCCGTGCGGGAAGACGAAGCGGTGGGGATGGCGGCCGGCGCCTACATGGCCGGGAAAATTCCCGCCGTTCTGATGCAGAATTCCGGGCTCGGCACTTCCCTTAATACGCTCATTTCCTTGAACCAAATCTATCGGCAGCCCTGCATTCTGATCGTGTCCTGGCGGGGCCAGGGCGGCAAGGATGCGCCGGAGCATCTGGTCATGGGCGAAGTCATGCCGCAATTCCTCGATACCATGAAGATTCCGCACCGGACGCTGACGGAGAACACCGCCGTCGAAGATTTCAGGTGGGTGGCCGAGACCTTTATGAAGCAGCGGGTTCCCGTTGCGCTGGTCATTACCAAGGGCGTCGTGAAAGGGCTGCACCCATGAGACCTGAAGAAGGAACCCTGATCAGCCGGGCGCAGGCGCTGGCCGCACTGCTGGAATTGCTGACCGACCAGCCCGTGATCATCTGCAACGGTTTTCCGTCGCGCGAAGCGCACAAGATTGCGGACCGGCCCACACACTTTTACATGATCGGCTCCATGGGGAATGCCCCGGCAATCGCCTTGGGTGTGGCCCTGGCCAAACCGAACAAGCAAGTCATCACCTTCGACGGCGACGGCAATGTGCTGATGGGGATGGGGACGCTTGCGACGGTCGGCGCCTTGAAACCGAAGAATTTCATTCACGTGGTGTTCGACAACGAAGTGTACGGCACCACCGGCAACCAGCCGACGATTTCGAACGTCGTGCCGCTGGAGAAGGTCGCCAAAGCGGCCGGCTATGTGAACGTGGAGCGCGTGCTCGACCGCGAGGATCTCGTCTACGAGTTCAAAGATATGCTGAAAAAAGACGGGCCGAGCATGTTGCTGATCAAGGTCAACGAGTTTGCCGAAGATGCCGGGCGGGTCCTGCTCGATCCGCCGGACATCACGAAGCGGTTTATGCAGGCAATTGGATAACGGTGACAGGTGATAAGTGACGAGCCGAAGGCGTTTCGGATCGGCCTCGTCCTTGTCACGCGTCACCTGTCACAAGGACACCACAATGATCTTATTGAATCCAGGCCCCGTCAATGTGTCCGAGCGTGTGCGACAGGCGTTGCTGCGGCCGGATATCTGTCATCGTGAATCCGAGTTCACCGAGCTGCTGCTCCGGATTCAAGACAAACTGCTGAAGGCTTTTGTGCCCGGCGCGGAAGCCGACTATGCCGCGGTGCTCATCACCGGCTCCGGCACCGCGGCGGTTGAATCCGCCCTGATGTCGGCGATCCCTCACGGCAAGCGGGTGCTGGTGCTGAATAACGGCGTCTACGGCGAGCGTTTGTCCCAGATGGTCGGGCTCCACCGGTTGGGCGTGTCCGAACTCAAGTACGATTGGACCGCCAGGCCGGACCCTGAGCGCCTGCGGCTGGCGTTGCGCCAGCATCCCGAAGTGCATGCCGTGGCGATGGTGCATCACGAGACGACGACCGGCTTGATCAATCCCGTGAAAGAGATCGCCGACGTCGTGGATAGTCAGAACCGCGTCTTCATCCTCGATTCCGTCAGCGGGCTGGGCGGAGAGACGATCGATGTCGCCGGATCGCACATTTATATGGTGGCGGGAACGGCCGGCAAATGCATTCAGGGATTTCCAGGCGTGTCGTTCGTGCTGGTGCGCAAGGGGTTTTTGGAGCGGATGCGCCAGTACCCCAAACGGTCGTGGTATCTCCACCTCACACATTATGTGGACGATCAGGGCCGCGGCACGATTCCGTTCACTCCGGCCGTCCAGGTCTTTTATGGTTTCGACGAAGCTCTCAGCGAACTGCTGGAAGAGGGTGTGTCCAACCGGATTCAACGGTACAAGAAGGCGGCGGCGTTGATTCGCGCGCGTATGGCGAAGCTGGGAGTCAAGCCGATGCTGACGCCCGAGCGCCAGTCGAATACCATTACCGCCTATTCCCTTCCCGACGGCGTGACCTACGAACAGCTGCACGATCGCCTCAAGGCGCAGGGCTATGTCATCTATGCGGGGCAGGGACAACTGGAACACAAGATTTTCCGCGTGGCCAATATGGGCGCCTTGACCGAGGCACAGCTGACCGGGTTTCTCGACGCCTTCGAACAGGCCTGTAAACCGGCATGAAGGCGATTATCCTGGCCGCGGGAGTCGGCAAGCGGCTCTGGCCCGTCACGCAGCATCACCCGAAGTGCCTCATCAAGATCGGAGGCCAGTCGCTGCTGCACCGGTATTTGACGCTGTTGGCGAGCGTCGGGATCCGCCAGGCCGACATCGTCGTGGGCTACAAGCAGGAGATGATCCGCGCCGCCGTCGAATCCGATGCCTGCGGCGTGCGGGTCAATTTTCTGGTCAACGAGCAGTTTCACCGGGGCAGCATTTCGTCGTTATGGATCGCCAGGACCGCGTTTACCGACGACACGATCGTTATGGATGCGGACGTGCTGTTCCATCGGGAAATTTTACAGCGTCTGGTGAACTCGCCCTATGAGAATGCCTTGCTGATGGACGAGTCGGTGAAGCAGACCGGCGAAGAGTGTATGGTCGTGGTCGAAGGCGGGCGGGTCATCGCGCTGACGAAAACCATGCCGCCGCGGTACGAGTATGCGGGGGAAGGCGTCGGGTTTCTCAAGGTGCGGCAGGCCGATTCGCCGCATGTCGTCGCATCGCTGCGGAAGTTCGTCGATCGGGAAGCCTGGCAGATGGAATATGAAGACGCGCTGATCGATTTCTTCCGCGACGTGAAGGTCGGCCATGAAAAAATCGGCGGGTTGCCGTGGACCGAGATCGATTTCCCCGAAGATGTGACGAAGGCCGAACGGGAGATCCTGCCGAGGCTTTGACGGGCAGGCGTCATTCGTCCTTGGCACTCGACGTGACGTTCAGCACGGCGTGTGTATCGGGTGACGATTGACCGTTGACGGGAATCAGATATGAGCGAAAGTCTCATCCAGCATCGCGCGGAAGTGCAAGGATTGGCGACGGCGATTCTGCTGCCGTCGGTCAGTGTGTTCGGCGAGTCCGGCGAACGTCTGCCCGGCAGTCCCGGTCCGCTGACCCAGGTCGTAGGGATCGGGCTCTTCCAGCGCGCCGTGCTCACCTTGCAGCGCGCCGGTATCCGGCAGCTCATCGTCCTCACCGGCCCGGAAGAAGATCTGCTGAAGCAGGCGCTCGCCCGCGGACCGCGCGTGACGATTCCCGTGCGCTGGATGCCGATCCGGGAATTTCCGCTCGACGATCCGCGCACCTGGGAAGCGATGGCGGCGGAAGTTCATGGATTCTGTCTGGTTGCGAGCGTGCGGGGCGTGTTCTCGCGGGCGCTGATCGAAAGCCTGCGCCGCGAGGTGCAGGAGGGCCAGGCGATTCTGGTGGCGCAGCCGGCAGTGCAGCGGGTGGTCGGCGACCGGCGGGTCTCGGTCAAAGTGCAGGCTGAACGGCTGTTGGCGCTCGGCGCGTCCCGGGGCGAGGATGCGACGCTGGTTGCGGCGGATCTGCTGGTTCTTCCGGCCGGCCTCATGGCCGCGGCGCAGGAGGTTCAGGGGCCTCCCGGCGTTGTGCCGGTCAGGCGATGGATTGAACTGGCGGCGATCGACGGTCGGGTGCGGGTGTTGCGGACCGACGGGCATCCCTCCCAATGGTATCAGGATGTCCGGACGCAGGCCGATGTGCCGGTTGCCGAACGGAAGTTGTTTTCCTCCCTCAAAGGCGAATTCGAGGGATTCGTCGATCGCTATTTCAATCGGAAAGTATCCCGCTGGTTCACCCGGTTGTTTCTGGCGATCGGAGCCTCGCCCAACGCCATCACCATGGTGGCGACGGTGCTCGGGCTGCTGGCGGCCGTCGGGTTCGGAGTTGGAACCTATGAGGCGGCGATCATTGCGGCGGTGCTGTTTCAGTTCGCGGCGGTGATCGATTGTTGCGACGGCGAGGTAGCCCGTCTCACGTTCACCGAGTCTCCGTTCGGCGCCTGGCTGGATATCGCGATGGACAACGTCGTGCATATGGCCATCTTTGCCGGGATTGCCGTGGGGGCCTACCGGCAGATGGACGGGCAGGAGGATGCCTGGGTTCCGCTGGCCCTGGGTGCGGTCGCCGTGCTCGGGAATGCCAGCTCGTTTCTGCTGGTCAATCGGGCGCAGAAGATCAACGCCGCCAGCGGCTGGAGGACGCCGGTGCAGGCGGCCTGGTCGGAGTTCATGCTGAAGAATGTCGCGAGCCGGGACTTTTCCGTGATCGTCCTGCTCGCCGCGTTGCTGGGATGGCTGGACTGGTTTCTCTGGATGGCCTCGGCCGGTTCCCTGGTGTTCACCGTGCTGATGCTGTGGGTGGTTCGTCCGTCCGCAAGATCCCGTGCTTAGATCCCTCCTACTGCTCCTCGGCTGCCTCACGCTCGGCCTCATCGTCTGGCACATCGGTCCGGGTAATATCTACGAGGCCGCGACCAGACTGGGGCCTGTGGCCTTGTGTGTCGTTCTCATTCCCTCGCTCGTCATGTACGCCGTCGAAGCGTATGGCTGGAAGATCACCCTCGGACCGGCCGGACAGGCGGTCTCGTTTCTGCGGGTGTTTGCCGTCCGCACGGCCGGCGAAGTGGTGAATATGACCACGCCGACAGCCTACGTCGGCGGCGAACCGCTCAAAGCGTATCTGCTGCAAAAATCCGGCGTGCCGATGGTGGAAGGGCTGGCGTCCGTCGTCATCGCCAAGACCACCATGACGATCGCGCAGGTGCTGTTCATTCTGCTGGGAATCGGGCTGGGGTTCTGGATCCTGGGCGCGCAGGGTTCGTCCGGGCAGGTCATCGCGGCCGGGTTGCTGAGCATCGGGTTGCTGGCGTTCGGAACCATGGCGTTTGTCTTCGTGCAGCGACGCGGTCTTTTTAGCTGGATCCTTGAGACGCTGCGGAGGTTCGGTATCCGGATCGGCTTTCTCGAAGCGCGGGAGGACAAGCTGCGGGACCTCGATCGGACGATTCTAAATTTCTATACTCGGCACCGGACCGCGTTCTATGCGTCGACGGGCCTGTATTTTCTGGGGTGGCTGGCTGAGGCGCTGGAAGTGTTCGTCATCATCTCCTATCTGGGAGGTCCGGCCGATCTCTGGTCGGCGATCTCGATCGGGGCGCTGTCCGTGTTCATCAAAGGCGGGACGTTCTTTATTCCCGGCAGCCTGGGCGCACAGGACGGCGGCAATCTGTTGTTGCTCCAGGCCTTCGGCTATTCCGATGTGACCGGCATCACCTTTGCGCTGCTGCGGCGATTCCGCGAGTTGGTCTGGATCGGGATCGGCCTGCTCTGTCTGACCGTGGTCGGGAAGGGGCCGACGCCGACGGACGGGTGTTAAGAGGCGGTCCGCTGCTGTTTGATGGTCTCCAGCCGTTCGAGCATCCGGTCCCACACAAATCCGTGCAGGCGCAGGTTGGCCGCGCGCTCCATCTTTCTGAACTGCACTCCGATCCGCTGATCATCGATCCACCGCACTTCCGCTTCGTCGATCGGGAGCGACTCTTTCTGGTCCGGCAGAATCAACCTCAAGAGTAAGTGGGTCGAATGAGGCGGGGCCGTCGCACACTCGATGGTGCAACCGAGTACCGAAAGGTTGGTGAGCGTGCCCTCGCCGATCGCATGAGTGCCTGCAAACATCACCGGATAGGTGGCGGGCAGCGGGAGCCGGTAATGTTCGCGTTTGTAGGGCTTGGGCTGTTCCATCGCAGACCGCAGTGTAGCGCAGCGCCGGACGGCAACCATATCCCTCCTTGGAGGGGCGGCGACTGCCGGCCAGCTGGATCAGCGCGGTTCGTGGCTGTTGTGAGAGGCTGCACACTGCCGATTCAAACAATTATCCGGCGGCGGTGATGTTCGAGCGAAATGGCGACGAGGGAGCTACGAGGCGGCGGGGTGGGCGCTCAGGACGGCAGATTGCGGGATGGCTTTGAGAGTGTTGATCCACCGGTGTTTCATCAGCTGATCGGCGACGAGAATGCAGGTGTCTTCCGGAAGGCTCAGGGTTGCGGTGAGCTTCTCCTGCAACGCCTGATTGCTGCGCTCGGCTTCCATCTCGTACCAGGCGCGCTGTGGAATGATAATCAGCGCATAGCAGGGCACGGTGGTCATAACCTGAACCTTTTTGCGGACCAGGTAGGCCGCCTGCACATCGGACCTCGAGGCCAGTTGTCCGGCGATGCCTTCAACGACGTCGGCCGGCAGTCCGTGCGGTTCGAACGAGTCCCCGGGCTTGATGGCGCGGCGTTCGGATTCAGCGTCGAGGAGCTGCTGCCGTTGGCGCTGCGCTTTCACGCGGTAGCGCATGGATTCCTTGTGATTGCCCCGGCGCTCAAGAAAGCGTGAGGCCAGTGCGCAGGCGGAAATCACCGCTTCGCGGTCCGCCGCCAGGGCGTTCTCCAGGTACTGCAATCCGGCCTGATCGTTCTGCGCCAGCAGGAGGCGTCCCATCGCCAGATTCGCCGCCGCATGAGCCGGATCCTTGGCGAGCAATTGTTGCAGCAGCGGCAGGGCTGCGCGGTCGCTTTCGAGCGCTTCCATCTGGCAGGCGTATTCCCACAGCTCGTCGATCGACAGTCCGACGGTGGCGGACTTGTCGCTTAACGCCTGGCAACGCGCGCGCGCGGCCGCCATTTCTTCGTGCTTATGCTGCCACTCCTCCGCCACGGATTCCGCCCAGGTGCGGTCGAGGGCTTCCCGCGTGGCGGTCGCGTGCGCATCCAGGTAATAGTTCGCGGCCGTGGCCTCGTGAGGGTTGCGCAGGAGGGGAAAACCGGCGGGCGGTTCCGGCGCATTGGGTTTGTCCGGAAGCTGATCCAGCGCGGCCAGCCGGTCGGCCAAGGCCGGATGGGTATCGGCATAGCCGGTCGTCTGCTGCATCGCCTCGTACATCCACTTCTGAATAAGTTCCTGCGGCGTTTCGCGCTGCAGGACCGTGATGAGTTCATCGAGGTGCGAGGCGGGCGGCGTCGGATTGGTGACGGTCCGGCGGTTCAGCATGGGCCAATAGAGTTCATCCATCAGGCGCGCGATGACCTGGAGCGCCGCCAGGGCATCCTTCATCGCGTGCGGGCCGACCAGCCGTGCCGCCTGATGGTCAGCTGCATATTCCTGAGCTCGGGCCAGCACGAACGAGTAGGCGTTGAAGAACGGGGCATACCAGTCCAGGAATGCGGTCAAGGCTCCCGATCCCCAGTGATTACGGGCGCGCAGTTCTTTGAGCCATTGCGACCAGCCGCTGCGCGAGCGATAGATCCATCCGGAGAAGCGCCCGTGGTGGTGGCCGAGATGGCCGAATTCATGCGCCAGCACGGCACGGAATTGGGCCGGTGTCATGGCCAGCATGAGCGGAAGGCCCAGGAGCAGATAGTTCCGGTGCCAGCCGAAGATGCCGAGACGCGGACGTTGTGCGACGGCCGCGTTCAGGTCATTGACGATCAGCACATGATGAAAGGGGGGCGTGCCCAAGGCATTCGTCAGCTTGTCGATCAACAGAAACAGTCGCGGAGCGTCTTCCCGCTGTACTTCGTATCCCGCCGGCTGCGCAACGCGGATCCAGAAGGCGCGCAGAATGACGGCTGCCGGGACTCCAAGCCCGAACAACAGCATGATGGAGCCGGCCTGGCCCGGGCCGGTTTCTCTCAGCGTGAGAAATAGCCAGGCGATCAGAGACAAGGCCAGGCTCAGAACAGCCAGCACATAGGCGTAACCGAGGACGGCGACCAGAGCGACGTTGACCTTGTACTGCGCGGGGTGCTTCTGTGCGTAGGCCTCGAGGCGGCGCACGAGTTGTTCGAACTGTTTCTCGGACATCGTCGTCGGTATTCCTCCTTAGAGTCGCAACCAGTCTATGAGAAGGTCGCGAGATCGCCAAGGAGTTTGTCATTTATTGATGGTGGATTCTCGAAGGATGGTCTCCCCGCGTTGCGAGGCAGCGGGATCATCGCATACGAAGGAGCAGGCGCCCTGGTCCGAGCGCCGCGAGGATGTCGCCCTGGATCATGCGGAATAGTGTGCCTGGAGGTGGTCCCGCTGAAACCGCAGGATGTGTCTGATCAACACTTCCCGTTCCTGAGAGGTCATCCGGATGAAGCGGGCATGAAGCCGATAAGTCCCCCCAGGGGATTGGAGGGGGTCGAGTCGCAACACTTCAGCAAAGGACTTGAACAAGCCGTGGTCGGGAAGGAGCAACGTGACCGAGAGAATGTCATTGGGTTCATAGATCGTGGCGACCGTCACTCCGATGCCGCCGCCGCTGATATTGACGGATTTCTGGGTGAGTTCGTCTTCCGTCTGGTCCGTCTCAAGCTGAATGCGGACGGGTAGTGTGACGGTGATGCGGTAATACTCGCGGCGATCTTTTCCGGACGGCTGTGAAGCGGGTGTGTCTGATGCCATGGTGCGCCGGAGTATAGCAAAGTCCGCCGCCGTGGGGTTATGGAAATGCAGGCCGCCGCTTCCATCACCGCGAAGACTCCGGTCGAATTACGCCGGGGCTGGCGGTTAGTTCGATCTGGACGAGAGGTTCCCTTCCATAGGTTTATGTTAGGATGCGGCGCATGAAAGCGGCTGCGAATCTGCTCTGGGCGCTCGTATCTCTGCTTGGCGCGGTTGCTCTGGCCCATGTGGCCGGGGTCGTGAATCCTCACGAAAAAGTGAACGGGCTCTGGCTGGTCGTGGCGGCGGTGTGTATCTATGTGCTGGCCTATCGCTTTTACGGCCGGTGGCTGGCCAGGCAGGTTGTTGAGCTGAACAATCAGCGGGTCACGCCCGCCGTGCGGATGAACGACGGAGTGAATTTTCATCCCACCAACAAAGTCGTCCTCTTCGGCCATCACTTCGCGGCGATTGCGGGAGCCGGTCCCTTGCTCGGGCCGGTGCTGGCGGCACAGTTCGGGTTTCTCCCCGGGTTTCTCTGGCTGGTGATCGGCGCGGTGCTGGCCGGGGCGGTGCAGGATTTCATCATCCTCGTGGCCTCGATGCGACGCAACGGGCGTTCGCTCCCGGAAATTGCGCATGATGAACTCGGTTCCATCACCGGAACGGCGACGGCGGTGGCGGTGCTCTTTATTGTGGTGGTGGCGCTGGCGGGGCTGGGCTTCGCGGTGGTGAATGCCCTCTATCACAATGCCTGGGGCACGTTTACGATTGCGATGACAATTCCCATCGGCTTCATCATGGGGTTTTACCTTCAGAAATTTCGCCCCGGCGCGGTGGCGGAAGTCTCGGTGATCGGCGTGGTGCTGCTGATTGCGGCGGTGCTGTTCGGGCGCGTGGTCGGTCAGTCCTCGTTTGCCCCGTGGTTTGAGTTTGAACGGCCGACGCTGGTCTGGCTCCTGGGCGGCTACGGGTTTCTCGCCTCGGTGCTGCCGGGCTGGATGTTGCTGGTCCCGCGTGGCTATCTCTCCACGTTTATGAAGCTCGGCGTGGTGTTTCTGCTCGGCTTCGGCGTGGTGCTCATGGCGCCGACGATTGAGATGCCGCGCGTGACGGCGTTCGCCTCAGGCGGCGGGCCGATTATTCCCGGCACGCTCTTTCCTTTTCTCTTCATCACGATCGCCTGCGGGGCGGTGTCGGGCTTTCACTCGCTGGTGTCCTCCGGCACGACACCGAAGATGATCGAGCAGGAATCGCAGGCGGTGGTGGGCTATGCGGCGATGCTGCTGG
>CAYPOR010000069.1:0-13886 GCA_964412445.1 uncultured Nitrospira sp.
TTCCTTACTACGCGGGGCAAGTGAAGTGCATCTATATCGATCCGCCGTACAACACCGGTAACGAAAACTGGGTCTATAACGACAATGTGAATAGTCCTCTGATCCGGGAGTGGCTCGGCAAAGTGGTCGGCAAAGAAGGCGAGACCCTCGACCGACACGACCGCTGGCTCTGCATGATGTATCCGCGTCTTGCCTTGCTTCGGCAGTTTCTTCGGGAAGACGGAGTGATCTTTATCAGTCTTGATGACAATGAGGTTCAGGCGATTCGGTATGTGATGGATGAAGTCTTCGGGGCGGCTAATTTCATTACAACAATAATTTGGCAGAAAGTTTACGCGCCAAAGAATTCAGCAAAGCACTTTTCCGAAGATCATGACTTTGTCGTCGTGTACGCGAAGAATGCAGAGAAGTGGCGGCCTCGGCTAGTTCCTCGGGGCGGTAAGCAAGACAAAGCGTACAAGAATCCTGATAACGATCCACGTGGGGTGTGGCGTGCTGATGGGATGTCAGCGAGGAATGCATATAGCGAAGGCTTATATCAGATCACTACTCCATCGGGGCGCATCATCCCTGGACCACCAAAAGGTCGTTACTGGGTTTACTCTGAGACCAAGTACAAAGAAATGGATGCAGATAATCGAATCTGGTGGGGCAAAGATGGAAATAATGCACCAGCAGTGAAAAGGTTTCTGACAGAAGTGAAACAAGGGGTAGTGCCACAGACGCTATGGCCGTACGACGAAGTCGGGCATACACAAGAGGGTAAAAAAGAACTCGTTTCAATAATTGATTTTGTGGATTCTGAGTCTGTTTTCATTACGCCTAAGCCTGTGAGGCTTATTGAACGAATTCTCCAAGTTTCTACTTCTCCTGGTGATCTTGTTCTCGATTCCTTTGCTGGCTCTGGCACAACAGGACATGCGGTTCTAAAGCTTAACGCATCCGCACAGAAAGAAGAGCCACGCCGTTTCATTCTTGTGGAGATGGAGCCGAAGATTGCCCGCGATATCACAGCCGAGCGAGTACGGCGCGTTGCCCAAGGCTACAAAAATGCGAAGGATGAGAAAATCGAAGGTCTTGGCGGCGGCTTCCGCTATTGTGAGTTAGGAGAACCGCTGTTCGATGAAAACGGCAAGATTCGTGAGACGGTGAGCTTTTCGGATCTTGCTCGGCACGTCTACTTCACTGAAACCGGTGAGCCCTTGCCGCGCGGGCGCGTGACGAAGTCGCCGTTTCTCGGCGAGTGTCGTGGCGTCGGCATTTATCTCCTCTACAACGGCATTCTGGGTGATAAGAGCGCCCAGGGCGGCAATATCCTCACGCGGGCGGTCCTGGCACAGTTGCCCAAGTTCGACGGGCAAAAGGTGATCTATTGTGCCGGATGCCTGCTGGGAAAAGACCGGCTGCAAGCGGAGCGTATTGTGATTCGGCAGACGCCGTACGAGATCAAGGTGAGTTAACGCATGGCCACCAAAAAGAAGATGTCTCTTCATGGCCCGTTGGAGCCGTTGATTCTTGTTGTCAGAAATCAACGGGTCATCTTGGATGCCGACTTGGCCAGTCTTTACGAGGTGCCAACGAAACGCTTCAATGAGGCGTTCAAGCGGAATCGGCGGCGGTTCCCCGTCGATTTTGCGTTTCAACTCACGACCGCGGAGTTCAACAACTTGAGGTCGCAAATTGCGACCTCAAGTTTGCAACAGGTTGAATCGACTCGGGATCATCCGGGGTGGTCACAGATTGTGACCACCTCCCATGGCGGACGGCGATATCTCCCATGGGCCTTTACCGAGCACGGCGCAGTCATGGCCGCGAACATCCTCCGCAGCGAGCGGGCAGTTCAGATGAGTGTCTTCGTCGTGCGGGCGTTCGTGCGTCTGCGCGAGCATATCGCGGCTAATGCGGCGATTCTGAAACGTTTGGCCGAAATCGACCGGACCCTGCTCCAGCACGATACAGCGTTATTGGATCTGTACGAGAAGTTGCTGCCGCTGTTGCAGCCGCCGCCTGATCTTCCGAAACGGCGGATCGGCTTTCACTCGAAGGGCAAAGCGTGATTACGCTCAAAGATTATCAAGAGCGGGTGCTGGAGTCTCTGCGCGACTTCTTCCGCCTCACCGCGCAGACCGGAACTCCGGATGCGGCATTCCGCGAAGTCACGCGACGGTTCGGAGAAGCTGCACCCTATTTCCCGGTTGCGGCTGCGGGGCTGGGTTCAGGGATGCCTTATGTCTGCCTGCGGGTACCGACCGGGGGCGGGAAAACGTTGCTGGCCTGTTACGCTGCCGGTCTGGCGCAACGCGAGTTCATGCGGGCCGAGCGGGCGGTGGTGCTCTGGCTGGTGCCGAGCAATACGATTCTTGATCAAACAGCCGATGCGCTCCGTGATCCGCGCCATCCCTACCGCCGCGCACTGGAATTGGCGTGTGGTGCTGTGGATGTGGTGACGATTGAGGAGGCCTTGCGCCTTTCCCATGCTGCGGTTGAAGGGCAGACAGTCGTAATCGTGGCCACCATTCAATCGTTTCGCGTCGAGGAAACGGCCGGCCGCAAGGTCTATGAGCCGAACGGCGCGTTTGCGGAACACCTTCTCAACGTTCCTGCCGGTCGCCTGGCGGATCTCATGCCAGGCGCCGACGGCAAGCCCAAACCTTCGCTGGTGAATATGCTTCGGTTGCGGCGCCCGATTGTGATCGTGGATGAGGCGCACAATGCGCGGACCGACCTCTCATTCTCCACGCTCGGGAATGTGTTGCCTTCCTGCATCGTCGAATTGACGGCCACCCCGGCGCGTGAGAAGCAGCCATCCAATGTTCTGCACCGTGTGTCGGCGGCGGAGTTGAAAACGGCGCAGATGGTGAAATTGCCATTGCGCGTGATTGTCCGGCATCCCGGCCAACGCGATCAACTGTTGCTCGAAGCGGTGACGTTGCGCGCTGATCTTGAAAAGAGAGCTGTAATCGAAGGGCAGCAGACGACGGAGTACATCCGCCCCATTCTCTTGATTCAGGCGGAACGAGTCGATGCGTGTGAACCGCTGCGTGACCGGCTGGTGCGTGAGTTCGGTTTCTCAAAGGATGAGGTCAAGATTTCCGTTGGCAAGCTCGATGAATTGAAGGACGTGAAGGAGATTGCTTCGCCGAAATGCCCCATCCGCGTCATCATCACCGTGGAGAAATTGCGGGAAGGCTGGGATTGCCCCTTTGCTTATGTGCTGTGCAGTCTCAAGGAAACGCGCTCTGTTACGGCGATCGAACAAATCGTCGGACGTATTCTCCGGCTGCCGAATGCCCAGGCTAAGCGGCATCCTGATTTGAATTGTGCCTATGCCTTCTCGGTGTCGGCATCGATCTCAGATGTGCTGGCTGAACTTCGTGAGGCGCTGGAGCACAATGGGTTCACACCGGCGGAGGCGGAGCGGATCATTATCCCGGTGCCGCAAGGGACGTTGCCGCTCGGTGTGCAGCCGCAGACGGTCACGCTTATTCCGGCCGAAATCGACGGGGCTGTGGCCAAGGTTCAAGAGGCGGCGCTTGGCGGGAAAGTACGGATCGATGCCACGACGGGCACTATTACCATTGTGGTGCCGCTCGATCGGGATGATACCGAAAGGGTGAAGAGTTGCGTCACGACTCCCGAAGCCAAGGTCAAAGTAGAGGAAGCGGCTGAATTGGTGCGTAAGGCGGAGCAGGCATTTGGCGGGACTGGAAAGCCGCGTCAGCCGTCGCCCTATGAACAACAACTCGATTTTCTTGTGCCGCTGCTGTGTTTCTTTGAGAGCGGCAGGTTGTACGAGTTCGAGAGTACCTTTTTACTCGAACACCCTTGGAAGCTCAGCGAGAAAGATGCGTCGTTGTCGGCGGCGTATAATCCGCTGACTCGCCCGTATGGCAAAGCGGGTGTTGTCGATGTCGGCGCGAAAGGCGAGGTTCTGACGACCCTCATGGGCGATACCGCCGATAGCGATTTTGTCGGGACATTGCACCAACAGGTGTTGCAACTCGGCGGTGAAGACGATTGGTCTGTCGAGCGGCTTGTGGCGTGGCTGGATCGGGAAATTGACCACCATGATATTCCGGCCGGAGAGTCAGCGGAATTTCTCCGAAAGGTCATCCGTGGCTTGATGGCCAAGTATGGGATAACGGATGTCGGCACGCTCGTGCTTGATCGAGCCCGGCTTCGGGACGAGATTGCCGGACGCATTCAGGAGCATCGAGACAGCGAACGCAAGGCCTCTTTCCAGTTATTGCTTCAACCCGATTCGCCGTTGACTGTGGATGAAGGGCATACGATCAATTTTAAGACGATGGGCTATGAGCCGAGTTGGACCTATGAAGGGGGCTTTCAGTTTCAGAAGCATTATTTCGGGCCAAAGCCGGGTGAGTTATCCGAGAAGCGAACGGATGGTCAACTCATGGAAGAGTTCCGGTGCGCGCAGTTTCTGGATGGTATGTCGCAGACCAAGTTTTGGATTCGCAATCTTCCTCGCAAGACAACTTCATTTCGGCTCCAGACGGCGAAAGATTGGTTTTATCCTGACTTCGTGTGTCAGTTGACCGATGGGCGTACCATGGCAGTTGAATACAAGGGCAAGCATTTGTATGACGGGGCGGAGGCTAAGCGCGCAGTAGGCTCTGTCTGGGCTTCCAGAAGCGGTGGGCGGTGCCTGTTCGTTATGCCGACTGACGGAGACTTTTCGAGTATTGAGCGGGCTATTCGGACGTGATCCGGTTTATTGGTTTTGGCCATCCTGCTTCTATGGGAAGGAAAGATTGGCGTGGTCAAGAAACGGCATGATCCAATTGATCTCGAACAGGCCAACAAGCGGCTCCAAGAGTGGCGCAAAAAGTACGATACGCCGGAGAAAGTGGCGGCGCAGTATCGGAAGAAGATTCTCGATTGGGTCGTTGAGTCGATGGCATTTGAGGGAGAACCGGTCAGTAAGAGCCGCCTTAAGAAACTTCTTGCACTCAGACGGAAAGAACTTAATAGCGAGAAAAAATCTGACGGCCTGAGTGCAGGGTCATAGAGCGCTCGACACCCCAGACCGCTAAGCAGTTCATTGAGTTCAGGTGTATGTAGTTGTCTGCTACATGATTCTCCACTGCACCAGAAAGCTCGCCTCAAGGATTCCCTCCACCACCGATCTGCCAGATCCAGGCGCTGAGCATAGTAGCCAGTCAGGCCCCTTGCACAGCTGGCACGGTCATCTGCTCACCCTCGACCGCCGCCAGTGCGTGCTCTTCTGCCATGACGTCACCCGCTATGTGTTGTTCATGCCGGGGTTGCGCGCGCCGCAATTCGCCGACCTGGGGCGCTGGCATCGTGATTTATTTCTGGCTGTGTTGGAAGCGCAGGGGCTGGCGCGTGATCGCATTGCTCAGGCGGGATTGCTCTTGGGGCCGATGCGGACGGATCAAACGACGGATCGATCGGTGCTTGGGTCGATGCGTGTCGTGGCGGATGATCTCAAGTACGGGGTGCTGAATCGGGTTCCTCACGTGATGGAGTTGGCCCCAATTGCCACTTCGCTGCGGTTTAATGACAGGCCTTGTGCGGTTCGCAAGACATGGATTCATCCGTTTGCGGTCATGCGAGAGCTGATTGAACGGTTGTAGCGGAGGGTGCGCCGGGTGGGTTCGGACCATCTTTCACCTTGATCCATTTCCACCACCTCTATAGAATGGCCGCACTTTTCGGCTAGTTAGCACCATAGCGGCGCCTGTACCACCCTGCGGACTTCTTCTCGAAGTGTCCTTCGGATGGGTTGAAGCCACGGGGAATTGAGCGACATTCAACGGTCGTTTAACCACTAGGAGGGTAACCCGTGAGCGACTCAGCCATCATTTCCTTCGCCTTGCTCGCAGCAGTCACCGGCATAGCCTACGGCCTGTATCTGGCGATGTGGGTCTTCAAACTCGACGCCGGGAATCCCAAAATGCAGGAGATCGCGAAAGCGATTCAGGAAGGCGCCGGCGCCTATATGAATCGCCAGTACAAGACGGTCGGTATCGTGGCGGCGGTGTTGTTTGTCGTGCTGTTGGGCGCCGGTGCGGTGTCGGACAAATTCGGATTATTGACGGCGGTGGGTTTTCTGGTCGGAGCAGGAGCCTCCTCGCTGGCCGGCTACGTCGGGATGATCATCGCGGTGCGGGCGAACGTGCGGACCGCGCAAGCGGCGCACAAGGGCATGAATGCGGCGCTCACCGTGGCGTTTCGCGGCGGCGCCGTGACGGGGCTGTTGTTGATCGGTCTGGGTTTGCTCGCGATCACCGGGTTCTACACGATTGCCCAGTCCATGGCCGGTCAGGAAAAGGCGATTCACGCGCTGCTGAGTCTGGGATTCGGCGGCAGTTTGATTTCGGTGTTCGCCCGTGTGGGCGGCGGTATCTATACCAAAGCGGCGGACGTGGGCGCGGATCTCGTCGGAAAGGTCGAAGCGGGGATTCCGGAGGACGATCCACGCAATCCGGCGGTCATCGCGGACAACGTCGGCGACAACGTCGGCGACTGCGCCGGGATGGCGGCGGACCTGTTCGAAACCTACGCGGTGACGACGGTGGCGGCGATGGTGCTGGCCTTTACGCTGTTCACCGGCGCAAGCGCGCCGATTCTCTATCCGCTTGCGCTGGGCGGAGTCACGATTTTCGCGACGATCATCGGCATTCTCTTCGTGAAGGTGAGCCCGGGCGGCGAGATCATGCCGGCCTTGTACAAAGGCCTCTTTGTCGCCGGCGGCATCGCGGCGGTCGCATTTTTCCCGATCACCAATATGATCATGGCGGGCGTGGGCGGGGTGAGCGGCATGAGCTACTACCTCGCGGCTCTGATCGGGTTGGCCGTGACGCTCGCGCTGGTATTCATCACCGATTATTACACGTCCAAGAGCTATGCGCCGGTACAGTACATTGCCAAGGCGAGTGAAACCGGGCATGCGACGAACATCATCGCCGGTCTGGCGGTGGGTATGCAGTCGACGGCGGCGCCGGTGGTGGTGATCGGCGCGGCCATCTTATTCAGCTACGGATTGGCCGGTTTGTACGGCGTGGCGGTGGCGGCGGTGTCGATGCTGTCGATGGCGGGCATCGTCGTGGCGATCGATGCGTTCGGTCCCATCACCGACAACGCCGGCGGAATCGCCGAAATGTCGCATCTCGGGAAAGAGGTCCGGGATATCACGGATCCACTGGATGCGGTGGGCAACACGACGAAGGCGGTGACCAAAGGGTACGCGATCGGGTCCGCGGGGCTCGCCGCAGTGGTCTTGTTTGCGGAGTATTCCCGTGAGGTGGCGGCGCACAATGCGTCGCTTGCCGCATTCGACTTGTCCGATCCGAAAGTGCTGGTGGGATTGTTTCTGGGCGGCATGTTGCCGTTTCTTTTCGGTGCGTTCTGCATGAAGGCGGTGGGCGAGGCGGGCGGGTTGATCGTGGAGGAAGTCCGCCGGCAGTTCCGGACGATCAAAGGCATCATGGAAGGGACCGGCAAGCCGGAGTACGGCACCTGCGTCGATATCGTCACGCAGGCCGCGATTCAGAAGATGATGGTGCCCGGCTTGATTCCGGTCGTGTCGCCCGTCGTGGTCGGTCTGGTGCTCGGTCCGCAGGCCTTGGGCGGCATGCTGGTCGGCAGTATCGTGACGGGCCTCTTTGTCGCCATTTCGATGACGAGCGGCGGCGGTGCCTGGGACAACGCGAAGAAGTTCATCGAAGAGCAGGGGCTGAAAGGCAGTGAGACGCACAAGGCGGCGGTGACCGGCGACACGGTCGGCGATCCCTACAAGGACACGGCCGGTCCGGCGGTGAATCCGATGATCAAGGTCATCAATATCGTGGCATTGTTGATCGTGTCTCTTATTGTGAAATAGCGAGACGGGCGGGACAGGCGAGACATGCAGGAAATGTGAGGGTGAGCGGATGGTTCATCCTGTCACGTCGCGCGAGTCTCGCCTATCTCGCTTGTCAGGCTTGTGTGTTCGGCTTGACGGCTGAAAGAACCCTGGGGTAAGGTGATCGCAAGGGATCACGCGCCGCGCTGGTCCACGAGAGTTTCTCCGAACCACGGGAGGTGCTCGGATGGAAAAACAGGAGCGCAAGCAAGAGCCGAAACGCGAGCCTCAGTCCAAAGACGAGGTCAAGGCGAACCCGAAGGTCGTCGAGACCGGAAAGAAGCTCAAAGAAGATATCGACAAGCTCGTCGACGAGATCGACGAGGTCCTCGAAAAGAACGCTGAAGAGTTCGTCAAAAACTACGTGCAAAAGGGAGGGGAATAGCGAACGACGGTTCGCGTTCCCCTTCTTCATTTTTCCTCGCCCCTCCGGCTTCCGTGCCTGGTCCGTTCCCTCCGTCATCGGCATCCGGCTCTCTCTGCGTCGACCGTTTTTGCATGGTTTGACAAAGGGATGGTGAGCATTTACCATCCGCGATATCCGAACGGTTGCTTCTCTTCGACTCTAGCCCATACCGAGGCAAGGATGACGTCTAAGCTCTGGGTATTTCGTGATATTGATCCGGACCGGCGGGCGGCATTAGCCAGGGCCCTGTCGATCTCGCCCGCCACCGCCGCCCTGCTGCTGGCACGCGGAGTGACGACGCCCGATGAAGCGACCGCCTGGATGGCCCCGCTCCGCGAGCACGATCCTTTTTTGATTCCCGATATCGAAGCGGCCATCGATCGATTGCACGATGCCGTGCGGCATCGTGAACGGATCTGCTTTTATGGCGACTATGATGTCGACGGGATGTCGGCGACGAGTATGTACTATTCCTTTTTCCGCGGGCTTGGCGCCAATGCGCAGGCCTATGTGCCCCACCGGGTCCGTGAAGGCTACGGGTTGAATGAAGGGGCCGTGCGAGAGCTGGCGGCAGCGGGCGTCAAGCTGCTGGTCACGTCGGACTGCGGCACGACCTCGCATCATGAAATCGCGGTCGCCAATCAGCTGGGCATGGACGTCATCGTCACGGACCACCATCAGACCGATGAACAGATGCCGCCGGCGCTGGCGGTCATGAATCCGCACCGGCGGGAGGCGCGCTATCCGTTCCGCGGGCTCTGTTCGGGCGGGCTGGCCTACAAGGTGGCCGATGCCTACCGGCAGCGCTACGGTCAGGGAACGGTGGCGCTCGATTCACTGCTGGATCTCGTGGCCTTGTCGACCATTGCCGATGTCGTGCCGCTACAGGATGAAAATCGGGGATTTGTCCAGGCTGGGTTGCGTGAGCTGTCACGCGGGTCGCGCTGCGGGATTCGCGCGTTGAAACAGGTGGCCGGAGTGACGCGGGAATGTACGGCTGAAACGGTGGGATTCAAGCTGGGGCCCCGGCTGAATGCGGCCGGGCGTTTGGACCATGCGATCAAAGGGGTGCAGTTGCTGACGACGGAGTCCGAAGCGGAAGCGATGCAGCTTGCGCAGGAGCTGGAATTGCTCAATCGCCGCCGGCAGGATCTGGAAGCCGAAATGATGCGGGAAGCGGTCGCAATGCTCGAAGAGGGCGATGCGCCGCCGGCGATCGTCCTGGCGTCCCGCGGCTGGCATCTGGGTGTGGTGGGCATTGTGGCGGCGCGGTTGATGGAGCGATATCATCGCCCGGCGATTGTGATGGCCGTCAACGAGCAGGGGATCGGCAAAGGATCGGCCAGGACGATTCCCGGATTCGACCTGTATCACGCGTTGGCGTCGTGCAAGGATCTGTTGGTGGCGTTCGGCGGGCATCCCAGCGCGGCGGGGCTGACGATTCACGAGTCCCGCCTGCCGGAATTCCAGGCCCGCTTTGCCGCGGTGGCGGGGGCCTGGGCTTCGACGGGGAAGGCCGTTCCGACGCTGCATCTCGATTCCGAAGTCTCGTTGACGGAAGTGAACATGCGCCTCATCCAGGAGCTTGCGTCGTTGCATCCGTTCGGCGCCGGAAATCCAGAACCGATGTTTGCGGTGAAAGGCCTGGCGATCATGGACGCGCGCGTCGTCGGCGAAAAACATTTAAAAATGACCGTCCGGCAGGGGCGGTCGCTGCCGTTCGACAGTATCGGGTTCGGGATGAAGTCGTTGTCGGAGCAGGGGTTGACGCTCAACCAGCCGGTCGATCTGGCGTTTACGCCTGAGATCAATCACTGGAACGGATACGACCGCATTCAATTGCGCATCCGGGATATGCGCGCGACGGCTACGGAGTAACACGTCGATGGTTTATGAAACCGTCACCGATATCGGCCAGCTGCTCGATCGCGTGCGGAGCTATCAGCCCGAGGCCGATCTCAGCCTGGTGCGCAAGGCGTATGACTTTTCCGCCAAAGCGCATGAGGGGCAGAAACGCCGGTCCGGCGAGCCGTATGTGCAGCACCCCGTGGCGGTGGCCGGCGTGCTGACTTTGCTCAAGACCGATGTGGCGGCGGTGGTGGCGGGACTGCTGCACGACACACTGGAAGATACGGTGGCCACGCCGGCCGAGCTGGAGCGCGAATTCGGGAAAGAGGTGGTCCATCTTGTCGACGGGGTGACGAAGATCGGCAAGATCACCTTCCGGAGCTATGAAGAAAAGCAGGCGGAGAATTTCCGTAAAATGGTGTTGTCGATGGCGGACGATATCCGCGTCGTCATCATCAAGCTGGCGGATCGCCTCCACAATATGCGGACGCTGGAACATTTAAGCGAGGCGAAGCGCCAGGAGATTGCCCAGGAGACGCTGGAGATCTACGCGCCGCTGGCAAACCGGATCGGGATCGGGTGGGTGAAGAACGAGCTGGAGGATTTGTGCCTGAAGCATCTCAAGCCCGATGTTTATGAGATGTTGCGCGTGCGTGTCGCGAAGCGCGACGAAGACCGGGAACAGTACATCCAGGAAGTCCGGGATCTGGTGGAAAAGGCGCTGGCCGACGTCGGGTTGCAGGGGACGGTGTACGGACGTCCGAAGCACTTGTACGGCATTTACCAGAAGATGAACAAGCAGGGAATTTCCTTTGAAGAGGTCTACGATCTCACGGCTTTGCGGATTATCACCGACACGAAAATGAACTGCTACGCGCTGCTGGGCGTGATCCATTCGTTGTGGCGTCCGCTTCCCGGCCGGTTCAAGGACTACATCGCGATTCCCAAATCCAACCTGTATCAATCCCTGCATACGACGGTCGTCGGACCGAAGGGGGAGCACGTCGAATTTCAAATTCGCACCGAGGAAATGCATCGCGTGGCCGAATACGGGATTGCGGCGCATTGGAAATACAAGGAGCAGGACAAAGTCGCCGAGAAGGACAGCAAGGCGTTCGGCTGGCTGCGTCAGTTTGTCGAATGGCACACCGATCTGCCGGACAATCGCCAGTTCATGGATTCCGTCAAGCTCGAGTTGTTCCATGACGTGGTGTATGTCTTCACGCCCAAGGGGATCGTGAAGGAGCTGCCGAAGGGGGCTACGCCGGTCGATTTTGCCTATGCCATTCATACGGAAGTCGGCGATCATTGTGTGGGCGCCAAGGTCAACGGCAAGATCGTCCCGTTGAAACATCAGGTGGAAAGCGGGGATACGGTTGAAATTCTGACGTCGCCGAATCAGACGCCGCACAAGGATTGGCTCAAGTTTGTCCGGACCTCCCGCGCCAAAACGAAAATCAAACATTGGGTCAAAGCCGAAGAGCAAACGCGGAGTGTCGAGATCGGGCGGCGGTTGCTGGAATCGGAGTTGCGGCGCCATGCGTTTGCGCCGGCTCAGATGTTGCGGTCGGAGCAGTTGCTGGAGGTGTCGCGCCAGCTTGGATATGACACCCTCGATGAATTGATGGCGGCGGTGGGATTCGGGCACCTTGCGACGGCTGAGGTGATTGCCAAACTGGCCGCTCCGTCATCGGGACCCGGCGCTCCGGTTGCGGAGCCGGCTCCGGCGCAGAAGGCTTCGGTCGGCAGGGCCGATGACAAAGGGGTGCGTGTCAAAGGCGCGCGTGATTTGCTGATGCAGCTTTCCCGCTGCTGTAATCCGGTGCCGGGGGATCGCATCCTGGGCTATATTACGCGCGGGCGCGGGTTGACGATTCACTCGGTGGACTGTCCCAACCTTGAAGCGTTGGATTACGACCGCGAACGTCTGGTCGAGGTGGAATGGGATACGGCGACGCCCGGCTTGCATCCGGTGAAAGTCTCGGTGATGACCGTCGACAAGACCGGTGTGCTGGCCAATGTGTCGTCGGCGATCGCGGAATGTCAGGCGAACATCAGCCGGGCGGAAATCGCCACGCGGGAAGACCGGAAGGCGGTGCTGGATTTCGTGGTCGAAGTCAGCGACACCAAGCACATCAATCATGTGCTGAAAGCGATTGAACGGGTGGACGGGGTGATTTCAGCGCGGCGTGTCAGAGCCTGGCAGGAAAAATAACGGCTGAGGATTTTCGATCCTCACGGATTCGCAAACTGCAGTTTTGAACCCTTCTCGATCTTCAATCCATCCACGGTTCCGGCGGCAATCTCCAGCACGTACATAGCCCCGTCATTCGGCCGGTACTGCGGGCAGGAGTCATCGGTTCTGGTGCAGATCGGCACGTTTCGTTCGATGTGAATCACGCGCTTCTTCTCATCCATCCAGATCAGATCCAGCGAGATCAGGGTGTTTTTCATCCAGAAGGTCCATTCCTGGGCCTGATCGAAGAAAAACATCATGCCATGGTCTTTCTTGAGGTGATCGCGGTACATCAATCCGGCGGACCGTTTTTGCGGGGTGTCGGCGATTTCGGCTTGAATGACGGTTCCGGAAGGAGTTTTGACGGGGATCAGCCGCGCGGCCGGGTTGCCGGACGGGGGTGTGGCTTCTCCGCCGGATGTGCCCGCCAGGGTCAGTAAGAGCGTTGCCGCCAGGAACAATCGATGGATCATGGGAGGGCATGGTACCGGCCGTCATGCCGCCAGTCAAGGCGCGGTCTGATGCGATGGAACGGAGGTCAGGTGGCTCTCTCGCGGAGGCAGGCCGTCTTGCATTCACGAGGAGACCTGTGCGATCCTCGGCCATCTCAGCCTGGAGGCCCGTATGAAGGAAGTTCGTAAAGTCCATTACGTCAAGGGTGTGTTTGTGTGTCCGAGCTGCCGCCAGTCGTATGTCCAGGAGAAGTGGATCGAGGCCTGGCGCGTGCGCTGCCATCGGTGCGAGTATCGTGGCGCTCTCACGGATGTGTCCGTCGAAGAGCGCATGGAAGAGGAAACGTTTCGCCGGTGATCCGGTTGTCATCTGCCGCCGGGCATAGGGACTCCGGCCGAATGGCAGGTCCTGCGCCCGGTGCGCCGTTGCTCTCCTTCGTATCCCGCGCCGTAGCAGGCAGTCTTCTTTTTTACTCCGCCACGTTCTGCGTCAATTCAGTTTCTGCGGACGAGTCCGTTCCCGCTTCCGTTAAAATCCTGGTCGCGTATCATTCCCTCTCAGGCAATACCGAGCGGATGGCCGAAGCGGTGGTCGATGGCGCGAAGAGCGTTCCCGGCACCGTGATCGTGATGAAACGTGTCGGGCAGGTCACGGCGGACGATTTGTTTTCATCGGATGGGGTCATCGTTGGCTCACCGGTCTACTGGTCCAATATGTCGGGCGAGGTCAAAACCTTTTTCGACAATTGGCAGTTCAAGTTCGGGGTCTTTCCGGACTTCAAGATGAAAAATAAGGTCGGGGCTGCCTTTGCCACAGGCGGGCAGATTTCGAGCGGCAAAGAAGTGACGATGCTCACGATTCTGGCCGCGATGCTCGGGAATCACATGATCGTGGTGAGCGGCGGCGGTGCGTTCGGCGCTTCCGCAACGACCGAAGGTGACAGTCCCGGCATCGACAATAAAGAGTTAGCCGACGCCAGAGCGTTGGGCCAACGGGTCGCCGAAGTCGCGACACTCATCCGCCCGGTTTCTTCCCGCTGAATCATCATCGACAAC
>CAYPOR010000070.1:0-13851 GCA_964412445.1 uncultured Nitrospira sp.
GCATCGGGCAGTGTATAGAAACCGGTCCGTTGAAGTCAAGAGATCGCGAAGCCACCGGATTTGTTGACAGACCCGGCACCTTCCGATATGGTGCCCTCAGTCGACATCGGGCGAGCCTACAGCGGGGAGCGTACAGCGCGCGTGAGAAAGTCACCCTGGGTTCTTCTCATCTTTGTGCTCATCGGCGGTCTACTCGGCGGAATTCTTGGTGAAATTCTGCATGTCATGGCGCCGCAGGGCAACATCCAGAGCATCTTCTCCACGCATTTTACTCCCGGAATCAGCCCGCCCCTCACGATCGACCTGGTGCTCCTCAAGTTCACGATCGGATTCAGCATCAAGGTCAACTTGCTCAGCATCCTCGGTATGTTTATCGGGGTCTATCTCTACAAGCACGTTTAATTCTTGAGATCCAGGTCTTTGATCCTCAACGCCCTGATCTGATTGCGCAATTCTGCCGCACGCTCAAACGCCAGCTCTTTGGCCGCCGCTTTCATCTCAGCCTCCAACCGGGCAATCATCTGACCGACAGATTCTTCCTTGCCATAGTGCTCCGTCGCCTCAGCAGCCAAGTCTAACTGTACATAGTCCATCTCGGCCACGGCATACTCCAGCGCCGGGATGTCCTTTTTCACGCTCGCGGGCGTGATCCCGTGCGCAGCGTTGTACTCCGCCTGAATAGTACGACGGCGCGCCGTTTCATCGATGGCGGTTTTCATGGATTCCGTCACACGGTCGCCGTAGAAGAGCACGCGCCCCTCGACGTTACGGGCGGCGCGGCCGGCCGTCTGGATTAAGGATCGGTACGATCGCAGATAGCCCTCCTTGTCGGCGTCGAGAATCGCAACCAGGCTCACCTCCGGCAGGTCCAACCCTTCCCGCAACAGGTTGATCCCCACCAGCACATCGAACACCCCCCGGCGCAAGTCGCGGATGATCTCGGCCCGCTCAAGCGTTTTGATATCCGAGTGCAGATAGCGCACCTTCAACCCCAGCTCATGGTAATACTCGCTGAGGTCTTCCGCCATCCGCTTGGTGAGCGTGGTCACCAACACCCGCCCGCCTTTGGCGATTTCCTTCCTGACTTCCCCGAGCAGATGATCAACCTGGCCTTTCGCCGGCACGACCTGGATCACGGGATCCATCAGTCCGGTGGGCCGGATGATCTGCTCGACCACTTCGCCCCCCGCATGCTCCAGTTCATAATTGCCGGGGGTGGCCGACACATAGACCACCTGATTCACGATCCGCTCGAACTCCCCGAATTTGAGCGGACGGTTGTCGACCGCCGACGGAAGCCGGAATCCATAGTCGACGAGCGTCCGCTTCCGCGAATAGTCACCCTCGTACATCCCGCCGACCTGCGACACCGTCGCATGGGATTCGTCAATGATCATCAGAAAATCCTTGGGGAAATAGTCGATGAGCGTCGGAGGCGCTTCGCCCGTCGCCCGTCCGCTCAGGTGGCGGGAATAGTTTTCAATGCCGTGGCAATACCCCATGGCACGGATCATTTCGAGGTCGAACTTCGTCCGTTGCTCGATACGCTGCGCCTCGACAAGCTGAGTGTGCTTTTTGAAATAGCGCACACGCTCATCCAGTTCTTCTTCAATCCCCGTGATCGCCCGCTCGTACCGGTCCGGCGCAATCAGATAGTGGGTGTTCGGATAAATCGGCACTTTGGGCAACTTGCCCAGCGATTTCCCGGTCAGCGGGTCGATCTCATGGATTGCATCGATGACATCGCCGAACAGCTCGATGCGGACCGAGACCGCATCGCTGGCAGCCGGAAATATTTCAATGACATCCCCGCGCGCACGAAACGTCCCCCGGTGAAAGTCGACATCGTTCCGCGCATATTGGATTTCGACGAGCTTCGCAAGGATCTTCTCACGGCGGAGTTCCATCCCCACTTCGAGATACAGCAGCATGCCGTGGTAAATCTCCGGCGAACCCAGCCCGTAAATGCACGAGACCGACGACACGATGACGACGTCGTTCCGCTCCAGCAACGACCGGGTGGCCGAGTGACGCATCTGATCGATGGCATCATTGATCGACGCATCCTTGGCGATGTAGGTATCCGTCTGCGGCAGGTAGGCTTCGGGCTGATAGTAGTCGTAATAACTGATGAAATACTCGACCGCGTTCTGCGGGAAAAACTGCTTGAACTCCTGGTACAACTGCCCGGCCAGGGTCTTATTGTGGACCAGCACAAGCGTGGGCTTCTGAACCTGCTCGATCAGGTTCGCCATCGTAAAGGTCTTGCCGGATCCCGTCACGCCGAGCAACGCCTGATGTTTCCGGCCGGCGCGGATGCCGGCCGTCAGCTTGGCGATCGCAGCCGGCTGATGGCCACAGGGTTGAAAGGGAGCTTCGAGCTTGAACGGCGGCACGGGAACCTCCACAGTCATCTTATCAACGCGACGGCTGCGGCGCGACCGGCGCAGGAGCGGGGAATAAAAAAGGGCTGCCGGAATTTCCGGCAGCCCTTCCGTTCACCAAGGGGTCGTGACCGGTCTAGTACCGACCGCCGCCGCCACCACCGAATCCACCACGCCCACCGCCGCCGCCACCGGAACGTGGCTCTTGAGGACGGGCTTCATTCACAGTCAAAGTCCGGCCGCCCAGCTGCGTGCCGTTCAACGCGGTAATCGCCGCCTGCGCTTCGCTGTCGGACGACATTTCCACGAAACCGAATCCACGGGACTGACCCGTGAACTTGTCCGTGATGATGCGTGACGACGTCACGGCTCCGTGCACAGCGAACAAATCGCTCAGCTGTTGCTCGGTTGTTGAGTAGGGCAATCCACCGACGTAAATCTTCGAACCCATGGGGTTCCTCCTTTGAGAAAATGGTGTTGTGCTGGACTCGAGAACGGAGGAAGGAAGGAATGGGCCGAAGACGTCAACACAGCGGCGGCTTAGCTCTGGCTTCCGATCAAATTCCCGGGCACAACCATCACAACATCGATTCAGGCCTTGTCACTTTCAATGCTTGACTGCCAGGCCTCTCGCAATCAAGCAAGTCGATGCTACTCCAGCAAACTGAGAAAAGGCAAGCAGAGAATCAATCGGCCCGAACACGCCTCCCCTTCAATACGCAGCCGGCGAGGAGAGCGGCCGGTGAGAGAACAGGGGGACGGCGTGTAACGTATCGAAAAGTAAAGACGTTTTCCCCTGCATCACCAGACCGACTTGACCGAGTCCCAGCATCTGATCCTCCACCGAGATCGCCAGCACACCGTCGACAAATACCTCAATAAAATCCTTACTGACGATCGTATTCCGCTGAACCCGAAGACTATGCCAATCAATCGGTTTCATGGTCACGGCGGCCTGACCCAACACCGTCGTGACGCCCTCAACTACACGGATGACCTGCGCGCGCTTTGCCTCGAGATCGACAAGGACCGCATAAAAGTTCTGTGCATCCCTTACCCCGAATACGAATCCGCCGACACCTGCCACACCATCAACCGTTCGAATACGCATCGTCAGATCCGGATACTCATATTCAAGACCCTGCGCAATCAGCAGCCTCAAGCAGGCGATTTCTTCACAGCCGGATGTCCCTATCACCACATTCGGAGCGGACGGAGCCGTCTCATCGGATTCTACCGACCAGATCGCCGATGTCCCTGCCCCGAAGGAAAGCGGGACAAAACCTACCGGGATACTTTTAGTTGAATCTTTATCGAAGGTCCATTTATGGAAAAGGCCGCCGGTCGCCTGCTGCTTCAGATTGGCTTCCTTCTCCTCATGATTCTCACGGGGAACAGCCGCCACCGGACCGACCGCCACGAATATGAAAACCATCGCCCCCAAGCCGGCGGCGAACATGACTCGAATATGTTGAGCTACCGCACCCTTAGTAGCGTGCATCGTACACTCCTTCATTCTAAACACCGTCTATGGTTGTGAACCCCGTAACGAGTTCCGCCGTATCCCGACTATCTCACGCTGCAACCGATCCCGCTCGGCCAGAATCTGCTTTCGCCGCTGCCAGCGATCCCACGTCCACCACCGGAGCTTCTGAGCAAACGCGACTGACGCCGGGGCAACACTTCCACCAGGCGCATGCTGAAAATCATAGCCCTTGTAGCGATCGCGATTCTCAAAAAACCGCGTATAGAGATGCTCATAGAGGCCGCTTCCCGGTCCACCGACAGCCACAGGCACTCCTTTCTACAAGAGACTTTCCAACTGGACGCTCTCGGTCACAGGCGCGGAACAGGTAAACTGCTGACAAACATAGGCCGTCGGCTGCCCGTTCACGCTCACCTTCCCAGCCGCCAGGGGGAGTTCGCCCTCTTTACCACGGCGGGACTCATCGATGACCAGGAGAATCTTGTTCGGCACATACCGCTGATGCAACGTCGCCAGCAGCGACTCCGTCTGCGGATTGCCCCGCGCTCCCACGACCACCACTTCTTTCGGTTTGGACAACAACAGATCCAACCCGCACAGCAGCCCGGACGCGCCGTAGGCATTCTGATCCATCAACTGACGAAACACCCGCAACGTGTGCTCAGCCCGGTCATAATACATCCGCCCGCCCGTCAAAGAGAAGAGCCGAACCAGCACCTGCACGGCCACCGCGTTCCCGGACGGCATGGCGCTGTCCGTGCCGGACTTCATGCGATGAATGAGGGTTTCATGATCGTTCGCCGTAAAGAAAAACCCGCCGGCGGCCTCATCCCAGAACTGCGCGAGCATACTCTCCGTCACCACTTGCGCCTGCTCCAGATACCAGCTGTGCGACGTCGCTTCGAAGGCATCCAGCAGCGCCGCCGCCAGATAGGCATAGTCATCCAGATAGCCGGCGATCCGCCCGCTTCCGCCGGCGACCGTGCGATACACCCGCCCGCCGGCGATCGCATAATCGATCAAAAAGGTTAACGCCTGCTCGGCGGAGGACAAGTACCACGGAGTCCCGAAGGTCTGGTACGCATCGAGAAAGGCCGAGACTGCGAGGGCATTCCAGCTGGTGAGAATGTTCTCATCCCGCTGCGGCTTGACGCGCTGTTCGCGGGCGCTCAACAATTTCTTCCTGGCCGGGCGCAGCGTCGACTCGAACTGCTCCTGCGCTTCGGCGGACGATCCGGCCTCTCCCAGCCGGTTCAAGACCGTCTTTCCCTCGAAATTGCCGCCGTCGGTCACGCCATACGCCCGGCAGAAGGTCTCGCCGAGCTCCTGTCCCAGCACAGCTTGAATCTCCGCCGGATCCCAGACGAAGAACCGGCCCTCCTCCCCTTCGCTGTCGGCGTCCTGCGCGGCATAAAACGCGCCGTCCGCATGCGACAATTCGCGGCGCGTCCATTCGAGCGTCTCTTCGACCACCTGACGGAACCGCGTCTCCTTCGTCAGCCGCCAGCCGTCGAGATAGATGCGGACCAATTGCGCATTGTCATAGAGCATCTTTTCAAAATGCGGGATGAGCCACTGCCCGTCGACCGAATACCGGTGAAACCCGCCGCCGAGGTGATCGTAGATCCCGCCGGCCGCCATCTTTCGCAACTGCAACAAGACCTTTTCTTGCGCCGCTTCATCTTTCGTCCGGTAGGTATGGCGCAACAACAGACTGAGCGGAGGAACCGTGGGAAACTTCGGCCCTTCTCCGAATCCGCCGTTGACCGGATCAAAGAACAGCCCCAAATCCTTCACGCCGTCCGCCAGCAGCCCGTCCGTGAGCGGCTCCGGAGACGGCTGATGCGCGCTCACCCGGACTAATCCCGCCTTGACCCGCTCGACGTTTTTCACCACATCGTCACGATGATTCCGGTAGGCATCCAGAACCCCCTGCAGCACTTGCGGAAATCCGGGCAGATTGTGCCGCGAGACCGGAGGGAAATAGGTTCCGCCGTAGAAGGGATCCTGATCCGGCGTGAGGAACATCGTCAGCGGCCAGCCGCCGCCCCGCCCCAGAAATACCTGCGCGGCTTTCTGGTAAATATCATCGAGGTCGGGACGCTCTTCCCGATCCACCTTGATGCTGACAAAATCTTTATTGAGCACCGCCGCAATCTCACGATTCTCAAAACACTCGTGCGACATCACATGACACCAGTGGCAGGCCGAGTAGCCGATCGACAAGAGGATCGGCTTGTCTTCAGCCTTGGCTTTGGCCAGGGCCTCCGGCCCCCAGGCGTACCAGTCGACAGGATTCAGCGCATGCTGCCTGAGATAGGGGCTGGATTCAGTGATGAGACGATTGGGAAACGAATCGGCCTGCGTCATGGTGTTTCGTATCGAAATTCTCCGTGGCGAATAGTACCTGGCTCAAACCCGCGGTGCAACCCGCTTGACGCCCTGTGCTATCATCGTTGTCGGAATCACGACGGGACGGAGTACCGAGATGCCGAGCAGCCTGACCATAGCATTTCTTGCGCCCTGCCGCATGGCCCTGTGCATCATTATCTTGTGTCTGATCCAGACCGAACCAGTACCGGCACAGCCATCCGACGCAGAGCTTCAGGCCTCTCTGGGTACGCTCTCAACCGAACGGATGCTGGCTGACATTCGCACACTCAGCGCCCCCTCATTCAATGGGCGTCTGGCCGGGAGCGACGACGATCTTCGCTCCGCCCAATGGGTCGCTCAAGAATTCATCGCCGCAGGACTTCAGCTGCCTCTGCTTCACAATGGTCCGCTCACGTTCCCATTCGTCGGCGGGAAACATGGAAATCCCATCGGGGCCATGGCGTCGCTCATGCCGACATCAATGATCCAGCCGGATCCGGTTCTTCGATCAGGCCCGGCGGACCGCATGACAACATCCGCTCTTCGCATCGACTACCTGCCGGTGTTCGATTCCCCCGCCGCGAACGTGCAGGGTCGCATCATCTTTGTCGGCCACGGCATAGTCGATCCGGCCCAAGGCATGGACGACTATGCCGATATAGATGCCACCAATTGCGTCGTCCTCTTTCTCCGCGGCAAGCCGGAACATTATCAACGTTCGGTCAGTCACGCCGATAAAGTCCGTCTTGCACGGGAGCGCGGCGCGCTGGCCTACCTGACTGCCACGGGGCCGATCCTCCATCCCTATGAAGCCCGACGCGGTGTCACCGGACGACCGAATGCTTTCTACGGCCAGCTTCCTCCCGGACAAGCCATCCCCGGCGCCTGGATCAGCACGGCTCTGGCGGAGCAACTACTGGCCGACCCGGACGGAAAGAACGCTGACCGGCTGCGAACCATGCAGGACCAGTTGAATAAAGCGGCTGCGTCGCGCTCGGTCGCCACCAATCACTTCGCGGCGCTCCATTGGAACACGACGAATCAGGAGGGATTGCTGACGAACGTACTGGCAATGATTCCCGGCACCGGCCCTGATGCCATTCTCATCGGAGCCCATCGCGATCACTTCGGCCGGCCGGCGGGCTTGTTCTTTCCCGGTGCAGACGATAACGCGTCCGGCACCGCAGTGATGGTGGAGGTGGCACGCGCGATGGCGAAAAGCGGCGTCCGCCCCCAACGCACTATTCTGTTCGTATCCTTCAGCGGCGAGGAAAACGGATTGCTGGGTTCACGACTCTATATCTCCCGCCCCCCGATTCCACTCGCTCAGACCAAGGCGATGATCAACATCGATCATGCCGGTATCGGCAACGGGCGATTGACGGTTGGCGTGACCGACCTCGACAAGAATGCAGCGCAGGCGGCAGGGGAACCGGCAGGTCTCGCATCAAAGCTCGATGTGTATGGATTCTTTCCGGGCGGCGACCACGTTCCGTTTAAAGAAGCAGGCGTGCCGACCGTCACGGTCGTCAGCGGCGGGATTCACCCCCACTATCATCAGCCGACCGATACGGCCGATACCGTCAGTCCGGACATTCTCGTAACGACAGCGCGCTACGTCCTATCCTTGGCGTGGCAACTGGCAAATGAACCGTAACTGTACTCGGCGGAAGCCTAGGGGATTTCGTCGAGCAGCGTCGAAGAGATCGACGGCAGAGGACTGGTCTGTCTGGGAGGGCCCGGCAGGACCAGCGGTGATCCGCCCTGGTTGGCACCCTGGATCAGACCGATCGAGAGTTGCGGACCGAAGGTCATCACGGCGCCGCTCCAGGCCTGTCCGGTTGTGGGGTTCCGGAAACTATACGTCTCCATATTCCCGCCGGGCGTATACAAATATCCCTGCGTCCCCTGACCGTCGAGATACAGATTCGCCGGACCGGTAAGATTGAACAGCGGCCCCACCCCCCCGTCGAACGACCGCACCCCCGACACCGATTGGGCCAGAGCATATCCGCTCTCGATCACCGCAGCCCCCGCCGTCGCAGCTGCCGTGATGAGTGCACCCATGAGCACACGTTGCAGAATATTCCCGATCTGAGCAGCGAGTTGAGTCATGACAATCTCCACGTGACCAGTATAATATGAGCCCGTTCAGTCTGTCGATCAAGGAGGATTCATGAGTCCCCACCTGTGCCTCTTGCCCGGCCTGTCCGGATTAAGAAGCGGTCTCGCGCTGACGCTCGTGCTTCTGACGGCCGGCCCCTGCTGGAGCCAGGGTCCCGCCAAGTCGGCCGCTCCGGCGGAGCGACGCGAAGCCATCTCCCTGTCAGACGCCGCCGTGCGGGCCTTGCAGAGCAATCTGGATATCTCCATCAGCCGCCAGACGAAAGAAAGCCGGATCTTCGATATCACCGTCGAGCAGGCGAAGTTCGATCCGACCTTCAGCGTGAACGGCCAGTACAACCGGCAGGTCTCACCGCTCAACCGTCCGGTCTTCGGAGGCACGACTGATACCCTGGGAGGGATTCAAACCTTCGATCAGCGCAACAGTTCCGTCACCGTCGATGCCACACAGAATCTCATCACCGGCGGGAACGTCGACTTAAACTACAGCCCCGCCCGTACCAACGTGAATCAGAACGTGGCCAGCGGATTCCTGTTCAACCCGGCCTATACCGGAGGGCTTGCTCTCACGCTGACTCAACCATTGCTGCGCAATGCGGGTATCGACGTCACGAAGACCTTCATCAAGATCGCACAGAATAATGCCGACGTCGAACAACACGTCTTCCGCGATCGCGTTATGACCGTTCTCGCCACCGTCGAACAAACCTATTGGGAACTGGTGTTTGCGAACGAAAACTTGAAAGTCGCCCAGGCAGCCCTCAAGGCGGCGGAAGAATTGCTGGCGACCAACCGGGCCAAGACGAAAGCCGGCGTGATGTCGATCGTGGATGTGCTGCAGGCCGAAGCCGCTGTCGCGTCACGGGTGGAACAGGTGCTGGTGGCGGAAAAATCCATTCGCGACCAGGAAGATCAATTGCGCCGGCTGCTCAATCCCGGCGAAGAGGACCTGCGGCAGGATGTGCGCCTGACCCCCACCGACGCTCCGGTCGTCGTCCTTGAACCGCTCAGCCTGCAGGAAGCCATCGACACCGCCATTGAACAGCGCCCGGAAATCGTCCAGGCCAAGAAAAACCTCGAGTCGGGCGAACTCAACAAGCAATTCGCCCGCAATCAGTTGCTCCCCACCCTCTCGTTTCAGGGGACCATGGGCATGGCGGGACTCGGAAAAGACTACGGCGATTCCGTCAGCAAAAACCTCAGTGGCGACTTTTACAACTTTGGCGCCGGGCTCGTCTTGAGTTATCCGCTCGGGAATCGCTCGGCCGTCAGCACCTACAACAAGCGCGAACTCGAATTCAAAAACGCCGAGGCCTCCCTCGTGAGTGTGCGCCAGCAAATCATCGTGGGCGTGCGGGAAGCCGTCCGCCGCGTGCAAACCGATTTCAAGCGGATCGAAACCACCCGCTCCGCCCGCATCATGGCCGAGAAGCAGTTGCAAGCCGAGCAGGAGCGGCTGCGAGTCGGCTTGAGCACCACCCGCTTCGTGCTCGACTTCCAGCGCGACCTGGCCACCGCGCAGGGCAACGAACTGCGCGCCACCGTGGATTACAACAAATCGCTCTCCAATCTGGCACGGCACAAAGCCACCACGCTGGATCGATACAACCTGCAACTCCAATAACTCTCCATGCCGACGCCTGAACCGAGCGGACCCGCGGCCACGGTTCAGGACAACGAACGGAGAACGGCGCTGGCGCTGCTCCCGGTCGCCGCCACCTGTTCGTTCTACCTGCTTCCCGCGTCGTGGCAGGAACACACGCTCGTCCAATTCGCGCCGCAACTGCTGGCCTATCTCGCGCTCGCCCTGTGGTCGAGACACAACCGCCTGCTGCTTCCACTTCTCGGCCTGCACCCGCACGGATTGAAGTCCGGCCTCCGGTGGGGTCTCATGATCGGCCTCGGCCTCGGCACACTCAATACCCTCCTGATTCTCAAAGCGCTGCCCGCCCTGGGCTTCGATATCGCGTTTCTCACACACACTCCGCACGCCCGCATTCCCCTGGCGATCATGCTGCCCTGGTTCATCCTCTGTATTGCCGTCATTGTCGAAATCAACTTCCGGGGGTTTCTCCTGGGACGCCTCGCCATATTGGAATCCCGATTCTTCGGCCATCGCCTCACGCCTTACCCAACACCCATCGCCTTGCTCCTGAGCGCCCTGACATTCTCGTTTGACCCCTTTATGGTCACGACATTCCACTACCTGCACTGGATCGGGATCTGGGATGGGCTTGTGTGGGGAGCGATCAGACTCAAGACCAACAATCTCTATATCCCCATCGTCGCGCATGCCGTCGAAGTCATCGTGATGTATAGTGCGGTACGGGCGGCCCTGCTGTGACAATGGAGCCGGCACATCGGACCGGTGATCGATGAATCCCTCGTTTTCCAGCTACCTCGTCAACGACGTCTTCGGCGACCCCGGCGTCTATGTGGAAATCCGCTGGTCGAGGCGAGCCCTGCTCTTCGATCTCGGCCAGAACGATGCACTCGGACCCACCCGACTCCTGCGAGCCACCGACATATTCATTTCCCACACGCACATGGACCACTTCATCGGATTCGACGCGGTGCTGCGCGTTGCCCTGGGGCGCGGGAAAACCCTTCGCCTCTTCGGCCCGCCCGGCCTCATCGACAACGTGCAGGGTAAACTGCGGGGCTACACCTGGAATCTCGTTGACGGCTACCCGCTCAGCATTGAAGTCCATGAGATCCATCCCCTTACCGCCAGACACGCCGTCTTCCACGCCGGCGACGGCTTTCTCCTTTCGGCACAGCCGGACCGTCCGGCCCGGCCTCATGGCGACACGCCCCTCTTCACAGTACTCGACGATCCGATGTTCACAGTGAAGGCCGTGGCGCTGAATCACCGGATCCCGTCCTTCGCCTATGGCCTGGAAGAGCAGTTCCACATCAACGTCAACAAACAGAAACTGCATGCGGCAGGCTTGCCGGTCGGAGCCTGGCTCAAAGACGTGAAACAACATATCTGGCAGGGTAAACCGGACGACTTTCGATTTACGGCCACGCTCTTCCATGAGCATCGCCGCGAAGAACGGGAATTTGTGTTAGGGAATGTACGGGAACAGTTCCTGACCATCTCGCGGGGGCAAAAGATCGCCTACGTCGTCGACGCCCGCTACGACGAGGAGAACGAAGCGAAGATTCTCGCCCTTGCGCAGGGGGCTGATGTCTTCTACTGCGAAGCCCCCTACCTGGACAGCGACGCGGGGAAAGCCCGCGACCGCTATCACCTCACGGCGAGACAAGCCGGTCTCATGGCGCGCAAGGCCGGAGTGCGCCACCTCGTTGTGTTTCATTTCTCGCCACGGTATACCGGTCAGGGCGACGCGCTGGAGCAGGAAGCGAGGGACGCATTTCAAGGAACCGGAGGAGGCTAGTCCGTGAACGACCTGGGCAGGTATGCACTCTATTTTCTCTTAGGCGGCACCATTGTCAGCGTCTCGACCTATCTCGGCGCGCAAGGCCGATCCTTTCTCGCGGCCTTTGCCAGCACCTTCCCTGCGATCACCGGAGCTACCTTTATTCTGATCTATCTGAACGGCGGCAACGACGCGATCGTCAGCTACGCAAAGAATCTCCTGTGGTTCGTGCCGCCCTGGACCGTCTATGTCGTGTCCATGATCGTCGGCGTCCCGCGCTTCGGCTTCTGGCCCGCGATGATCGGTTCCCTCGCACTATACATGAGCTGCGTGGGCGTGATCCGGCTCATTCTCCGCTAGGGGGCGATCAGAGGATGATCCCGAAGTGGTCGTGCAACAGCCGGGCGTAGTCCTCATCGCTCTCCGCAGCAGATTTGTCCGTCCTGCCCTGCCGTCGCACACTCAGCGTGCGGTCGACGAGAATCTTCCGCCCGTCGGTCGTCGGGATGGTGCAGATACGGCGCTGCATGAAGATAGATTCGGGCGAATGCGAATGGAAGTAGTTCGGATACTTATAGTCGATCGGCTGGCAAGCCTCCGTCGTGAAGGAATAGAGGCTTTCCCATTCGCCGTGCACGCGACATTGGAGCAGGTGCTCGCCACCGTCCGCCGGCAGCAGCTTGAATGCCTCCGAGTGCTGCGCAACCTCCGCTCCCGCCTCCAGCGGCATCGGTTCCAAGAGTCCATTGCCGCCGAACCCGACATCGACCAGCCAAGGCTTCCCGGCGATCTTCACCATCAAGACCTGGTGACTGCGAGGATAAGGCGGCTTCGCCCCGTACCGCACCCGCGCGATCAGCCGTGTGACATCAAACCCCATCGCTTCCAGAAGCAGACTGAAGAGCCCGTTCAGCTCAAAACAGTACCCGCCGCGTCGCGCCGTCACGATTTTGGCAAACAGATCGGCGGGCTCCAGCGAAACAGACACGCCCCGATAGCCGTCCAGATTCTCGAACGGCACAGCCAGGACGTGGGCAAGATGAAGCGCACGCAACGTCTCGCCTGTAGCCGAGGAGTCGCCCTGATACTCAATGCGATCGAGATATGCGGAGTGATCCATACTCACCTATGCCATATGAACCGAGCTGAGACGATTATAGGCAGGATCTAACGACAGATCCATCACGGCACAACATACAGAATGTGAGTTGCGGGAAGTACTGAATTAAACAGAAGCAGGAAAATGCAGCCGGTTCATTTCATTGAGCGTCGAAAGCATCTCATTCAACGCATGGGTGACGGTACGGCTGGCTTCATGGGAGGAGCTGTTGGTACCGGCCCAGATATCAGGCGGGTTGGCGATCTCATTCACGTTCTGACAAAAACGCGAAATCGTCTGTTGCCAGTGGAAGGCGTCCGGGCTTGCCTCAAGAAACTGCGCGCGATCGTTTGAAAACGGCTGCTCGAATTGCCCGGCGCGGAGCTGCCACATTTGCTCCATCGCCTGCTGCCGATCCGAACCCAGTTCCAACCCGCTCATCTTCTCGTTCAACGCAGCGAAGAACCCGCCGACCACATGCTCCACATGCGACTCGGGAAAGACGCCGACACAGGCCTGCATCAGCAGAAATTTATGAAAGAGAAACACCTCGGCGCTGATCCGGGCATCGTTGGCGGAGGGATCGTAGGCCAGCGCAAGTTCGCGAAGGGCATCCGCAGAAGCCCCTTCCAGACTGGAGCCCAGCAACCGCGCAATCTGACGGCCCAAACCAAGATATTCTGCATTCGACAGTAGTGCCATGCGGCTCCTGCTACTCGACAACTACCGCTGTGCCGCTGGCACTCACCATGAGCATGCTGCTGCTGGCGCCGATGGTTTCGTAGTCGATGTCGATGCCGACAATCGCATTCGCTCCGAGGTTCCTGGCCTGCTCGCGCATCTCGCCGATGGCAATGTCTTTGGCCTTCCGCAGTTCGGCTTCATATGAGGCCGACCGGCCGCCGACGATATCGCGGATCGACGCGAAGAAGTCGCGAAAGATGTTCGCGCCCAGAATGGCATCCCCGCTGACAAGCCCCAGATATGTGACCGCTCGCT
>CAYPOR010000071.1:0-13627 GCA_964412445.1 uncultured Nitrospira sp.
GATTGACCGTTACCTTTGTATTTGTCGTACTGGAAGTAGAGATCGGAAGTCAGTTCAAACACCATGTCTAGGTCACTGAAACCCTGAATGGCGGTGTTGCGGCCGTAGGATCCTACGAAAAGGCTGTGCGATGTCTCAGACGTTGTGCTCCAAAAATCAGTGTTGAGCCGACGAGTGATTGATTTATATCGGAGCGAGAGGGTTCCGCCATCCTGCACTTGGATGTTGCTGCAAAAGCCACTGAACCAGTCTGCTAATCCCATTTCATATCCCCGAGGCTAACGGTCCCGTGGATGACCATCCGCGGGTTGTTAGCCCGCAGTTGCGCGAGACCGCATCACTCCCTCGCCACCACGGTGTCGTACAGCCCGTAATGGGTCAATCCAGGGTGGCTCTCGATGCCCGTGTAGCGCAGCGATGCGTCTTCATAACGGCGGAAAGCAAATACGGCCTGATTCATATGCTCAGTGTTGAACACCTTAAGCCGCACGAGTAGGTGGAAATCCTTTACAGTCAGGCCGGTCACGGTCTGAAACAACACGGGTTCAATTTTGGTAATGACATCCTGCAGCGTGTTCTCCCGGAAGTCGGTCAGATACATGAACGCCGGGATGCGCGTGGCGAACTTGATGAGCTTTTCCTGCACCAGTTTCCGCTTGGACTTGTATTCCTTCTCCTCGTCCGTGAGCTGCTTCTTCTCTCTTGCCGACAAGTCCTTCTCCTTCGCCTTGCCCTTCAAATCCTTCACCATCTCACTCTTGTTGATGATGGTCTCGATGATGTTATCGCCGAGCGAGCGCCAGCCTTCGATGCGCTCCACGGCGGCCATCGCCTCGGGATTGTCGAGGATGCGGCGCAGAGTGTCGTTATCCACGTTCACCAGCATGGCAGATTCCCACTTGCGCGCGAGCAGCGTGGCCGAGGTTCCGGCCATCGCGATGTCAAGGATGCCGCCTGCATCAATCTGCGTCATGTTCGCGCCGTCGTAGGCCAGCACCGGAAGGAACGACACGAGGTCTCTGACGGCGTTCTCCGGGTTCGGCTCGCCGGGCGAAAGCCCAATCCCATATTCGGAAAGCTGCCGCAACGCGCGCGTGGGCGCGAAGTCAAACACGAAACACACCGGCTTGAGGATTTCCTCCTCGTTCGGGTTGTCGCCGTTGGGGTTCTTGATTGCCCACGGCGATTGCACGCGAAACGCCGCCTGGAAATAGGTCTCCGGCGAATTGAGGTTGCGAAGCATCAAGATCGACGACCACTGCGGCACGGTGATGCCGGTCGTGAGTTTGCCACACGAGAGCGTGATGGTCTTGGTGTCGAAGCCACTGCCGATGGCCTGGCGCACGGGGGGCAGCGCGTCCAAACCGATGCCTGCCGAAGCGCCAGCGGCGACGACCGCATCGTAGTCATGCCAGAAAACGTTTTGCTTCTCGGCCAGCAGGTTCGCCATCGCGTGACAGGCCGCGACGTTGGGCAGAAACCAGAACGAGTGTTGGAGATAGGGCAGCAGGCGCACGTCCGAATACGGAAAGGGCGGCCGCGTTCCTGTCTTGAGGTATTCCACCGCCTTGGACGCATACCCGCCGCGAATGATGTCCAGCCACTTCTGCACGTCGCTCTTGTGCTTGAACTGCGCCAACACGCCCGTGCCCGAGGCCTCGAAAAAGGCGTTGAGATCAAACTCATCAAACTCCCCGGCGCGCGCTATCGCCACCAATTCGTCGGGCATCTGATAGGTGAGCAGCCGCATCTGCGGCAGCGCGCCGTAGGGATTCCACTTGCAGGGGTTCTTCCGCGCGAACTCCTCCTTCGCGCGCTGCTCGTCGGTGTAGGTCCAGTTGAAAATCTGCTCCTCGATGAACTCGCCCGTGGCCAGCGCCTTGAACGGCGTGCCTGAGAGGTAGAGGTAGGCCTTGGTCGTGATGGGCAGGAACTCGATCTCTTTCTCCGAGAGTTCGCTCAGGTCAGCGTTCACGCTTTCCAAGTCGGCGGCATATTCGAGCTTGGCCTCCTTCTTGGCGACCGCATCTTCCTCGCCCTCGAACAATTCCTTGGCCGTGTCGCGCCACGCACCGAAGTGGTATTCGTCGAAGACGACCAAGTCCCACCTAACTTTATGAAGCCAAGTGTTCTTCGACTTGATGTTCCCCACGCCGTCGCGCCCCAGCAAATCCTGGAAGGACCCGAAATAGACGAGTGGCTTGCTGGCGGAGATGCGTGTCGGGTCGCGGTCGGAATTACGCGAGAGGTATTGCCAGCCGTCGAAGTCCGCGTGGGATTCGAGGTCCGTCTGCCACGCATCCTCCACGGCAGGCTTGAAAGTGACCACCAGCACGCGCTTGGCCCCGAGTTTCCGGGCGAGCTGATAACTGCTGAAGGTCTTGCCGAAGCGCATCTTCGCGTTCCAGAGGAAGCGCGGGACGGCGTGCATATCCTCCTTCCAGATGGAGTGGAAATAGGCGTGGGTCTTTTCCACGGCGGCGCGCTGCTCGGCGCGCATGGCGAATGTCTGGTCGTGCGTGCCAGTGAATCGCTGCCCGGTGCGCAGCTCGGTGAGGACGGTCTTCACGTCCTTGAGCGTGCAACGCATCCATTCCAATTCGGTGTTCGCGCAACCCTTCCTAGCGAGGGCGGCGCGCACCTCGTGATCGGTGAAGGTCGTCCCGTCGTCGCGCTCGGCGGCGTCATCGAGAACGATGGTGTAGTTCTTGATGTTGGCGGTCTTGAGTTGCTCGGCGATGCGCTGCTTCACGTCGCGCGTGGTCTGGCCCACCTTGAGCAGACCCGCGTGCGCCTTGTCCGCGATGGCGTAGGCGTAGATTCGCGGCCGGGCCTCTGGCTTCGGCGCGAGGATTTCTTCGATGGTCTTATTCATCGCCTTCGCCCATCGGGCGGATCATGCTTTCGATAAATGCAATCTCGTTCTTCGTGATGCCGTATTTCTTGTAGAGCATCTCGTCCGTCCATTCGCGATCCATGGGAAGGACAGGCACAAACTGGAAGCGCTCGTTATAGAGATGTTGCGTGTTTTTTCGCAGCGACACGAGAAAGCGGGCAAGCCTCGTGCGCAGGTATATAGCGAATCTTTCTGCCTCAACCTTGGACTTGAACCGGTCAATAACCAGATAGGTCTCACTGCATGCCGTGCCAGGTCCAGCGACGATTGGGTGGTTGTATATCTGATGTGGGTAACCTTCACCTGCACCATAGGCCGCACCGAGCAGCACCTTCCACTCGTCAATCCATGCGTCGTTTCTTGGAACGTCGGCGCGCTCAATGAATGACTCTCCGCCATTCCCGATGAGGCGCACGGGTTTCTTGATTCCCTTCGGCGTTTCCGCCCCACGGAAGTTGGTGCGAATACTGAACGGCTGGATTGGTGAGACCTTGGATGCCAAGCTCCCAAATCCGTCCTTGGCATTGGCCTTGAGCACCTTTTCGAGAATCGGGACCGCCTCATTTCGGCGGACCAACACATCGTACGCTCCCAGATACCGTCTCGCCGGCGGCGCGGTTGGCTTTCCACCTTCAATCGTTGTCACTTCGCAGGCATCGTTCCACGAGTTGTCCCAAAGGAAGTAAGACACCCCTCCTTTTATCTGGGTGCCCGGGAATGCCTCTGCCGCGTCCGGGAAGTCCACGAGGGCACGGATCCGCTTATCCGCGAGCATCTCGCTACGGTATTCGTCCAACCCGCGCCCGCCGGCATACCATCTCGCCGGAGTCACCATCACCACGAACCGAGGATCCAGGCTCTTGGCGGCTTTGACGAACTCTTGATAGATGGGCATCGCGAACCCACCCACTGCCTCTCCGCCGCTCTGCCCAAGTTGATAAGGCGGGTTTCCAATAATCACATCGAATTGCATGTTGCCTCCAAATATCTCTGCAAGCCGAGTCTTGATTTTGTCGGTGTGGATGAATGCATAGGCGTGTGTTTCGAGTCCTGGGCCTCGGTCGTAATCACGGCGATTGGCGCCGCAAAACTTGCACCTGTCGCCATCCCATGTGTGCTTGATGCGCTTGAACCAGATGTTGCCATCGTCGCTGGCGAAGGATTTGGCGATGGAGTGCTTGCCGGTGGCGTGCTTTGAGCAATACACGCTGCGCCGCGCGAGCAGGCTGGTGATTTGCGTGATGCCGATGCCGAACACCTGCTTCGTCAGGATGTGGGTCACGCGCTTTTCCAGATTCGGAATCTCCTGCTCCAGTCCCTGGGTGAGGCGGCTAGTGATCTCGCGCAGGAACACGCCGGATTTCGTGCAGGGGTCCAGGAACTTCACCGACTTGTCGTCCCAGATGTTCGCGCCGCCGTGGTTGGCGGCCCATGCCTCGGCCAGCGTGTCCAGCATCCGGTTCGCGAACTCCGGCGGCGTGAACACCTCGTCGTTGGAGAGATTCGCGATGCACGTCAGCACGTCCGGGTTGCGGCTGCGCAAGGCAAAGCTGGCTTGGTCGCTCATACGATGACCTCCGGCGCAAGGGCGGCCAGCTCACCCCCCGTCATCGGCGGATAGGTCTTGGTTGGCATGAAAATCTCGTGTTTGCCGAGATTGGCGAAGAGGTCGCCCTCCTGGCTGTATGCCGACGCCCCCGTCAACACGTCCAAACGGAAGTCACGTCGCTGGAACCGGCCTTTGCTCAGATAACCCCACTCGGCAAAGGTGATTGGCAGGGCGTCATGAGTGCGCATCGTCCGGGCGTCGCCGTGGACGAGGTTTTGCGAAAGCACGTAGAACGCGGCGCGATACAGGTCGTCCGACGGATCGAGGTTCAGATACTCGGCGAAGATCGCCAGCAGGTTCGCGCGGCACTCGGCGATGTTGTCCGTCAGCAGCTCGATGCCGTAGAGGCACATCAGCGCGAGTAGCGCGTAGTGCCGCCGCTCGAAATCGGACTTGCCGTATTTGAGTTCCACGGCGGCCAGCTTGCGCCGCAGGATCTGCACGAGAAAGTTGCCGTCCCCGCATGCCGGCTCCAGAAAGCGGGAGTCAATCCGCTCGGTCTCGCCCTTGACGAGGTCGAGCATCGCCTCGACCATCCACGCGGGGGTGAATACCTCCCCGTGGTCGGCGACACGCGTTTTTGACTTGATCAGGCTCATAGGCAAATCCAGTCGGAGTATAGCTCGTGGGCACGCGTCTCGGCGTACTCCAGCCCCTGCTGCATACCACCATCAACGGGATAGCTGCTGTCTTTCACCTCGTTGAGGGCGATGGCGATGTTTGACTTGTAGTAGAGAATGTAGTCGGCGCGTTTGGCTTTTCCTCGGGTGACGAGTTTGCCACGGGTAATGATCCGGCCTTTGGCAAAGCCGACCTCTTCGCGATTCTGTGACATCTCATCCCATCCTGTCTGCTCCAGCGCCGGTGTGACGAACTTTTTACAGATGTCGCGTTCGCTCAGAGATTTCTTATTGAGGTCTGCCATTCGAGAACGCCCCGCTCTATTGAAGAAGTGAGGAAAGAGAATACCCTTTTGCAGGTGTGAAATCACCCCAGCTTGGGAGGTAAGGGATTGAAAATAGACCCATTGGAAAATCTATTCTGGGCAACTATGGGTCGATCGGCATGCTGGGGGATAACAGATCTAGAAAATTGTGGGTAAGTTCAAGGTTGGGACTTCTTGGCATAGGCCTTACGTTGTGGTCGGACTCTTCTTAGGATATTCCGCTGTGAAGCCAAATAGTTACGGATCTCTTCATCCTGATTCCACAATGAGAAATAGTCGCTCATTACATGTCGACCTTCCTCGCCAAGATCGCTCCAGGCTTGAAGTAGACCTGGCTGGGTCAGTTCCAAAGCCACCAACTTAGAGGAAATCGTCGTGAGGCCTCGGTCGAGAGTCCTTGGTTCCTCCCCATTTTGAAGCCACTCCAGCCGATGACCTGTTTCGTAAGCTACTTTGTATAGCCAAAGTGCTGGCACATGGTCGCGTCGAGAAGCATCAGTAATCTTCGAGGGTGATATTCCTAAATAGGAAGCCAAGCCTGCTTGGGTACTGACACCCGTGGCAAGCAGCAAGCGATCAATAATTCCTCTAAAGGAATTTTTTCCTTGACTATTTAGTTCCCTTTTAGGCATTATCTGACCACCCGTGAGCACAACTAATAGAAGACAATTGTGTAGAAACCGTGTCCGCCTTCTGTTGCTGAAGGCCGGCTATTCCTACGCAGATGTTGGGAGGCTTATTGGTAGACCCCGGCATGCAGTTGCTCGTGTCGTATACGGCTGGCACCGAACGCAAGAAATCCGAGATGCCATTGCCAAGCTCGTTGGTGTGCCTGCGGAAAAGCTCTGGCCAGAAAACCGGGTTTAGCCAGTGCTTATCGTCCTTACCCAGCTTTAGATTGTTTTGAACGACGTCTCCATCTTGTCAGTCACATATCTCGATGAGGGTGCCTCGTACTTGGAAGAAAGAACGGTCGGTTAGTAAACGGCCCCCTGGTGTCTTTAAAGCTGAATGAGACCTCAAGAAAGCCTCTTATGAGGCCACAGTATAGGATTGGCTACTCGATGAAGCAATGCCAAACCGTGCGCTACCTCTCCAACCTGGAATGAACTGATCGGCCCTTGCGGGAGTTGAGTCGTGGGTTATCACGAACTGTTCCATTACGCGAGCCTCCTATCCAAGGCCGGCCGTCTGGCTGCCTATAATTCATACTACTGCTCCCTTCAGATATCTGGACTCCATTATGCCTACTTCCTTCCGTCTTCCAACACCATCGCTGTTTGCACAGCTCGTCACGAAACGCACAAACTTGCAACGGTCTACCTCCTTCTGCAAAAGGCAAACGGACTAGCTATCAATACGGTTCGTTTTGAGGCGCATGCACTCAAGACACTGCTGGATTTCCTCACACTCTGGGATCTTGATCTTCGTGATGGTGACCTTCTTGTTATCCTTCAGGCCTACACAGATTATCTCCGCTTGATCCGTCATAACTGGCGACCGCGCTCCGTGTTGGAGTGGTCCGTGCTTTCACAGGTACCCCTCAAAGAGCACACGTCATCAGACAGCTGTTGCGAGGATTCCGGCGACCTTGGAGGTTTATCGAAAACTGATGGTAGGGATCGTGCTCCTGGTGCGATCGAAAAGTTTCTGTACGTTAGTGTGAAGTATTTACGTTTTCTCCAGACCCGAACGGTGAGCTACGCTGGCTTATCATTTCAACAGTTGCCAGTGCGCCAGAAACGAATCTGGGGTGTGATATCTGGCACGGCGGGGTCCAAGACAGTCCCTGTCGTCGATCTTCGGGCAATAACCGGGGAGCGCGGGGTCCGATCTCGTTGGAATAAGATCGACAATCTCCCGAGTGATGCCGTGTTTTCACTCGACCAGGCTAATCTATTCTTTCAATCCACTCCAGGCGCTCAAGACAAGTTACTGTTTGCCACCCTGCGCTATCTCGGTCTCCGAGAAGCAGAGGCCGCGGGGATAACAATTGATCCTGAAACCATCCCTCCGTCGTTTTTCCGCATGAAATACTTTCAGGCCAAGCAATGGCTGAGGAACCATTTGAGGGGAGACCTTAAATACGTACACCTACATTCCAAGGGGAGATGGGTCTTCAGTGTAATAGATCGCGGCAACCCTGATTACAGAGCCTCGCACAAGCGAGCCGGAGAGCGAAGAGAAGTGCCGTGGATTTTTTCAGCCGATGATCTTGAGGACCTTTTGATTAATGCATTGCGCGAACGCATGGAACTCATTCAGCATCAACCGAAAAACCATGGTTTTCTTTTCGTCAGCAGTGACCACCGACGCAGAGGAGCACCCATCACGGGACAAACTGTTTACAAGAAGTACCATGCTATTGCTAAACGAGCTCGGAAAGGCAATCCAGAGTCAGTTCTCCACAGATATAGCCCACATACCTTCCGACACTTTTACGCCACATATCTACTAAAAGTTCTCAAGAGACCAATTGACGAAGTAAGTCTCTGGCTCGGGCACAGTACGACAGAAATTACAGCAAAATTCTACGCACATTGGATGTCGGATAAAGAGGAGGAGGGGCAGTTCACCGTGGCTCGGATGAAACAGGTTATAAACCAGTCATTGGATGGAAGAACTCCGCATGGGTGATTTGCTCTGGATACCGCTCGCACGACTGAGAGTTGAATACAAGAGTGTCTTTGGACGAGGGCACTATGCCCAACTTTGCTTCTTGGGACCAATTGTTCAGCGCCTTCATGAAACATATGAGGATGGCAATCAATGGCTTTCAACGCCGCTCGACCAGAAGGAGGAGATCAGGCACTCTCATCCAAACTATCACGTCAATGAAATGTCTTACATTGTCCCATGGGCCTGGTACGCAGGCCTATGTCATGAGTCTGGATCAGAAGCTCAATGGCGTCGTGAAACCTATGTGGCGTACTTGCGCCGGCGTCGCCGTCAAGGGCTAAAGGTTGCGGTCAAATGGGCTCAATACTTCGGGCTTCTGTCGGAAGAAGAATTGACCAAAACGGACAAACTGCTAGCTCAGAGTGGGGGCTCGGCTGAGTTCAGGACAAGTCTCAGCATTCATACGTTAATCTTGGCGAAACCCTTTCGTCAGTTCACTGACGATGATCTCGATTGGGTCTCCACAATCTGGGACAACCACGTTTACAGCAAGAAGACCCTTCAAGACTTCCGCATACTGATGGGGTACAGCCAAACGCGACTAGCCATGGCATTTCCTAATGCATGGGAAACTCTGAAAGCGACTCCTGCGCTAAAGGAAATGGCCACAAGATACCATCAGTACCTGAAAAGCGCTGACGCTCATCCTGGATCGCTAAAATTCATTCCGCACGTATTGCAAAGATTGTTTGAGTTTGTTGAGCAATGCGGATTTGAAGATTTGTCGCGATTCGAGAGGAAAGAGTTTCTGCAGTTCCAAGATTGGCTAGACAATGGCCGAAGGGCAAAGAAATCCCTCGCAACGTATATCTCGATCATCAAAACATTCTTCGAGTGGGGATGTGGAGAACCGGGGTTTCCGTCTGAGCTTGATGTTCCGTTCGAGGAATGGCGTCGATTAGCGCGGGACGCAAACCGTGAATTGAATGGGCGGGAAGGTCATTCCTTTTCCTCACGAGATGCCGCCTTGCAATTGGTTGAAGCTCTCCACAGTTTTGCTCCCTCCAATGAACGGGAGCAGCTTTACCAACTGTTTTGGATGGTTGCCTGCTCAGCACCCCCGAGGTTTCGGTTCCTTCTTGACCTGGATGTCGAGACGGCGTTACGACCGATGCCCAATGAGCCTTCCGCTTGGGGATTGTGTTCTCCGTCTGAGGATAAAGCCGGGCATACCTGGGGCCAGTTTCCTATCCTCGACCCAATGGGCCTGACCGCGATCCGGGCACTTATCGAACGAGCAAAGGATCTAAAACTTCCTCGCCTCTATAACCCCCGAACCCAACGGGCATACGTCCACCTCTTCCAGCTCTCAAGGCCTCCGAGTGTACCAAGCGAAACCGAGCTTCGGTCATTTCTGACCGGCTTAAAAAAGATGATTGCTTACAGAGAGCCGGATGGCAGTTTGGCAAAAGGTTCGGCGCATGCTTATAGGACGCTGCTCCTGGCAGAGATTGCTGCAAGAACCAGAGACCTTGGTGCGGTTCAGCTTGCCGCGGGACATCGCAACGAGCAAATGACAAGGCTTTACCTTCGGAGTCGCATCGCACGCAATGCACTCTTATACAAAGTGGTAGCCCAGTATGAAAGGGGACAAATCACAGGCCGTTTTTATTTGCGGCTCATTTCTCTTCTAACCGACGACGAAACTCCAGTGGATGCAATGATGAGGGCCCTTGCCACAGACATGGAGTTAGAAACATTTCTGGCGAAATATGGAAAACGTCTCGATATGGGGCACTGCCTTAATCAGTCAGAATGCGATAACTGGATGCGTTGCTGGGGATGCCAACATTTCTTGATGCAAAAAGAGGAGACCCAGGAAGCCGTGACTACGCTCATAAAACACATAGTAAACATGCGAGAAATGGTTCAAAGCAGCAGAGACTTTACTTATGACAACTCGATTGCCGCTGGACAAATGAAAGTGATCGCTCTCATTGTGAAAAGGCTCAATGATTTGGGTCTAACAGAGGATAAGCTCGAAGAAATGGTGATGTCTTCAATGCAGCAATTCGATGCTGCTCATCCACGGAATGAAGGTTAGAAACAAGGCTGAAATTGAAAGAGGAGTACGCCGACACTTCTTGCGGGAAGAATGGGAAACCTTTTCTCAAAAATGGTACCGGGTTGTCCGGTTTACCGATTTGCCATTTGAGGTACTCGAGAACCCAAATGCGTGGAAAAGGCAGGCTCAAAGAGACATAGCTTATTACGCTTGGCATTTGGCCTTTTTCCGCCGCATTACTCTACCTCTCACGTATACCTTCCGCATTCATTGTCGAAACAGCGACTTGCCCTTAGCGCAGCATCCTAATTTTGTCGGTCTTCGCATGCTTTGGGAGCGTTACCATTCCAGCTGTGGGCTAAACAGTTCTGGTGAGGAACGACAGAGGCAGAAGAATCACACTCAGCTAGAAACACTTGCGCTACGATTGTGGCTTGGAGGCTATGGAGTAGCCAAAGCAGATGATTGTTCACCCGTTACTGATGAGGTATTGCAAGCAGCTTTCAACTTGTCACCGCCCACTAGTGGCCGAGCGGTAGCCCTCCTTGGAAAGGTTCTTAGACAAGATCAGGATACGCTCATCAGCGAGCCTTGCGTCAGGCTCGGAGTAAGGTCGCATTTCACTGCAACAGAATGGCACATTGCTTTTGGGACTAGTTGGGGCCTCGTTTCTCATCTGGCTAAAATCCCCTTGGAGACCTTCGAGAGTCCCTCTTATTGGTCAACACTAGCTACTCATCATATCAGTACGTATGCGGCGAGGTTAGCGTTCTACCAGAGGATTCGCTTGCCCCTTGCCTTTTGCATATCTCGGCCGCAATCCGCGGAAGATTTTCCAGTCCACGCTATCGACAATTTTAAGGTGCTGGATCAGCTCTTTGATCAGTGCTTCCCCATTCTGTACAAGTTGGAAGTGAACAACTCTCGTTTAAAAGCCAAGATCAGGAGTCAGCTGAGGAACCAAGCGCTAGCGTTCTGGTTAGCGGGGTATGGCCTGAGACGTGATCCCGATCATAAGGCAATCGATCCCAGTGTTTTACGGCAGGGGGAGGACCTTGCGAAATCATCTACCACTAAGAAAGTGATCCGGCTACTAGGGATTCTTTTAGAGCATGATCAACAGTGCCCGGGAACATTTGTCCGGAAACGCTCTGAAGGGTCCCGTCTCTCGGAACTTGAGGACGCAACTTGGCAAAGGAAGCTTTTGCAAGGTGTGCGCACTCCTTGTTTACAAATACTTTACCAATACGTGTTTGGAGAGCTGTTGACCAGAGTTGAGGGACCGCAAGTCAGAAAATCGACCCTGAGTGATGGAGAGGGCGAAGGTTCACCTATGCGTGAGGGCCTGGGTTCAATATCAATGGGAACATGGAAGTGCTATGCCAGCGCGTTACGGCTCTATGCTGAATGGTGCCAAACCAACAGGTACGATTCTATCGATCAATGCCTTGTTCCGGGAATAGCAGATTTCTTAAGGGAAGGAAGGCCTTCCAAAAGCCGTTTTATAAAGAATGACGCGCGGGGAGCGCTTCGGGGCTGGGTTCGCTGGTACGCCAGCATGTTCGGAACTAGCTATCCGGAGAAGAAGATTATCCCACGTATAGTGAGACGATCTAGAGTTTCACATGGAAAACTTTTAGACCTTGCGTCAGCTGAGCTATTCATCGACACGCTGCTCGATGACCAAAGCCCTTCGTTCTCGGAAAATCGCATTCTGGATTTCCGATGTCGCCGGGCTGCGCTAATCGCGTTTGCGACAGGTGGTCGAGGGAAGAGCATCCGTCTTTTGATCAAAGACTGTTTAAGAGCAGACCATCACAGCCACCCCTTTCTCTTTTTCCACTCAGTAAAGACGAAACCCCACCATGAAGTAGAAGTTGGTGCTGATGTGGTGCGGTGGGTCGAAGAGCTTCAGCGTGTGGCGCCAAATGACAAGATCTATATCCCTTCTGACACTGCCGCTTTTGGTGACGGGCTGACCGAATATCGCTTATTAGCGAATGCGACGGATGATGGTCCCCTAAACCCAGGTACAATCAACAGCTTTTTGAAAAGAGTACAACGGCATCTCTGGCCCATGAATCATCCTAATGGGAGACCGTTTGTACTACATGATGCACGACGACTCCAAGCAATCTGTCTGTTTTTGCAGGAGAAAAAGTTCGAGGATATTCAGCAGAGACTAGGTCAAACAAGAGTCGAATCCGTTTTGCCTTATGTGGCCACGAAGCCTCCTCAATATCAACGATGGTATGCACAAATCCTTAAGGAAGGGGTTTGGAAAAACATCAGCGATAAATCCGGGGAAACCGACGGCCTTCCCCTCGATCAAGTTGTGGCTCAAGCTTCACGCATGACAAATGTGTCGAGTAATAAGGATTTTGTGCGCCAATTGATTGAAAAGACGCTTGCAAATCAACACAACCCCTATGAGGTAAACCAAAGCCGGATTCTCCCGGTAAACATAGTGGCGAGTGGATTTCCGAGGCGGTCTCACCACTGTACTGCGCATGAGCTGCTTAACTGTGGACATACAGAACTGCACTGCTTCTCATGTGACAAGTACAATCCGGACACAACAATGCTCGAGGATCACAAAGCAGAAATATTTCGATTCATGGTTCTTGCCATGAGATCACGGTTGGCTAAGAAGCAACGACGGAACGTGATTGAACGCCAGGCTGTGGAGCTTCGAGAAGAGAGTGTCATAGCACTTCTCGATCAAGCGATCCCGAAACTATTTGGAAATCGTTTTGGACTATCACCAGTCACCATCAACAAACTGAAGGGTGAACTTTGGGCCAGCGCTAAGCAATTCATGAAAGAGAGAGAGCTCGGCGGCGATGCCCCTACTTACACTCAGGCATTGCAGTTCATTCGGCAAAGGCAAGTAAGTGGCTAGACGTCGCTATACATTAGGGAAACTCAAATACGAAGCCGCCCAAGCCAAGCGGCAAATCTTGACCCGTGTAAAAAGAGGCAAGTTGAAAACATTGGTCAAGCAGGAGATCTATGCCTTGGTTGCGACCCGCGTAGGTCTTAAGACAGACCGTACCTTGTGGGATGGTGAGCAGGGCACGTATCTCGACCAATGGTATGAGCGGCTTCAGACCGAAGTAAGCGAGCAAATGAAGCTGTTAGAGAGTGACGTATACAGCCCCTTGCTGCATGGTGGCTTGGTCGCCCGATTAGAGGAACTTGAACGAAAATATGATGGGCAAAGGGCTTTGCTCAACGAATACAAGAGGGCACAAGATGTTCTTCGAATAGAAAATGAGGAGTTACGGACACGACTGATCAGTAAATATGGCCGTGTCGATCAGTAATACGCTGGTTGGCTTTAGTTAGGTCTTGCCTCTCGATCCTGCCCCTGTTACCCTCCATAACCTTTATGCAAGCCACTTCTGGCAACGTTTTAGACATGGAAATCAATGTAAGCCCCACATTCTCCAGTGTATCTGGCGATATGCGCATAAATTTGCGGCTGATCGC
>CAYPOR010000072.1:0-5327 GCA_964412445.1 uncultured Nitrospira sp.
GCTTATGAGTCCGCTGCTCTACCAACTGAGCTACACCGCCACTTGGTTGTATTTGCTGAAGAATTGCGGGTGGGATGATAGCTGAACCGTGGTGGAAATGTCTACCTTCAGAGTGGCTGAACGGGAAGAAGAATTTAGGGCCAGGAGGTGGCCTGGTCGGGATTTTCCCGGCGAAGTCAGACCTCTGATCCTGTGGGCCGGCCTGAAAGAGTGGTGGCGCACGGTTGAGTATCACTCCTGCGTACCCCCTCTTTCGGGTTAACCACACTGGGGCATGCGCACGTCCAATAAGTTCGGTATTCTTGTGTTGTAGGCGGTTACTACCGATTTATCCTCAACAGGAGGGAGCCGAGATGGACGGTCAGGCAGGCGGACAGGGGCAAAAGCAAGGGCAAGGAAACGGGTTGCAGGTTGACGCGCAGACGTGGGGGCGGGAGTTTCTTCGTCAGTTATCATCCCGTGAATTGATGGATGCATTGATGGCGGCAGATATGCCGATGGGCGGAACGAACGAACAGCGAATCGAACGGCTGTTGTCCGTCATGCAGCCGCGCGATCTTGCCCAATATCTTCCGGTATCGATGTTAAAACGAGTGTCGCCTGCTCCGGGGCTTTCGGCCATTCAATAGCGGAGAGACTATGGTCTAACGGCAGTGGGAGTTCGCAGGCCGACTCACCCGCCGGCGAATACGGGGCGGAATCCTGCCTCCGTCAAGAGACGGGCGATCGTCTCCCTCTGATCGCCCTGAATCTCGATCCGGCCTTCCTTGACCGTGCCGCCTGCTCCGCAGGCGGTCTGCATGGTCTTCGCGAGCTGTTCCTTTTCAGCCTGGCTGATCCCGGCAAACCCCGTGACGACAGTGACCGTCTTTCCGCCTCGATGGGCGGTCTGCCTGATGATATCCACCCGGCCGAGATTCTTCTTCGATGCCGGAGGTGTCGGGGCTGCTTGAGTCACGACGGGTTGTCCGGTCGCGGACGACGGTCGCGTGACAGTCCCCAATGCTGCGAAGGGACTCTTCCATTGGACAGACTCGCCATTCGTGGGGATGCGTTTTTTTTCTTTCATCAGATCAAGTCACCCAGATACGTCGCTTGTGTACCATGAGTCGGCACGAGATATTGGTGAAGATGGTATCAGCCCGCCGGAGAGGTTGGCGCAGAATCCGGGAGAATCTGACCGCATTCCGTGCAAATCAGGCGTCCGGATTTCAGTCCGTCAGCCGTCAACTCATCCTCGACCATGCGGCTATGGGTACAGGGAGACGTAGCTGAAGTGTCTTGCGTGCTGGACGAAGGACCGGCCTCCTTAGCCCTCATAACAGCCCTCCAGAAGAATAGAAGCGTAGTGTAGCCGGTTCAGATGGGAGGCGCCTAGGGCCAGGTGGCCGTACGTCTTTTTTTAACAATGCTAAGAATGATTGAGGGGGAGGGGATCCGCGTACGTCGGATTCGCTGTTGCGTCTACTGAGGGAACCGTCAGTTTGCCGCGGGGTAACTGGTGGTGAGTTCGATTTGCACGGCAGTGGTTCCGTCGCCCATCAAGATCTGTCCCTCCTGGATGGAGCAATGGAGATCCATGCTGCGTTGCGCGAGCTGAGCCAGCGCCCGGCTTCCGTCCTGCGGAATATTGACGACCGTCAGATTGCGGCAACGGGAGAGTGTGGAACGGATGTTCTCCCACCACTGATCGGCTGCCCGCCCGCCATAGGCATAGACCGCAACCTGCCCGGCCCGGCCGGAGGCCTGGCGTATCGTGCGCTCATCAGGCAGGCCGACCTCGATCCAGAGATCGATGGCTCCCGTCAAATCCTTCTGCCAGAGGGCCGGTTCGCCTTCGGCGCCGATGCCCCGGCCGAACGCCAGAGCCTCATGGGCATGCAGCGCAAAGGCCAGCAGCCGCACCATCATGCGCTCGTCCGTTTCAGAGGGATGCCGCGCCAGCGTCACGGCATGGTCTTCATAATAGTGCCGGTCCATGTCGGCGATGTGCAGGGTGGCTTTGAAGATGGTGGCATTAGGGGCCATGGTATGGTCGCGTGTTCCCGTGAGGCGGTGTCAACAGTGTGACAGGGCAGACTGATTCGATCGCCGGGTCATGTCCGCTCCACGATGTACATCAATTCCAGCCGCTCGCGCGCCCAGGGCGTTTTGCGCAAAAACGTAAGGCTGGATTTGATGCTGGGGTTGTTGAGAAAACAGCGGACCGGCAGCCGCCGCCCCAATTCCTCCCACCCGTGGCGTTCGACCATCCGGGTGACGATCATTTCCAGCGTGATGCCGTGCAGCGGATCTCGCGGATGAGACTTGGGCGGCGGCTGATCCATGGCCTGGTCTACACGTTGAACCGGAAGTGCATCACATCGCCGTCCTGGACGACGTATTCTTTGCCTTCCAGCCGCATTTTGCCTTTTTCCTTCGCACCCGCTTCGCCTTTGCAGGCGATATAGTCGTCGTAACTGATCACCTCGGCGCGGATGAAGCCCTTTTCGAAATCGCCGTGGATGACGCCGGCCGCCTGCGGGGCGGTATCGCCCACATGGATGGTCCAGGCGCGGACTTCTTTCACGCCCGCGGTGAAGTAGGTTTGGAGGCCCAGCAGTTGATAGGCGGCGCGAATCAGGCGGTTGAGCCCCGGTTCCGTCATGCCGGTGTCGGCGAGGAATTCCTTCTTTTCCTCATCCGAAAGCACGGCGATTTCCGACTCCAGCGCGGCGCAAATGGCCACGACCGGCGCGCCTTCCTTGGCGGCATAGTCTTCCACGCGGGTCAGGAGCGGATTGTTCGTGAAGCCCTTTTCCGAGACATTGGCCACGTACATCACCGGCTTCATCGTCATCAGGCAGAGCGGTTTCAGCAGGGCGCGCTGCGCCGGATCCAGTTTCATGGTGCGGGCCGGTTTGCCTTCATTCAGGCAGGCGGCGACCAGCGGGAGCAATTCGCCCAGCTTGGCAGCGTCCTTGTCGCCGGCGCGGACGGCTTTCAGGTTTCGTTCCTGTGCCTTTTCCACCGTCGCGAGGTCGGCCAGGGCCAGTTCGGTGACGATCGTCGCGATATCGGACAAGGGATCGACTTTGCCCGCGACGTGAATGACATTGTCGTCCTCGAAACAGCGCACCACGTTCACGATGCCGTCGGTCTCGCGGATCGTCGCGAGGAACTGGTTACCCAGCCCTTCGCCTTTGGAGGCTCCCGCCACCAGCCCGGCGATGTCCACAAACTCGGTCGTGGCATATTGCATCCGTTGCGGCTTGACGATATCCGCCAGCGCCTGCATGCGCGGATCGGGCACCTCCACGATGCCGATGTTCGGCTCGATCGTGCAGAACGGATAGTTCTCCGCCGCGATGCCCGACTTGGTCAGCGCATTGAACAAGGTGGACTTTCCCACATTGGGCAGCCCGACGATCCCGCATTTCACACTCATGACAACCCCTTTTACTGGCCAGTACAACGTTGGGTGAACCCCGCCGGTTTCGCTGGCAGACCGGGACGGGCCGGTCGGTAAAACCGGTCGCGCATTCTACGTGGTCGGGGCCGGTTTGGTCCACTCCCTGGATCCTGGAAGAGAAGATACGGGTCACAGAAACGTGAGTGAGCAATGAGCGGCAGGCGTGTGCGGACATCCGGCACGAGATTGACGGAGTGAAGCTCGGGGGGCGAGTGAGTGTCCGGAGGAGCGAGGCCATTGCCAGGCTCTTCTCGATAAGCGGTGCGCTGCTAGTTTTGAGGCCGCAAGGCGAGGGGTCTCCTAAAGGAGTGTAAGGATAGTGCGCTGAATTTCCGCACGGAGGGACCTGCTTATCGATTTTTGTCGGGATCGCGCTGTCAATTATGGACCAACATAGAGCGCCGGGCGGCCGCTTCCATCCCACGAGGGGTGATGCCCCTTGCCGCTCTTGTCTGTAACATCGGTTGGGGTTGGGTTCGGGTTGAGATACCAGATGAAATTCTGTCCTGCCGTCGTTGATCTTGGCGCATTGATCTCCGCTTGGATGTCGGCCAGCGAAAGAAGTCCTGAATACATCTGGATCCCCCGTATGACGCCGTTGAATTCTTCCCAGCCCGGATATCCTCCCCACGACACGCCGTTCAAATTGGGCGCTTGTCCCATGACGATTGCGGGAACCGGCGGGTTGGTGTGCGCCCAAGCCGGATCGTTGACGGTATAGGAGATTTTTTTACTCGTGTCCGGCCAGTCATAGTAGAACTCGTGGTGTGTGATGGAGGAAGACTCCCGCCAGGCGCGGAAAGCCTGCGTGTGCCAGCGGTTCCAGTTCACTTCCGTCCCCGTGACGAAATCATAGCCGTACACAGAAATTTCCCACTGGCCCGGCCCTGCGGAAGCCGGCACGGGATACGGATGGGCTCCATAGAATGTATTGGCGTTGCTGTGATCCCAAGTAAAGTTGCCGTCATTTCCCCAGAAAAACGTCGTGTAGTAACGAGCGGTTCCCGTGGTTTTCTTGCGTGGATATACCTTGAAAATATACGTGGCATCATAGATAGGGAACGGATTGTGCCAGTACAGCATGCGTCGCACGGAACCGTCGCCTGGCCAATCGAGTCCGGTTGTCTGTGCGGATGCGGATGTCGTGGTAAATGACCATGAATAAGGGGTAACCAGAGCATTGCCGGCAAGATCCTGGATGCCGGTCGTCAGGGTGGCAGTATAGGTTCTGTTGTCAGCCAGTGATGTGCCGGCTGAAGGGATCAACGTGATGGTGGCTCCATTGGCGGAGACCGTGGCATTGACCAAGCTGTTATTGCTGTCTCGGAGCGAGAAAGTGGTCGTGGAGACAGACGAAGGATTGACCGGCTCATTGAGAGTGGCTGTGATCAGCGAGGACGTCGCGATCCCGGTTGCGGCGTTGGCCGGTGAAGTTGTGCTGACGACAGGTGGTGCCGTGTCCGGAGCTAAGCTGGTAGTGAAACTCCAACTGAAATTTGTTTGCAGGGCATTGCCGGAGAGATCTGTGATGCCGGTGGTCAGCGTTGCCGTGTAGGTTGTTCCATATTGGAGGGGAGTACCCGGTCCAACAGCTAAGGTAACGGTGGCTCCAGTGACTGCGACCGTGCTGACTAGAGCGGTATTTGCGCTGTCTCGGAGAGTAAAGGTTGCTCCAGTGACAGTGGACGGATTTACCGGTTCCGTAAAGGTGGCGGTGAGGCTGGTCGATAGCGGGACATTCGTGGCATTGCTAACGGGGGTCGTGGCGCTGACGGTCGGTCGCGTGGTGTCGGGGGCGGCGCCGGTGGTGAAGGTCCAGCTGAAGGGCGCGAGCAAGGCATTGCCGGCGAGATCTTTGACCCCGGTCGTCAGGGTG
>CAYPOR010000072.1:5427-9891 GCA_964412445.1 uncultured Nitrospira sp.
GAAGGGCGCGAGCAAGGCATTGCCGGCGAGATCTTTGACCCCGGTCGTCAGGGTGGCGGTATAGGTGGTCCCGAAGCTCAACGGCGAGCCGGGAGGGAGTGCAAACGTGACGGTGGCGCCGTTGGTCGTGATGTTGCCGGTCACAGCCGTATTGGCGCTGTTTCGTAAGGTGAAGGTCGATGCGGTGACTGTGAGCGGGTCAACGGGCTCGCTGAAGACGGCCGTCAGGGCAGAGGATGTGGCGGTGTTCGTGGCATTGCTAACGGGGGTCGTGGCGCTGACGGTCGGTCGCGTAGTGTCGGGGGCGGCGCCGGTGGTGAAGGTCCAGCTGAAGGGCGCGAGCAAGGCATTGCCGGCGAGATCTTTGACCCCGGTCGTCAGGGTGACGGTATACATTGTCGAGGGAGCCAGCGATGCAGATGGGGTGAACATCGCGGTCTCTCCCGTAACGGAAAATGTTCCGTTGACCGCCGGAGAAATCACTAGGGTCGAGGGTGTGATGGTTGGCGTGTGAATCGGCTCGCTAAACGTGACTGTGAGAGCGGATGATGTGTTCACATCCGTGCTTCCGTTCGATGGGCTTGTTCCACTTACGGTCGGGGGGGTCGTGTCCGGAATTGCTCCTGTGGCAAATGTCCAGGTGCGGGGGGCTGCCATAGGCGTTCCCGTCAGATCTTTAATGCCGGTGGTGAGTGTCGCGGTGTACGAGGTCATTGCCGACAGAGGGCTTGTCGGAGAAAAAGTTGCCGTTGAATCGGTAACGGAGATAATGCCTCCGACCGGAGGATTCAAGAAGAACGTGGTCTGAGTGACGGTTGCCGGATTGATCGGCTCACTGAAGGTTGCGGTCAGCGATGATGTGGGCGAGATATCACTTGTCCCGTTTGATGGGGTGGTTGCGGTAATGGTCGGGGCAACGGCTCCGCCTGTGCCGCTTGGAGTGCTTCCTGGGGTTGTCGGTCCATTGCAAGCCGGGGGGCTTGCTCCAAGAAGCGCGAGGAGCAGTAGGAGTGAGTATCGCTGACTGGGTTTTCTATTGAGCATGGCAGATCCTGTGTAAGTTTTAGTTGTCTGGTGCGGGGTAATGCAACATAGCTGCCGTTTTCGTGAAAAGTTCTGTTAGTGGGAATCGCCGCTTTTAGCAAGAAGCCTGAGGGAGGGAGTGCCGGTAGAAGTTGAACTGCCGTGCTTGATTAATTCTCATGTAAGTTAATGAAAGAGCTAGGTGTTTTAGGTGCTCTGGATGGACGGGTCGGTCGAACGAATCGAAGCACGGCTCTCGGCAAGGATTGTTTTTAGTCACTAGAGGCTAAGAGGTTTGGAGCCTAATTAGAGGAAAAGCCTGCCTGGATATGTGAAGACAGTGAAGGCTTTTGCATGCAGTTTTCCCATGAGTAATTCCAGCGATAAGTGGAAGATCTGAGGGGCGTTGCTGATGCATGGGCAGGCAGAGTAGCTTAGAGTGTTTGAAGCGAGAGCGATTACGTAAAATGGCTCAATGGACTGATTGTATCGAGTGCAGAAACAGATAGGCCGGGCGCGGAAATCTCAAATATATAACGTAAGACTTCATTTGACAGACAGCAAGTCCTCACGGGGTGCATGCCGCTAAGGTTGTTTCTTTTGCCTGGCGGCGAATAGGAAGCGAACGACGATCTGATGCGATTGCCGTTCGCCGCCCCTCGTATGCGGTGTCGTTATTCCATGGCTGCCCAGATCTTTTGGGCGTTGTCGCCAGTGAAGGTCATGTCATCCTGCGCAGAGGAACTCCGCTCGAAATAGATGTGCAGCAGTCCTCCTCCGAAGTGCGCCTCGCGGACGAGATCGAGATTGATCGCAACCTCTCCCGCACGTTCTTCGTCTTTCACTTTGACAAACCGCATCGCCCGTACCTCCTCAGTCGTTGTCTGTCGTTCGGTGTTCGCCGGGAACCGTTCGTCCCGCCACGGCGATATGCACGACGTAAAATAGGCTGCAGTGTCACATGAGTCAACCGGGGAACGCGAGGACGGTGGCCGCGATATCCAGTCCCGATTCCACCGCCGGAATCGCCTCATGCCCCCGGCAGCGTTGCGGGAAATCCCCGGCCGTGACCGGAGAGCAACAAAAGCGATATGGGGCGCAGGCTTGATACGTCGGCCGGCGGATGATATAAAATCGACACAGTGTGATTACGCAACAACTTGATCTGAAATGATGATGACTATTCGGCAGGACATTGGAATGAGCATGGCGGCGGAGATGATGATCGCCGGTTCCGCCTGAGCCTGCCTGCCACCGAGAGCGATATCGATGCAGCAAAAGGCCCCTGGAGGATTCGGTTCCGCCAGGGGTTTTTTTATGGCCGACAGAGAGCAACTGAAGGAGAGTCAGCATGGTCACTCGCGAATTGATTGAAGCCGCCGCCGACCGGATCAGATCCTCGATCTATGAATCTCCGTTGATGCATTCGAAAATGCTGTCCCGGATGACGGGGAATTCCGTCTTCCTTAAGCTGGAAAACCTGCAGATGACCGGCGCGTTCAAGGAGCGCGGCGCGCTGAATCGCATCCTGACCCTGACAGATGAGGAGCGGCGGCAGGGAGTCATTGCGGCGTCGGCGGGGAACCATGGGCAGGGCGTGGCCTATCATGCGACCCAGCGAGGCATTCCAGCTCAGATCTGGATGCCCCGGCAGACGCCCCTGATCAAATTGTCCGCGACGCGCGCTTACGGGGCGGATGTCGTCTTACACGGTGACAACTATGATGAGGCCTGCGAGGCGGCGATCGAACGGAGCGTGCAGAGAAAGGCTGCGTTCATTCATCCCTTCGACGACGATGAGGTGATTGCGGGACAGGGGACCATCGGGTTGGAGCTGCTCCGGCAAAATCCGGAGTTGGATGTGATTGTCGTGCCGGTCGGAGGGGGCGGGCTGATCGGGGGCATCGGCTGCGCGGTTAAGGAGCGCAATCCCCGGGTCGAGATCGTCGGCGTACAAACCGCGCGGCTGCCGTCGATGCAAGCGGCGCAGCAGCAGCAGAGCCCGGTCGATCTTCCCGCACAATCGACGTTGGCCGACGGCATCGCCGTTCGACGGGCAGGCCGGCGCACCCTGCCGCTTGTGAGCCGGTATGTCGACCGGATCGTGACGGTCGATGAAGACGAAATCGCGGAAGCCATCCTGATGTTGTTGGAAGGAGAAAAAACGGTGGCGGAAGGGGCGGGCGCCGTGGCGCTGGCCGCCGTCCTGGAAAGCAAAACGGAGCATCGCGGGAAAAATATCGCGGTGTTGGTGTCCGGCGGCAACCTCGATGTCAACCTGCTGGCGAGAATCATCGAACAGGGCATGGTGCGGGACGGGCGGCGGTTGCGCCTGCGCATCCTGCTTCCGGACTATCCCGGCGCGCTGGAAGGCCTGACGGCGGTGATCTCCAAAGTGCGCGCCAACATCGTGGAGACGTCCTATAACCGCGCGCACTACGGGGTAAGCCTGAACGAAGCCGCGATCGATATCACGATGGAAACCCGGGGCCGCGATCATGCGTCGGAGCTGCTGGCCGCACTCACGAACGCTCGTTATGAGTTCAGTGTAGTCGAATAAGTGCCGGCGCAGGCCGGTCGGCGGGGGGCGTGTACGAGGCCGGTTCGTCGATTGAATTAGGGGAGGTTCTTCGATAGACTGCGCTGCATGAGAACACGATACTCGCCCACAGAATGGATGACGGCACTGGAGCGGGATCCCGGTCTACGGGGGCTCTCTCCTGCAGCAACTGCTACACGCTTGAATATCAGCGAACAGCAACTCGAAGAGCTGCTCTCCAGCGGAGCGCTCACGGTTGCGGATATCTATGAGGACGGCGAGGTCGTCAACATCATCATTCCGGAACGCGAGATACAGCGATACGCGGCAGGTCAGCAGAGATAAAGCCGTAGTTCTTCGACGAGAAGGAGGATAGGCAGAAAACTTCAGTGGCCGAGTTCTTTGATGATCTGGTCAAGCGCCTTTGCCCCGACCAGCTCTGCCCGTGTGATAACGCGTCCCTCAGCGACATCCTGAAGGCCTTTTCCCACCTGTTGTTTGAAGAAGAGTTCTTCCGTCATTGCGCCGGTGTTCATGTCAGCCGGTAACTTTTTACTGAGTTCCAACGCCTCAGTCTTGGCCTTCAAGCTCCTCCGTCATTCAATTCTGTCGTTCAGGCGAGGCACTGAGAGCTGAAAACGCAAGCTTGTGAGGGGCGCGCTGAAGGCACACCGTGCGTATCGGTTGACGAGTTCAGAATAGGCAGGTGAGAAGCAATGGTCGGTGGGCGTGGCGGAGCTCTTCTTTCAGAAGATAGTTCCTCACGTCGTTAGTCCTCCTGCCACCCTTCATAATCACCGCACGTAATGGGGCTGACGTTCGCCGAGGACGAAACGAGCTGCACCCCAGGTATCGATCGCCAACGAGACGACATTGGCGGCGATGAGCGTGAGGATCCATGC
>CAYPOR010000072.1:9991-13240 GCA_964412445.1 uncultured Nitrospira sp.
GCCAGCATGGGCACCCAGATGATGGGTGTTGCTCCGAGCAGCTTAACGAAGCGTGTGCGTTGATAGATCAGCGCTTGAGCGAGCAGAGCCAGGCTTATGGCTGCCAGGGCGATCTGCGCTTCAATTCTCCTCCTCTGTGTGGGTGCGCGTACTTATCCAGACGTCAGAATTCGTTCCCCGAAGCGCCGCGACGTGAGTGTGGATTCGCAGGAATCTGTCTCGATAATCCTCCAAGCTGTGAGGTTGGAGAGGAAAGATGGAGAGTGAAATGTCTTACGGTGAGGCGCGAGAAATGTAGCTAAACACCGTTAAGTCTCTAAAATTATTGAGAATGTCCAAATTTTTCTTTGAATGCGGCGAGAGGAATTGAGCTACAGAGATCCACTTTTGAACCGATAAAGAACATTGTTATTGTCTTATCGGTAAGGACACACGATGAAATACAACGAGACGGCAGTGTTGCGGAAACTGACGGAAGATTCTGCCATGCAGCTCCTGGAGGGGGTGACGTTGCCGCCTCAACCGGGGACGTTGCTGGATATCAATCGCGAGCGGGCCAAGGCAGAGCCTGACGTGGCGACCGTGGCTCGCATCATCGAGCGGGACCTGAGTGTGGCGGCGGCGGTGTTGAAAACTATCAACTCGCCGTGGTTCGGATTGCCGAAAAAGGTCGAGTCGGTGCGCCAGGCGGTGGTGTTGCTGGGGATGCCCAATGTCGTCAACGTGGTGATCGCCCTGGCCATGAAGAGCGAACTTCAGGGGAACAATCAAGCGGGGATCGACCGCTTCTTCGACGAAGCGAACGACGCGGCGCTGGTCCTGTCGAGCGTCATGCGTGAAGTGCCCATTATGTCGGCGGACAAAGCCTACCTGCTCGGGCTTTTCCGGGATTGCGGCATGCCGATTCTGCTGCAACGTCTTCCGCAGTATGCGGAGGTACTGCAGGAAGCGGCGAAAAGGCCGGAGCAATCGCTGACGGACATCGAGGATGCGCGCTTAAAAACCGATCATGCGGTCGTAGGGGCGCTCATGAGCCGGCATTGGCATCTGCCGGAAGAAATCGGCACGATCATTCTCAATCATCACCGGACTCGCGAGCTGTTCGGCGGGGCGAAGTGGAAACTCACCCCGTCTGAAGAGAATATCCGGACCGTGATCGCGGTCCTGGCGATGGTGGACTGTATCTGCCATCGTCTCCGGAAAGGCAAGGATTCTCCGGAGTGGGCGGCCATCGGCGAGAAGGTCCTGGCGCATCTCAAAATGGATCAGGCCGAGTTCGAGCATCTTGCCTGGGATCAGCAGGATCGGTTCGCGGCCTAGCCCGGCAGGCACTGCCTTTCTCTGAAAAGCCGGCGAAGTTTCTTTTTAGACACTCCTTACCTGTAGTTGTGCCCAGGACGATTCCCTTTTCTTGCTCTTGAGGGGAATGGTTGCTGACATCTTTTTCTTCGCGAATCGCTTCGAATCGGAGCGAAAGTTCTTTGCCCGAGCAGAAATGACCGCAAGCAATGCCACGACTGCCGCGACGTGAGTGTGGTCCGCCGCGGCCCGGGTCGCTTATTTCATCTTTCTGGGGTCTTGATACACCATGAGATGGGCATACGGGCTGTCCTCGAACATGATGTAGGTGCCGGACGGGTTCGGGGTGGTCGGGAGCTTTGTGGTTGCCGGGTCAAACGGCCACATGATCATCCAGTGTGCAGGCTCTTTGACGATCTTTGCCCCGTCCCCTGACATGACGACTTTTCCGTCTTTTTCAAAGTGCGAGCCGCCACGCACCATGTAGGCGATGCCTGGCACGGTGTTTGTCGGTTTCGGCGCGTTGTTCGTGATGTCGGTGAACCACTGCTGTGAGGCGGCGTCCATGCAGATGGGGTCGGGATCCGGCAGATTCATCACGGTCGGGATGCAGGTAAAACCGTTGGCGCTTTTCCTGGTTTCGATCAGCTTGCCGTCGGGGCCGAAGACCATGACGCCGGCATCTTTCGAAATATGCGCCGGGGCTGCGCTCAGTGCCAATGCCGTCTGATCTTTTTCGGACAGGGCCTTGACGTCTTTAACCGTGGTCCCTTTTTTAGGATGCGAGTTTCCCGCTGTGGCGATGGCCGGTAGAAAGAGGGTGCTCGCAATCAGGATAGTAAGCGCAATCTGTCGAACCATGACGGCCTCCCCGGTGAAGGTGGATGGAATAAGTGCCGGGGGCCACGCTAACGCGAATGGACGAAGAAGTCCAGGCGAGGAACGGTTGAAGTGGAGAGCAAGTGTAAGCTCCCCCCAACGGTAGACAGCCATCAGGAGAACGTTCTGGCACATGACGTTGGACGGTTTCTCTCTGAAGTGCTAGGATTTCGAAAAGCTGATGTTGTGGAGTCAGAGGGCAAGCGCAGTTCAGGTCTATGTCGGCTGAGGTGATGCATGAGCAAAATTGAAGCGATCGAAGAACAGATTGAGAAGTTGTCTCCCGATGAACTTGCTGCGTTTCGCCAATGGTATGCGGCATTTGACGCAGAGATATGGGATCGTCAGTTTGAAGCCGATGTGAAGGCTGGTAAGCTCGATACCTTTGCTGAAAAAGCTCTTCGCGCTCATACCTCGGGCCAGTCAAAACCGCTTTGATTCATCACGCCTCACCAGACTTTTGGGTCTGCTACAATGCACTGCCTGCTCCCATCCGTGAACAAGCCGATCACGCGTTTGAACTATTGAAAGCCAACCCCCGGCACCCGTCGTTACATTTTAAGCAGGTGGGCCGGTTCTGGTCTGCCCGAGTCGGAATCCAGTATCGAGCGGTGGGAGTTGATGCGCCGGATGGCATCGTCTGGTTCTGGGTCGGCACTCATGCAGAGTATGACAAGTTGATTCGCTAGGCCCCGCCGAGTTCCTTTTTCCCACTCTTGCATCTGATTCTTTCCCCCTCGTACAATGCCATTCTCCAAGCTAACCCCTTGGCTTTTTGAATGATTCGGGTCGCTTCGCAGCCGGGCGATGGAAGGACCAGATCCATATGCGTATTGAGTATTCGAAGGGCGAACGGGCTTCCAAAGAACTCATCTTATTGAATCGTCAGAGTTTTGAGGCGTCCAGCGGGCGGAAGATGAAGGTCATGCTGATCTTCCCGCCGGACTGGTTTCCTTCCGAACCCTATCTCAGCCTTCCCTCCCTCACCGCCGTCCTCCGTCAGGCCGGCCATACCGTCATCCAAAAAGACATCAATCTCGAAATGTGGGACTGGTACTTCAGCGAGGACTT
>CAYPOR010000073.1:0-9009 GCA_964412445.1 uncultured Nitrospira sp.
GGAACCGGACAGACGGTCGATTGGACGCTGGCCGCCGAAGCGGCCCGCGCCTCCCGTGTCCTCCTTGCCGGAGGGCTTACGCCGGACAATGTCGCGGAGGCGATTCGACAGGTGCGGCCCTACGGCGTCGATGTCAGCAGCGGGGTCGAGATGCGGCCCGGGCAGAAGGATCATGCCAAAGTCCGGGCTTTTGTTCAGGCGGCGAGGCTTGTCTCGGCCTGAGGCGCCCGATTATACTCCGCCATCATCGGAAAGGATTGATCTCCACCATGAAGAAGGTCCCCGACAGCCATGGACGATTCGGCCCCTACGGCGGCCGGTACGTACCGGAAACGCTGATGCCGGCGCTGCTCGAACTGGAGCAGGAATATGCCGCAGCCAGAAAAGATCGCGCGTTCAGGCAGGAGCTGGCCTACTACCTCAAGCAGTATGTCGGACGACCGACGTCGCTCTATCATGCCTCCCGGCTGACCAAGAAGTTGGGCGGGGCCAGGATTTATCTGAAACGTGAAGATCTCTGCCATACCGGCGCACATAAAATTAACAACGCCATCGGCCAAGTGCTTCTGGCCAGGCGCATGAAAAAACCCCGGATCATCGCTGAAACCGGCGCGGGACAGCACGGCGTCGCGACGGCGACGGCGGCGGCGATGTTCGGGCTTGAATGTGAAATTTATATGGGCACGGAGGACATGCAGCGCCAGGCGCTGAACGTCTTCCGGATGCGCCTGCTCGGGGCGAAGGTCACGGGGGTCGATGCCGGCAGCCGGACACTCAAAGACGCGATCAGCGAAGCCATGCGGGATTGGACGACAAACGTGCGCACGACGCATTACATTCTCGGCTCGGTGCTGGGCGCGCATCCATACCCTATGATGATCCGCGACTTTCAAGCGATCATCGGACAGGAGGCCCGCAAGCAGATTCTCGCCGCGGAAGGCAAACTGCCCGATTATTTGGTGGCCTGCGTCGGCGGAGGCAGCAACTCCATTGGCTTGTTCCACGCGTTTCTCGGCGATAAGAACGTGAAGATGATCGGGGTCGAGGCGGGAGGCACCGGCATCGAAAGCGGGAAACATGCGGCGCGGTTTTTCGGGGGAAAGCCCGGCGTCCTTCAGGGCACGATGACGTATCTCCTGCAGGATGACGACGGGCAGATCAATTTGACTCATTCGGTGTCGGCGGGCCTGGACTATGCGGCCGTGGGGCCGGAACACAGCCTCTATCATGACTTGAAGCGCATCCAATATTCCTATGCGACGGACGATGAAGCGCTGGCGGCCTTCGATCTGCTCGCAACCGTGGAGGGGATCGTGCCGGCATTGGAAAGCTCCCATGCGATCGCCGAGGTTATCAAGCTGGCGCCGAAGCTTAAAAAGTCGAGCGTCATCATTGCCAATCTATCCGGTCGAGGAGACAAAGATGTGCAGCAGGTGGCGCGGATGCGGGGAGTGACGCTATGACCGGACGGATTGAGTCGACCTTCCAACGCTTGCGCCAGGCGAATAAGAAAGCCTTGATCGCCTATCTGATGGCCGGCGATCCCAGTCTGGCGGATACCGAGCGGCTGGTATTGGAGATCGAGCGGGCCGGCGCCGACATCATCGAACTCGGCGTGCCGTTTTCGGATCCGATCGCCGACGGTCCGGTCATTCAGCTGGCGGCTGAGCGGGGCCTGCGAAGCGGCACCTCACTCAGGAAGATCCTCGCCATGATGAAGACGCTACGGGCGCGCACGCAGGTGCCGATCGTGTTGATGGTCTACTACAATTCGATTCATGCCATGGGAATCGAGACCTTTTGTCGCGCGGCGGGGGAGGCGGGAGTCGATGGATTGATCGTGCCGGATATGCCTCCCGACGAAGCGGGTCCGTTGAAAGCGCCTGCCGCTGCCGCAGGGTTACGGCTGATTTTCCTCCTGGCGCCCACCAGTACGGCGGAACGGCGAACGTATGTCGCCAAAGAGTCGCAGGGCTTTCTGTATTACGTCTCCCTTACCGGCATAACCGGCGCCAAGATTCAAAACATGGCGGAGGTCGGAAAAAATGTCGGCAAGATCAAGAAAGTGACGAAGACGCCGGTGGCGGTGGGATTCGGCGTCTCAACGCCGGAAGACGCAGCACAGGTATCGGCGATGGCGGACGGAGTGATCGTTGGCAGCGCGATCGTGAAACAGATTGCGGCGTATCAGCAATCTTCGGATATGCCGGAACAAGTCGGCCGGTTCGTCGGCACGCTGAAGGCGGCGATGGACCGGGCTGTCCAAGCGTAGCCGGATAGTCAATTCGACGGGTCGCTCAGGGCAATATGGGTTGCGGGTCGAGGCGCTGGGAGGACAGAGAGCAGAGTTATCGCCTCCCCGAGGTTGTGACCGGCGGCATATATTTGATCATTTCGTCGGTCAATTCAGCCGCCACATCTTTCAAGTTCGGCTTGAAGAACATGTAGCTGCTGGATTTCTCGTGGCGGGCCTTCCAGATGGTGGCGCCGGTCGTGGCATCGATCAACCGCATGCTCAAACCCACGCGGCCGACGTTGTCGCCTTCCTTCCGTGAATACTCCCAGGCATTGATCCGGATGACCAGGAACGACTCGACGTTCAAGGATTTGCCCAACTTGATGGCGGAATCCTTATCGGACTGGCCGGTCATTTCAAGCCGGGAAAAGTAGAAGACCAGTGAATCGAACGCTTCTTTGGACCCCTGGAAGATATCCGTGACCTGTTCGGCCGGGACAACCCGTTCAATCCGGCCCATCTTACCGAGCGATCCGGCGAGGACCTCCTGAATATCCTCCCGCGCACTGTCGTATTGACTGGCCATCGGGGGCAGCACTGCCACCGACTGTGGGCGGAATACTTTGGCCCCAGGACCTTCCCACATTTCTTGAAGTCCGCCGCAACCGGCAAGCGTGAGGAGAAGGGCTCCGGCAAGCACCATCTGTCGAGTCGTTCGATTCATCAACATCATGACGTTGAGTATACCATTAGAATGTCAAAGAGACAGAGCCTGACGCCAATGCGCCGCGCTCACGGAAGTCATACCCGCCTCCGACGTCGACCCGGAGCGCGAAGATCCGCAGGCCGATCCCGGCCGTGGGCGTAATGGTCGAGGCGGCGTCCTGAACGTTCTTGAAGGCTCCCGCGCGAAGGGAGAGAAACTCATTCAAGATGGTCTGTTCCGCGCCGACGCTGAGCACCTGGCTCTTGATCCCTGGAACAAAGGTCTTGTTCGAGGTCACATCCATATCCGCGGTTAAGGTCAAGGAGGAATAGGGATTAACGGCGACACCGCCGCGCACTTGCGGCAGCATCTTGAGTTTCGTTCCATCCGGCGCATCGAATTCCGGTTGCGTGATGTCCTTGGCAATGACTCCGAACCGCAGCCATGAGGCAGGGCGATAGATTGCGCCGACATCGACGCTGAAGGCTGAGGAAAGCTTAGACTTTCCGAAATTGTCGGAGAGTGTAACATCCTGTCCGTTGATTGTGGCCGTTCCAGAATAGGCGGCACCTTGGATGGCCTTCGCCGTAACTCCGATAGAGAACGTCTTATCGGCAAAGGCATAGGCATAGGAAAATGCCGCTTGTCTGGCTTCCAGTCCACGAAGTGCCATCTGTCCGTCGACAGTAATCGGAGACCCTGGGGTTACGGTGACTTGCCTGGATAGAAAGCCTCCGCCTGTGAAGACGTCCGAAACATTAAACCCAAAGGCATGGTCTCCAAAGTGCCCTTTAAAGTAGAGGCCAGTTGCACCACTTGCTGACAACGATGCGCCAGGACGATTTAAACGATTGGCTAAGTCCTGCGCTCGCGCAGCATTTGCTGCATTGCTCAAGTCGAGATCTTCGATATCCTTCATGGCTTGGAGGACACCATGACGGTCAGTTACTTGTCCTGAGACTTGAATCCGGATATCCACGGTTTGCGTCATGGCGAGGCCGGCCGGATTCCAATAGGTGGCCAGGGCATCCGTCGTCACGGCGACTCCGGCTCCGCCCATGCCGGCGGCACGGGGGCCGACGACGGCAAATTCCACGGCAAGCACCTGAGTCGGAATGAATCCAAGAGTCGCGATCGCAAGTGATCGGATAATGAAGTGTTTCATCGCCCTGCTCCGCTGATAACGATCGAGTGGGTCCAAATCATGACCGGCAGTCTAGGGATCTCATCCGGTCCCGTCAAGCGTTAGACGATCATTCCGTCCTGCATGTAAACGATGCGATCGGACTGGGCGGAGAGCTTATCGTTGTGGGTGACAATGACGAAGGTGGTCTTGCGGGTCCGGTTCAGATCCCGCAGGAGTCCGAACAGGGATTCGCCCGTGTGGGTGTCCAGATTGCCGGTCGGTTCATCGGCCAGCACGAGATCGGGTTTCTGCAGCAACGCCCGGGCGACGGCGACGCGTTGCTGCTCGCCGCCGGAGAGCTCTCCCGGCTTGTGGTGAAGCCGCTGCCCCAGCCCGACTTCCTGGAGCAGAGTCACGGCTTCCTGTTCCACTTCCTCGAGCGCACGCCGCTGGATCAGCGCCGGCATGCAGGCGTTTTCCAGGGCGGTGAATTCCGGCAACAAATGGTGAAACTGAAAGACAAAACCGATCCGTCGGTTGCGGAATTCAGCTTGCTGGGCCTCGGACATCTGAAAGAGATCCTGATCGTCGAAGTAGACGGTGCCTTTCGTCGGCCGGTCGAGCATGCCCATGATATGGAGCATGGTGCTCTTGCCGGCGCCCGAGGCGCCGACGACGGCGACCATCTGTCCTCTCGGAATTTCCAGATCGATCCCCTTGAGCACCGTGAGTTCCTGCGTGCCCATGGTGAAAGATTTGTGGAGGTTCGTGATTTTGATCATAGGAATGTGCTCGCCGGTCCTTGATGTGGGTGCGGTGCTCATTCGTATCGCAGGGCCGCCACCGGTTCCAGTTTGGCCGCCTGGAGCGACGGATAGACGGTGGCGGCAAAGCTGATGAGGATCGCGGAACCAGCCACGAGCAGGACATCAAGGGCCTGGACGTGGACCGGAATTCTGGAGATGTAATAGACGGTCGGATCAAACGTCCAGAAGGTCTGGATGAGCCAGAGAAAGGCATAGCCCAGGGGAATGCCGATGGCCGTGCCGCTGAATCCGATGATGAGACCGTTCAGCATAAAAATGCGCCGGATGCTCTTCCGCGTGGCACCCATGGCTTTCAGAATCGCGATCTCTTTCTGCTTTTCCGTCACGATCATCGTGAGCGTGCTGACGATATTGAAGGAGGCGACGATGGTAATCAGAACAAGCAGGAGAAACATCATGGTCTTTTCCAGCTTGAGCGCAGAAAAGAGATTGCGGTTCATCTGCATCCAATCCCGGGCCCCATACACAAACCCCAGCGAGCCTTCGATGTTGTGCGCAATGTCGTTGGCGCGGAAGACATCGGTGACTTTGACTTCGATGCCGGACACGGTCGCCCCCATATTGAAGAACTTCTGGGCTTCGGCGAGATCGATATAGGCCAGCGAGGAGTCGTATTCGTACATGCCGGAGTGAAAGAGCCCGACGACGGCGAAGGTGCGAATCTTCGGCACCATGCCCATCGCGCTGATCGGGCCGACCGGGGACACGACGTTGACCGTGTCGCCGATGAACACCCCGAGGCGCATCGCGAGTTCTTTGCCGAGAATGATCCCCGGTTTTTCCGTCTCGACTGCCGGACCGGTGGGGTCGTCGGCAGGAGGCTGCTTGATCTTGACGGGTTTGCTCAGGTCCGACAATTCGCCGGTTCCGAGATTTTTAGCGAGTTCGGTGACATGTCCTTCCCGCTGCGGGTCGATTCCGCGGAGCACGATACCCTGGACGCCGTTGGGGGTCGTCAGCAGGACCTGCTTGAGGACAAACGGGGTGGCGGCCACCACATCCTGCACCTCTTCAATCTGCCTGGTGGTCGGCTCATAGTCGGACATGCCGTCTTTCATCCGGTCCTGCACGATAATATGGGCCGTGGTGCCGAGAATCTTGGCCTGAATATCTTCTTTGAAACCGGTCATGATGCCGACGGTGCCGATCAGGGCCGCCACGCCGAGCGTAATGCCGGCGATCGAGACGAAGGTGTTCAGCGAGATCGTACGATTCCGCCGTTTGGCGCGGAGATAGCGGAGGCCGACGAAAATTTCGTAGGGCATCGACATGGGCGGTTATTTCTCCGGCCGGAGTTGGGGGAACAGGACGACATCGCGGATCGAGGCTTGATTCGTGAACAGCATGATCAAGCGATCGATACCGATGCCTTCGCCGGCGGTCGGCGGCATGCCGTATTCCAGCGCGCGCAGGAAGTCTTCGTCCACCAGGTGGGCTTCTTCGTCGCCGGCTTCGCGTTGGGCGGCCTGGCCCTCGAACCGTTCCCGCTGATCGAGCGGATCATTCAACTCAGAGAACGCATTTGCGATTTCGCGTCCGGCGATATAGAGCTCGAACCGGTCGGTGAGCGCGGGATTGGAATCTTTCCGCCGGGCGAGGGGAGAGATCTCGATCGGGTAATCGGTGATGAAGGTCGGTTGAATCAGGTTCGGCTCGACGGTTTCTTCGAAAATCTCGTTCACAATATTGAAGAGCGTGGCTTTGGGATCGACCTGGATGCCGAGCGACTTCGCTGCCGCGGCGGCTTTGTCACGGTCCTGCAGCACCGCCGGGTCGAGCTTGTTCACTTCCAGAATGGACTGATGATAGGACCAGCGCCGCCAGGGCGGTGTGAGAGTGATTTCTTTGCCCTGATACTCGATCACGGTTTTGCCGAGCAGCTGTTGAGCCAGGCTGGAGACCATGTCTTCGGTCAGGATGATCAGGTCCTGATAGTCCGCATAGGAGACATAGAACTCCAGCATCGTAAATTCGGGGTTGTGGATCGTCGAGATGCCTTCATTGCGGAAGTTGCGGTTGATTTCGAACACACGGGGAAATCCGCCGACGATGAGGCGCTTGAGGTACAGCTCCGGCGCGATCCGCAAATAGAGATCGATGCCGAGCGCGTTATGATGGGTCACGAAGGGTTTCGCCGCCGCACCGCCCGGGATGGGGTGCATCATCGGGGTTTCGACTTCCAGGAAACCGCGCTCGATCAAATAGGACCGGATGCCGGCAATGATCCGGCTCCGGACGGCGAAGATGCTGTGCACGTCCGGGTTGGCGATCAGATCGACGTATCGCTGCCGGTAGCGCGTTTCCACGTCGGTGAGTCCGTGCCATTTTTCAGGCAACGGCCGCAGGGCCTTGCTCAAGAAGGTGAGTTCACGGACTTCCACGGTGAACTCATTGGTTTTGGTGCGGAAGAGCACGCCGGTGACGCCGATCCAGTCGCCCAGATCGAGCTGTTCCGTCACCATATAGGCCTGCTCGGTGAGGAGATCCTTCTTGAGATAGACCTGCAACCGGTCTGCTCCGTCCTGCAAGACCGCAAAGCCGGCTTTGCCGAACCGGCGCAACGCGACCACGCGGCCGGCGAAGGTACAGCCGATCTTTTCCGTTTCCAGGACTTCTTTGGATTTTTCGGAATGCAGCTTGATGAGCTGTCCCGCACGGTCTTTGATTTCGAATCGGGTGCCGTAGGGAGCCACGCCGCCGGCGCGCAATTGCTCCAGTTTCTTGATGCGTTGCTGTCGCTGTTCGTTCAGTTCATCCATGATCGTCCTGTATTCTGTTAATCTTCGTCTGCTCCGGCCTTGGCCGGTGCGAGGAGCGCGCCGGCCATCTTCTTCTTCAAATAGGCTTCGATGAACGCGTCGAGGTCGCCGTCCATGACGCCCGTGACGTTGCCGCTTTCATGGGCGGTCCGGTGATCTTTCACCATTTGATAGGGCTGAAAGACATAGGAGCGGATTTGACTGCCCCAGCTGATCTCTTTTTTCTCGCCGACGATGGCGTTGAACTCCGCTTCTTTCTTCTTCTGCTCCAGTTCATAGAGACGGGCCTTCAAAATCTTCATCGCGCCGTTGCGGTTTTGAAGCTGCGACCGCTCGTTCTGGCATTGCACGACGATGTTGGTGGGAAGGTGCGTAATCCGGATCGCCGTTTCCACCTTGTTCACGTTCTGGCCGCCTGCGCCGCCGGCTCGAAACGTGTCGATTCGCAGATCCTTGTCGTCGATCACCACATCGATGTCTTCATTGAGCTCCGGGTAGACGAAGACCGAGGCGAACGACGTATGGCGGCGCTTGTTGGCGTCGAACGGGGAGATCCGCACGAGGCGGTGCACGCCGGCTTCGGCCTTTAAATACCCGTAGGCATAGGGACCGGTCACCGAGATAGTCACGCTCTTGATGCCGGCCTCGTCGCCATGGAGCATATCCAGAGTTTCGACTTTGAACTTCTTCGTTTCGGCCCACCGGACATACATGCGCAGGAGCATCTGCGCCCAGTCCTGCGACTCCGTGCCGCCGGCGCCGGGATGGATGGCCATGATCGCATTGTTCGGGTCTAACTCTCCGGAGAGCAGCATCTCGACGCGGAGCGTGGCCAGCGTTGTTTCAAGGCGTTGCAGCTCTGTTGTCAGTTCCTGTTCGAGGGAGGCATCCTGGCTCTCCTCCGCCAGCTCCAGCATCGCCTGGAGATCGCCGAGTTTCGTCTCGATCTCGCGCCATTGGGCAAGCTCTCGTTCGAGCGTCACTTTCTTCCGGCTGGTCGATGCAGCGGCTTTAGTATCGTTCCAGAATGTCGGAATCGCCATCGTGGCTTCGAGCTCTTCGAGCTCGGCGGTCATGCGAGCAAGGTCAAAGATGCCCCCGTAGTTCCGAGACCTGCTCTCCGACTGCCTGCACGCGACTCCGCACTTCGTCTAACATCACGGACGTCCTTTCGACTTACATTGGGTTGATGGCGGTGGTGCCAGAGGCTGACTCCTTCGGCCGGAGCAGACTGATCGGGCACAACAGCGCGCAGATTACCACACAGCGGGAGACAAGCCCAGACTTACTTATATCGGGGTGATGGCGGTGGTGCCAGAGGCTGACTCCTTCGGCCGGAGCAGACTGATCGGGCA
>CAYPOR010000073.1:9109-13177 GCA_964412445.1 uncultured Nitrospira sp.
CAACAGCGCGCAAATTACCACACAGCGGGAGACAAGCAGAGACTTGCTTATATCGGGGTGATGGCGGTGGTGCCGTGAACCGGCTCCTTTGGCCGGAGCAGGCTGATCAGGCACAATAGAACGCAGATTACCACACAGACATAGGCAAACACATCCCCGTAGCGGCTGTAGAACGTGCGCGGCTGCGAGACCGGGATGGTAGTCTGAACCGCTTCTTCGGTGAAGAGCCCGGTTGCGTGGAGGATGCGTCCGTAGGGATCGATGGCGCCGGTGATGCCGGTATTGGCGGAGCGCGCAAAGGACAGGTGATTTTCGACGGAGCGGAACACTACCATGGCAAAATGCTGGGCGGGCGCCGAAGAATTGCCGAACCACCCGTCGTTGGTAATCGTCACAAGGAAATCCGCGCCGTTGACCGCGAGTTGCCTGACCAGATCGGGAAAGATGACTTCATAACAGATGGCCACGCCGAATTTGAGCGGACGTGCCGTCGCGGCGGCGCCATCCGCGGCCTTGGGGATCAGCGACAAGGTCGTTCCGCCGGGTCCGGCTTCGAAGTCGCCGATGCCCTCCACGAGTTTATCGAGAAAAAACAGCAGGGATGACTTCAGCGGAATATATTCCCCGAACGGAACCAAATGATGCTTGTCGTACCGCCCAAGGATTGTCCCGTCGGGTGACAGGAGATAGGCGCTGTTCAGCAGGTAGGGACGACGGTCCGGATAAAAACGGAGCGCCGGGCTGCCGAACAGGATCGGAGCTTTGGCCCGGTCGGCCAGGGCCATCAGTTGGAGCTGGTAGTCTTTCTCCCGCTCGAAGATAAACGGCGTGGCGGCTTCCGGCCAGATGATCAGATCAGCGGTGGTGCCGAACCGGCCGGTCAGACGGTCGAATCGCTCCATGGTCTCATCGCGAAAGGCGATGTCCCACTTCACGGCCTGATCGACATTAGGCTGCACCAAGCCGACGGTGATGGTGCCTTTGGGCGGCAGATGGTTGGCTCCCGCAAGGAGAGCATTCCCGTATCCATACGTCAGCACCATGAGCAGAGTCGTAATAGTGGCCAGTTCCCAGGGGAGCTTCTTCGGGTGAAACCCGCGAAAGAACGGCATGAGCCAGAGGAGCAGCTCCGCAAGGGTGAGGTTCACTAGGATAATCAGAAAAGAAACACCATAGACACCCAGATGGTCGGCGACTTGAATCAGTTCCAGCTCGCGATATTGGGAATAGCCCAGCAGGCCCCAGGGGAAGCCGGAAAACGCGTAGGTCCGGAGGAGTTCCAGCGAGACCCAGACGCAGGGGGAGAAGAAGATGCCATACCGCGGTAAAAATTCCCGCAGCCAGACGACGCTCCAACTATAGATTCCGACATACAGTCCAAGATAGGCTGTGAGCAGCAACAGGATGGCATAGCTGACGGGGAGCGGGACTTTGCCATAGGTGGTCATGGCGGTCACGACCCAGGCCATAATTCCGGTGAATCCAATGGTGCCGGAGAGGCATCCAATCCAAAATGCGCGGCGTCTCGTAGACGAATCCAGGGCAAAATGGAGGGGAATCATGGCGACCCATGCGAGCAGGCCCAGATCGAATTTCGGGAAGCAGAAGGGAAGCAGGAGTCCGCTGATACAGGCGAGAACGAGCTGGCGCGCACGAGTTCGATCCATCGTGCGGTACCATAACGAAAGCGATTTCGACTTGCAAGGGAACGGCGGCCGGCGCGGCCGGTTCCGCCGGATCTGTGCGAGAACTCTGATGACGGCGATACTGCTCGTTGTGGATCTGTCGGGGGGAGCGCAGGCGCAGGTCGATGAATCGCAGGGGCTCGGCCATCAGGTCTCAGGGAAATTCTTTCGCGGGGTGGTCAATCTCTCGACCGGCTGGATCGAAGTTCCGCGGCAGATTTACGAAGTCGGGACCAATGAAGGCTGGGTGCGGGGCGTTCTGCGCGGGCCGTTCGACGGGATCGGGATGTTTTTCGCCCGCACGGTGGCCGGGGCGGTTGAGATGGCGACGTTTCCTGTTCCACTGCCGACCTATAAACCGATGATGACGCCGGTCTATGCCTGGGAGTCCGATGATCCGGCTGATGAGAAGCCGCCAGTCAGCAAGTAAACAACCGGCAGTAGGATTGGGAGACGCATGGACGAAGTGAAACAGACACGTAGAATCCGCATCACACCATCCAGACGGTCTGCCGTCGCGACGCCGGATGACTCGGAGCTGTGGATAGGCGGGGAAGCGGCGGTCGGGACTCAAGCCGGACGGCATGTTCGACAGAGCGAGCGGACCCGGCCCGGCCTTACGCTCACGATTCTCGGGCTTACCTTTCTCGGCGGCCTTGCATTGGGAACGGCGCTGTCCGCCCTTTTGCGCAAGACCTCGCGATAGGTCGGCGCCGGCTTTTCTTCCTATTTCTTTCGCTCCGGTTGCTGGTGGATCCATTCTCCGGGGGCGTCGGCTGTCGACTGATAAGCCTGGCCGAACCCGAGGACCAGATGGGCGTCCTGCAGCTGAAGCTCCCAGAGCGAAAAATCTGCAAAGCCGAACATCATGGCGGATTTGGGAAATCGCGCGAGGTAGCGCTCTTTGATTCCCGCATACGCGGGCATGTCGGCTCCCAGCATGACGGCCGTACCCTGCAGGTTTATTCTGCGCAAGGCCAGAGGGTTTTTCTCAGGGTGATCGAGCTCGGAGAGAAAGAGCGAGACCTGCGGATCCTGAAGCAGATGTTGCGTGTGCAGGGCTAGGCGGCTGAGATGGACATACGCTCTCGTCCAATTCTCTCCCAACACATACGGCACATGCGAGCCGAAGGGTTTGCCGTTGCGCATTGTGAGGAGCGCGCCGGTGCGCACCTCCTGCGCCAGAATCGTCCACGCTTCGCGTATTGCTTCATTCGTCATTGATTCCGCCATCATCCGAGTCCTCTTCCAGCGATAGATTTCGTGCGTGATACTACCCCTATCGGTATCGGGCAGCCATCTCTTGACGCAGTCGCGTCGGAACAGGGCTTCATGTGTCGCCGGAAAGTCCGGTCGTGGTGTGGCTTGACACGTCCCCCTGTCGATTGACAGACTTTTACGCACAAGGTAGAGCAATGTAATCGAGCCACTGCGTCGATCCTTTACCAGAGGAGCAGATCATGAAGAATGTTGAGATGACCGTCGAGGGAACCTTGCTCACGATCAAAGTGGATTTATCCAAGGAGTTCGGACCCTCCGCATCGGGGAAGACCACGATCATTGCTTCCACAGAAGGCAATGTGACGATTTCTGGCCGGACAGAAAAAGTCGGATTGAACGTCTATCGCAAGAAATAGCGATGACCGTCGCGTCTTGCGAAAGTGACCACAATATTGAGGAAATTCTGAGGGTTTCTCCACAGAGAACGCTGGTTGCTGTGCATAAGTGTGGCCGGTTGGGGCTGTTCGGCTCTAGACAAATTGATTGCGGTCAGCCGGTCACGCTCGAATTCGTATTTGCCCAGGGATTGTGGAAAAGAAAAAGAATCATCCGTCAAGCCGCTAAATATAGGGGGTCGGTCTGATGAGGCACAATGCCTATTTATTAGGCAATCAGCTCATGAGACTGTTGAAATCAGCCATTTCAACGACGGAATCTCACTCATGCACAGAGTTATCCACAGAAGTTGGGGAGTCTCGGTAGAGCATGATCATGAATCACGGTTTCCGCAGTGGAAGTGGTTGGTTTTTGAGGAGGTCCGGCAGATTCATCCTTGTGCAAAAAAAGATGAGGGGGAAAACCGGCTGGTGTGAAATATTTTTTCTTTCGCCCGTAATAAAATATGTTCCACATTCCAATAAAATAATCACTCGTAGCTGATTCAGCTCTTGCTATTTACGAAATAGGCTTCTGTTACACATCCCTGTGACGGCAATGACGGATTTATCTACAGGTCATGGTGCCCCGCGATTCAAACAAAATGGGATCTTGCGGTGATGTTCGGCAACTCCATCCGAATTCTTTTCACGGCTCGAAAGAGAACCCTTGACTCACTCGGACTGCGGGCCTACTCTAATCGAGTGGGGGGAGTTAACGCCCCGGG
>CAYPOR010000074.1:0-4686 GCA_964412445.1 uncultured Nitrospira sp.
TCTGGCGGCAAGTGCTCAAAATCGGCCTTACCGCGCGGATTCTTGATGTCGAGGTTGCAGCCGTTCTTGAGAATATCGGTGGCGGAGACTTTCCAGGCCCGGTCGTGTTCCTTCCGCTTCCCCCACCAGGCGATGCAGTCGGCAAACTCCTCAAATTGAACCGGCTGAGTCTTCGTATAGTTCTTCCGGCCTTCGGGGAGCGGCTGTTCGTAATACCAGACATGCTTCGTCGGGCCGGAGCGGTCGAAGAACATGAGATTCGTGGGAATGCTCGTGTAGGGCGCGAAAACACCATTGGGCAATCGCACGATCGTGTGCAGGTTAAAGTCCTTCAGCAGTTCTTCCTTGATACGGGCACAGACGCCGTCGCCGAAGAGGGTGCCATTGGGGACGACAACCGCCGCGCGGCCGCCCTGTGCCATCTGAGATTTGAGATTGCCCGTTTCAGAACGGGCGCCCGGACGGCGGAGCTTACGCATGATGAGCTGCAAGAAGAGCAACGCGGTCTCACTGGTCTGCTTGTCTTCGGGAAAGTTGGAAAGGATGCCCCGCTCTTCTTCGCCACCGAAGGGGGGATTGGTCAGGATCACATCGACGCGGTCTCTGTCGCCGATTTCTTTCAAGGGCACCCGCAGGCTATTGAGCGGATCGACCTGCGGCGTTTCCAACCCGTGCAGTAATAGATTCATCTGCGCGAGCAAGTACGGCAGCGATTTGGCCTCCCCGCCAATGAGGCTTCTCGTTTGCAGAATCTCCCGCTGCTGGACCGTCTTACACTGCTTCTCCAAGTGCGCGAAGGCCTCGACGAGAAAGCCGCCGGTGCCGCAGGCAGGATCGAGGACGCTTTCACCCAATCGGGGGTCAGTAACGGCAACCATAAAGCGCACGACCGCGCGCGGGGTGTAGAACTCGCCGGAGTCACCGGCGGCGTCGCGCATTTCCTTGAGCATGGATTCGTAGAGATGGCCGAGTGTGTGGATCTCGTCGCTGGAGGAGAAGTGGACGCCGTTCATCTTGTTGACGACATCGCGCAGCAGATAGCCGTTGATCATGCGGTTGACGGTGCCTCGAAAGACCGTGGCGATGACGTCGCGGCGGTCGCCGCCGTTCGCGCCTTGCAGGCTGCGGAGATACGCGAAGAGGCCGGGACCTTTCTTGCCGTCGGGACCGACGGCTTCATCGTTGTTCACAAACTTGATCAGCTCGTCGCCGGTGATGCCGTCGGCCTTCGCAGCCCAGTCGCGCCAGCGGTACGGCGATTCGATCGCGGGACGGAAGCGTTTCCCTGCGAGCCTGGCATCGGTTTCGCGAAACTGCTCCAGATCGTCCAGGAATTTCAGAAACATGATCCAGGTGAGCATCGGCAGGCGATCGAGATCGCCGTTGAGCCCTTTGTCTTTGCGCATGATGTCGCGCGCCGACTTGATGAGCGAACCGAGTTGTTGCGCGGTGGTCAGGGGAACTTTTGATTTCATATGTCAGATCTCAAACAGCAGACAGGATTAACGAGATTACGAGTGACTGCCGGTGGTCCCGGCAGCTGACGATTTCATGTGTACCATCGCAGATGTCAGATGGCTTCGCCCCGGATTGGCGGATGCGGTCGAGCTCCTCCAAAAACGCAGTCTGATCTTTCTTGGCGGCGGTGCGGGTGCGCACCGAGTCATTCAAATGCCGCTGGCCGGTGATGTCCGAGTTCTTGAGTTGTTCGATCCAGCCGTAGAGCTGACGGGAAATGCTGAGACAGGAGGACCTCAAATCGCACATCTCAGATTTCAGAGCGGAGAAGCCAGAAATGCGCTCCAGCAGACAGAACATGGAGCGGACTTCTCCGGCGGAGCCGCGGGCGATGTAGAGAAAGGCCAGGAGTTCATTCGTGCTGCCGCGCTCGAATCCTTCGGCGATATTGTTGGACACGGAGAGGGCGGCGCGCTCCAGTTGATCGCGCAGACCGGGATGGCCGCGAAAGACCTGCTGCTCCGTCAGCGCATAGACGTGGCGAGCCAAATCAATGGCGGCGTTCCAGACGGGCAGATCTTCGAAGGACTTATATTTCATGCGCGCCTAGGGTCAATCTCAGATCACACATCGCAGATACCGGCAGCGAATTGTACCTATGCGTGCTGAGATTTGCCATGCGCCCCGCTAGGCCGCATACAGCAGCGTCTGCAATCGATGCACGGCCTGACGAAGCCGTTCCGGCCCGCCGAAGAGACCGGCGATCTCCATGACGTTGCCCCGTTCTGAAATCGGCGGCACTTTCAAGACATCCGGAATGACAAACTGCGCGGTGCCGTACTCGGCGTATTTCTCCAATAACTGGTTCAGGATGTCTTTCGCCTGCGGACCGTACTGGTCGAAAAAGTCTTTCTTCTCCTTCTTCAGCCGGTCCGCCCGCTCCCGCCTGGTCCGCAAGGGCGCGTTGAAGGCGACATGGCACAGGAGATCGAACGGGTCGGCATCGGGCTGGCCGGCGGCGTGCGCCAGATCATCGAAGTCGATGCCCCGGTCGGCCAATCGCTGAATGATGTCGGCCCGCTGCTCCGGATCGGCCCATTGCGCGCGCAATTCGGACGCGGTCCGGTAGAGGGTGCGGACTTTCTCTGCCGTGTAATCCGTAAACTTGACCACGCGCAGTTGTTTGCCATCCGGATCGAGCTCATGGACGATGTGCGCGACGATCTCGACCCGGCCGCCGTCGAAGTAGTACTTGCGCCGCTCCCCTTCTCCGTCATCTGCGATCTGCCCATGTGAGATCTGAAATGGCGCTTCCGTCTCCGCCATGACCGGCTGCTCATCGAGGATCTTGTAGGTCTTCGGCTCGCCGGTCTCGCTCATCTCCTCTTGCGTAATCAAAACCGGATCGCCGTCGAAGTCCGGATCGGCGAACAGCCGCGTGGCTGAGCCGGTGTAGTCGAGAATATTGAAGTACAGCTTGCCGTAGTCGTCCCGTACACGCGTGCCCCGTCCGATCATCTGCTTGAACTCGGTCATGGAGTTGACCACTCGGGCCAGGACGATGTTCTTGCAGGTCGGCGCATCTACCCCTGTCGTGAGCAATTGCGACGTCGTGAGAATAACCGGCGTCGCTTTTTCCAACTCCTGAAAGCGCCCCAAGTGGCCTCGCCCGATATCTCCCTCTTCCGCCGTGACCCGGCAGACATAGTCGGCATGCTGCTGCGTCAGATCCGCGTTCAGATTGGTCAAGGCCTGGCGCATTTCGGCGGCATGCTCCTGATCGACACAAAAGACAATGGTCTTGGCGTACCGATCGGTCTTCTTCAAAAATTCCGTCAGGTGCCGCGCAATCGCCTGCGTGCGAGCCCGTAATGCGACGACTCGCTCGAAGTCTTTCGTGTGATATTCGTCATCGGGAATCGATCTGCCGTACCGGTCCAGTTCATCCTTATTGGGCCTCCATCCGGCCGCATCCCATGCACTGACGATCCGATGCACCCGGTAGGGCGCGAGAAATCCGTCTTCAATCCCCTGACGAAGGCTGTAGGTATAGAGGGGACTGCCGAAATAGGCGTACGTATCGCGGTTGTCTTCCCGCAACGGCGTGGCCGTCATGCCGAGTTGATAGGCCGGCTCGAAGTAGTCGAGAATCTCCCGCCAGTTGCTTTCATCCTTGGCGCTCCCTCGATGACACTCATCGACGATGATCAGGTCAAAGAAGTCGCGCGCGTATTCCCTATACAGCCCGGGCCGACGCTCGTCTTTTGCGATAGCCTGATAGATCGCAAAGTACATCTCCCGGCCTTTATTCACTTCGCCGTTCTCGATCTTCCAGCGCGCGTCGCCGAACGGGGTGAAGATTTTATCCTTCGGATCGTCGATGAGAATGTTCCGGTCGGCTACATACAGGATCTTCGGACGGCGGTATTCGCCGGGACGGTTCCAGCGCGCCTGCCACAGCTTCCAACAGATCTGGAACGCCACCACCGTCTTGCCCGTACCGGTCGCCATTGTCAGGAGAATGCGACGCCGGCCTTGCAAAATGGCCTGCACCGACCGATTGATTGCGATTGCCTGATAGTAACGGGGGCTCTTTCCGGAAAGATGGTTGTAGGGACTCAGCAACCGGTCGGCAACGGCATCATCTATCAGTTTCTCTCCGTCTCGAAGTCTGGCCCAGAGTTCCTTTGGAGTCGGGAACGCATCGAGATTGCGCTCTTGGCCGGTGAGAAAATCGAATTCGATGATGCCGGATCCGTTCGTCGAGTAGGCGAACTTCACGCCGAGGACTTCGGCATAGTCTTTCGCTTGTTGAAGACCATCACCTGGAGCTTTGTAGGCCGCTTTTGCCTCCACGACCCCGATCAGAAAGTCTCGAGTGTAGCGCAGCAGATAGTCTGCGCGCTTTTGCTGTCGCCGCCTGACCTTTTCACCGACGAGCACAATACGACCATCCGTAAAGGTCTTCTGCTCCGTGAAGGAATGCGGATCGCTATCCCATCCGGACTGGATGAGCTTGGGAAGAACATATTTTCGGCAGGTATCAGCTTCGGTGATCATGACTTATCTTGCATGAAACGGCCTCACTAGCCGTCGCAGAATACTCTTTTTATCCCTCATAAATCATCCCGCCTTTTAGGGGAATGGCGGAGTTCTGCGGTTTCGAACGACACGCCCCGTACAACTACCAGGGCCTGGTCGGGAATTTCCTGAGGCCGACGCCTGCAC
>CAYPOR010000074.1:4786-12773 GCA_964412445.1 uncultured Nitrospira sp.
GTGACACGGGCATAGAGGACGGCGGGATCGAGGTCGGCTCCGTTTGGCCAATAGATGGTGCCAAGATCTGGGTGGACTCCGAGTTCCCTGAAACGATCGAGATTCTTCAGCGGAGCAAACACACCTTCAAACTTCATCACCGCTGCAAGATCAAGCTCACCCACGACGCCGTCTTCAAAGCGCAGACAAACGTGATAGCCCTCCAAGACAGTGGCTTCAACGATGTCCTTCAGCATGATGCTTAACGGACGAGTATCGGAGACTTCAGGGTGAGGTGTTGCGGAGGACTGGCGGGGTGCTTCGGAGCCTGGCCGCCCCAAATCAGGACGTCGGGATCAAGGTCGGCGCCGTTCGGCCACACGATGGTTCCTGCTTCAACTGTGACCTTTCGAAAGTTGCCGAGGTCGCTCCGGAGGGGCTCGAACACCGGCCCCACCAACAATTCTGTCAGATCACGCTCGACGACGGCCCCGTCGGTCAACGTGAGGCGCAGGCAAAAGCCTTCGGTTGGTGCGACTTCACGAATACGAAGTAGCGGCACGACCTCGCCTCCTAGATCCTCTTACTCCAGCGGGGCAATCGGTTCCGGCGTCCGACCACTTCTTGCCAGATCCCAATCGCGGCGCAATTCATTCCGATGCAACACAGCCCATTCTACCACCAGGGCCAACGCCCGGCGAGGTAATTCCCCACGCACGACGGCCAGGGTATCCACTTCAATCAAGGCTTCCTCATCTCCATAGACGGCATGAAAGTGTGGCGGATCATGGTCATTGTAATACATCCGGATGATGATCCCGAAGAAGCGGCAGAGTTCAGGCATGGCTCATCACTCCAATACACTGCTCGATGAGAAGGATACCTTGTTGCCTGAAATAAATCACGTCCCTCGATTGGAGAGCACGAAGGGCTGGCCGCAGCCGTGAAGCGCCATACGTGAACAGTGGACCCTGAGCGGGCCAGAAAGTGTTGGGTGCTGAGGTGGAAGGAGTACGGACTGAAAACGGGAGCTGCGGGACTAGGGGGGATCGGCCTCAGAGGGTTTACCGATTGATTCACAATTGAGAGAGGCGTAGCGTTTTCACTATCCCCCCACCAGAAAGGAGGCTCTTATGCGACGCTTCCGACTCCCCTTCTTCACGGTGCTCCTCTTTCTCTCCTGGACGACGCTGGCCTCAGCGGAAATTCTGGCGCTCCTGAACTATGAAAGTAAGCCGGGCCAGCCGGTGCGGCGCGAAGGGATTGCGATCATGGACATTGATCCCGACTCCGCCGACTTCGGGAAAATTCTCATGGAGATTCCGCTGCCTTCCGATCTCGTGGCACATCACATCTTTTTCAATCGCGACCGCTCCAAGGCCTACATCACGGCCCTGGGGAAAAGCCTGCTGCATGTCGTGGATCTCACCCGCTTCCCCTATCGCCTGCGCGCGATTGCTGTGCCGGACTGCCGGGTCGGCGAGGATCTCGTCGTCTCGGAAGACAACCGGACCTGGTACCTCACCTGCATGGGCTCGAGCGTGGTGATTATGGGCGACGCGGTGACCGACCGGCCGGTCAAGACGGTGAGCGCAGGATCCCCGGCGGAGGCGTTTATTCTGTATCCCCACGGAATCGCCATTCACAACGGGATCGACCGGGTGCTCGTGACCAGCTCCGTCAAGCCGGACCTGTCCGATGTGGGTGAGTCGGTCACGGTGATCGAAGCCAGCAGCGGGAATGTGCTCTCGACGCACACCATCGCCTCGACTCCTTCGCCCGCCAAATCGGCTCCCGTCGAAGTGATGTTCAGCCCGAAGACGGATCCGCCGGTGGTGCACATCACGAATATGATGGAAGGGACGCTGTGGGCCGGTGTCTGGGATCCGGCGAACAAGGCCTTTTCGTTCCATCAGGTCGATGATTTCGGCCCGCGCGAACAAGGCATGCCGCTGGAAATACTCTATAACGCGAAGGGGGACCGCTTGTTCGTCACGACGGCCAAGCCGGGACATGTAAATCTGTACGACAACAGCGATCCGCGCCGGCCGAAGTTTCTCAAGACCATTCCAGCCGCGGCCGGCGCCCACCACAGCGTGCTGTCGCCCGATGAGCGGTATCTGTTCGTCCAGAACAGCCTGCTCAATCTGGACGGCCTGAGCGACGGCTCCATCACGGTGATCGACCTGAAGAGCGACAGGGTGCTGGGAAGCATCGACACGCTGAAAACGCAGGGGTTCAACCCCAACTGCATCATGCTGCTGCCGAATCACTTTCAGCCCGGCACGCTGCGCGTGAGCCAGTGAGGGAGGGAGCCTGCCGGGGTGCTGAGTGCTGGGTCCTGAGGGGATACGAGCAGACGGTGGAGACGTGTGATGCCTCTACAGTTTGGGAATGCGGATGGTGCTGATCATCAAGCTTCCGGAGAGGACGAAGAGCAGCGACAAGAGGTGCAGGTCCCAGGGGCCGATGGTCCAGACGCCCCAGTAGAGCTGCTCGTCCAGCCGGTCCTGCCAGGCGGCCAAGGCCAGGATGCCTGTCAACACCACGGTGGTGGGAATGGGCGTGCCTTCGAAGTAGGCCACCTTGTCCTTGCCTGCCGAGAGCGTTTCAGCGGTTACGTTGTACCGGGCCAGCCGGCTGACGCCGCAACAGACGAAATACATCAGCACGACCCAGTCCCACCCTCCGCGCAGGCCTGCGGCGAACCCGAGCGCCGCGGGCGCGACGCCGAACGAAATCACGTCGGCCAGGGAATCCAGCTCGCGCCCGAGCGGCGATTGCCTATGCCGCCAGCGGGCGACCCGGCCGTCGAGCCAGTCACACAGCAGCGCCGCCGGCGCCAGAGCCGTGGCCGCGAGAAAATCGGACGCCGACCGGCTGTTCATATAACGCATGTTCAGCAACACGGCCGCGACCCCGCAGGCGCCGTTGGCCAGCGTGAGAAAGTCGGCCAGGTGAAACTGGCGGATCATCGAGAAGTATTTGGGAGGCGTCTTTGCCACGGCGAGGCAATCTACGACGGCGCCGGACAAATGTCCAGGATGCGCCGGCGGACCATTACGATTCCGTGGAAGGCTCTCTTCCAGATTGTTGCAAGACCGAGGCAGGCGCTGCGACTGCCGTTTCCTGCCCGGCATCGAGGAGGATGGCGACGAGCATGTCGCTCATGACGTTCACGCCGGAGCGGGCACGGGCGATGATCCAGTCCACCGTCATAATGAGAGGGATCGCCGCGATGATCACATGATCGGGCAGACCGGCGGCGGCCAGCACGAGCGGCAGGACGATCAGCCCCGCCTCCGGAATACCGGCGACACCCGCCCCTGCAATGATCGACGCGAGGACGATCAGGATCTGCTTCGCCATCGGCAGATCGTAGCCCAGGGCCTGGGCGAGAAAGAGCGCCGCCATGGCTTCATAGAGCGTGATGCCGTCGTTGTTGAGATTCGTCCCGACGCAGGCGGCAAGCCGCGACGACTGCGGCGAGACCTGCATCCGCTCCAGGCACCGGAGAGTGACGGGCACGGTAGCGAGGCTGCTGTTGCAGGAGACCGCGGTCAGGATGGCATCGGCCCCCTGCCCCAGATAGATCTTCGGATTCTTCTTCCCGACCAGCCAGGCGACGAGCGGATAGTACAGCAGGGAATGGACGGCGAGGCCCAGCATCATCGCGGCGAGGAAAATCCAGAGCACGGAGAAGACCCCGACGCCAGACTTGCCGACGACATGCGCGACGACGCCGAAGACGGCGAGCGGGACAGCGAGAATGATCCACCCGAGAATCCGCACGAGCCATCCATAGAGACGCTCCACCCCCCGGACGGCCAGCGAGACAAACCCGCCCCCCTGCCCCGATGCGCTGTGCAGCGCGCGCAGGACGGCGCCGAGCGCCAGAGCCAGGAGCACGACGCCGATGATGTTGTTGCTCGAAAAGGGATCGGTCATGGTGCGGGGAATATAGGATGCCAGGTACTCGATCGGGCTCTGCGATCCGGCCTGCACATTCGCCATCGCCGCCGCCGACGGCTTCGTGCCCGGCACCAGATGCAGCAACTCATCGACGCGGCCGAGCCAGGCCAGACCCGGCTGCCAGGTATTCATGATACACAGCCCGATCGCCATGGCGACGGAGACATTCACGAGACAGATGACCAGCAGCTTGCCCCCCTGCCGCAACGGAATGCTGGTGCGGATGAGGGCATCGAGGATCGCGAAGAAGATGAGCGGGATTGCGAGGGTCTTCAGCAGCGTGACGACGAAGAGGCCGAGCTTGCCCAGCTGCTCGTTGCGGAGCCCGCCGAGATAGGGGTCGAGACCGAAGATCGCGCCGAGCAGCCCGCCGGCGGCGACGGCGATGAGGACTTGCGTATAGAGCGGCGGCATCCCCCGCGGTGACATGTGCATAGCGGTCTCTCGTGGGCCGCAGCAGAATACCCGTTTCCCCTGGGGAAAGCATTAGCGCGATGGCTGTTTCGGATGCCGGGGATCGAGGACGGAATGCGGAGGCGCAGGATGCGGTCGAGAAGCATGCGGCGGCACACCACCAGCCCTTGCCCCCATAAATCTGTTCAGCCGTACCGCCGGACAATCACCGGAGCCGCGAACACAGCCTGACCACGCGATCCGGCACTCCCGCCATATCGTATCTGCACCCCCAAACCGGGGTTATACAGACCACCCGTTCGCCTTACGAAGCGGATCCTGCCGGAAGCGAAGCTTGACGATCTACCCGCTTCCACCCCTTGCGCTCGAGGCACACTTGCCACGGATCAACCAGCCCCCTTGCTGCTTTTGCATATTCCTCGCCGCCGGGAGACTGCAATTCAACATCACAGGCTTGTTGATCTTCCGCCAGCGCATGCTGGCTGCCGGCATTTTCGAACTGCATCGACTCTCCGCAGCCGGCGGCAAGAGCCAGCGTACAAAGCGCCACGGCGCCGCTCCATGACCGCGCCGCCGGATATTTGACTCTCATCGTGTGTTCCACGCCCCCTGTCTTCTCTGTCCAGTCAGACAACAAAGGCGCCCGACCCTCTTCCGGCCGCGCGCCCTCGTTCCTTCCCCCAACCCCGTCTCGAATATTACGGCATCTTCTCCTCGAGCAGCCGGTCGATCACCTGGCTGAACGCTGCGACAGGCTGGGCGCCCTTTATCACGACCGCCGCCATCATACCGTCCGACTTCGCCTTGCCGATAAAGAACTTTGGTGTGCCGGTGACGCCCGCCGCGGAGCCGGCGGCCACGTCCGCCTCAACCGTCTTCGCATACTTGCCGCCATCAAGACAGGCATCGAACGCGTCACCTTCCAACTTCATGTCGCGGGCGAAACGCTTCAAATTATCCTGCATCAAGGCCCCCTGGTTGGCGAACATCATGTCGTGCATGTCCCAGAACTTGCCTTGATCTCCCGCACAACGGGCGGCCTCTGCCGCCTTACGAGCGTAGGGATGGATAGAATCGAGCGGGAAATCCCGAAATACGTACCGCACCTTGCCGGTGTCAATGTAACCAGCCTGAAGTGCCGAAAGCGTGTTCGCGAAATGTCTCTTACAAAACGGGCACTGATAGTCGGAAAACTCGACGATGGTGATCGGCGCGTCTGCGCTGCCGAGCGCCGGCCCATCACCCACGCTCATCGTCACGGGCGCGGCTGGATCCGGCGGAGCCTGCCGCTGGGCGAGCTGCTTCTGCAACTCACCCATCTGCTTCTTGATTGCCTCCAGGTCGGTCTTGACTGCCTCCAGTTCCTGACGCAGCCCCACAGAATCGCTTGATCCGGTCTCCGCCTGTCCGGCCGCCCCGGACAGGAACGCGGCAAAAAAGACCATCATCATCGGCACACTGAACAGCCTACGTGACGTCATGATCCTCCTGGTTGTTAGAGATCGCGAACGATGAGGGCGGCAGGGCCGCCCTCCCTTAGGCCGAACCAACCCAGAATTCGCTGTTGTTGCCGCCTTGTCCACCATGCCAACTCACGGGGTGACCGTAAAGGCTTTGCGCAGCAGCCCGCCAGAACCGACGCGGACATCCCACACTGGATTTCGGCCGAGCTGCTTCTTGTACGGCACGGTGACCGTCGCCGTGATGATGTCTTCCGACTCCGTGTTCGAACTTAACACCACATTGCTGGCAACCGGACGCGGACCACTGCCGCCCTCGAAGGTGACAGGCATGCCTGAAGTGAATCCATAGCCGGTGATGATGACCTGAATCGTCGTATTTCTCGCTGCGGTGTTTGGGGCAATCGATACCACCGTAGAACAACTGCCGCTGCTGTCCAGCACTCTGACCGTACTCGGTCTTTTGATGTCGAGCAGCACGCACGACTCATTGTCGTTGTCGTTGCTCTCGACGATGTTTTTGTTCGGATCGATGATGATCCTCAGTTGGTAGATACCATCAGGGTTGTCGGTAAAATCGATCTCCTGGCCTGACAGAGAGGCGCCATAGGTGTCGCCCCAGCCCACCGACATGCCTTGGATCCGATTGCCACAGGTGCTGTAGGCCGCCGAACTCGGCGCACCCGGCAACGATCCGTCGACCTTCGTAGTGTCCATGACGCAGAACGTCGTTTTCTGACCGGTACGGGCGGACCCGCCGGGCGCATCGACCGGCTGCAGTTCATAGATCGCATAATCGTCAAAGTGGAAATGGTTGTGACCTTGATGCCATTGGAACCAGCCTGCAAAGAAGAGCGACGACGTCCCGTCATTATTAAAGATCCGCTGATCGACCCGTTGTTTCCCCGACCCCGTATCGACAGCGCCCGCTTCGAGCTGCAACGGACCGGTCCCCTTGTTCCAGCTCGTCGTGCTAAAGCGCAACGTAGCGTCACCGATCACGTCGGTGATCAGGGAGAAATTGGAAGCTGGGAGCGGCTTTAGATTGGGCGTCAGCGCCGTCTGCGCAGCGGCACCGGTGGCGAACAAAACGCCGGTCGCGATGATGGCGCCAAGCGCGATCGTCTGACCATAAGAGTGGGTTGTGCTCATGCGTGCTATTCTCCTCATCATCGTTACAGGCCCGTCACATTTGTATGGGCGCCCCTTGTGATCTTCCGCAGCCGACAACTGCGCGAGCCGCCGAGGCGGCTCGCGCAGGATGGACACGACCGCACTACTTCTTACAGTCTTCGTCGATCTTACCATCGCAATCATTGTCGATCTTGTCGCCACAGATCTCCCCTTTGGGATCCGGCACGCACTTGCTCGTTTCGCAGCTGAAGTCGGATAAGACGAGCTTGCCAGGGAGATTCGTAGTCGCTCCCGTGAGGGCGCCAGAAGCCTGGCAATAGAAATGCTGGGTGCTTTTGTTCACCGCCGACGCGCCGACCGTGCAGGTATCTCCTGACGCCCACGTTGCAGTAAGGGTTCCCGGTGCGGCACCGCCGGTCTGATTATTAACAAAATGCCAGGTACCATCGGCGGCACCGCACGATTGACCGCTTAAGTTATCTAGAGATGCAGCGAGAACCGGGCTGCCGGACAGCACCACCGCCAAACCAAGAAGCATGATGAATTTCTGTGACATTTTTCTATCTCCTTTTGCTTTCAAAAATGGCCAACTGATCATTTGTTATTCGCAATGCGGTCAGGCTGCACGACACCCATCCGGAGGGCTTCGCCCCCCTTGTCGGGATATCATAGGCCTACAACTGTTGATCCCAGCGCATTGTCTCTTTAACATATGAGTATCGTCATACTCGTTACGATCGTGCGCGAAGAACCCCTTCCAGACCCCTTGCACACCAACGGGTAAGGGCTACATCCGAAGGGCATTAGTGTGACAGAACCTCTCGCCGGCATAATTCGATGTCGGCAAGGACCGACCTCACCCATTCAACAATGCGCACGCTAGGGCGAGATCTCTTGGCCACGAGTGTCCTCCAGACAGGGGAAACTGTATGAAGTTCGGCATACGATGAGCAATCCCTCTTTGGTAGCACAGAGCCCCCCCTCTGATTGTTCTGGGCGCTCTTGAATATGCGCTCAAAGTGGCCGGT
>CAYPOR010000075.1:0-12517 GCA_964412445.1 uncultured Nitrospira sp.
CCAGCGACACCGTTCCGGTGCCTGGCCCCTGCGGCGATCGAACACCTCGAGCGAATCCAGGAGCTGAACGAGCTGCTTGAAGAGGCGAACAAGCCCAAGAAGAGGCAGAAGACCGACGTCGCTGGCGCAGCGGTGAGCACCGCGCAGGCCGACCCGTTCAGCAGGGAGGTCGAAGCGCTGCTGAAGGCGTGGCACTTCCCTGATCTCGATCGCGTCACGTTCAGTGAGAACGACCAGGACGTCGTCATTTCGGGGCGAGCGCGTAGGAGCCATGGCAAAGGCGTGCGAGCCATAACAAGGGCCGCGTTCAACCTCGCGCTCCTGCGCCTCTGCCTCGAGGACGAGTGCCCGTTCCCAAATTTCGTTCTCATCGACTCTCCGCTTCTAGTCTACGAGGAGCCCGATGCGGACGAGTCGTCGTTTCCGCAGGACATCAAGAAGCACTTCTGGGAGAGCGTGAAGACCTCCTTCACAGAAGCACAGGTCATCATCATCGAGAACAGCCACCAACTTCCTGTCGATGGGATGCTCGATGGCGTGAACGTCGAGCTGTTCACTGGGAACGACCAAGGGCGTCGTGGTTTCATCCCTGAGGAGTGAGCCGAATGGTGAACCGCCAGACCCCGCAGAAGGGCGAGCAGGGCGCTTAACGCACCGCCGATGACGTCGTAAGCATAACGAGGTCGAGTCATTCCAGGCGGCGCTACGGCCCGCCGCCGAACCGCATCGCGTTAATGCGACAGGGCTGAGGACCGCTTTGCGGCGGTGCGATCTCGATGCCGAACTTCCGCACTTGGCCGTTCTGCGCCCGTCGGAATCCGACCCTTAGCCGAAGTATACGACCGACCGCTATCAGGTGGTCCAATCGAATGACGGCGTCATCGGGATCCCACGGGGTGTAAAAGAAAGAACCTTCACAGCAGCACTTGTGCCTTAAGTTAGTGCCGAAGGCGGGATTTGATTTGGGGGCAATTCAGAACCTTCATCCTGACGCGCGGTTTACAGCCTTTATGGCGATGTTTCAACGACTTGCAGTCTGGTAACCAGTGAGCTTGAGTGAGTTAGAATGGGTGGAAAGTAGATCTGCTATACGACCGTTTTACGATCGTATTGTCTTCGTGGTTCGGGTCCCTACTCGGCTCACCAATTCGGACAAAAGATAGAACCTTCAAAGCGACCTTCAGCCTCTTTCCCCCTGCCTAATCGTTCTGGCGTAGCGTTCAAAACCCCTCTCCACTTCAAGGCCCGAGAAGTCGATTTTTCTGGGGGGTGACGTATTCATTCGCCTGTTCCAAAAACAAATAATGTTGAACCTGAAGGTGAATCGAAGAAAGCCGCGACACGCTATAGTTTCCTGATGACGTTTTAATTACCATGTAATACGCATCTCGTATACTTGAACCTGTTCGTCTCTCCAGCGCTGTCTATTTCACACAAGGAGACAACATGGTTGGCAGCATTCACCTGGAGGTCCTGGGGCAAGAGCAATGTGAGGCTGACAGTGAGCGGGAAACCCTGAGCGCCAACCTTCATGACGGGGCGCTTCAGACGCTTTACGCCGTCGGGTTACAGTTAGAAACTGCCAAGTCGCTGATCACCACGGCCCCCAACGAAGCGAAACTGCGTGTTAGCGAATCGATCCAGCAACTAAATCATGCGATCGTTCAGTTGCGGACCCTCATAGGTGATCATGCTCAAGTCCCACCTGTAGAGGATTTTTCCGAGGCTTTGAACTCCTTGATTCTATTCTTCAGACGTATCAGTTCGACGGTGTTTTGTGTGAGCATCGAGCCGGGGGCGGTCGTTGGTCTTTCTAGGCCACAGATCAGCCACCTCCAGAACATTATGCGCGGTGGGCTGTTTAACGTGGTCCGTCATGCTCGGGCCGAGACCTGCGTCGTCCAGCTGACCCGAGACTCCCATCAAGTTCGGGTACAAATCTGGGACGATGGGAAAGGGTTTGACATCACCCGAGTAAGGCAGCGTAGCAAAGGATTGCTGAGCCTGACACATCGAGCGAAGCGCATAAGTGCCAGTTTCAGGCTCTGGTCCCAGCCTGGAAATGGAACGAGCCTTGATTTGGTAATTCCTCTTTGAGGCCTAGCGGATCAAAATTAGTTGATTTAGAACCTACCGTGGAATCGCGAAGAGAGCAAAGATTGCCAAGTCTTTTCGAATGCCGACGTTGGTATTATTGACCCTTCCATCCTCGTACCGTCACACATTTCCTAAAACCAATAGCTGACTTCCCCTCATTTACACTTCGATTCGCCCTTGGTCGAGACATCTCTGGGACAGCGTTACGCAATTCAGATGTATTCTTGACCTTCCCGTCATGGCGAGACGTGCTAATTTTCACTGCGTCTGTACCACGGAATACCGAGAACCAATCATGAAACATCCGAAGTTCTCCACTGGCAGTGTCGCCTTGACGGGGGAGCTTACAGCTGCCCTATGACATATTTAAGCATCGCGTGAGCGAAGCCATTGCGTGCCAGAAGAGCCGGCTAGTCGCAGAGTCTCCGCGGTAATTCTTCAATTAGAAAATGCGACAGGCAGCTCATTAATGGAGTCAGAGCGGCTTCGGATGCCATTCTCGTACTCAGTGGCTGAGAATGTCCAAGATTTCGTCTAAGGGTCGGATAGTTCCCAGCAGGGTCGGTGCACCGAACTGCTTGTTGTGGCGGTTTTCTTTGACCTTTTCCAATGCAATGATGAGGTTATTAAAGTCGTCCAGTTTTGCGGTCTCAAAGTAGGTGATGAAATCGACGTCATCCAGCCCACTGGCATGATAGAGTTTCCGTTTGACCGTCTTCAGGTATGGGACCGTGGCTTCGGTGTGCTCCTTCATCATCGCTGTGCGGACATCTTGCCCCGCGTTCCACCATTCGGCATCTTTACGAATCGGCACGATAATGGCGTACGGTTTCGGTCCTGGATCGGTTTGTGTTTTCAAGGCAATCTTCAGATCCTCGGACATCCCTGGCACATAATTGACAGCTTTCGTGAGCCCGTTAAACGTGTACGTATTCTTCAAATGCTGTCCCAGCGCCGTTCCCATGAAATCGATGAGAAAGTTTTGATTCGTCAGGATCTCCAGAGAATGGATTCGGACGAGAACGTCGGCATTTTCGACGAGCCCTCTCAAGAGGTACGTGTCGGCAATGAGCGCGTCGCTATGCTTCTGAAAGATGGCCTTCACTTCACTGACGGCAGCAACCTTGGCCGCCTTGTCGAGCTTCCACCACTCCTCATCGACCTGGAACACGGCAAACGTGCCGTAGACGCCTGGGTCCTTCAGGAACTTTTCGCGATCCATCCCTGCCTCACCAGCTGAGGGAAAAAGAGCCAGAAGGCCGAGCACGGCACCCACCATCAATGTTTGCTTGATACGTTTCATGGATCAATTCTCCTTTTGGCATCGGTCAATACTCAATTTACCAAAGGTCGGCCTCTCAGTGAGTTGTACTAAACATAGCGTCTCGTTCTCACGCCGGTCTCACAAAACGATCACGTTTCTATCACGGGACCGGCAGAATCACGGGGGACATTAGGACAATACGGTGGGCAAATCGAAGATCATCGTGGTTCCGACGTTTTGAGTGCTCTCCGCGCGAATCGTGCTGCCGTGCAACTCAAGAATGCGCTTCGAGATGGCCAGTCCTAGACCTGCTCCTCCGGCTCGATCCTGCCGATCGGCTCGGTAAAACCGATCAAAAATATGTGAGAGGTCTTGAGCGGCGATCCCGCAGCCCGTATCGGCGATCTGCACGTGGACAGATTGTGATTGTTGGCTCAGCGACACCGTGATCAGGCCTCCAGATTTGGTGTAGCGGGTCGCGTTATGAAGAATGTTTTCCAGCACCCGTTCAATGAGGCCGATATCCGCCACGACAAATGGAAGCGCTTCGGGAAAGCTGGTCTTGAGCGTGATGCCTTTCGGTTCCACGGTGAGTTGCACCTTTTGACAGACGTCCTGCACCAACTCCGCCAAAGAGAATCGCTCGCGTTCGATGTGCACCTCTTGCGAATCCAAGCGGGCCAATTCAAAGAGCTCGCCGACTAGTCGCCTCAGCCGCTCGCTTTGTTTGAGTGCGATGTCAAGAAAGGCCCGTGACTCTTCTCTTGTTAGACTTTCCTCTTTGATCATGAGAGTCTCCAAATAGCCATGGAGCGATGCGAGGGGCGTCCGGAGATCATGGGAAACATTCGCCACGAGTTCCCGGCGGAGCGTGTCCGTCTGCTTGAGGGTGTCCACCTGCTTGAGAATCCGCTGGACCATCAGATTAAACGTCATTTGCAAGCGGTCAATTTCATCTCTTGAGCGCTCTGTGACCGGTTCGTGCGTACGCATTGATATGGCATGCGAGAAGTCACTTTTCGCGAACCTGTCCATCGTCGAGGCGAGCCGGCGGAGCCGTCGTGTCAGCATGTTGAACAACACGAGGCCAGCGAGGAGAGCAAAGACCAGGCCGGCCAGGGCCGCCCAAAAGCTGAGTCGGAGAATGTAGCTGCGTTGCAGCATGTCTGCGACCGAATCATATTCCTCGCCGCCGAGCACGATATAGAGATACCCTGTGGGCGATCCCGTGAGTGGGATAGGAGCGACAGAAAACACCTTGTGGCGACTCGTATCACGCGGATCATCACCCAGAATGGGAAAGGTATCCTCGATGGTCAAGAACCGTTGAATCGGATCAAGCGAGACCGCCGATCGCTTAATCTTCTCGGCTGGCGCAGAGAAGTTCAGAATCACCCCCTGAGCATCCAGCAGGTACATCTCAATACTGGGGTTGACGATCATGAGCAGGTGAAACAATTCCTTCAAAGCATAGGGACTGACTTCTCCCTGGCTACTGAGCAATTGGTCGCCCACAATGTTGCGGGCCAAGGCCCGGTTGAGCTTCTGATTCACTTCCTGCTGATACATGCGCGTCGTAAACGACGTGAGGGCGGTATAGAGCACCCCTACCGATCCAAAGAGGATGAACAACACGAGAGCGAGTTTCCCGTAGAGCGAGCGCGCCATAAATTACTCTTCGGTGTGTGGGCCATCCCGTTCACAGAACTGGTATCCGACACCCCACACGGTCAAAATAAAGTCCGGCTTCGAGGAGTCTTTTTCAATCTTGGCGCGTAATCGATTGATATGGGAATTGACCGTATGCTCGTATCCTTCATGCCCGTAGCCCCAGACCACATCCAGTAGCTGTGCCCTTGTAAAGACCCGGCCGGGATGGAGGGCAAACTGTAGGAGCAAATCAAACTCTTTAGCCGTGAGCTCCAACGGGCTGCCTCGGACAACAACTTTGCGTTTCTCCACATCAATACATAACTGTCCCGCGCGGATGACATCATGGACGTTCTGATTCTTTCCCGAAAAGGCTTCAGACCGTCGAAAGAGTGCCTTGACCCGGGCTAACATTTCTCGAACGCTGAATGGCTTGGTCATATAGTCGTCAGCCCCGACTTCCAAGCCAAGCACGCGGTCGAGTTCTGATGATTTCGCGGTCAACATTAGAAGCGGGGTATAGGACGGCAGGCCTCGAAGCTGCCGGCATATCTCGAACCCATCGAGGCCTGGAAGCATGACGTCCAGGATAATGAGGTCATACCTGTTTGATAGGCCCTGTTGAAGACCTTCGACACCCGTGGCCACACTGTCGACGGTATAGCCGGCATCTCTCAAATGCATGCCCAATAGCCGGCCAATATCCATGTCGTCTTCGATCACCAAGATTTTTTTAGCCATGACCGCCATGAGAAGAGAAGGATAATACTGGATCGCTTAGCACAACCTGTGTCACAAAAGTATCACGGACCCGCGATTGGAGGATAGCTCAGCGCTCTAAGAGGACGTGTGATTCTCTAGATTTCAGAGGGCTACGGATATTTCAGGAAGTGGACTCCTCAGCCGCCGTTTTTCACAAAACTGGGCACGGTATCCAGCCAACCACTAAGATACTGCCAACCTCTTTGCAAATATCAAGGTGCCAATATCTAAGCTTATTACTGTCTCGAGCTGGGAAACATGATGTATGCCATCCGGAAGACGGACCTGAAAGACTTCATCTCCGACTGGACAATCGGCCAAGTTGATATCGATCCGAAATTCCCTCAGCACACATACGGATCTTTTTATTTACCGCGCTGTTTTCGTGAAAACTGGTGGATGAATTCATTGCAAATGGTTGGTTGAATTTGTACCAATATCCGGCCGAGGGAGAGGAACGCGCCTTAAGACGTGAAACAGACCATTTACAATAATCGACGTTGTTCGGACAGGATGCGGCGATGGCCGGGCAGAAGGGAGTTACTGAAGGAGGCATTCACCGCCAACGACCCGTAAGCCGAGCGACACAGGCAGTGGCGATTGCCGATTCTCGGACCTCGCGATGGCCGAACCGCCCCGGACGAGGTATCCGAAACCGGTCGGCGCGTTGTACCGAAATGGGCCACCGCAGATATCCGAAATACGCACCTTGATCGCGCTACCCCTCCTTACGGCCGCCTCGGCACTTCTGTTTGGCGGGCATGAGCTGCAACCGTCTCTTAGTGACTACTACTTTGTAGTTATAGATGGTGGAATGCCAAGAACGATCTTCTTGATCTTTCTTGCCTTTCTCGGTTGCGTTCTAGTCGCCTACCGGGGCCTCGACAAGAAGGATAACCTGATTCCAACGCAGCCGGGATATTCTCGTTCGGTGTTGCCTCTTTCCCATGCACTGCGACCTCACCGAACATCAGTATTGCGTCCCGGGTCTGTTGCCGCTTCTCCACCTTCCGTCAGCTGGTCTTCTCTACCTGTCCGCCGTCATATCTGTCATGTATGGAGGTGGCCCAAAGCTCAGAGAGGCGCTAAGCAGACTTCCCGACTCCAAGACATGGTTCTCGCGGCTCAGTCGTATCAAATACTTGTCCACTGCACTGCGGAGCGCCAACGGCAGGGCTGAGGGCCGCTTTATGGCGGTGCGATCTCGGCGCCGAACTTCCGCTCGTGGCCGAACTGAGTCACTCAAACAGCGTCCCATACACTGCCACCAACTGGCTATAGGCCTTCAAGAAAACATCAGTTACTGTTGACATGAAGAAGCAGTGGCGAGATAGTCTCCCGATGGGAAAGATGCAGAACAATACCACCAGAAAACCTCAACATGAGGTCATCGTGTTATCCGAACGTGATCGTGCTGTGTTTGTTGCTGCGCTTGTGAATCCGCCTGCTCCCAATAAGCGTCTTGTTCAAGCGTCCCAAGCGTACATGGAGATCAGGAAGAATAGAAAGAGATGAACAACGGGGAGTAGATTCTACCCCGTTTTCACGGACAGTTGTGTTAAGAGCTTCTTCCCCTGTTGCTGCTGATCGAGTCTCAGTCGCTGTCGCGGATTGTGCCAACGTTCGATGTAATCCAAGACGAGAACGATCGCGGCCGCTTCATCGAATGTGAGTTGATCGCAAACGGCAGTGAGGAATCGACTACCGGGCCATGTGAGCCAGCTGAACACAATTATCCGGCCGCGTATCTTTACTCGCCGCGCACATCTCCCAGGCCATGCCGATTTTGCCTTCATAGGCATAGGCCCATCTCATCTCTACCTTTCAGTCCATGGTCGACGGCGCTCGGATATCACCGCCAGCATATTCACTACGGACGACGTCCCTTCCGCGCACAACGCTGCCATGCGGAAATCCGCCGTCCGCTTATGTTGTAGCGCCAATGCGAGTTTGAGCGCCGCTTTGGCGTGAGCACGCGCTTCCTCATTCACGCCTCCGGATAATTCTCCTTCAAAAACTACCTCCAACATCCGACGGGAATCGGTTTCACTAATTGGAACAGAATCCTTACTTAGGTGGCGAGTCCGATCGAACACGGCTTGGGCAACGGAGATCAAGACTTCTCGGCACAACAAACCCACCGCCTGGAACTGTTCCTCGGTCTTTGCCGTCTCAAGGCGAGCTTTGACCTCCTGCATTTGTCGATCGACTTTCTGCCATCCTGTCGGTTCTTCAAAGACCGCGGTTCGATGGCCAACCTGTTCAAAGCCATACACCGGACGACCGGATATCTGCTTCACCTCGACAAGCCGCCATCCATCGGCCTTGAGTTCGGCATTGTAGGCTGCCACCAATGCATGCGCCTCCTCAGTCATAGGTCGAACCGCAGGATGCACAGTCTCACACAAAAATCGCAGAAACTCTTCGTCGGCGACCCAGAGCAGATTGAAACGGGAATCATAGAACACCCACTCCTCCGGCCAATCCGAATTGATGACGCGATGCTTCCAAATATCACCCGCCGCATTTTCAAATCTGCCATCCGTCGATGCAATATTCGCCAAATCATAAAGTCGGGCTAAAAAGCTGTCCTCCTGCATGCGTCCCGACCAGGAAACCCCTGAAGCTGTCAAGTAGTCGATGATGGCTCGCCGTGTGACTTCTGAGATGGTATTGGCTGTCCCATCCGTGTTCATTAGCTTTGCCCCCCGAGGCGTTTGTCTACTACCGTCAGGCCATCATGCGTGCCGAAGATGACCTTTTCCCACAAGACTAGACCAACCAGACCTGGAATTGTCCGTTAGACTGCGGCCCTCAACCAGGAAATCATACTGCTCCCAGGAAATGATGATCATGGATCAAGGGCGTCCAGGTGGAGCGTGGTTTGTGGTGCCCGTCCGTCTTGCGGGCCTGGCCCTCGATCATGCGCATCCGCGCCTAGATCTTGCCGAATTCATAGACGCCGGCGTACATCGGGTTCGTGAGCATCCTCAGCATGCTGCAATACGTGGGGAGTTTCCCGATGGTCTCGCTCCCGGCGTCCGTGAACACGCGAGCTGGAACACAGATCCGCTCGCGTCGAAAACAGAGCAAGACCTGCCGGATGCTCCCCAGTTCGGTATCTTCTCAAAGACTTGGAGCACGGCCTACTGCATGCAGCGATCCGGATTGAACTAGATCTAGCCAGGGGTCCACACATAGCAAATCGGCGAGCAAAACATGAGCCCGGCGGGCATTTGGCGTAGGGCTTCCAGCGAGCGTTGTCGAGAGAGCGTGAGTCGAACACGGACATGGTGCCCTTGCAGCAGCTGATCATCGAGGACCGCGGGATCGTACATCCCGTCGGGGTTGGGGTGGGTGAGCCATGCGCAATCTTTTGTTTTAGATCCAAACACGTCGGTGGCTCGGAGGATCACATTATCTAGATTCCGATTCGCATAGCCCCCGAGGCCCTCAGCGCCATGATTATCCGCTCCTCTACATGCGGAGTCGTTGATCTGTTGCCGGGCTTATTGGGTGACACGCATCCGCGCCACATATTCATTTCTCCCACGGCGCTCGTGTTTGAAGGAGACGTCGCAACTTTGGATTATTCGCCGGAGGATGGTCGAGTATCGCTGTAAAATGCTTGAACGCGGACCTTGAGTGTGTGATCGTGCGCATGCGCGACTCAGATTGCGCTACGGTCTTGAGTGTTTGATCAACTGCGCGGATGGCGCGGTCGGCTGAACGGATGACACGATCAGCGAGACGGTCTAGGTTGCGCCGCTTCATACAGTAACGATATCACGGTCTGCCCTGCGTTGGGAACCCGCATCGTGTGCAGCGGAGCTCGGTTCAATTCATCAAACCCTATCGATATGCGATCAAACCCAATAACTGAATCAGCACCAGGCCTCCACCACGATTGATCTAGCTCCTAGAACACGTCAGTGACGCTCGGGGGCCAGCCCTCTGGCCACTGGCCATACACCGATTGATAGGCCACGACTATGGCTGGTGGAGGCTGCTCTCTGGCCACTCGAATGGACTCATAGTTAGCCTCCCTGATCCAGCGTTCAAATTCGATGGCCTCTGCACTATCTTCTGCTCCCAAATTCGCAAGGGCTAACATTGGGTGGACATATCGCCAGGCTAGGCCACAGCGCCGCATGCGGAGAAAGATCAGGGCATAGACAGGAGTCAGGTCTGCCCGGCTCTTAATCAAGTTACACCTTATATAGAACTGGATATAGTCGAACAGATCCGGTGAGGAAGGCCTCTGATGCGGATGTTCAAGGAAGTCTGCGAGAAACGCGGCTGCTAAGCGACCAGTACCCAGTTCGACAGGGCTCCCCTCTGCACTCCGAACTTCATGGTTGTCCGAAAACAGATGCCAGAGACATGACCCCAGAAGTTCTGCACATTCTGTCACCGGATCAATGTGACTCTCTGGCTTCCATGTCTCCCCCGTGGCGTCGGGTATGTCTTCAACGATGGCAGGGAGACCACAAGCACGCCGAAGTTCCTGGATGCGGCTGCGGATGCGGTGAGATTCCTCCCTCAGCTGAGCGGGGGTGGGATGTGCAGTGCGAACCAGGGGGGAGCGCTCCCACCCCTCAGGTGCCAGAGCGGCCACAATGGCCGGATCCCGTAATCCATTGGGAAACATTCGCTGGAAGAGTCGCCAACACTCGGTTTCGGTTAAGACGTTGGTCACTGACACAGAAACCACTCCTTCGAAGCAGCAACGGATCTGGCAGGATTTCCCACACTCTTCCCGTCTAGTTTCAAAGCCTGCTCGCTGGTTGCAACCTGCATATAGCCTACTTCCCGCTGTTTGGCAGTTTCGTGATGCTCGTGAGCAACAAGACGGTGTTGAACGCGAGCGCTAGTTAGTGCGGGATGGCTTGGCGTTCAAATTCTGTTGAGAATTTAGATATTCTAGGCCAGACACAATATCCCAATTTGGGATAATGGTGCTAGGGAATAAATAATCAGGCCCTCTCACAGAGGGGGCCTATGCGTAAATCAAAGAAATCTGCCCCGTTCAGTCCTGAGTATCAATACTTCTGTCGCCTGCTGAAAGAGGCGCGGGAGAATGCTCGAGTCACCCAGATGGATTTGGCAAAGCGATTAAGAAAGCCTCAATCCTACATATCGAAATACGAAACAGGCGAACGACGAATAGATGTCATCGAGTATCTTCGAATCGCTAGAGCGATCCGTATAGATCCATTGGAAGTCATTCGAGAGCTAAGTCTGAAGTTTAAGGCAACGTAGCGTAGGATACGATTCTAGAGATGCTTCCGTCCGTTCACGCCCAGAATCTGTCGTGGGATGGCAAGACTGAACACGGAAGATCGCTAATGCCCGCTTGAGGAGGCACACTGGGCACATGAAACAACCACGACAGATGCTCCGCGAGATTGTAGAGTCCGGATTGGCCAAGACATATGGAGATGATATGGAACAACTTGGTTAACAATATTAGTCCTGAGGAGCGTGAGCGGGTCAGGGAAGCGTTTGGTAAGTAGGCACCTTAATAACAGATCCGCTAACGTTGAGACCTTGCCTATGTACAAGCATAAGACGGCGGTTGGCACATTTCTGATTGCTGAGCGTTTAGGGCGGTGGCACATCATCTTTAAGGATGAGAGCCTGGGTAATTATGCAACCCCACAGCAAGCAGCAGATGATCTCGCCGGAGGACATACTTTCTCTCCAGGAACTGGAATCGATACCTCAACGCTAGACATTCCTAGCGATATAAAAGAGTGGGATAGAACGGCGCAAGCTTGAGTTATTGGAGCAGTGTTTTGGCTTCCTGGACTTCACTGGAGGATTGATCCATCGACTCAAGAACCTTCTGTAATTTCTCTCGCGACGATCTGGACAACTTCACCGCATACAATATGTGCTCTTCAAAGGCCTCGTATGCCAGTGGCGCAACGGCTTTTGCCATTGTAGCCATTACTTCGCCATAGGCCCGAATTTCATACTGAGCATGCGAATCGAGCCGCAGTTTCAAAAAATGAAACAGGTTGTGCAGGTCGATCTGCCAATACCATTGTGTATAGAGACTTAGTGGCAAATTGATGCGGGCAAGTTCTCGTGCTAGCCCGTCATTCAACATTCCTTCGTAATTTGAGTAGACATTTGACTGATCTTTTTTCAGTAGTTCGAGTATCCGTTCTTGTACGTCGGCCGATAATTCTTCCTCTCCCCGTGCCTGTTTATTATTCTGACTCTGCCGGCGCAGTTGTTCTTGCGGTGGAACGTAGAACTCGTCTTCCATGACACTATAGCGACCTGATATCTCGTTTAGTCTGGCCGTTCGGTGCCTGACCCATTGCCTCGCGACAAAAATGGGCATCTTTGCATGAAACGTCAGAATCACCTGCTCGAAGGGCGACGTATGATCGTTTCGCATCAGATAATTGATCAGCCCTTTATCTTCACGGACCGTCTTGGTGCCGGCTCCGTAAGAAACTCGGGCCGCAGCTACTATACGGCTATCTCCTCCAAGATAATCAACAAGCCTAACGAAGCCCTTGTCGAGCACTCGAAATTCTTTGTCTAGAATTGCTTCTGCTTCAGGAGTGGTGATTCTTGGCATGGTCCATCACGTTAAGTTGAAGTGTCGGGATTCTCGGCTAAGTGGGCAGATTCTTCAAGCCCTGATTCAATGCTTATTGAAGCTACTTAGCTTCTTCCCTTTGAAAATCATATTCTTAAAAGAACCAATGCGTTTGGGGATGATTT
>CAYPOR010000076.1:0-11658 GCA_964412445.1 uncultured Nitrospira sp.
ACGGCGTCGCGGTACTTCTTGAACTTCTCGGCGCTTTCCGGGGAACTCGGGCCTCGCTGCAAGAGTTGCTGATTGAAGTCTTCCAGCTCTGCCGCCGTATGTCGCGTGCCTTTCTGTCTGAACCAGGCGGCGACTTCTTCATCGGTGGGGTTGTTCTTCACCGCTTCGGTAAACTGCGCATCGCTCAGTCCGGCGAATTCCAACAGGCGGAAATCCATCGGGCAGGGATAGATGTATTCTCCCTCTGTCCCGGCCAGCACGGCGCGGCATTTGTCGATCATGCGTGCCAAGTGGACATGGCCTTCCAGCTTGGCGCGCATGCTGCGGGGGAAAGAGGTTCTGAGATCCATGGATGTCCGGTTGCCCCGTCGCCCGGTTCCTCTCCCCGAACGGGGAGAGGGCGGACGTTCTGACTGCGAGCTAGAGTAACTTGTGATTGGCGAAGGTCAGGTTCTTGACGATGACCTGTCCGTTCTCGAACGCGATAATGCGGCGGGTGGCGGGAAGATCGGCCGCTCCTACGCGCACATGGGTATCGGTGAAACTTTCGACGTTATTCAGTTTCCCGTCGGTCGGGGAGTAGTAATAGACGGTATATCTCGTGGTCAGGTTTTTCTGATCCTGTGTCACGGCGCTTTCCTCGACATTGATCGAAAACGCAAACGGGGTCATGCCCGGGTGGGCCATCTTCCGGTTGATCTGGGTGATGCGGTTATCTTTGATCCGGTAGAAGGAGTTCGAGCCGTGGATGTCGAGCTTAGTGCCGAACGGATGGCCGTCTTCTTCCATGGTGAGGGAGTATTTGCCGTCTGATTCTTCGAAGCTTCTTGGCCCCCGGTGGACGGCGATCATGCCGAGCTGTTCCTGCGCCCATTTCTGGACCTCGGCATCGCCGAGTTGGACGGAGACCTCGCGGGGGCCTTTCACCATAATAGGACCGGTGGTGACCTTTCCGTTGATGTTGACGGTCAGATCTGCGGTAAAGCCGTTGAAATCTTTCGGCCAACGGGCGGTTTTCTCGAATGCCTGCCGCAGGATTTCCCTGGCTTTGGGATCGTCGGCGACGGGCGATTGTTGGGCTGTATGCATGGACATGGTCAAGTCTCCGGTGAATGTAGTGAGCCGATTATACCCAGCGGGTTTGACGCGGCTCAATGGGGAAGAGTCGATTCCGGTCCCAGGCGGAAAAGGGCGTTGGACGGGTCTCGAGGCCTCAATATCGCGTCGCAGCCTTACGGCTTCAACATTCGTGTGGTTTCTGATATAGTTCCGCGAGTTTCGACCGGTCCGGCAGGCTGGGTGTCTGTTTGAAGTGCTGCTAGAAGAGGATGGAGTAGAATGGAACGACGCGCTGCTTCCCATACTGAAGAAGAAGAGATGAACCAACGCCGCAAGCTGTTGAACGCGGCGAAGCGTGGCGATCAGAAAGCCATCGGAAAGTTGTTTGAGTTGTATCAGGTCCGGGTGATGAATCCCGACCAGCTCACCAAAATCAACAAAGTCTATGCGGCGATGCCGATACCGGTGAAATCAGGATCCTCGCGATCCGGGCGCCAGGCATCCAAAGCGGGCAAGCAGTCTCCGAGCAAGCCGGGTGTGTCCGAGAAATCTCTCCAGGCCGGAAAGACGAAACCAGCCAAACCGGAGAAAGCCGCGAAACCGGCGAAGCCCGCAAAAGCTGCGGCTGTTGCGCCCAAGAAAGCCGTGAAGCAGCCGGCCAAGCGGAAGGCCAAATAGCGTTTTCCTCAGCTGCTCGGCAGGAAGGCTATTGAACGACGACGCGGAGACCTCCGTTCGCCAGCGCCGCGGCAATCTGTTCAGCTTGCCGCATTTCTCCTTCAAAGACCATCGCTTCTCCCTCATGATCGATCCGATACGCGAGCTCAAAGGCGCGCGAGGAGGTCATGCCGGGCACATACTTGCAGAGCAGGGTAATCACCTGCTGGTAGGTGTGGCAATCGCAATTATAGACAATCACGCGGGCCTCAAGGCCGTCACCGGCGCCGATGCCGGTTTCTTCGGTGACGTCGGGAGTGGCCAGCGGGGAGGATGGTTTCGCCATGACGGAAAAGTGTAACAGAGTCCGGCGTAGAGGTTAATACCCGGCTCTGATGATCAGATGGTTGGAGAGGCTCCGGCCTTCACGGGCGAGTGTTCGATTGAGCAGCTGATAATGCGCGGGTGAATCCGTCGAAACCGTCAGATGGTGACGGTGTGCCAGTTGACACGTGTAGTGCTGAGCCGCGGCTGTTTTTACCAATGCCAGGCCGTATTCGAAATGAAACGCCTCTTCCCCGGTCAGCCGGTGCCGGCTGAGCTGCTGCACGGCGTCGACGGTAAAGGGCCGGCGGAGAAATTCCTCGTCCATGAGTCGCAGCAGCGCAGCGGGACCGGGCACGACATCGCGTCCGACCGTCATAGCATGCGCGGGATCGAAGAGTCCGCGTTGAAATCGCCGGTCTTCCCTGATCGCCGCATGGAACTGCGCGCGCCATTGCACATCGGTAAGGTCGCGATCGATGGAGGCCCGGCCGACTTCGTTGAGCGGTCCGCTGACGTTGTAGCCTTGAATAAGGCGGCCGGCGGTCACCAGCTCGGGATACGTTCCGCCCATCCGGTCGTTATAGGCGGTGGTTCCCGAGAAAGGACTGAGTTGGAGCGCCATGTAGTCGCGAAAGTGGACGCGGTGAAATCGTGCGAGCAGTCGCTGCAATGTTTCCGCATGGCAGAGGTGGAAGGGGTAGAACAAAGCATCGGTCGGCGGCGCAGCATTCATCGACATTCACCTGGACTCATGTTAGGTTTCGGACATGAAGCGAATTTTTACATCCTGGCTGGATGTGCTTTTGGTATTCATCCCTCTTGCGGTTGTCCTTGAGATTACGAAGGCTGATCCGCTCTTCATTTTTGCCGCGTCTGCCTTCGCGATTGTTCCACTGGCCGGCATGTTGGGCCGCGCGACCGAGCATCTCACCTCGCATGTCGGGGCGGGCGTCGGAAGCCTGTTGAATGCCTCGCTGGGGAACGCCGCGGAGCTGATCATCGCGCTGGCCGCACTCCGTGAAGGTCTCCATGACGTGGTGAAAGCGTCGCTCACCGGTTCCATCCTCGGCAACATTCTGCTGGTGCTCGGGGCGTCCATGGTGGCCGGCGGGTTGAAGTTCGAACGGCAGAAATTCAACCAAACGGCTGCAGGGATGGGATCCAGTCTGCTTCTACTGGCGGCGGTGGGGCTGATTATTCCCGCGCTCTTCCACTTTACCGCCGCGGACCGGGGCGTGACGATCGAACGGGAGTTGAGTCTGGAGATCGCCGTCGTGCTCTTTGTGATGTATGGGCTCAGCCTCATGTTCTCACTGAAGACGCATCGTCATTTATATGCGGGAGACGCGCATGACGCGGAAGATCTGGGAGAAGAGCCCTGGAGTTTCCGTATGTCGGTGGCGGTGTTGACCGCGGTGACGACCTTGATCGCGATCATGAGCGAATTGCTGGTCGGCGCGATCGAGCCGACCGCGCACAAGCTCGGGTTGACGCAGGTCTTTGTCGGCGTGATCCTCGTGGCGCTGGTTGGAAATGCGGCGGAGCATTCCACGGCGGTCCTCATGGCAATGAAGAATAAGATGGATCTGGCCTATGGCATCGCCGTCGGGTCGAGCCTTCAAATCGCGTTGCTGGTGGCGCCGGTCCTTGTCTTTGCGAGTTATCTCTTCGGAACCCCTCTGGACCTGATCTTTACCCCGTTTGAAGTGGCGGCGGTGACGATCTCAGTATTTGTCGTCGGGTTCGTCGCGATCGACGGGGAATCGAACTGGATGGAGGGCGCCATGCTGGTCGGGGTCTACGCGATGCTGGCGATCGCCTTCTATTTTCTGCCTGCGTAAACCAGTCGGACTAGACTTTGTCCATATCGATGACTTCCGTCGCATCCCACAAATTCTTCCACTCGGCGTCCGCCAGATCCTTTTCCCGATCGGCATGAGTCTCGGTTCCAAACGCGACGGGTACGGGCTCTGCCGGCTGCGCGTCCGGTTGGGCCGTTGCGGATGGTTCCGCCTGGCCGGATTTGCGCTTTTTGGCTGGATCCATGTTGACTGGCATAGAGTACCTCGTGTGAATGGATAATAGTGTCTCCTTCTGTCCGGCTCGTTGTCAATGGCACGGTCGGCGGCGGCTAACCGCTACGGGCGAGCGGATGCAATCAAAAGAGTTCCCCTGCGACGCTGTCGGCAAATCGCCGACCCAGGGGAGTCAGCCGGATTCGCTGGTCTTCGCTCACAATCAGACCTTTTGCGGAAAGTTGCGCGAGGAGGTCGCGCCGGCCTGGGTCTCCGGCGGCGACGGCGTGCGGGACGCCGCTCAATAATCGGAGGCCGAAGATAAGCGCATCGCGCTGTTGTTCCTCATCGCTCAGCGTCACGCGCTCGCTCACCGGAAGTTGATCGCTTTGGAGTCGGCCGGCGTAGGCGTCGAGATCGGCGACATTGCCGAACCGGCAGCCGCCGACGTAGGACTGTGCGCTAGGACCGAGGCCCAGATACTCGCCGTTCGTCCAGTAGAGCAGGTTGTGGCGGCAGGCATAACCGGATCTGGCATAGTTTGAAATTTCATAGCGGGTAAATCCGGCCGATGCCAGGACCGTTTCCGCGGCTTCTTCCATCTCATTCTGAAGTGTTTCGTCCGGAGCAGCGACCTGACCCCTCGCGATATCCTGAGCCAGCCTGGTGTGGTCTTCAACGGTGAGGGCATAGCACGAGATGTGTGTCGGGTTGAGTCTGATGAGCGATTCGACCGTCCTGATCCATGATGCGAGGCTTTGCCCAGGCAGTCCGTACATCAGATCGAGGCTGAGGTTTGAAAACCCCGCAGTTCTGGCATTGCCGACGGCCTGCTCGGTTTCGGTGACGGTCCCCGGACGGCCGATCGGAATGAAGTCCCGGGGAGCCATCGATTCCGCTCCCAGGCTGAGCCGGTTGAAGCCGGCTTCGGCCAGCATGCGCAGGTCCGAACTCGTGACGGTTGCAGGGTGTGCTTCGATGGTGATTTCTACATCCGGACTGACAGGAAACAGGTCCCGAATCCGCGCCAGCAGTCCGGCCAATTGCCGCGCGGAAATCGTCGTGGGAGTGCCACCGCCGAAATAAATGCTTTGAAGCGCGCGTCTGCCGAGCAGGTCTTGTCTGGCATAGAGCGAGAGTTCTCGTGTCAGTGCCGAGAGGAATGCCTCCGTGCGGGCCGGCGTGGCGATTTCCAGATAAAAGGCGCAGAAGTGACAGCGCTGCCGGCAGAGCGGGACGTGGATATAGAGCCCGATGTCCCGTTCAGCGTGCATCGTTAGATTTTGAACGGTTGGGGTGTTCCGAAATCTTTCTCAACGACGACTTCAATTTCATCCAGGGCGGATTTCCCCCGGTTGCGAATATGTGCCGCCCATCCGGGATAGCGGCGTAATGACTCAAACACCGACTTAAGGATGTCCGGCTTGATGCGGGTTTCCCACTCGGCGGTCCAAGCCCGGTGATCCTCGTCCCCCTCATAGTCGTCCGGGAATCCGGCTTCCAGACTGAAGCGGAGATTGAAGGATTGTTCCTCACGATACATGCAGGCCTCTCATTGCGATCTGAACAGGGGGATTTTATAATAGGCCCCAACAAGGAGTGTCTCTCATGCCTATCTTCGAATATGTCTGTAGCGAATGTAAACACCGGTTTGAGCTGTTGATCAATCGATCGGATGCAGCTGCTTGTCCGAAGTGTCACGCGACAAGGCTGGAAAAGCAGATTTCCTCGTTCGGGGTCGGTGCGACGGGGGGATGGGCGTCGCCGGGCTCCGGCGGAGGCGGTTCCTGCGGCAGCTGCGGTGATCCGCGCGGTCCCGGTTCCTGCTCGATGAACTAGGCGGCGCTGATGGATTCTGAGGCGCTGCTTCAACGTGCCATCGGGACGATCGGGCAGTCGGATCCGATCGTCAAGTTGCTTCAGCAGGTAAAGCTGGGCAGGATCAAGGCGGGAGATGCGGGTTTGCGCGCCGTCGTCGAGGCCTGGCTCGGTACCTACGAAAAGACGATCAAAGCGGAGGGCTTGACGCAAGCGGCGCTCCGGCGGCTCGATCCGGCCCCGCGGGTGGCGGTGTTGCTTGAGGCCGGGGTGCTCCAAGCCGATCAGCCGGCCGTGCGCGGGCTGGCTGCGACGTTTTCCCAGGTTCTGGCGCAAGCTCCTGCCGAATAGCCGGTTGTCGATACCATGCGGATTCTCTTCGTCGCCTGGCTCATAGTGCTTGTTGTGTCTGCGGCGGGAGCCGATGACGGGACAGGCATCGCACCGCTCCAAATCCTGAGCGCCCCGCCGTTCACCGCGGTACTTTCCGACGACATCCTCGTTCTGGACGACGCGCCCTCCATTGAAGCGTTCCTGACGGTCCTGGACGGGCAGCCTCCCGATTGGCCCGCAGTCTACGGGCAGGGACATCATGACCCCGGACATGACGACCGTTTGTTCGCCCTCAATCGGGAACGCGATGCACGTCGCGCCGGAAATCCTTCGTTGGTCAGACGAATCGCATTTCGTTGGTCGGGGGAATTGTCGCGGTTTGATCCGGAGGCGCAGGGATTTTCTGTGGCGCTCGGTCCTGTGTTCACTTCGACGGGGTGGGGCCAGGTGCGTTTCAAGCCGGATGATTTGCCGGGGGAGCTCAAAGCAATTCCTCCGGCGGATGCGTTGGACGGGTTGCAACGGGAGCTGTCCGCAGGGAAAGCTGTGGAGCTTGCCGTCATCATCATCGGGCGACTGATTCCAGAGGAGTCGATCGTATATGACTTCTCCCATGACCAGGACGGGCTCGGTCTGATCATGCCGTTTGTCCGTGTCGAAGAGATCCGCTACGTCCTAGGTTCCCTAGGTAGATCAAGCTAGTATTCTGCTCATCGTCTGCTCGTACCCCGTGTGTAGTCCCGCTTGTAGCACGAAGTACGTAGCCGATCCGGCCTGCGTCCGTCGTTGCTCTGTATGAAGAGTCCATCAGTCACCGGCACATTATGGACCTCACTGGAAGGCGGGCTTCGTACACCGGCTGTAGGAAAAAACGGCCAACGGATCCGGATACCGATCGATAACGCCTGGATTGATCGCGGATTGTCCGGGATACGGCGGCGGGTAGCCGACAGGGTATTGCTCTTGCTCAACCTACGCCGCGGGCCGAGACCTCGGTTCCACGAAGGGGGGCTACTATGGTGTCGGGTACAGCGGAGCAAGGCAGGCTGGGCTTAAAGAAAGCCGTGCGGATTGAGTCCAGTCGCAGGACTGCTCTGCTGGTGTTCACTCTGTTGGCTTCACAGGAGCTGTGCGGTCCGGTGTGGGCCCATGACGGGACGGTTCATTCCGAGCCCGGTTCTTCGATTGTTCAAAGGCACTCACTCCTCAAATCCGTTCGGCCGACCGAGCCGGCGCTCTCACCGTTGATCGATACTTCGAAGTCTTCCGCGCTGAAGGGGAGCGGGCGAAAGAAGTCTCCTAAGCAACAGGCGAGAGCAAATTACAAAACGGCCGATGCGCTGCCCAAGCCGTCTGACTCCACGGGCAGGTCAGGACGTGAACCGGCTCCGGTCTCCGAGGGCGGTGGAATGACTATGGTGGATGGAAGCACATCCGGGACGTCGTCGATGGCCGGGGCCGGTCGAGCCATGACAGGTGGACTATCGGCAATGTCCGCACTGACGGGTGCAACCCCGACGATCGGAGCATCAACCGCGGCTGCCTCACCGGGTGTCGCGACGGGGTCGGCGTCATCCGTGGTCCGGGATTCGTTGACGCCGCCCAATAAAGGCATCGGGAGACTGTCGAGCTCGATTCCCGGATTGATGCGTGTGATTATTCCGCCGCTTCCTCCGGACGCGGTCGCGCAACCGGCGCCTCCTCTCGGACTTCCCGCCTCGGGTCTTCCGGCAGCCCCGGCCAACTGGTTCGGGTATCATGTGCTGAATCGCCTCACCTTCGGGGGGACTCCGAACCAGTTGAATGCGGTCTCTCATATGACTGCCGCGCAGGCCAGGGAGTGGGCCGTCCGGTATATGAAAGAGCAGCTCGGATTGGACCCCGCACAACCCTGGCCCGCCAACCTCCACGCCGCCTCGCCGCTGCCGAACGCCATTCCAATCATGGACACTGATACGGATTTTCTGTTGGCTGCAAGCAAAAGCAACTGGCGGAGGGACGATCCGGAGCCGACGCTGCTCGTGCCCGAGTTGAACCAGATTCAGGATTACGACCTGATCAGGAAAATCCACAGCCGGCGTCAGTTGCTCGAAAAGATGGTCTATTTCTGGGACAACCACTTCAATACCGATTACCGGTCCCATTTTCGAGGGCAGTATGAGGTCTACGAAAATGAAGCCTTCCGGGAACTGGCCTATGGCCGTTTCGTGGACTTATTGACGGTGAGCGGCAAGAGCGCCGCGATGATGGTGTATCTCAACACCGATGTGAACCGGAAAGAAAATCCGAATGAGAATTATGCCCGGGAAGTGTTCGAACTCCACACGTTGGGCGTCGACGAACAGGGGTATCCCGCCGGGTATACCCAGACCGACATTGTCGAGGCGGCGAAAGCATTTACGGGTTGGACCGTGCCGGCCGGTGTCGCTCCCGGATTCCGATTTCTCGCCGGCCGGCATAGTCCCGGAACAAAAACGGTGTTAGGGCAGGTCATCGCCTTCGACGGGGCCGGGCCGGGTGAGGGCGAACGCGTCCTGCAACTTGCGGCGAGTCATCCGTCGACGGCGCGGCATCTGGCGAAGAAGCTGTGTGAATATTTTGTCAGTGAGACGCCGTCCCCGGCGCTGATCGCCGAGGTGGCGTCGGTGTTTGCCGACTCCGGCGGCGATATCCGGAAGGTCTTGATCGCGATCGTGACATCGCCGGATTTCAACGATGTCGCCAACTACAGGAGCCTGGTAAAAACGCCGCTCGAATATGTCGTCGGCTTGTACCGGAACCTCGGAGTCTGGTCTTCACGCGATCCCTTCCGGACCAGGCTGACCAAAGCCGGCCAGGGGCTGTTCGAAATGCCGCCGCCGACCGGGTACAAGGAAAAGTCCGAAGAGTGGCTGAATACTCACGTCTTGTTCCACGAGACGGCCATGGCCTATGAAGCCACGATTTCCGGATTCGGCTCGACCGTTCGGTACGGATCCGATACGAGCGGGGCGTTGACGAGACTCTGGTTGAAAAATCTGGGTCTTCGGACCGAAGAAGACGTGTTGGGTTTCCTGCTCAATCTGACGACCGACCGGATTGCGACGGCGACTGAGTATCAGGTGTATCTCTCGACGTTACGGAGCGGAGGCACCTTTACTCTCGAGAGTGCAAGTTCCGAAGCGCCGTTGGACCGGACCTTGGCGAGCATCCTGGCGAATCCACGGTATCTCTACCAATAGCAGCAGGCGGAATGAGGGACTACACCATGGGGCATTGTCATTGTTGTTCGTCCACGTTTCAGAGGGTCTCTCGCCGGTCTCTGTTGAAACGAGCGCTGGGGGGTGCCGCCGCCGCTCTGGCCGCCAATATGTTCCCGTTGGAGGCGCTGTTTCAGGGAATGGCCAGGGCTGCGACGAATGCCGGGAAAACGCTGGTGGTCGTGTTTCAGCGCGGCGGCAACGACGGCCTGAATACCCTCGTGCCGTATTCAGATCCTCAGTACTATGCCATGCGGCCGCGCGCGACGAGCGGAGGGATCGGTATTCTGCCGCCCGGTTCCGGTGACGGAGCCGGTCTTGATCTGCCGGGAACCGGCTTTGCGATGCATCCGTCGATTCAGCCGCTGCACGCGCTGTATACGGGCAATCGTCTGGCCGTCGTGACGGCCGCGGGATTTGCCGGAAGCACACAATCCCATTTTACGGACCAGGACACGATCGAACACGGTTTGTCCGATCAGCGGGACGGATGGCTGAACCGGTATCTCGCCAATGTTCCGGCCGGCGGCTCCGCGACATTGCGCGCCGCGGCAATCGGAGACGACGTCACAAAAGCGTTGCGCGGGACGGTGCTGGTGCCCTCATTTTCCGACCTGGCCTCCGTCAGCTTTTCACGGCTCGGCCCGGCAAAGTCGCTGCTTGACGCAAACCTCCTGGCGATCTATGCGCAGGATCCCGCCTCGTCCACGGGCAATCCTGCGCGTACGGCGGTGCATGCTTTAGGGCCTGAGATGTTGAGTCGCGTCGCGGCAATTGAGAATATCGGCGCCTCGGCGCCGCAAAACGGCGCGGTCTATCCCAATACGGTGTTTGGAAAAGAAATGCGGGATTTGGCTCATATCATCCGGTCGGGCCTCGGCCTTGAGGTCGCGACGGTCGATACCGGCGGATGGGATACGCATGATGACCAGGGGGCCGGCGGCGCGGCTGCGAACCGCCAGGCCGCGCGCCTTGCCGATTTTTCAGGAGGGATCCGTGCCTTTGTCGATGACCTGGGGGCGCTCATGACGAATGTGGTGCTGCTTACCTGTACGGAGTTCGGTCGCACGGTCCGACAAAACGCCAATGGAGGTACGGACCATGGCAAAGCGTCCGTCTGGTTCCTGATCGGAGGAGCCGTGAAAGGGGGGCTCTATCACGGAACTGCCGGCTGGCCTGGTTCACTGATTGAAGCCAATCTCGACAGCGGGCGGTACATCCGGCCGACGGTCGAGTTCCGCGATATCTTCTCCGATATCCTGACCAGGCATTTCGGCGTCAATTCAGCGGAACTCGGCGCTGTGTTGCCCGGTCATGTTCACCAGCCTGTCGGACTGTTTGTGTAGGCCTGGTAGCGGGAGACACCGACTCCTTGAGGAGACTCTTTCCCGCAGCTCACTGCTCGGGTAAATGTTTGCGTATCGGGGGCGGCCGGAGCCCCTCTTTCGAACTAACCTTTCAGCACACTCACAAAAATCAGGACTCTGAGGTACAGTTCCCCTGTCACGGGCTTTGCGTGCACCGACCGAACCGGGGGAGCGAACCATGGGAGTCTTTGATCTATTCGGCATTGCGGGAGTGATCACGGCAGGCTATGGGGTAGTCCGGTCGATCACTCTGATCCGGCGTCGTCGTGGCGCGATTCGTCCTGCCGGCCGGTCCTCTGCCTCACAGACAACGTTCAGAGACACGTATGTCAGTGAGACGACGCCGGCCTATTTTCAGTATGTGCGGAGACGGTATCGATATGCGGTGCATTGTCCCGTCCGGTATGTCGCAACTGGGCAGACCGGCGAGGGAGTCGTTGTGGATATGACACGAGAGGGATGGCGGGTGCGGGGGCGGGCGGGGATGCGAACAGGGATGGTCTTGAGTATGGATCTGTCCATATCAAGCCCGGACGGGGTTGTTGCGGTGCCCCGTGCCGTCGTCCGCTGGGTGCATGGGACAGAATTCGGCGTGAAGCTCGAAGCGATGGATTCCGGACCTGCGGAAGCGCTCAGCGAGTGTTTCAGCCGTCTTTCGCAGACCGCAGCGTTCGCGCCGAAGGCGGCGTAGCGACCGTCTGCGGTTTCCTGTGGGACTTTATCAATAGGCGTCTTTAGCGCAGCGGAAACCGGTTCCACTCGGCCGACTATCCATGATGCCCCAGTCACGATCACTGGTGCGCAAGCTCACGGCCGGTTTGAGCCAGGATCCTCCTCGCATCG
>CAYPOR010000077.1:0-11364 GCA_964412445.1 uncultured Nitrospira sp.
TCGGACTGAGATAGCCCAATGTGGAGTGCCGCCGACGGGGATTGTAAAACCGCTCAATGTAATCGAACACGTCGGCTTTCGCCTGGTCTCGCGTGTGATACAGCGTCCGCGCGCTGAGGGGCCGGTGCCGCCAGGCGTAGTAGCCGCTCCGACTGACGGCCAAGGCCCGACAGAGCGGCCCAATTCGATGCTAGGACTGATGCGTCTGATTGAATTGGTACTTCATGGTGACTCCCGCGCAAAGAATATCGCGGCTTTTTTTAAAAGGTCCCGCTCCTCACGGAGGCGCGCATTCTCCCGTCGTAAGCGCGTGAGCTCATCGGTGCTGTGGGCGCGACCTCCCTTGCCGGGAAACGCGGCGTCGCCGTGTGTCTCAAGTTCCAGTTGCCACTTGTACAGGTGGTTCCGGCGCAACCCTAACTCACGAGCCACGGCGGCGGCGGGTTTCCCAGACGACTTCCACAGCCGGACCGCTTCGAGTTTGAACTCTTTGGTGAACGGTTGTCGCTTCGCCATCGGACACCTCCCAGGGATGCATTGTCCCCTTTTTAAGGTGTCCACGAAAGTGGGGCTAGCTCAGGAGTCGTTTCTCGAGAGCTTCTCGGCCGGCCGTGAAGCCGATTCCATTCCAGCGTGCGCCGAACAATGACTCCTGATTCCATATTCTCCGCGGCCCCTCTCCCCGTCAAGGAATACGTGAACGCTGATGGTGTTGAGTAAAGCTTTCTATGGTGTCAGCGGGATGAGAGAGGATACGACGTCGGTAGGACCGCCAGGGCTCTTGTTCAGAGGCGAAGCCCTGGCGGAATCGGAATCTCTTTGACCTATCCGCCTGCGCTTCCGACCGGGCCGCCGGGCATGGTCATGCGCCAGGGGTCGAGGAGTTCGGTGAGGCGCTTGTCTGAAAGAACCTTCTGCTCTTTTGCGACTTCACGGACAGTCTTGCCGGATTTGTAGGCATCCTTTGCCAGCTTCGCAGCCGCTTCGTAGCCGATCTCCGGCGCCAGCGCCGTACACATCGCCAGGCTTTCTTCGATCAAACTTTTGCAGCGCTCTTCATTGGCCTTGATGCCTTCGATGCATTTGGCGGCAAAGTTGTTGGAGACGGAGGCCAGCAACTCGATGGATTGGAGGAGGTTGTAGGCCATGACCGGCAGCATGACGATCAACTCGAAATTGGCGGCCTGCCCGCCGACGGTGACGGTGACGTCGTTGCCGATCACCTGTGCGCAGACCATCGTGACGGATTCGGCGATGACCGGATTCACCTTCCCCGGCATGATGGACGAGCCGGGTTGGGTCTCCGGCAGATTGATTTCACCAAGCCCGCAGCGCGGACCGGAGCCGAGCCAGCGAATGTCGTTGGCGATCTTCATGAGGCTGACGGCGATCGTCCGCAACTCCCCGCTCGCTTCGACCAGCGAATCCTGAGCGGACTGCGCTTCAAAGTGATTCTTGGCTTCCTTGAAGGTGCAGCCGGTTTCTTTCGAAATGATCGCCATGACTTTGGCGGAAAACTTGGGATGGCAGTTCAGGCCGGTGCCGACCGCAGTGCCGCCGAGGGCGACTTCGCTCAAGGCTTCCTGGGCGCGTTTCACGCGGTGAATCCCGAGTTCGATCTGCCGCGCATAGCCGCCGAATTCCTGCCCCAGTCGCACCGGCGTCGCATCCTGCAAATGGGTGCGGCCGATCTTCACGATCTTGTCGAACTCTTTGGCTTTGCGATCCAGCGCCTTGTGCAGGCGGGTCAGGGCCGGGAGGAGTTCCCGCTGCATCATCTCTCCCGCCGCAATATGGATGGCGGTCGGAATGACATCGTTGCTGGACTGCCCGAGGTTCACGTGGTCATTCGGATGGACCAGCTTGCTGCCGCGCAAGCCGCCCAGAAGTTCGGTGGCCCGGTTCGAAATGACTTCGTTCGTGTTCATGTTCGTGGAGGTGCCTGAGCCGGTCTGAAAAATATCGACGGGGAATTCGGCATCGAGTTTCCCCTCCACCACTTCGGTAGCCGCCTGCTTGATGGCATCGGCCGGCTTTTTGTCGAGGAGACCGAGCGAGTGGTTGACGCCGGCTGCCGCCCGCTTGATCAGGCCCATGGCCCGGATCACGGAGCGCGGCATACGCAGGGAACTGATCGGGAAATTCTCAATCGCCCGGGCGGTCTGCACCCCGTAGTAGGCGTCCGAGGGAACGGCCAATTCTCCCATCGTATCGCGTTCAATGCGGGTGTTGCGTGTGGCCGGGTTCTTTGATCCTGACGATTTCTTCATCACCGTATCTCCTCACTAGACAAGCGTGTGGGTAAAGGAGCGCGCATCTTAAACGTTTGCGGCTGAGAAGCTCAAGAGTATGCACGGGTGCGGAGGAGGAGAATGACGCCGGCGAGGAAGAAAAAGAAAGGCCCGCTCCGGCGGGCCTTTCGTACGGGACCGATGAGTCGTCGTTTTAGGCGACCTTGACTTCAATAGCACGAGGTTTAGCTTTTTCCGATTTCGGGATCCGGAGATTCAGCATCCCGTCCTTGTACTCGGCTTTCACTCCGTTCTCATCGACCTGATCCGGCAGGCTGAAGCTGCGAACGAAGCTACCGTAGGATCGTTCGACCCGATGATACTTGGTCGTTTTCTCATCCTTCTCCCGACGGCGTTCTCCCTGAATCGTCAAGATGCCGTCTTCCAGGGTCACCTTCACATCGTCTTTCTTGACTTCGGGCAATTCTGCCTTAATCAGATATTCGCCGTCGGTTTCACTGATATCGACCGTCGGAGCCCAATCAGCCACCGTCAATGTTTCTTTCCCGTTTGTTCGCACCGCGGGACGGGCGAACATCCGGTTCAGTCGATCCGACATATCTTCCAGTTCACGGAACGGGTCCCAGCGCATCAGAGCGGTCATAGCATGCCTCCATCTATAAAGTATGCGATGTGTTGTTGTGTCTGACGCCGGCGCCGCGTCTGTTCTACTGTCTGGACGATAGATAAATGCGGCGCCGAGAGAGTCAAGGGGGTGCAGGAGATGAGGGATAAGGCTATCGCTGCTCTACCGGCGTGTAAGGGCGGTTGTGCTCCCCCGAGTAAATTTGATCCGGGCGGAAGAGCTTGTTCTCCCGCAGTTGCTCCAGCCAGTGGGCCAGCCACCCGGACACCCGAGCCATGGCAAAGAGGGGTGTGAACAGGTCGGTCTCAATGCCCATTTTCTCGTAGATGATGCCGGAGTAAAAATCGACGTTCGGGTAGATGCCTTTTCCCTGCAGCAACTCCCCTGCGGTCCGTTCGACTTCCAGCGCGATCGCATAGAGCGGCGACGGCCCGCACTCGTTGAAGAGGCGCTCGCAGAGTTCTTGGAGAATGGTCGCGCGCGGGTCTTTCACTTTGTACACTCGATGACCGAATCCCATCAGCTTGCGTTTTCCGGCCAAACGGTTCTGCACATAGGCGCGTGCCTGCTGCGGGCTGCCGATTTCATAGAGCATCTGAATCACTTCTTCGTTGGCTCCGCCGTGCAGCGGTCCCTTTAAGGCGCCGATCGATGACGCGACCACGGTGTAGGGATCCGCGAGCGTCGACGCCGTTACCAATCCGGTGAAGGTCGACGCGTTCATCGTATGTTCGGCGTGCAGGATGAGGCAGTCGTCGAAGATGTGCGTCCAGAGCGGATGGGGGGCGCGTTCCGTAAGCATGTAGAGAAAGTTGTCGGAGAATTCGAGTTCGTCGCGCGGCGGGATGGGGTCGTTGCCGTGTCGTAGTCTTGCCCAGGCGGCCACGATGGTCGGCAGCTTGGCGATGAGCCGTACGGCCGACCAATAGTTGTTTCCCGTATCCCTGACCTGGCGCCCCGGATAGAACATGCCGAGGGCGGCGACGGCGGCTTGCAGGGCGTCCATCGGATGCCCGGTTTCCGGCAGGCATTTTAAGAGGTCGTTGATCCGGAACTTAATGCGGCGATGATGGGTGATGTCGCCGGTCCAGCGATCGAGTTCCTGGCGCGTAGGGAGACGGCCGAACAGGAGCAGATAGGAAGTTTCGAGAAACGACGATCGGGCGCAGAGCGTTTCCACTCTGATGCCCCGGTATTCAAGGATGCCTTGTTGGCCGTCGACATCGCTGATGGAGGACGTGGCGGCAGGGACACCATCTAAACCCGGCATGAAATCGTGCGGCATCAGCGACCTCCATGGTGAGCGCGGTCACTCGGCTATCCTATCATGGACAGGCAGGACGAAACTCCGAATCTTGAATTGAGGAACGACGATCGGCATACTGTCTTCGACAGGCGTGACAGGCCTTCGGCGAAGGAGTTCCGGTGTTTCGAGTCCTGCTGATTCTGGGTGTGCTGGTGTTGGTGCCGGCCGCCATTGTGTTTTGGCGCCTGCGGGATCGCACCGCCGTCACTCCGCCCTTTCCCCCTCTCTCGCAGAAGGCGATCGGAACCAGCACATTGAGTCATGGCGTTCCTGACCGGAGCAACGGGTTTGATTCGTCACCCAACTGGTCTGAAAGGAGGCCCGAGTGAAATACGGCGTGCTCATCGCAGGCTTGGCCCTGGTCGGATCGGGCTGGGTCTGTGTAGAGAGTGTGCGTGCCGAGGAGGATCAACTGGCGTATGCGGTCGTCAGTGAAGTGCCCAAAGATAAAACGAGAATTGCGGCAAAAATTGCGATCGATGGGACGGTGACCGACACCAAATTACTGGCGTCGGAGGCTATCGCCAATAATTTGATCTGGAGGAAGCTGGAAATCTGCCACGCCATGAGGCTTGAAGGACAGCGTTCCGGAGACGGGTTTCGGGTCACGTCGGTGCGGGTGGTTGACGGCAGTATGTTGCCGATGGCCTTGCAGGGGTTCGCCGGCGATTGCCTGCTGAAGAAGGCGTTGGAGATCGCACCGCTGGTCGATTAGCAGGCTGTTCGTCTTGCTTACGCGCGACAGCCCAGGCACTCGGTGGGTTCTGAGTCAGCATCCCGCTCGGCTGCGGTGAGCGGGAAAAGAATGCCGCATTGGGCACAGGGCCGGATTTCAAAGTAGGCTACGCCCTTGTCATCGATTTCAGTGGGGAGCAGTAATTCCAGCGGGTCATACCCGATGACGGCGCCGTCCGGAAACTTGACCAACGCAATCCGGTCATTGAAGACCTCGAACGTGGCCTCCTGGCCTTTTCGCGCCAGGATGTGGCCCAGGACGAAAACCGGCTGGCCTTTCCGCTTTGTGCGTAGTTCACGAAGCGTGTGCTGGGTGGGAGCGGTGCAGGAGAATTGCCCCGAAGAACTCGTTCCGACAAGTGGCATAGCGTTGTGTACTGCAGTGAAGGTGTAACGATATACAATGATCTAACACAGCAGGAAAAAAGGCGTCAAGGCAGGTTTTTTTACAAGGGAGCGAAAATGTCCGACATCACGATTTATCACAAGCCGACATGTACGACGTGCCGACAGGCGGTTCAGTTGCTGAAAGACAGCGGGACTCCGTTCACTGCCGTTAATTATTACGAGCAGGCGTTTACCAAGGATCAGTTGAAGAAGATTTTGAAGCAGGCCGGTCTTTCCCCCAGGGACGTGCTCAGGACCAAGGAAGACATTTACAAGGAACTGGACCTGGCTAAAAAGAACCTGTCGGATGACGCGTTGCTGGATGTGATGGTGAAGCATCCGGATCTCATTCAGCGGCCTCTTGTCGTCAGGAATGATCAGGCCGTTCTGGCCAGGCCGGCAGAGACCGTCAAAACGCTGTTGTGAGTCTCAGCGGTCGAACTCACTAGAGGCGACAATGCGGCCGGTGGGCTGCGGGGCTGTTTGTACCGGAGCGGTTTGTATGTTCGCCCGTCTGACGATATTGCCGCCCTCCCCTTTCGCTTCATAGAGCGCGCGATAGGCGCTCTTTGTCACAACGGTGAGCAAGGGACCGGGCGGAGTCGCTTCCGCCGCCCCGATGCTGACGGAAAGCGGCAGGTCGATGTCTTGGGTTCCGGCGCCGGGCGTCCGATTCCCCTCCCAGACACGGGTTTGGTTCCGCAGACGCAGCGAGATCTGCTCGACGGTTTTTCTGATCTTCTCGAACGTGGCGAGGGTATCCGTCGCCGTGCGGGCGGTAAACAGCAGGGTGAGTTCGTCGCCGGCGAGCCGGTAGACTTTACCCGCGCCGGCCGCAGTCATGATCTTCGGGACGACAAAACGCAACACCTGCTCTGCAACGGGTCTTCCGTACTGATTCTGGTAGTGCTTCAACTGATCCACTCCGACGATTGCCACCACGTATTTCTCTCCCAGTCTCAACGCCGTCTCGTCGAAGGCCAGGCGGCCAAGCGCGCCGGTCAATTCGTCACGGTAGGTGCGTTGATGGGAGGCGTGCACGAGGGCGAGAAAGAGTATGAGCCCCGCAGCGGACAGGAAATTCGTGGGATTCCATCCGTAACCGATCCCGTGGACGGCGAGAAATGTCGTCAGAAGTCCCCAGACTGCCCCGCTGTCGAGCGGGTCTTGATAGAGGAGAGATTTTGCCGTCAAGAGGACGAGGGCACTGCCGAATGCCAGAAGTGCCGGTTGCGGGAGTGGAGTCCATTCGAAGGTCCTGAGAGGTACCAGGGCAAGCCGGAACGGATCGGCCAGATGAGCCTGTTCCGGCAGGCACAGCCACAGAGCCAGGAATGGCTGGCTTACGATGAGAAGCAGGCTTACGACACTCCGCCAACTCGAGACGCCGCCTTCCTTGACCAGCGAGAGCGTCAGCAGACTAACCGGTGCCAGAAAGGTCGCGATTGCAAATAGAATCGAGCCGCGCGCATCAGGATCAGCAGTGGCCGATGCAAACGATACGATCCCTCTGTCGAGACAGACCAGAACCAGGAGCGAGAGAATCAGCCGGCTGCTGGAGAGATACCAGCCGAAGACGATGCCGAATCCCAGCACAACGAGGGGCAGCGCGGAAACCGGTCCCTGGACCCAGGCCGGCAGGCCCTGAGGTCGAAGGAATCCGACGGCGAGCAGCAATACCAGTCCACCGGGGACGAAAAACTGCCAGGCGCGTGTGACTATTGAAGTGGCCATCCGGGTGATCTCTCATCCTGAACCCGGGCAGGAATGAGCGAGAATCGTACCACCTGAGCGGCGGCGTCTTATGCAGACCGTCCAAAAAGCGTACGTAGTTCTGAGGTTTTAGAATGGCTAAACAGAGTTGCAGCCTTCTCCAGGCGTCCGGGGCTAGGGAGAAACCATCAGGCTGTTCTGATTTGAACGGCCTTCGTCTCGCCGTGTCGACGCTAGGACCAGATGAGTCTTCCGGAGGAGGGATCGATTTTTACCGCAACCTCCCCGTTCAACACTTGCAGCAGCAGATTCCCGAGCAAGATCTTTCGCCAGCCACGTAGGAGGGGGAGGTCCGGTGTGGTGCCCTGCGCTCTGGCATCGACCAGCGCTTGGAGATCGGCGGTCGTCGCGAGCAAGGTGGGCGCAATTTCCTGATCGGCGGACTGGGCCTTCATCACGGCCTGCAGCAATTCCACCAGCCCGGTCGATTCCGGTTCGGGCTTGCGCTCCTTCGGGACGTCCGGCCAGGCGGAAGGGGGAAGCGCAGTGGCGGCGTGAATGGTTTTGAGAATCGTCTCGCCGTGCCGATCGGCTTCCGATCCGTGGAGGCCGCGCACTCCGCGCAATTCATCCACGGATCGGGGTGGATGGCGGGCCAGCTGAAGCAGGACTTCGTCCCGCATCACACGGCCACGGGGCACATTACGGCGTTTGGCCTCGCTTTCGCGCCAGGCTGCCAGCTCACGCAGCACGGCAGCAGACTTGGGTTTCAAGCTGTCCCAGCCGCGGATACGCTGATAGCGTTCCTGCGGTTCGCGGCGTGTATCGCCGACCACGGTTTCGAGTCTGGAGAATTCTTCGTCCGCCCACTCGCTTCGCCCGAGCTTACTGAGGCGTGCGCGCAAGTGGTCGTGAATGGCCAGCAGGAACTCGACATCCTCCAGGGCATAGGCCAGTTGATCGGGCGAGAGCGGCCGCGCGCTCCAGTTTGTGAAGGTGTGGGCTTTCGCGAGTTTTTTTCCGTGCACACGCATGACCAGATTGGCATAGGCGACCTGCGCGCCGTAGCCCACCATGGCGGCGGCGATCTGGGTGTCGAAAAACGGTTTGGGAATCGTGCCCGCATGGGTGGCGAAGAGATCAAGGTCCTGCCGGCCGGCGTGAACGATTTTTTCCACGGCCGGATTGCGGACGATGTCCCAGAACGGTAGCAGCGCCGACGATTGCTGAACGGCCGGAAAATCGATGATGGCGGACTGGCTTTCGGTGGCCACCTGAATCAGTTCAAGGCGGGGCACGAAGCTGTCTTCGCCGACGAATTCCGTGTCGAGCGCCAGACGGGAAGCGGTGGCCAGGTGATCGCACAGGCGTTCGAGCCCGTCCGCAGTCGTAATATATTGGTGTGAGTCCACGTGGATGCGCTCTCCTACTCGGTCGGACGATAAGGGTGATCGGCTTGACGCACCGGTTCGACGTTGCTCAAGCTCAAATATTCTTTCAGGAACTGATACGCTTCCAGCATCCGCCGTAAGGCCGGCTCGGAACTCCGGTCTCCCTGGTTTGAATCGGGATGCAGCTGCTTGGCTTTCTGCCTGAACGCGGCCGTGACATCGGCGAGCGAACTCCCGAATTCGATGCCCATGATGGCATAGGCGTCCATCGCGTTGTTGACGCCGGTGCCGCCCTGCGACAGGTCGCCGCTCCCGCTCGCGGCTTTCAGCATATCCGCGAGGCTGATTTTTTTCCGGCGCCGGCGGGGCCGTTCACGAATGTCGCTGTCGAACTCATCCCAACGGTCTTCGACGAATTCGAGCCGCGATTCGAGGCGCATCGCGCCGGACAGATCGCGGACGACGCCGAGTTCCTCATCGATCTCAATCAGCGAGCGAATGACTTCTTCCAGACCCTGCTCCACCCGGAAGAAGCTATCGACTCGTGATTCCATCATCGTGTCGACGGCGAGTTCGAGGCTGGTCTCCGTTTTCTGGCGCAGCGAATCGATCCGCTGGCGCATGCCGCTCTGGAATTTGATGAGTTTGCTTTGTGAAAAAGGCATGGTCAGCCGGTCCACCGGCCGCGGCATTGTAGCACAGTACGGTTCCCGGTCAGTAGAGGGGCATTGTCCGCGTCTGCGATCATCGGCCGGTTACGAGACCGGCGCCAGTTATTCTTGTGAGGCCGGTGTATCCCCTGACGCGCGCCGGCGGGCCACGCCGCTCTCATGCGCGGCCGCGGCAACGGCGCGAGCAACCTGCGGGACGACCGTCTTGTCGAACAGGCTGGGAACAATATAGTCCTCGCTCAGGGCATCTGTCGGGATCACGCGCGCGATGGCTCTGGCTGCGGCCAGTTTCATCGCTTCGTTGATCTCTCTGGCCTGGATGTCGAGGGCGCCACGGAAGAGACCGGGGAATGCAAGGGCGTTGTTGATTTGGTTGGGATAATCGGACCGTCCGGTCGCGAAGATGCGACAATGTGAGGCGGCGAGTTCCGGCGGCACTTCCGGATCCGGATTCGCCATGGCAAAGACGATGCGGTCGGGCGCCATCAGATCCAGGTCATCGGCGGTCAGAATATTGCCGATCGAGAGACCGATCAAGACATCGGCTCCTTTCAGCGCATCGCGCAGGCTTCCGGTCGGTGCCGTGCGGGTCAGACAGGCCGCGAGGTCGGTCCGGCAGGCGCGCAGTTGTTCCGGGCTGCCGGAGAGGATGATGCCTTCTTTGTCGCATCCGAGCAGATGCGAGACGCCGGCCGCGAGCAACATCCGGCAGCAGGCCGTTCCTGCAGCGCCCAGACCGTTGACGACGACACGGATGTCATCGAGTCGTTTCCCGGTCACCGTCAGAGCGTTGGTCAGGGCGGCGAGGATGACCACAGCCGTCCCGTGCTGGTCGTCGTGCATCACCGGCATATCGAGCGAGGCTTTCAGCCGCCGTTCGATCTCGAAGCAGCGTGGCGCACTGATATCTTCCAGATTGATGGCGCCGAATCCCGGCGCAATGCCTTCGATAATGCGGACGATCTCGTCCGGGTCTTGCGTATTCAGGCACAAGGGCCAGGCATTGATCCCCGCCAATTCCTTGAACAGCATCACCTTGCCTTCCATAACAGGCAGAGCCGCTTCAGGGCCGAGGTTGCCCAGCCCCAGGACTGCGGAGCCGTCGGTGACCACCGCGACGCTGTTACTCTTGCTGGTGAAGGCATAGACTTTTGACTTATCCCGCGCGATGGCCTGTGAGACTCGTCCGACGCCCGGAGTATAGACCATCGAGAGAACGTTTCTGGTATTGATCGGAATCTTGCCTTCGACGCGGATTTTGCCGCCGAGATGGAGGAGAAAGATGCGGTCGGAAGCCGATAGCACGGTTATATCCGGAAGGGCGTTCAGCCGGGCCAGCAGCTTCTCGCCATGAGCTTCATTCTGCACGTCGAAGGTGACGTCTCGAACCATGTGAGTCTTGGTCGCCGAGACGATATCGACAGCGCCGAGATTGGCCCCCTCATCCGCCAGGAGCGCTGCCACGCGGGCGAACATGCCCGGTTTATTGGCGAGTTCCAGTCTGACCGTGAGACGATAATTGGAATAGGGCCCGATCTCAGCCATAGCGGATTCTCCAGAAGAATCGCACTCCACAGACTATCACAGACCGGCGCGGTGCAACGGGGAAGATGATGGTGCCGGCGGCATACGCAGAAGCGGCGAGAAAGACGGCATTTCCCGCTCCAGGGAGTTGACTTTGTCCATAGGCTTGGCTTACCGTGCACAGAAATTTGCCTGATCGTGACAGGCACTCATTCCAAACTTTCCAAACCTTTCAGGGGGTGAACAGTTATGAAGAGCATGTTGATGGCAATCATGGCAGTGGCAATTGCAGTGACCTTCAGCGCGCCGTCTTTCGCCGGCGACGAGAAGAAGAAGGAAGAAAAGAAGGGCGGCCACGTCGTCGTGTTCGGCGATGAGAAGAAGAAGGAAGAGAAGAAGGGCGGCCACGTGGTGTTCGGCGACGAGAAGAAGAAGGAAGAGAAGAAGGGCGGTCACTGATCGACGGACACCGTTGAGGTGTCGTCTGTCTGTGCCTCTGACTGAATCTGTCCAAAGGCCTACGATCTTCATGGTCGTAGGCCTTTTTTCTTTTGTGCGACGTTGACCCTCCTTCAGCGCCGATGCTACGGTGCATAGTATGTCATCCACATCCGATCGCAAGCCGAACCGGCTCCAGACTGAGACCAGTCCCTATCTCCTTCAACATGCCTATAACCCCGTCGATTGGTATCCCTGGGGGCCGGAAGCGCTGACCGCCGCCAGGTCGGCGAACAAACCGATCCTCCTGTCGATCGGCTAC
>CAYPOR010000078.1:0-11346 GCA_964412445.1 uncultured Nitrospira sp.
CGTTCTCGCATCGTTCAGACCCTCAACGTACCCCAGAGGGTACGCCTCGGCCCTTCACTCGCTGCGGCCTTGCTGGAAGGTCTTTTTGACCAGCCTCTCGGATCCGCTGGTCTGCGATTAGCACTGGTACCATCCCCCTTCCTTCCGGTATATTCACCCGTCAATTCACTTGGAACGACCCGGCGTCTGCTCTATTGCTATGGATTACAAAGCGACACTCAATCTGCCGAAGACCGATTTTCCGATGAAGGCCAACCTGCCGCAGCGGGAGCCGGAGATGCTCGCCTGGTGGGCGCAGGAGAAACTCTACGAGCAGATCCAGGCGGCGGGCCAGGGACGCCCGCGCTACGTGCTGCACGACGGTCCTCCCTATGCCAACGGCCGTATTCACATCGGCCATGCGCTGAACAAGATTCTTAAAGACATCATCGTGAAGTCGAAGACCATGGCGGGTTTCCAGGCTCCCTACGTGCCGGGCTGGGACTGCCACGGCCTGCCGATCGAGCATCAGGTGATGAAGGAGTTGGGCGACAAGAAGAAGGATTTGGATACTCCGGCGATCCGCAAGCTCTGTCGCGACTATGCCGAGAAGTATGTGGCCATTCAGCGCGAGGAGTTCCAGCGGCTCGGCGTGTTGGGCGAATGGCAACAGCCCTATCTCACGATGACGCCGGCCTATGAAGCGTCGATCATTCGCGAGTTCGGCAAGTTTGTGGAGCGTGGCGGCGTCTATAAAGGGCTCAAGCCGGTGTTGTGGTGCACGCAGGATCAAACGGCTCTGGCGGAAGCGGAAGTGGAATACGACAACCATACCTCCCCCTGGGTCTATGTGAAGTTTCCGATCGTCACTTCGCCGCCGGTGCTCAGCAAGACCTTCCCTGGCATTGCGTTCCCTGACGGCATCACGTCGGTGTCGGTCGTCATCTGGACCACCACCCCCTGGACGCTTCCGGCCAATCAAGCGGTCTGTCTCCATCGCGATTTCGACTATGCCTTCGTTCAGGTCGGCAACGAACTGCTGATCGTGGCCGAAAAACTCTTAGACAATGTGGCAAAGGAGTGCAAACTCGACGGCTATCGTGTCGTCGGTGTGAAGAAGGGCGGGGACGGCTTCGAAGGGCTGGAAACGCAACGGCCGCTGACGACCGGTTTGTCCCCGATTCTGCTCGGCGATTTTGTGACGCTGGAGCAGGGTACGGGCTGTGTGCATATCGCGCCGGGCCATGGGATGGAGGACTACATCCTGGTCCTGAACCACAACGCCGGCGCGTCGGCCGGCGAGAAACTGGAGATTCTGGCGCCGGTCGATAACGGCGGAAAGTTTACGGACGTCGTCAAAGAATTCGCCGGACAGCATGTGTTCAAGGCCAATCCGAAAGTCGTGGAGTTTCTCCAGGCCAACGGGCGGCTGCTGGGCCATGGCTCGCTCAATCATTCCTATCCGCATTGCTGGCGCTGCAAAAGCCCGGTCATCTTCCGGGCCACGGAACAATGGTTCGTGTCGATGGAGACGAACGATCTGCGCAAGGAAACGCTGGCGGAGATCGAGCGCGTCCGGTGGATTCCGGCCTATGGCCGCGACCGGATCAACGGCATGATCCAAAACCGGCCGGACTGGTGTCTCTCGCGTCAGCGCGTATGGGGCGTGCCGATCCCCGGCTTTACTTGTACGGGGTGCCGGACTGTCGTCGCCGATCCGGTCATTATCGATCACATTGCCGGTCTCATGGAATCCAAGGGAGCGGACATCTGGTTCGAGCGATCGGCCGCCGAGTTGCTTCCGGCCGGGACCGCTTGCGCTAAGTGCGGCGGGACGACATTTGAAAAAGAACGGGACATTCTGGATGTCTGGTTCGAGTCGGGCGTGAGCTTTGCCGCTGTCCTCAAGCCCAGAAAGTGGTGGCCGGCCGATCTCTATCTCGAAGGGTCCGACCAGCATCGGGGCTGGTTCCACAGCGCGCTGCTGGCCGGCGTGACGACCGATCGCCGCGCGCCCTACAAGGCCGTGCTCACGCACGGGTTTGTCGTCGATGGTCAGGGCAAGAAGATGTCCAAGTCGGCCGGCAATGTCGTGGCCCCGCAGGATGTGATCAAACAATCCGGCGCGGAAATTCTCCGGCTCTGGGTGTCGGCGCAGGATTACCGTGAAGATCTGCGCATCTCGCAGGAAATTCTGAACCATCTGATCGAAGCCTATCGCAAGATCCGGAATACGAGCCGGTTCCTGTTGAGCAATTTGTATGACTTCGATCCGGCGACGCATCGCGTACCCTATGCGCAGTTACCGGAGCTGGATCGCTGGGCGTTGATGCGATTGGGTGAACTGATCCCGCGTGTGCGGACGGCCTACGATGACTGTGAGTTTCACGCGATCTTCCATGCCCTGAATAATTTCTGCTCGGTCGATCTCAGCGCCGTTTATCTCGATATTCTGAAAGACCGGTTGTATACGTTCCGGACCGATTCGCCGTTGCGCCGCGGATCGCAGACCGTGCTGTTCGATATCGTGATGGCCATGACGAAACTCATGGCGCCGATCCTGAGTTTCACGGCGGAGGAGATTTGGCGCGTTGTGTCGGCGCAGGTGCCCGGCGGTCTCGGCGTGCAGAGCGTGCATCTGGCTTCATTCCCGGAGGTCGATCCGGCCTGGCGGGATGCGGAATTGGCCGCACGCTGGGAGACGCTGCTGGAGTATCGCAGCCAGGTGCAGGGGGTGCTGGAGGCGAGCCGCCGCGACAAGGTGATCGGATCGTCGCTTGAAGCGCATGTCCAGATTGAGGCGGATGCCAAGGCCTATCACTTCCTGAAACCCTACGAGAAGGATCTCGGGACGATCTTCATCGTCTCAAAGGTGACGCTGGAACAGGGCGCTGCCGGCCTGGCGGGAATTCAGGTGTCGGTGGCCAAGTCATCGGCCGGCAAATGCGAACGCTGCTGGAATTACCGCGAGGCGGTCGGCGCAGATGCGGACCATCCCACCCTCTGCGACCGGTGCGTGGAGGCGATCCGTTGAGCGGTTTAACTCTGCGGAATCTGGCGCTGGCGTCGCTGACGGGCAGCGTGATCGTGATCGATCAGCTGACGAAGCAGCACGTCATGCAGACGATGCGGCTGCACGAATCTATTCCGGTCGTTCCCAACCTCTTCAGCTTCACCTACATCCGTAATCCTGGCGCTGCCTTCGGGTTGCTGGCCGGGAGCAGCAACGCGTTCCGGATGGTATTCTTCGGGCTCACGTCGATTTTCGCGCTGGTGTTGCTCGGGACGATTCTCTATCGCATGCCGGAGCGGGAGTGGATGGGGCGTTTGAGCGTCTCGGCGATTCTCGGCGGCGCGGTCGGTAATCTCATCGACCGGCTGCGGTTCGGCGAAGTGATCGACTTCCTGGACGTCTATATAGACAACTACCACTGGCCGGCATTCAATGTGGCGGATTCCGCGATCACGGTCGGGGTGATCTTTCTGATCATCCACTTCATGTTTGAAAAGCCGGATGTTCCGCCGGCAGTGCCGGAGACTCCCTCGGCTCAGACTCCCGGCTTGTAACGGGAGTCCCGTCTCAGTTTGTCCGCTGTCTCGCCGCATCCGCGCAGCGCCGTTCGGCGCTCCCCGCGCATGGGGATTCATGCAAGCGGTGCCGGCTACCGCACGATCACAAATACCATGATGCCGAGGATGATCCGGTAATAGGCGAATACGCGCAAGGTATGCCGCTGGACGTAGGTGAGGAAGGCGGCGATGACGGCCCAGGCGACGAGGAACGAGACGAGCATGCCGATGCCGAGCGCCATATAGTCCGCCTGGTTGAACGTCGCTTTCGCTTTGAGCATCTGATAGGCGGTGGCGGCAATGATCGTCGGCAACGCGAGAAAGAAGGAGTATTCGGTCGCCACTTTTCGATCAAGCCCGGCGAGAAGACCGCCGATGATCGTGGAGCCGGATCGAGACATGCCGGGAATGAGCGAGGCGCATTGGGCCACACCGACCCAGAAGGCGGACTTGATGGAGACTTGATTGAGCTGTGTGGTGTGGATGCTCGGTTGCCGCGCTTCGACCGCCAGAATGATCAGCCCGCCGATGATGGAAGTGGCGGCGACGGTCTGCGGGGAAAAGAGCACGGATTTGATCCATCCGTGCGCCAGGAAGCCGACGCTTGCGGCGGGGAGGAAGGCCAGTCCGAGACCGACGACGAACCATAAATGAGGGTGAGCTTGCATGGAGGCCAGACACAGCGTGTTCCAGGTGGGATGCCGGCCGCTTCGGTGCAAGGCCTGCAACGCGGCCTGTTCCTGCCACGCGCCTGAGAGCAGCCGCCCGATTTTTTCCCGTTCAAAGACGATGACGGCGAGAATGGCCCCGAGCTGTATCGAGATTTCGGCGTTGGCCGCCGCATCGCCGGTGAATCCCAGTGCGTGACCCACGAGAATCAGATGTCCGGTTGACGAGACCGGCAGAAATTCCGTCAACCCTTCCACAATGCCGAGGATAACCGCGAGCGCGGGGCCCCATTCAGTCATGATGTTCCTGTGTTGAAAAGTGTCGTAGTGGAGATTGCGTGTCTTCGCGATCATCACAGAGCGGCTCGATGCCGTCAAGCGCGATGATGTTTCCGGCAGCGTATGCGGTGAGCCGCAGAGATTCACGGCGCCAGCCGCAATTAAGTTGACAAAGAAAGAGTGTTGGCATACACACAAATTGAATGCGTACGGCATAACCGGAAGGCAACGGTTGCGTTCCGGCATGGAGCGGCGGTCCTGTTCACTAATGCGCGGTCATTGTAAGAGGGGGAGGTTCGTATGAGACGTGAGGGGATCTTGTCAGTGCTGGTGGTTGTCGCCATGATGACCGGCGGCTGCGTGGTGTCGAACAAGAAATATCAGGATGCGCTGGCGGAGGCGGATAGCGCGAAGATGGAGTTGGAGAAGACGCGTCAGCAGAAGAACGCCATGGAACAGCAGGTGAAAACCCTGAAGGAGCTGAATGTGAAGTTCGGCAGCGAGGCTCAAGCGGCCCGCGACGAACTGCAGCGCATCGAGCATGGCCGTGACAAAGAGCGCGGGGCGCTCGATACGCGCACGAAAGAATTGGAAGATAAGTTGAAAGCCGTCTCGTCCCAGAATCGGAACGTGCGGGCGGAGTATGAAGATGTGAAGCGTCACAATGAAACGCTGAAGTCGCTGGTGGCCCGGTATCAGAAGGAACTGAAGGACCGCTCCCATTCGGTGACAGGCTCGCTGACGCCGTCCGGCCTGCCGCCGCTTCCCGGCGCCGCGCCGGCCGCGGCCACGCTGACGCCGGCCGCCGCTTCCGCAGCCATGAATGTGAACAAGGCGTCCGCGAGCGACATGGTCTTGTTCCTGGGCTTGAAAAAAGACGAAGCGGACCGGATCGTGACGAATCGTCCGTATCGGGTGAAGGGCGAACTGGTGGCCAAGAATGTGGTGCCGAAGGAAACCTTCGACATGATCAAGGACCGGATCTCCGTCAGTCCGTAACCGGCTGCAGGGCGATGACGTGTTCGATGAGGGCCGTTTCTCCGCAAGGGGGAACGGCCCTCGTGCTTTGCGGATCCGGCGCGGGATGATTCGCTTTGCCGGTTCCTGCTATGATGAAATCCGTTCCAGTCCGGAGAGCAATTCCCTATGCGACGTGGCGGTGTGATTATCGGGGTGTTGGCCGTCGGGCTCGCCATCGGCGGGTATGTCTTCTTCAATGGGGAGCGAAAGGCTCCGGTGCGCTATCGCACGGCGGCGGTCGAGCGCGGTTCCGTGGTTTCGATCGTGAGTGCCACCGGCAGCATCAATCCGGTCGTGTCCGTGCAGGTCGGTTCGCAAGTCTCCGGGATGATCAAGAGCCTCCACGCCGACTTCAATTCGCGCGTGAAAGCCGGTGACATCGTGGCGGTGATCGATCCGGAGCCGTTCAAGGCCCGGCGTGACCAGGCGGCAAGCAACCTGGAAATGGCAAGAGCGAATGTGGCCCGCGCCAAGACCGACGGGGCGCAACGGAAGCGAGAGCTCGACCGGGTTCGTTCGCTCATCGACCAGCACTTTGTGTCGCAGAATGACGTCGATGTGGCCGTGACCAATGCGCAGGGTGCGGAAGCGCAGGTGCGTGTCGCGGAGGCGCAGGTCCGCCAGGCGGAAGCGGCGTTGAATTCGGCGGAATTGGAGCTGAAGTACACCACCATCCGTTCGCCGGTCGACGGCATCGTCGTCGCCAGGAATATCGAAGTCGGCCAGACCGTCGCCGCCAGTTTTGCCACGCCGAACCTCTTTCTGATCGCGTTGGATCTCACGAAGATGCAAGTGGACACCAATGTCAGCGAGTCGGATATCGGCGGGATCGCCGAAGGCAAAGATGCGACGTTTACCGTGGATGCCTACCCCGGGGTGCGGTTTTCCGGCACGATCAGGCAGGTGCGATTGGCTCCGATCAATGTGCAAAACGTCGTGACCTACAATGTCGTGGTGGCCGTCGACAATCAAGATCTGCGTCTCAAGCCGGGAATGACGGCGAATGTGTCTATCGTCGTGGCGCAAAAAGAGCAGGCTCTCAAAGTGCCGAATGCGGCCTTACGCTTTACCCCTCCCAAGAGCGACCGGGCCGAAGGCGGTCCGGCTGAAGGAAAGCCGGCCAAAACCGACGGGCGACCCGCTATAAGCCGGCCGTTGTCCGGCTCCGCAGACCCGGGCACTTCTGCGCGCCGGGTGTGGAAACAGGACGAATCCGGTGAGCCGGTGTCCGTGCCGGTTCAGACGGGCATTTCAGACGGCCTTTGGACGGAGATCGTCGGCGGCCCGCTCGGAGAGCAAGATATGGTCATCGTGGGGCTGGATGTGGCGCGAGCCAATCGTCAGGGGGGCGAGTTGCCGCCCGGGTTCGGCGGAGGCGGCGGATCGCGGCGCACGCGTGACCGCGGCATGTAAGTCTCATACTAAAGCGTTTCAGTCCGTTCTGCTCCGAAGGCCGAGAGGTAGCGACAGGATGCTCATGACTAGCGGCGATGGACAGCCGGTTCCGCTGATTCGATGCCAGGATTTGTGGAAAGTGTATCGTCTCGGCGATGTGGAGGTGCAGGCGCTTCGCGGGTTGAATCTGACGATCGAGCAAGGCGAGTTTGTGGCGGTCATGGGCTCGTCGGGATCGGGAAAATCGACCCTGATGAACATGCTGGGCTGTCTGGATCAGCCGACCCGCGGCCATTATTGGCTGAACGGCGTCGATGTCGCGGGACTTCGGGCCGATGAACTGGCCGAGATCAGGAACCGGCAGATCGGGTTCGTCTTTCAAAGTTTCAATCTGATTCCCCGCACCAGCGCGCTGGAAAACGCGCAACTCCCCTTGTTCTATCGTGGACTACCCCTTCGCGAGCAGCGGATGCTGGCAGCGGCGGCGCTGGAGCGCGTCGGATTGAAGGGGCGTGAACAGCACTACCCGACGCAACTATCCGGCGGCCAACAGCAACGTGTGGCCATTGCCCGGGCGCTGGTGACGACTCCCTCGCTGCTGCTTGCCGATGAACCGACCGGGAATCTCGACACAGAATCGAGCCGGGAAATCATGACGATCCTCGACCGGTTGAACAGGGAAGCGGGTATCACGATCATTCTGGTGACCCATGAGCCCGACATCGCGGCCTATGCCGCGCGCGAGATTGTGATCAAAGACGGGCAAGTGCTGACCGATCGTCGCACCAAGCCCGCGCATCCCTCATCCCTGGTTGGACGCTGATGCCGGCCTTCCTTCTCCTGACCCTCATGACCGCGGTTCGGATTCTGGGCAGAAACCGGCTGAGAGCCGGGCTGACGATGCTCGGGATCGTCATCGGCGTCGGCGCGGTGATCGCGATGGTCAGCATCGGAGAAGGGGCGAAGGCGGCGGTGCAGGCGCAGGTCGCCAGTATGGGGACCAATGTCATCATCATGCTGCCGGGCTCCACGACCGTCAGCGGCGTCCGGGGCGGGCAGGGCGGGGCCGTCACGCTCAATGTGTCCGATGCGCTGGAGATGAAGAAGCGGATTCCGCTGCTCCAGGATACCGGGTGGGCCAAACGCGATGTGATGCAGATTGTGAACGGCAATAAGAACTGGAACGGATCGGTGAACGGGATCTCTCCCAGCTATCTGTCGATCCGGGACTGGTCGTTCGTCAGCGGCGGCCCCTTTACGCAGACCGATCTGGATGCCGCGTCGCGCGTGGCGCTGCTCGGACAAACGGTGGTGGACAATCTGTTTGACGCGGGCGAGGAGCCCGTCGGGTCGGTGATCCGCATCAAGAATGTGCCGTTTCGCGTCATCGGGGTGCTGGCTCCGAAAGGCCAGTCGGCTCAGGGATCGGATCAGGACGACATTGTGTTCATCCCGTTCAGCACGGCGGAACGAAAAGTGTTCGGGACGCAGTTCATCGGCTCGGTCGGGGCCTTGTTCGCCACCACGGAGCGGCAGGAGGATTTGTTCGCTGCGGTCGACCAGATTCGGGAGTTCCTGCGGGCCCGGCATCGTCTCCAGGCCGAACAGGGCGACGATTTCACGATCCGCACGCAGGTCGATATCGGCAAAGTGCAGGAAGGCACGAGTCAGACGTTGACGGTCATGCTGCTTTCCATCGCGGCGGTGTCGCTGCTCGTCGGGGGGATCGGCATCATGAATATTCTATTGGTGTCGGTCACCGAACGGACGCGGGAAATCGGCGTGCGGATGGCGGTCGGCGCCAAGCGGCGGCATATTCTCATGCAGTTTTTGATCGAGGCGATGACGTTGAGCGTGGTCGGCGGAACCCTCGGCATCCTTTTCGGGGTCGCGGGGGCCCGGTTGACCACGGTCATCGCCGGATGGCCGACGATCATCTCCGGTAACACGGTCGCTGCCGCCTTTCTGTTCTCACTCGCGGTCGGTCTTTTCTTCGGCCTCTATCCGGCCCATAAGGCGGCGCGCCTCAATCCGATCGACGCGCTGCGGTATGAGTAATTTCGTCGTTGCCGGGTCGCGTGCGGAGTCGTCAATGGCGCGAATCATCCTGATGACCATGGGCGAGGCGTTAGCGGGGTTGAGCCGGAATTGGCGGCGGGCGGGGCTGGCTATGCTCGGTCTGACGGTCAGTGTTGCCGCGCTTGTGACAATTGCCGGCATCGGGCAAGGCGCTCAGCGGATGGTCGAACGGCAGGTCGCGACCATGGGCGAGAATGTCGTGGTCGTGATGCCGGCTTTGCAGCGTGTGGGCCTTGTCCGTTCCGCTCAAGGCACGGCGGTCACGCTCACAATGACCGATGCGTTGGAGACGCAGCGGAAAGTCTCTCTGATTCGGGATGTCTGTTGGGGACGGAGAGATCCGACGCAGGTGATCCATGAGCAGTACAATTGGCGGTTGCCGGTAGTCGGCATCAATCCAGGATGTTTTTCTGTTCGTGGCTGGGAGCTGGAGGATGGAGAGCCGTTCACGCAAGTCGAGATGGAGCAGAATGCCCTGGTGGCGGTGCTGGGGCAAACGGCCGTGGAGCGGCTCTATGGTGACGACCGGGAACCGGTCGGATCCACGATCATCATCAAGCGGGTTCCGTTTCGCGTGATCGGGGTGTTGCGTCCCAAGGGGCCGGCTCCTGCCGGCAGCGATCAAGACGATATTGTGTTCATTCCTTTTTCAACGGCGCAGAAGAAGGTTCACGGCGCCAAGTTTTATGAATCGGTTGAAGCCATCTCGTTTTCAATATTCGAAAAAGACGATATTCCCCGCGCGGTGGCGGCGATTCGGCAGATCCTGCGAGATCGTCATCGACTTCACGACGGGCAGCCGGACGACTTTACGGTGAAGACGCAGCTCGATCTTGCCGAGGTCTACGAAGGAGCCAGTCGGACCCTTGTGCAGTTTTTATTATTGGCGACGTTGATCGCCTCTCTCGTCGGGGGGATCGGCATCATGAATATTCTATTGGTGTCGGTCACCGAACGGACGCGGGAAATCGGCGTGCGGATGGCGGTCGGCGCCAAGCGGTGGCATATTCTGATGCAATTCATGATCGAGGCGACGGCGCTTAGCCTGGCGGGCGGCTGTGCAGGGATTCTCGTCGGTGTCGTGGGCGCCTCGCTGTCGACAGAGCTGGCCGGATGGCCGACGATCATTTCTGGAACAACCGTAATCCTTGCATTCGTGTTCTCTTTGGCCGTGGGGGTCTTTTTTGGCCTCTATCCTGCCCATAAAGCGTCGCGTCTTAATCCGATCGACGCGCTGCGTTACGAATGACGGTGCTCCGGATCGCGTCCGCCAACGGAACACGGGCGGTGTCGGGGCAGGCGCCCGGTACGGTTTCGTCGAGGGCTATGCGGCTTGTGAGGCGGCGGCGGGATGCGCGTCCTCCGGGGAGTCCAGCACCTTGTCGATGGTCCGTTCCGGCGTGACATTCTTCTGGCCCGACAGGTCGATGGTCAGAGGGGCGGGCGTTTCCGTGCCGTTCGGGGCGTGGGTGATTGCGACGACAGGGCGATGCAGCGCCGACGGATTCAACTCCGTCACAACGGCCTTCTCGTTCGTGTTCAACTGCACGCGACTGTGGACCGGATAGATACCGATGAGCTTGATGAAGCGCGACAGGATCGCCTGATCGAACGCCCCGTCCTGGGATTCCCGGAAAATCCGTTGCAGCGCTTGATGGGGCGCCAGCGGCGAGGCTCCGCCGAACCCGGTGATCAACTCATCGTAGTAATCGGCAATCATCAGAATGCGCGAGCGATCCGACGTAAATTCGCCTCTGGTGCCCTGGGGATAGCCCGAGCCATCAAGGCGGATGTGGTGCTCCCCGATCATTTGCAGAACTCTGGTGTCGAATCCTCCCTGCCGTTCGAGCGCGAGGATGCCCAATCGGGGATGCGACTGGAGAATGTCCCGGTCCTGCCGGGGGAGCGGGTGCGAGGTGTTGGCGCTTCGCTGAATGATCGCTGTCGGAACCTGCAGCAGGCCGATGTCGTGGAGCAGCGCGGCCATGGCCAGTTCCTGGAGTTCGAGCGGGTTGTAGCCGAACGATTGCCCGATGACGAGGGCCAGCGTGCAGGTGGATAAGGCGTGCTGGCTCAGCGATGAATCGCCGGCCCGCTGCTGACTGAGGGCCATGAAAACAGCCGCGTTGGGGAGGGTCCTTGTGACGATCGTGACTTCCTGGACCGCTTCGGCTGCTAGTTGAGGGTCAACGGATCTCTGTTCGGAAATAGACGAGAACAGGGAATGAACGGCTTGTTCCAGCTGTTTCCTGGCCACACGCGCCTGGGCATATTCTTCATTGAGCTGGGTCAACGGTTTGGGGACCGGTTTGAACGGACATGTCGTTGTGCTCAACGAGACGGCTTGGGGAGCGGT
>CAYPOR010000079.1:0-11230 GCA_964412445.1 uncultured Nitrospira sp.
TCCTTCACACGAGAGTCGCGAGTCAGGAGGCCTTCCTTCTTGATCTGCGTGCGCACGGTCGGGCTCAAAGCGACCAGCGCGCGCGCAATGGCGTGACGGAGCGCGCCGGCTTGACCGGTCGGGCCGCCTCCATAGACGGTGGCGTTGATCGAGTATTTGCCGGTGAGTCCGGCCATTTCAAGGGGAAGCTGGATGATCTGGCGGAGAGTCAGGCGGGGAAACGCCTTCTCCAGCGGCTTGTCGTTTACCGTAATTTCACCGGTTGCAGTGCCTGTTACCCAGGCTCTGGCTACGGCACATTTTCTGCGGCCCGTTGCGTACTGTGTCACGGCTGCCATATGACTCGTCTCCTTCTAATCCTGATTGCTACAGAGAAATGGGTTCCGGATGTTGAGCCTGATGCGGATGATTGGGCCCGACATACACGCGGAGTTTTTTTGCCATGCCGTTGCCGAGCGGAGTCTTGGGAAGCATCCCCTCAATCGCCCGGACCAGCAATTCCGTCGGGTCTTTCTTGAATAATTGCTGGGCATCGGTGGTCTTGAGCCCGCCGGGGTAGCCGGAGTGATGGATGTAGAGCTTGTCCTGCATCTTGTTGCCGGTCAAGTGCACTTTCTCGGCATTGATGATTACGACGTGATCACCCATGTCAACGTTAGGGGTGAAGGTGGGGCGATGTTTGCCGCGGAGAATGCCCGCAACCTTGGCTGCCAAACGTCCCAACGTCTTTCCCTCGGCGTTTACGAGGTGCCACTGTTCTTTCACATTGGCCGGTTTTTCGAGATAGGTCATCATGGTCGTCTTCTACTCCTCGCAATTAATCAAACGAAACATCCTAGACTTCTTGTGTGTCGATATCTTTCGTATCGAGCTTCGCCAGCCAGGCATCTAGGTGTTGCCCGCTGCGTCGTTTCCACACGTCCGGGGTGGCGTAAATCGGTGCGTGCGTTCGAAGGGCCAGTGCGATGGCATCGCTTGGTCTGGCATCGATCGACCGTTCCACCCCTTTGTTCTCAAGGAATACGGTGGCGTAGTAGGTGCTGCTTTTCACATCGGTCAGTACAACCCGTTTGGTCGTGATGCCGAAATGTTCGCCGAAACTTTTTACCAAATCGTGACTCATCGGCCGGGGCGGCGTCGTTGCATCCATGGCGCGACGAATGGAGTCGCCCTCTGGGGCACCGACCCAGATCGTAAAGGTATCGGCATCATCGGTCCTGGTCAGAACGATGATTCTCGTATCCGTATTGGAATCCTCGACCACGCGGCTGACTGAGAGCGGGATGAGGTTCTGATCGTTCGCCTGTGCCGTATCCGTCATGATGAGCGTCGGGTTAGGAGTCCAGTTTTCCGAAATCGTCCGGTTTCAGATTTTCCAGCCACTGTTCGAGTTCTTCCGAGCTTTGTTTGCGAATCACGGAATCATTTGCGAAGATGGGCGCCTCCGACCGGATCGCCAGCGCAATGGCGTCGCTGGGCCGTGAATCGACCGCATATTCCGAATCTTCGTACATCAGATGAATTTTTGCGAAATACGTGTGCTCGTTCAAGTCCGTGATGACCACGCTGATGACTTTGGCGTTATAGGCATCCAAGAAGGACTTCATGAAATCATGCGTCATGGGGCGCGGCGGAGCCACATGCTCCAGTGCGAGGCTGATGGCGCTCGCTTCTGATTTTCCAACCCAAATCGGCAGCATCTCCGACTCATCCTCGTCGCGAAGCACAACTATATAGGCGTTGTTGTAGGGGTCGAACATCAACCCCTTGACCTGCATTTGCGTAATCATGACAAATTCACCACCGCATCCGAGTAAATGAACTAGGAAGGCGGGAGAAGAATGGAGGACTCTAGCATTTTCAAAAAGGGCATGTCAACGAAGTCGGCGACAAGACAGGGAATTTGGTAAGGCGATTTCGGGCGCCCCGGCGGCGCCCGGGAAAGCGGCGCTCCGCTAGCTTCCTTCCGGACGGAAGTTTTCCGCGATCTTCGAAGTGTCGGCCTGTTCGCCAAGTTTTAAGAAGGCCTTCATCTGTTTGCGGACCAGTTCCCGTCCGCTTTCGTCGCCGAGATTGACCTGATATTCATTGATCACCATCACGCGCATACCCTCCCACTTTTTCCAGCAGCCGGTGCAGACCTTTGCCTTGATTTCCTGTTCCAGCTTGCCAAGAAAAAGAGCGGCGGTAATCGCTTCGCCATTTTGTCCACATGTGACGCACGCAACCTCTGCCATATCTGCCATGCTCCTTATCACGAATGAGGTGTCTAGATGCTGGGCGGCGGGAACAACCCGAATGGTTCGTCTCCTCTGTAAAGACGATGGCATTCTAGCAGACGTTTTCTTCGGAAGAAAAGGGGCGATGCCGATTGACCCTCCACGTGCTTCATGTTAGAAGAGGAGCGCATTGCATTTTCGGCTTATCCTGTATGCCCGGATGGCGGAACTGGCAGACGCGCCGGACTCAAAATCCGGTTCTCGCAAGAGAGTGGGAGTTCGACCCTCCCTCTGGGCACCAGACTCACGGATGACACATGCGATGGTAGTAGCCGGACCGGTAGCAACCCAATTTATAGTAGAAAAGCCTCTTGACAGGTTTCCCCTGTTGGCCTATAGTTCCGCGGTCATTAGAATGGACTCATGTACGTGATCACGCAAGGAATCTTGTTGTTCATCATCTCCACACATTATCTTTCTCACAAGGAGGCAGCACATGCGTAAGGTGTTGGCACTGGGAGCCACAATTCTTTTTGTCGGCTCTGTGGGTGTTGCAGGCGCGCAAGAGCGGTTGCAGCAGTCTGGCGGGTCCGCGATGGGCGTCGGGACCGGGGTTGGCGACATTTCCGGAAGCGCAAACCGCGTTCAGGCCTTTGATCGCAATTCGTTTCTCGATCGGCTGTCTCTTCCCGAAACCATCTATGGCCGTGTGTTAGCCATCGATTTCCCTGCCGGAAAGTTGCACCTGGAAACGGGCGGAAGTTCGCATGACGAAGGGCGCGCCGGTGCAGGTTCCATGAATTCTCTTATCGTGTTTTTTGACGATAAGACCAACATGGACCAGATCAAGACCATCAACTCCGGCGATGACGTGACCTTGCAGGTGGTTGAAGCGACGTCCAGCACCCAGCAGTTCGGTGTGGGCCGGAAGATTGTTCGTGAGATCACCGTGCTTCGTGGAAATGAGAAGCTCGCCGGATTCGGTGGATTGGGCCAGCGCCCGAATCCCTCGACCGAGCGCGCGATCGAGACGAATAGCGGCAGCACGACCGGCGGCGTAGCTGGGTCTGTGCTCCCAGGCAAGGTTACCGGAACCGTGGATACCACGATCAGCGAATTCACCGGCGCGGCTCCTTGCTGGAACTGTGAACCGCAGCCAGGATGGGGCTATCAGACGGTGGCTCCTGAGACCAAAATTCAGACCAACAAGTCTGACTATGGTGCGGCGGACTACAGCAAGCCGAACCTCGTGAAGGGCTTGAACTAGATCTGATTTAGTCGCTTGTTTGATGGAAGGGGCAGCTTCGGCTGCCCCTTTTTTTTGTCTCGACTGTTCCAAGGGCTGAACTTGTTGTCTTGGGCGGTTGTTGGTAACGTGTATGACTTAGCGGCGTGTGAAGTTGGTTGGTAATGATTGCGAGGCTTGAATATGAATGAGAATGGAAATGTACAACCTGAGCTTTCGTCGGATATTGAACTCGATCTTCGTGGCGTGATTTGCCCGTATAATTTTGTGAAGACAAAGCTAAAGCTTGAGACGATGGAGCATGGTCAGGTGTTATCCGTGTTACTGGATGACGGGGATCCTATTAAGAATGTTCCGCGCAGTGTCGAAAATGAAGGGCACACCGTTCTTGCGCAGGATCGTGTTGGTTCAGTCTACCGGGTACGTATCAGGCGTGAGGAGACCGACTAGTTTTTGAGCGATCTCCCGCCTTGCTTCCAAGCGGATTTTTCCCTGCCACAATCATCGTGATTTGCTGCGGCCGCCTGATTCGTTTCAATTCTTCTGCGGCGCGGCTGGCGGTTCCTCGGAGGATCGTTTCCTGTTTAAGCGTCAGGTCACAGGCGAGGGCGACTTCGCGGCGCGGGGCTATGTGAGCAATGGCGCTCAGGATAGCCGAACAGGATTCAGTCGCGCAGAAAAGAATAGTCGGTTCCGCATGTCTCAGGATATGCATGAGCTGCAGCCGTTGCGGGCCGGCGCTTGTTGGAAGATCTCCGTAAAAGTGAAAGGCCTCGGCCGGAAAGCCTGATGCGGCGACGGCGGCGGTGACGGCTGACGGGCCGGGAAGTGAAAGCACAGGAATGTTGTTTCTGTGTGCTGCGGCGACGAGGAGGCTGCCCGGGTCTGAGATGACGGGGGACCCGCAATCCGAGAGCAACGCAACGGACAGTCCTTGTTGCAATCGATCGATGAGGATTGCGACCTTGTCGTGTATTTTTGTCGGTCCATAGCTGGTGAGGGTGGGGGACAGATTGTGGTGGCGAAAAAATATCTGTGTGGAAAGCGGGTCTTCGGTTGCCACAATATCGACTTGGCGGAGAATGCCAAGTGCCCGGATTGTGATGTCGTCGGGGTGTCCGATGGGAACTCCCACAAGAAAGAGTGAGCCGCGGGGTTTGTTCCCGTGTTTGTCGTCGAGTTTCGACGGTCCTCTTTGTTGACTCTGTTCTCGTCGCATCGCTATAATTTTCTTTTAATCCCGCAAGATACGTTTCATTGTCCGTCGTGAAAGAGGGAATGCCCGCATGGCCGTAGTCTGCTTCATGGTGACGATGGGGTTGTATTTCGCCGCAACCATTTCATTCCTTGCCTATCTCCTGCGACGTTCTGAAGCGCTTTCGAAGGTCTCCCTCGGTATTACGGCGGCCGGCTTTGTCATGCATACCCTTGCGTTGGTCGCGCGCATGGTGGGTAGTTCTGCAGCCGCTCCCCCCAGTGTTCATGAAGCGCTTTCCTTCTTTTCCTGGATGCTCATCCTGGTGTTTCTCGCCGTCGAGTTTCGTCACCGGATCCATGTGCTGGGTTCTTTCATCGTTCCGCTTGCGCTGGTGTCGCTTATCTCAGCTGCGGCGTTGCCTGACACGGTTCCTACGTTACAGCCGATGTTCCGAACGCTCTGGCTCCATGTCACGCTGAGCATGTTGGGGACTGTGGGGTTTGCCGTCGCCTTTGTTGCGGGAGTGATGTATCTCATCCAAGACCGCCTTCTCAAGTCGAAACGGTTCAACGTGCTGTATGCAAAGCTCCCGGCTCTGGATTTTCTCGACCATCTGAACCAGCAATCCATTGTACTGGGATTTCCTCTTCTAACCCTTGGCATTGTGACGGGGGCCATTTCTGCGGAGTTTGCACAGGGGGCGTATGTGAGTTGGAATCCCGAGCAGACCTGGGCGCTGGTCACCTGGCTGTTCTATTTTGTCGTGCTGTTGGGGCGTTTGACGGTGGGTTGGAGAGCCAAGCGTGCCGCCTATCTCACTGTGATCGGGTTCGCCGGTGTGATTCTGACCTTGATCGGCGTGGTCCTCAAGAGCTACGGGACGGTGTCGTGACATGCATTTAATCGTGGTTGGGCTCAGTCACAAGACGGCGCCCGTTGAAATCCGTGAGAAGCTGGCGGTGCCGGAGAGCCGAATGGGCGAGGCGCTCGTCCGGCTCACGTCCTATTCCGGTGTGAAGGAAGGATTGCTGCTGTCTACCTGCAACCGTGTCGAGGTCTATTCGGTCGTCGACGATCTTGAACAGGGCTATGGACGGATTCAGGAATTTCTCGCCGACACCCATCTCTCCCTCTCCTCCGAACAGCTGACGCCGCATCTCTATTGGCATTCCGGCGATCGAGCCATTTCACATCTGTTTCGGGTGGCCGCCAGTCTCGACTCTATGATCGTCGGCGAGTCGCAAATCCTTGGTCAACTGAAGGATGCATTTGAACTGGCCCTGGCGCACAAGACGACCGGCTTGATCATGAACAAGGTCGTGAAGAAAGCCATTTCCGTCGCCAAGCGGGTCCGGACCGAAACCAAGATCGCGGAAATGGCCGTATCGGTCAGCTATGCGGCGGTCGAACTCGCCAAAAAGATTTTCTCGGATCTCGGACAGCGGACTGTTTTGCTGGTCGGGGCCGGAGAAATGGCCAAATTGGCCGCGCAACATCTGATTGCACAGGGTGTCGGACAGGTACGGATTACCACCAGGACGCCGCAACATGCCGTCGATTTGGCCGAAAAGTTCGGCGGGATGGCCGTCCCGTTCGAGCAGTATAAGGACGATATGGCTTCCGCCGATATCGTGCTGGTTTCAACCGGTGCCTCGCATTATCTCATCAGCGCCGATGATGTGCAGCGGGCGGTGACGGCGCGGATGAACCGGCCGATGTTTTTGATCGACATCTCGGTCCCGCGGAACATCGATCCGGCGGTGCGGCATGTCGACAATGCCTTTCTGTTCGATATCGACGACCTGAAGCAGCGTGTGGAGAAAAATCGCGCCGAGCGTTTGCAGGAGGCCGATAAGGCCGAGCAGATGGTGGTGGAAGAAGTCGGCGTGTTGCGCGAATGGATGAAGTCGCTGGAGGTGACGCCGACGATCGTTGCGCTGAAGCATCGTGCGGATGAAATCAAACGCAACGAGTTGGACAAGGCCCTGGGGAGGCTGGCGCATCTGCCGGCACAGGATCGGGAACTTGTCGAAGGGTTGGCGTCATCGATTGTGAATAAGCTGATTCACGGGACGATGGTCACGTTGAAGTCCGAGGTGAATTCGTCGAGCGGGGCCGCCTTTGTGGAGGCGGCACGGCGGTTTTTCAATCTGGAGGCGCCGCCGCCTCAGGATCTGCCCGGCGTATCCGCCGTTGATCCATCGGCCTGTGCGGCGCACGATGCGAGCGAACCGCTTATTGAACAGGCTCCTTCCCGGACGACCAGCCAGAAACAAACTCAGTAATTGATTGTAGGAGCGAGATCTGTGCCGACACCAACAGCCCCACGAACGACTCTGGTTTTGGGAACCAGGGCGAGTAAGCTCGCATTACAACAGAGCGAGTGGTTCCAGTCGCAAGTACAAGCGGTCGCACCCGAGGTGAGGGTGACGCTCACCCGGATTCAGACGTCCGGGGACAAGATTGTTGACGTGCCGCTTGCCAAGATCGGCGGGAAGGGGCTGTTCGTCAAAGAAATCGAAGAGGCGTTGTTGAGCGGTGAAATCGATTTTGCCGTTCACAGTATGAAAGACGTGCCGACTCAGTTGCCGGACGGCCTGGAAATTCTCTGCGTCCCTCCGCGCGAGGATTCACGGGATGCGCTGATCAGCCGGACGGGCTGTCGCTTTCAGGATTTGCCTGCGGGCGCTCGCGTGGGGACCAGCAGTTTGCGACGGCAATCGCAGTTTCTTCATGCCCGGCCTGATCTTCAGATCGAGATGCTCCGAGGCAATCTCGACACGCGATTGAAAAAGCTGAAGGACGGGCAGTTCGATGCAATCATCCTGGCTGCCGCCGGATTGCGCCGGCTTGGGTGGACGCAGGAAATCACGGAGTATCTCGATCCACGACTCTGCCTTCCCGCCATCGGACAGGGGGCGCTGGGTATCGAGGGGCGGTCAAACGATCAGTTCGTACGATCGATCCTGAACCGGCTCACCCATCAGCCGACGCAGATCGCCGTGACGGCCGAACGGGCATTGCTGCATCGACTGGAAGGCGGTTGTCAGGTGCCGATCGCGGCCTATGCCACGCTGGCGCAGGATGAGGTGCAGCTGGAAGGGCTGGTGGCGAGTGTGGACGGCAAGACCGTGATTCGTGATGCCGTCCGGGGCGGGAGTGCGGAGGCGCAGGCGTTGGGGACTCAACTGGCAGAGCGATTGCTTTCCCGAGGCGCCGACAAGATTCTGCGTGAGATTTATGGAAAAGCGTAATGGCAGGTAAGCCGCGACAAGGCCGAGTCTATCTGGTTGGTGCCGGACCGGGCGATCCGAAGTTGCTGACCCTGCGCGGCAAAGAGTGTCTTGAACAGGCCGACGTTGTGCTCTACGACTATCTCGCCAATCCGGCGCTGTTGTCGCATGCTTCATCTCAGGCCGAGCGTATCTATGTGGGGCGTCGAGGAAAGGGCCAGTATCAGCCTCAAGAAGTGACCAATCGCATGCTCATTGAGCGAGCCAATCAGGGCCAGGTTGTGGTCCGGCTCAAGGGCGGCGATCCGTTTGTCTTTGGCCGGGGCGGGGAAGAGGCGGAGGCACTGGCGTCGGCCGGCGTGTATTTCGAAGTGGTGCCGGGCGTGACAGCGGCTGTTGCCGCTCCGGCCTATGCGGGAATTCCTGTGACCCATCGGACGATGGCGTCGACGGTCACATTTGTTACCGGCCACGAGGACCCTGAGAAGAGCGAGACGGCGCTGGAGTGGCCGAGATTGGCCAGTAGTCATGGCACGCTGGTCTTTTTGATGGGGATGAAAAATCTTCCCTCCATCGTGTCCAATTTGATCGCCGAAGGGCGTCCTTCGGCCACCCCGGTCGCGCTGATTCGATGGGGAACCAGGGCTGCCCAACGCACGGTGGTCGGAACCTTGGCTGATATTGTAGAGAAGTCACGGCAGGCGAAGATGGAGCCGCCGACAGTTGTGGTGGTGGGTGAGGTGGTCAATCTGCGTGAGCAGTTGAATTGGTTCGAGCGGCGGCCGCTCTTCGGGAAGCGCGTGTTGATGACGCGTGCGAAAGAACAGGCCGGTGAGCTGGCGGGTTTGCTTGTAGCTGCAGGTGCGGAGCCGGTTGAGGGGGCTACGATTCAGATCGTCGAGCCGAAAGACTGGGCGCCGGTTGATCGGGCCATCGATGCGGTCGGCCAGTATGACTGGCTTATCCTTACCAGCGTCAACGGTGTCAGTCAGTTCATGAAGCGGCTCCGCGCACGCGGGCATGATGCGCGCAGCCTTGCGGGCCGGCGTATCTGTTGTATCGGTCCTCGAACGGCCGAGGAATTGGCACGGTACGGCGTCAATGCGGATGTGGTGCCGGCGGAATATCAGGCGGAAGGAGTGCTTGCGACGTTGGCAGAGTCGGATCTGTCGCGGGCCCGTATTCTCATCCCCCGGGCAGAAGTTGCGCGCGAGCTGTTGCCGGATGACCTGCGCGCCCGCGGGGCGGTGGTCGACGTCATTCCGGTGTATCGGACCGTGATTCCCCGGGAGTCTATCGAGGTGTGGAAGCAGTTGTTGGTCGACCGGCAGATCGATGTCGTCACATTTACCAGTTCTTCGACGGTTCGTAACTTTATAGAATTGGTCGGTGGTGAAGCGCAGGCCCGTCTCCTGGTACAATCGGTCGCGGTGGCCTGCATCGGACCGATTACGGCGCAGACGGCGCGTGAAGCCGGTTTGGTTGTCAGTATCATGCCGGGAGAAAATACGATCCCGGCATTGGTCGAGGCGATGGCGGGATATTTCAGTAGCGGCACGCAAGTGGCTGCGGCGACAACGCCGTAGCGATATTCATGGCGGTGCAGATGACGCAAAAAGGGAGGAGTGTCCAATGGTTCCAGTGAAATCGTTCATGATTCCCAGAGAGAAGTTCGTCACGGTGGCTCGCGATACTGACGCTCAGACCGCTGCGCGGATTATGCGCGATCGCGGGATCGGCAGCCTGTTCATCACCAACGACAAGGAAATCATCGGCATCGTCACGGATACGGATATGATGCGCCGGGTGGTGGCCTCGGGATCGGATGCGACCAAAACGACGGTCGAGCAGATCATGTCGGCTCCGATCATGACGATCGAGGAAAGCAAGACTCTGTTGGATGCCAACGATCTGATGGCGCAGGCGCATGTCCGACATCTTGGGGTGACACGCGACGGGAAATTGGTCGGCGTCATTTCAGTCCGCGATTTGGTGGTGTTCCTGACCAATCTGCCGAGAAAGTAGGACTTCATGGCGTTTCCGATCCAGCGATTGCGGCGGCTCCGGCAACTGGAGTCTTTCCGGCGAATGGTGCGTGAGACTTCGCTCTCTCCGGCGGATTTCATCTACCCCTTGTTTGTGGTGGAAGGACGGGACCGCCGTGAGGAGATCGGTTCGATGCCGGGCCAGTACCGGTTGTCGGTCGATCTCCTGGTGAAAGAAGCCGCGGAGATCAAGTCGCTGGGCATTCCGGCCGTCATCCTGTTCGGCATTCCGGCGAAGAAGGATGAGCGTGGGAGTTCAGGGTACGATCCGAACGGCATCGTGCAGCGGGCGATCAAAGCCGTGAAGGATCAGGTGCCGGGGCTGGCCGTGATTACGGATGTCTGTATCGATGAATATACGGATCATGGCCATTGCGGCATTGTGAAGAACGGCAAAATTCTCAATGACGAAACCCTGGAGTGCCTGCGCACAATGGCCCGTACTCATGCCGAGGCCGGTGCGGATATGGTCGCTCCCTCCGATATGATGGATGGGCGGGTCGCTGCCATCCGCGCGGAGCTAGATCAGGCCGGGTTCCCCGAGTTGCCGATCATGGCCTACGCGGCGAAATTCTCCTCTTGTTTCTATGCGCCGTTTCGGGATGCGGCGTTCTCCAGTCCCCAGTTCGGCGATCGGCAGTCCTACCAGATGGATCCGGCCAACGGGCGGGAAGCCCTGCGCGAGATCGACTCGGATGTCGAAGAAGGGGCCGATATCGTCATGGTCAAACCCGCCATGCCCTATCTTGATATCATTGCTCAGGCACGCCTGCGAACATTGCTGCCGATCGCGGCCTATCAGGTCAGCGGTGAATACAGCATGATCAAGGCCGCCGGCCGGGCCGGCTGGATCGATGAGACGCGCGCCATGATGGAATCGCTCCTGGCCATCAAACGGGCAGGAGCCGATCTGATCTTGACCTATTTCGCGAAGGATGCTGTCCGGCAGCTCCAGTGATAGCCCGATGAAAGTGACACGCGGATATGCTGGCGGTGCGGGACGGCCCTATCCGGTAGCCACAGTCGGAAATTTTGACGGGCATCATCTCGGCCATCGGTCGCTTCTCCGGACGGTGGTGGAGACGGCCCGCCGGATGGAGGGCACCGCGCTCGCGCTGACGTTCGATCCTCACCCGGTCAGGATTCTCGCTCCCCATGTCGATTTGAAGTTTCTCACGAGTCCGGAAGAAAAGTTGCGGCGTTTCGAGGATGCGGGCATCGATGAAGTGATCGTGCTGGAGTTCGATCAGGCGTTTGCGAGCCTGCCGCCTGAAGCGTTCGTTGAGATG
>CAYPOR010000080.1:0-7903 GCA_964412445.1 uncultured Nitrospira sp.
CATCCCGGCTACGGCTTCCTGTCGGAGAACGCCCACTTCGCCGAAGTCTGCGAATCCATCGGCATCAAATTTATCGGCCCGTCGTCCGAAAATATCGCCATGCTGGGCGACAAAGCCAAAGCGCGCGAAATAGTGATGAAGCGCGGCCTGCCCGTCACACCCGGCAGCCCCGGCGAACTCAGAAGCGAAGAAGAGGCGCTGCAGGCGGCGCAGAAGATCGGCTTCCCCGTCATCATCAAAGCCACGGCCGGCGGCGGCGGGCGCGGCATGCGCGTCGTGAACAAGGCCGAGGACCTGGCCCGCGCATTCCAAGCGGCACAGGCCGAAGCCAAATCGACCTTCGGCAATGAAAGCGTCTATCTCGAACGATACTTCCTTGAACCGCGCCATATCGAAGTGCAGGTCATGGCCGACCACCGGGGCCACGTCATCCACCTGGGCGAGCGGGATTGTTCCATCCAGCGGCGGCACCAGAAGCTCCTGGAAGAAACTCCGTCTCCCGCCATCGACGACAAGCTGCGAAAAGAAATCGGACGCGTGGCATGCGAAGCCGTGAAAGCCGCGCATTACCGGAACGTCGGCACGGTAGAGTTCCTCCTTGACAAAGACCGCAACTTCTTTTTCATGGAAGTGAACACGCGCATTCAGGTCGAGCATCCGATCACGGAAATGGTGACCGGTGTTGATTTGATCAAGGAGCAGATCCGCCTGGCCGCAGGCCTTCCCTTGACCCTCCGGCAGCAGGACGTCGTGATGAACGGCCACAGCATGGAATGCCGGATCAACGCCGAAGATCCTGAGAAGTTCACCCCGTCGCCTGGGCTGATTACGAAATACAGCCCGCCCGGCGGATTCGGCGTGCGCGTCGACTCCGTGATGCAAACCGGCGCGGTCGTCTCGCCGCATTACGACTCGATGATCGCCAAGCTGATCACCCATGGCCGCGACCGTCAGGAATGCATGGCCCGTATGCGCCGAGCCCTCGACGAATTCGTCATCGAAGGCATCAAGACCACCATCCCGCTTCACCGCCGCATCCTCGACGACCCCGACTTCCAAAAGGGCCATGTCTCCACGACCTTCCTCGAGCGGTTCCTAGCCAGTTAGGGATTGATCTATTCATCCAGCGATCCAGAGACGCCGGTCTCCTGGAATTCCTTGTGAAGTTCCGCCTACAATGCAGCCAATGACACCATCACCTCGCCAACATCTACGATCACACCTCTACCTCATCCTCGATCCATCGGTCTCACCGGACAGACCATTACGCGAAGCATTGACTCAATCTGCCCGAGCCGGAGTGAGAATCGTTCAATATCGCAACAAGACCGCCTCGATGAAGGAGGCCTACTCAGAGGCGTTGCCTCTGCGAAAGCTTGCGGCGGAATTGGACGTCTTGTTTATCGTGAATGACCGGTGCGACCTGGCGCTGGCAGTGGATGCCGACGGGGTGCATCTGGGGCAGGGCGACTTGCCGCTTGATCTTGCGCGGAAGGTCATGGGACCGGACAAGCTGATCGGCATTTCGACACACAACCCCGATCAGGTGCGGGAAGCGAGTGCGGGCAAGCCGGACTACTTTGGATTCGGCCCGATCTTCAAGCCTGGTTCAAAGCAGGATCACGATCCGGTAGTCGGCATCGAAGGACTACGGGAGATTCGTACGCTCACCTCGTTGCCGGTCTTTGCCATCGGGGGGATTACGGTAGAGAACGTCGGTGACGTGATGAAGGCCGATGCGAACGGTGTCGCGGTGATCTCGGCCATTCTCAAAGCTCCGGACATCACGCAGGCAGTCAGCGACTTCCTCGCGCAGATGCCAGCAGCAGCTTCGTAAGTTTTCTCATCTTGCTGTGCGCGGCCATCGTTTCAACAGCCCGTTCAAACCGCGCATCCACGCCGGCCCTGTAGGGGAGGGGTCCGATCACCGGCACCCCGGCACACTCCCGCAGCAAGCTCACCGTAGATTGTTCCTGCCGTCGTGCCACAGCAGGTCTCGCCGGAATCGTCCGGTTGAGCACCAGGGCAAGGATCGGAATCGTTCGCGCGCGGAGTGCATTGAGCGTGAGCATCGCATGATTCACTCCGCCGAGCCCGGTCCGCCCGACCACCACCACCGGGGCCTTCAGCGTCTCGATCAGATCCAGCACATCCATCGTTGGAGTAATCGGCACATGCACACCGCCCGCGCCTTCAACCAACAGCAGATCATGCCGCGCGTGCAGCTGCTGATAGGCTCGCACGATGGTCGACATCTTGATCGTTCGCCGTTCAGCCCTCGCGGCATCCAACGGCGCAACCGGAAGCCGGAAGGCATAGGGTCGAACAAGATCCAGTGCATCCGACACCTGCGCCGCACGTGCGAGCCGAACGGCATCGGATGGTCGGCCCTGCAGGACACCGGTTTCGACCGGCTTCATCACGCCGATATCGAGACCCCGCTTTTTTAAGCTCACGGCAAGCGCCGCCGTCACCAGCGTCTTGCCGACAGCGGTATCCGTCCCCGTGATGAATATCCCGTGCGTCACGTTCGTTACTCGTTTCTCAGAGGTCCCGACTATCGCAGTTCCAGACCTGGCCCGACAGATCGTTGAGCTGCGTCATGTGCACAATCGTTCTCACGACTTCTTCAAGCGCCGGTGGGCGACGGAGCGCATGGTCCGGCCAGTCATGATCTTCTAGCATCGCCCCTTCTGAAAGCCCGGTCCGATGCCAACCCGGCAGGACCAGATTCACCTGCACGTTCTGTGGCCCCCATTCCTGTGCCGCAGTCTTCACCAATCCGATCAAGCCGGCCTTCGATGCGGCATAGGCCGCCTGTCCGGTTGATCCATGAAATCCCGCGCGCGAACCGATAACGACGATCGAGCCGCCGCCTTGAGCCAGCAGGGGAGTGGCCATCGCCTGGAGACAATGAAAGGTGCCGGTCAGATTCGTTTGAATGACACTCATCCATTCATCTTCCCACTGCCGCAACACCAGACGGCTTGCCGCAATCCCTGCATTGCAAATGAAGGCGCTTGGCTGCGGCGCCGTTGTGAGAAACGCATCGACCATACGACGAACCGATTCCGCGTCACGCACATCGGCCTGGAAGAGAGCGCCGGTCCCGCCGGTCAGGCGGACTGCGCGAAGCGTCTTCTCGGCTTCGGCTTTACGCCGATGATAATGCACACCGACATACCAGCCCGCTGCCGCAAAGCCACGACACACGGCATGTCCGATGCCGCCTGACGCTCCGGTCACCAGGACCGAATGCCGTCCTGGGTTGCGCACTGCTGTCCGCGTTGCAGATCCGGTTCGTGTTGGAGAAGCCATGGCGAGGGGATTATGTCCACAGCCATGAGACAACGCAAGCCTGCGAAGCTCGCTTCACCTCATGCCTTGCCGCTTCCTCAACGCCTATGATACGGTCCGTCAAACAGAGGAGGATCCCGATGTCGCACGTTTCCCATCCCTTGCCTCACGTCTCGTCGTCACTCGCGTTGACCATCGTGCTTCTCGCTGTTGGATTTATTGCGACCGCACCGCTGGCGGCGGAAGAGCCCCAGCAGATCGCCCACTCCTCCGACTATTTTCCCGACCAGATCGGTACCCGCTGGCACTATCGCGGGCAGATCTCCGAGGGAGCGCTCCAGACTATCGACAACAAATTTTTTGCCAACGTGTCCGAAGTGAAGGGGACCAAGAAACTGAACGGCGCCACGGTCACCGTCTTCCACGATACCAATCCCGGCAACCATGGTGAATCGGACAGCTTCTACCGCCGCGATGCCGTCGGCATCGTGTACTACGGATCGGATCCCGGCACGCCGCTCGAAAAGCAGATTGTGCCCTATCAGATCGTCCGCTTTCCCATGACCATTCCGTCCTCCTTTCAGCAGTTCAACCGGAAGGATCTCGACTTCGGCAGCGATATGGATCGCGACGGCACGGATGAGAAAGTGGACGTGGTCGGATCGACGAGTCTTGTCGGTCGGGAGACGATCACGGTGCCGGCCGGCACCTATCCGGATGCGGTCAAGGTGGAAGCCCGTATGACCATGACGATCCATCTGTCCGGCGGAGGCAAACCGGCCCGCGGCACCGATGTGATGACCGCGTGGTTCGCCAGAGGGGTCGGGCTGGTCAAGTACTTCGAACGGCAGGAATTGTCGGGCTCGAAGGAAGACCGCGGGTTGATGACGGAGATTACCGAGGAGTTGGAGGAATTCACTCCGGCTCGCTAGCAGGCTGTTGAGAAAATCCGCCAGCGGCGTTCTCGCTTCACTCAGAGCCTCAACGTACTCCAAGGGTACGCTTCGACTCTTCGTTCGCTGCGGCCTTGCTGGACGACCTTTCTGAACAGCCTGTGGCCATTCAGGATCAGTCCGCCGCCTCGAAACCCCGGCGCAGCGTATTCTCGCTGATGACCCGTGCCGTCATGAATTGCGGCAGGTACTCGTCGCCTCCGGCCTTCGCGCCGACTCCTGAAAACCGGTGACCGCCGAACGGTTGACGGCCGACCAGCGCCCCGGTGATCGGCCGGTTTACGTAGAGATTCCCGACATCGAATCGCTCCCGCACCAGCGCCAGATTCGCCGGGCTACGCGAATAGATTCCTCCCGTGAGGGCGTACCTCGTCGAGTTGGCCGTCTCAAGTGCCTCTGTCACGGTGGTCGCTTTGATCACCGCCAGCACCGGGCCGAAGATTTCCTCCTGCGCCAGTCGATGGCGAGCCGTCATATCCGCAAACACCGCCGGTCCGACGAAATACCCCGATCCTTCGACTGAGCGGCTGACCAGGAGTCGCCCCTCCTGGCGGCCCAGCGCAATGTATCCCTCGATACGTTCCTTCGCCCTGCCGTCGATCACCGGGCCGACCTGCGTGCCGGGATCGAGCGGATCGCCGATGGCAAGGCTCAGCACCGCGTCCTGCAATCGCGCGAGAAACCGGTCATACACGCCCTCATGCACAATCGCTCGGGAACAGGCGGAGCATTTCTGCCCGGCATAGCCCGTAAACGACGCCACCACACCGGCGATGGCCTCATCGAGATCCGCCGTGTCGTCGACGAGAATCGCATTCTTGCCGCCCATTTCAGCGATGACCCGTTTCACCAGACGCTGCCCCGGTTGCACTACCGCCGCTCCGGCCAGCAACTGGAGACCGACATCCTTTGATCCGGTGAATGCAATGGTCGACACTTCAGGACCCGCCGCCAGCGCCCGGCCGATCTCCGGATCTCCCGGCACACAGATCAGCGCACCGGACGGGACGCCCGCTTCAAGCAGAATCTCGGTGAGCAACTGCCCCATCAACGGCGAGCGCTCAGAAGGCTTGAAGAGGACGGTGTTACCGGTCACCAAGGCCGCGCTCACCATGCCGGCCGGAATCGCCAGCGGAAAATTCCACGGCGCGATCACCGCCGCCACGCCGCGCGGCGTATAGACCCGATGGTTCCGCTCCCCCGGATAGTGTCCCAACTGAAGCGGGACGGCTAACCGGTCCATCTGCCCGGCGTAGAATTCGAGAAAGTCGATGGCTTCCGCCACATCCGCGTCCGCCTCCCGCCAGGGCTTGCCGGCTTCGAGGATTTCCCACGCGGCCAGTTCATACCGGCGCTCGCGCATGAGCGCCGCTGCGCGCCGCAGCACGGCACTGCGCTCCGCCGCAGGCCGACGAGACCAGTCGGCCGCTGAAGACACCGCCAAATCCACGGCTGCCGCGACATCCGCCGCCGCGGCGCTCTGCACAAGCCCGACGACCTCCGTCGGATGAGCTGGATTGCGCGATTCCATCAACGGGCCGGTCCAACGAAGCTCCCGATGTGGCGATTCCCGTCTCTGCCCGGCCTGCCCGCGGACCTTGCCGATGGCCTCGTGCATCGCCGCCCGACCGGCCGCCTTCGAAAAATCACAATGCGGTTCGTTCACAAAATCATCAGCAGGGCGGGGAGCGGCAATCGCGGGAGAAGCCAAGGCCACCGGCGGAGCCAGCAGCGTACTCAAGGATTGCGACTCGACATACTCTTTGCGCAGAAAGGATTCATTCGACGTATTTTCCAGCAACCGCCTGACGAGATAGGCCATGCCGGGCAGGAGCCGCCCCACCGGTGTATACAGCCGTACCCGGCGTCCATGCGCCACCATTGCATGCTGGAAGGGCTCAGCCATGCCGTAGATCATTTGATATTCGAGCGCTTCCGGCGGGACGCCAAGAGATTCCGCCGTCGCTTCAATCACCGCCAGGCTGCGGAGATTGTGGGTGCCGAAGGCGGGACGAATGACATCCCGATGACTGAGCAACAGGGGAACGAGAGCCTCATACTGTGCGTCGGTCTCAGCCTTATGTTCGAACAAGGGCGGCGGCCATCCCATCTGATGATGGCGAACCGTGTCCGAATCCCAATAGGCTCCCTTGACGAGACGAATCGTGACCGGTGTGCCGCGCCGCTCCGTCCATGCGATGAGGTCGCGCACATCCTGTTCCGTCTCACGATGATAGGCTTGCAGCGCCAGACCGGCCTGCGGAAACGACCGGTAGGGGTCTTCGGCAAACAATCGCCGGAAGATGGTCAACAACAACTCTTTGCTCTCAGCCTGCTCCATGTCGAAAATCAGCCCGCACGAGCGGGCGGCCGCGAGCTCCACGATCGGCCGGAGCCGCGCCGCCACCGTGCGGTACGTCCCGTCCTGATCGATCGGATCCAATCGGGACGTGAGCGCAGAAATCTTGAGCGACAATTGCACACGCGGAAGCGCCCCAAGATGGTCCTGCTCCGATAGACGGGACGGCGGCCAGCCGCCGGCCGCCTGGCTCAACTGTGCTATTGCCTCCAGGCAGCGATCCCGGTACTGATCCGCTTCAAGGTCACTGATCGTCGACTCGCCCAACAGATCGACGGACCAGGCACGGCCGTCTTTCCACAGCCCTGCCAGGACGGGGAGAGCCTCAACCACCGATCCTCCTGCGATGAACGTCCTCGCCATCTGCTCGACTTGATGACGGATCGACTTGCCGGTGATGGCCGCCCCCATACCGGTCGACGCCAACGCCTTGAGCCCCCACTGCAACCCGAACACGTTCCCGTGCATGGCGCCGAAGTACTCTTCCGCCAGCTTGACGACCGCATGGTCCGACGCCAGGGCAGGGAGCACGTCAATGAAACGGAACAGCTGCACCTTGAAAGCCGGATCCTTCATGGCCAGGTTGATCACCCCCTGCGACCACCAACGGCTCTCGAACACCGTCGGGGCTCGGCCGGCGGATAATTTCGACAGGTGCGTGCCGATACGGACGATGGCTGGTTCGAGCGATGCTGCGCCGGATATCATGCGGCCTCCTGAACAATGCCCATTGCCGATTCGTTCAGTATACGCTGAACGTTCGCATGCTGCGTCATCTGGAATCCTCTTTCACATCCCAAGAAACAGACGCCCGGAACGAAGAACCTGTTGTACCGGATGCGTGATTTCGTTATGATTACAAGGATTACGGGCGTTCGCCGACATCACACCGGTGGACTGGATGAATCCCTGCTTCAGGAGGATGAATGACCGCACCCGCTCAAGCCCCCTCGACTAATCATGCTGCCTTTTCGTATCTGAATTTCCTGTTATTTTGTTCCATCGTCGCCGCTACAATTATCGGTATTCCGCTGTACGGATACTTCGTCGGCTTCACCACCTTCGATTGGATACTCTCCTTCGTCATGTATGTCATCACCGGGATGGGCATCACCGTCGGTTACCATCGCCTGGTCTCTCATCAGAGCTTCGAGTGTCCGGATTGGGTCAAGCGGTGCGCCCTGATCGCCGGCGGATGGGCGCTGCAAAATTCGGCCCTCATCTGGTGCGCGGACCATATCCGCCATCACGCCCGCACCGATACCGACGAAGATCCCTACAATGCCAGCAGAGG
>CAYPOR010000080.1:8003-10638 GCA_964412445.1 uncultured Nitrospira sp.
ACGAACCTGCGCCGTCTCGATCCCACCGTCGGGTAGATTCACTGTTCACTTCCCCGGTCGGGCCATCACGTTCTATGGTCCGACCGGCCCATTTCCTTTCCCTCTCCGCATCGCTTATGATGGCCTCAAGACTGTGACCCTCTTCTCCGGCCGCGTCCGAACTCGAACGCGCCGGCACGACGATATACCGGAGGATCGACCCATGGCGGATGAACACACGCATGATGCCCAGCAGGCCCCGGCAAAAGAGAATCTGATCCCGGGGGTGAAACATGTCATTGCCGTGAGCAGCGGCAAGGGAGGAGTGGGCAAATCGACCGTCGCCTCCAATCTGGCCTGCGCCCTGGCTCTGACCGGCGCAAAAGTCGGCCTGATGGATGCCGACTTGTACGGCCCCAACATTCCCATGATGATGGGGAGCACCAAAGGCCCCGAGCAAAAAGACGGCAAAATCGTCCCGGTTGAAAATTACGGCGTGAAGCTGATCTCAATGGCGTATCTGGTTCCGGAAGAAGCGCCGCTGGTGTGGCGCGGCCCGATGGTCCATCAATATCTGCAGGCGTTTTTCCGCGATGTGCTGTGGGGGGAGCTGGACTATCTGCTGCTCGACCTGCCTCCCGGCACCGGCGACGTGCAACTCTCCCTCTCGCAAATGGTCCCGCTGGCCGGCGCCATCACCGTGACGACGCCGCAGGAAGTCGCTCTGTACGATGTCCGGAAGGGCATGGCCATGTTCCAGAAGGTCAACGTCCCGCTGCTTGGCATCGTCGAAAACATGAGTTCGTTCGTCTGCGGCCATTGCGGCGAACGCACCGATATCTTCTCGCACGGCGGCGGGGAGCGGGCCGCGGAGAAACTGGGCATTCCCTTTCTCGGCCGCATCCCCATCGATCCGGCCATTCGCGACGGCGGCGACTCCGGTCATCCCATCGTGGTCGGCAATCCCGCGTCTCCGCAGGCCGCGGCCTTTCGCGAGATCGCGCAAAAGATCATCGCCGCGCTGGGCGGAGAGGAGCAACGGGGCTCATCCATCGACAGCCTGCTGAAAAAGATCAAGCAGCCTTTTACCAACAGCTAACAGCACCGGACAGAGCGGAGGATCGGCAATGGGAGATTTCGTACGAGTCGCGAGCACAGCGGATGTGAAACCAGGACAGGCCGTCGTCGTGGAAGTGAACGGCAAAACCCTCGCGGTCTTCAATGTCGATGGCGCGTTCCACGCCATCGACAACACGTGCGTGCATCGCGGCGGACCGCTGGGCGAAGGCGACATCCACGGCAAAGTCGTCGCCTGTCCCTGGCACGGCTGGCAGTTCGACGTCACCACCGGCGAATGCGTCAAGAACCCGGCGGCCAAAGTCGAGGTGTACCAGGTCAAAGTCGAGGGCGACGACATTACCGTCCTCGCGTAATTCCGTTACCACGAAAGGGGGACGTCATGGCACCCTCCGCACAAGATCAGACCGAGATCGCCGCTGCCCTGGTACGGCTCTATGTCTTCCTGGCGCAATATCTCGACCGTTGTTTCGATGAGGCCGCCCGCAAGAGCTATCCCGATTCAGAGCTGCAGGCCCATCTGACGGAGACACGCCACCAGCTCATGGACATTCTCTCCGTGAACCCCGTCGTCAAAAAGAAACTCGGCGAAGAATGCGACCGTATTCTGGCGCTCGGCGCGGGCTGTTTGAAATCCGGCGCGGCGGATCAACGCACCCGCGAAGCCATTCACGCTGAACGGACCGTTCTCAAAAGCAAAACGCTCGCGCTGAGCGACCTCGTCGCCGTATTCCGCGCATTGGAGTAAGACGCTGCACGCTATGGGAGAGGGCGGCCTCGATAAACATCAGCTGGCCGGGCTGGACCATCGGGAGCGGGGATTCAGCCGCCCCGTTGAATTCGAGCGGACAGGAGACCGCTTCCTTGCCATTTTGCGGTATGAAACGGTCCGGATCAGCACCGATCTCCATCCCGCGCAGGACGCGGCGCTGCTCGCGCTGATTCAAATCCTGCATCGGCAGGGATATCGGCAGCTCCGGACCCAGGTCAGCTTTCGTCACGGCATCTATCTCGGCTCGCAAGAACTGTGGGTCGAATATCCGGACCCGGCACCGCCGCCGCAACCGGATGGCCTGCTCGCCAAACTTGCCGGATGGTTTCGCCCCCGGTCAAAGAAAGACAGCCCCTCATGAGCCTCATCTCCATCGACCGGCTCCGCTCGTCCGACCGTCCGCGCTTGCCCGCCTGGTTTAAAGTCAACGCGCAGACCGGTCCGGACTATCTCGACATCAAGCAGACGATGGACCGGCTCAAGCTCCACACCATTTGCGAAGAAGCCCGCTGTCCCAATCGCTGGGAATGCTGGAACGCCCGCACCGCAACCTTCTTAATCCTGGGTGACATCTGCACCAGGCGATGCCACTACTGCTCCGTCGAAACGGGAAGGCCGCTTGCAATCGACGATAGCGAGCCGCGACGGGTCGCTGAGGCGGTGCAGGCGCTCGGCCTCCGCCATGCCGTCATCACCTCGGTGAATCGAGACGAGTTACCGGACGGCGGGGCTTCGATCTTCGCCGAAACGATCCGGCAGACGAGAACGCTCAGCCCCGGAGCCTGTCTTGCAAACCGCACCATCGAA
>CAYPOR010000081.1:0-10579 GCA_964412445.1 uncultured Nitrospira sp.
ACGACGGTGCGGCTGCTCGCCGCGGTGGCGACCGCCGCCGGCCGGTTCGAAATGGCCAATCGAGGCACCTTGTTTCTGGATGAAATCGGAGAAATCTCGCCGGTCGTCCAGGTCAAGCTGCTGCGTGTTCTGCAAGAACGAAAGTTCGAACGGGTCGGGAGTAATCAGACGATCGATGTGGATGTGCGGCTGGTCTGCGCAACACAAAAGGACTTGCGGAAGGAAGTGGCGGCGGGCCGGTTTCGGGAGGATCTCTTTTACCGGCTGAACGTCGTTCAGGTCGTGATTCCGCCGCTGCGCACGCGGCAGGAGGATATCACGGTCATTGCCGATCATGTGTTGCAGACCTGTTCGACCAAGATGAACAAGAAGCTGCGGGGCTTTGCCCAGCCGGCCCGAGAGCTGCTGCTCCGCTATTCCTATCCGGGCAATGTCCGCGAACTCGAAAATATGGTCGAGCGTGCGGTGGCGCTGGGTCGTGACCGGGAGCCGATTCAGCCGTCCGATCTGTGCGGCTTTCAGGCCTGTCCTTATCTGGGGGGAGAGCCGCAAGAGTCCTGCGGCTTTTGCAATGAGGGTTTGACCGGAAAGCCCAAGAAGAAAGAGCTGTCGCTCACGGCCTTGTCCACCGCACGGGAAGCGTTCGAGAAAGAGTACATCCTCTCCGTCCTGGAGCGCGTGGAGGGAAGTCGCACCACTGCGGCGAAAATCCTCGGCCTGTCCCGCAAAGCCTTGTGGGAAAAGTGCAAACGCTACGGCATTCCTTCGGCGCGAGATGAGGGAGAAGAGGCGTAGCCGATATCCGTGCGGTCTCGTCTGCTTCCTCCCGGTTTTCCGTGATTCTGAGAGGTTCGGCATGAAGCCAGGTTATCGTCTCGTCATTGTCGATAAAGCCGGGGTGCTGGTGTCCGAATTTCAGCTGACCGAGAATGCGCTGGCTCAACCCGAGGCCTTTGTCGCAGCGCTGAGGCAGGCGGTCGAGGACGTTGAAGAGGAAGAGTCGTGATGGTGTGCGTTCATCGTCAGCCGACCGCATGCGGTCGGCTGACAAGCGAATGCGAGGCTACTCGGTCGGTTCGGCGCCGCCTTCCCACAGCTTGATCGTGCGGTCCCATGAGGCGCTGGCGAGCCGTTTGCCGTCCGGCGAAAACGTGATCTGGCGGACGCCGGCGGTGTGGCCCTTCACGGTTTTGAAGTGCCGCCCTGCGGCAATGTCCCAGAACCTGATCGTGTTGTCGTCACCGGCGCTCACGAGTACTTTCCCGTCAGGAGACACGGCCAGCGACCTCACCCAGGCGGTGTGCCCGGTCAGGGTCTTTTTCTCAATCAGCTTCGGCATCTCAAAGAACTTAATGGTCTTGTCGCGGCTGCCGGTGATAAGGGTCTTGCCGTCCGGCGTAAAGGTCATGGCCCCGATCCAGTAGTCCATCGGCTTTTGGAATCCGCCGTCGTCTTCGATGAAGTAGCCGCGGGTTTCGGTGGAATCGTCCGCATCTCGCCGCCAGTGGCCGTCGTGCAGGACTTTTTCTTCACCGCTCGGGAGCACTTCCCATAACTTAATTTTTCCGATATCGGTACCGCTTGCCAGGTGGATGCCGTCCGGGCAGAAGGCGACGCAGACAGACCAGTGATGGTCGTATTGGTCTTTGCCCAGGAGCGTCATCAGTTCGGTCCCGGTGGTGACTTCCCAGATCTTGATGTCCTTGTTGTGGCTCCCGCGTGCGAGCATGAGGCCGTCCGGGGAGAGAGAGAGACTGCACACATTGTGATCATACCGGGTAAACAGCAGCTTCGTCGGCTCGCCGGTCTTCGGATTCCACAGGCGGATCGTGCGGTCTTCGCTCGCGGTGGCGAGGGTCTGTCCGTCCGGCGTAAAGACGATGGCGCGGATGTCATTGGTGTGGCCGCGGAGCGAGCGCAGGAGCCGGCCGGTTTCAATATCCCACATGCGCACTAGGCGTTCGGCGCCCCCGCTGGCGAGGGTCAGTCCATCGGGTGAGAAGGCGACGGTCCAGACACCGTGCGAGTGCCCTCGAAAGGTCTTGATCTCGCGGCAGTCGGTTTTCCAATACTCAAGAAAGTCGATGGGCGGCGCCGGGGCGGCTGTTTCCGCGGTGGCACTGGGAAGGGGGGGCGTCATGGTGTGTTCAGACATGGGGTGCTCCACTCACCGGGAGGACTAGGGACCTCCCTTGATTGCAAATCGGCTTTTGGGGCCAGTATACTTCTCTCGTCAACGCTGGGAGATCGTAAGAGATGCTCGGCGTTCAAGTCAAGGTGGCGTGGGGCGCCGCATCCCCCGCGCAGGCGATTCCGGCGGTGTCAACGGTCATATCCATTCTTTCGAGGCTTCCAATGGAAATCAGATTTCAGCCCGCATTGCTGCAAGAAGTCATCGACTCCTTCGTGGAAAAGACGGAGCGAGAAGGCGATCCGACGTACTACAAGGAGTTCCATGAACATGCCGATCCGATCTATGAGAAATTTATTCTCGAGGATCGGGAAGGGGAATTTAAGAAGCTGTATCAGTATTTGTTCGGTACGTGGGGGTTCTCGGACATTATTCGGGACTCCTTCAACGAATATCCGCTCTTAAAAGAGAAAGTCGGGATTGTGCTGGTGAAGGGCGTTTTGAAAGAAGATCAGGAAGGTGTCGACATTCTCCGCAAGTGGGGATCAGTCGAGCAGGATCTGGCCAAAGATTTTGAGGCCAGGGGCATGAAGGGCGTGGGCATCAAGCTGATCCCGCGACGGTTTTATGATCCGGCCTTGACCCGCTATTGCCGTCATGAACTGATGCACATCTCCGATATGCTTGACCCGGTCTTCGGCTATGACCCTGATACGAAGGTCGGACAGAATTCCGGAGAAGAAACCCTGATCCTGCAGCGCTACCGCGTGCTGTGGAGTCTGAGCGTCGACAGCCGGTTGAGCGCGGCGGGACGGGAGCCGATGCTGAGCAAAGAGGACCGGTTCAAAGAATTCCGGTCATGGTACAGGAAGATCCCGCCGCCCCAGTTGAAATCGGTATTTGAGGGACTCTGGCAGATCTCGTATTTCACCCATTCCGAGTTGATCGAAATGTCGACCGACACCTTGCGCGTGATGGATCGCGCGGTCGATGTAGAGGGGGGCGAGGTTCCGGAGACGGAAAATAAGGTCATGCTGATGCCGGGCTTTCCTTGTCCGCTCTGCCGCTTCCCGACCTATTCGTGGGTGGAGGATATGGGCACCAAGCTGGAGCCCTATGTTCTGGACTTCATCCGCGAGAATCACCCTGGGTGGGATATCGAGTACGGCGGCTGCGATCGGTGTGTGGAAGTCTACAAGTTGCGGGCCGACGGCGTCATGTAGGCATAGATGGTCAAAGCGTCTGCCAGCTTCGTTCTCGCACCGTTCACGGCGTCCGTGTACTGCCGGGGTGCGCGTCGGTCGTTCACGTGTTGCAGTCTCGTTGGACCGGCGCGTTGACCATCTGCTGGATCTGGATCGAACGAATACCATGGCATCGAATCCTTCATATGGCCGGCGGGATTTCTTGAAAGACTCTGTGCTGTCGGTCGCCAAGGCGGCGCAGGAGTTTTCCAGGCAAGCCGATGCCGCGCCTGAGGCGCCCGCGCCGCGGTTGCGGACGGATTGGCTGCGGCCGCCGGGGGCCGTGGAAGAAGGCTTGTTCCTGGATCGTTGCACGAAATGCGGTGACTGCATCAAGGTCTGCGATCCGGGGGCGATTGTGTGTCATGCCGGCGACGGGACGCCGGTGATTTTTGCCGACCAGTCGCCCTGTCTTCTGTGTGACGACCTCCCTTGTATTGCGGCGTGCGCGACTGACGCATTGCAGCCGGTCGATCGGATATCGGATGTTTGCCTCGGGGTGGCGCAGGTCTCGCGGCGGCTGTGCACGGCCGGAGAGGGATGCCATGCCTGCGTCTCAAAGTGTCCCGTGAATGCCCTGTCGATGGATTTTTCGGCCATGCGGCTTGAGGTATCTGCTGAGGTTTGTGTGGGCTGCGGCCAGTGCGAGCATATCTGTCATACCGTCAATGATCATGTGGCGGTCCGTGTGATGCCGGTGCGGCAGGCGGCGGAGTTTTGAGATTTGGCGGAGATTGAAATCGGCTGTGTTGAAGCGTGAAATTGAAATGTCTAGAGAAAATAATTAAAAAATAAATAAGCTGAAATCCATGGATGTGAGTCAGAGTTCTTGCTTGACATCCATTGGGCCTTTACCTATCATACGCAGGCCCGTGATAGGTAAAAGTAGTGCTGGTCCGCGAGTTATGTGAGTTGTGAGGCCTGGGTTGATTCCCACATCCAGGAGACAATTGTCATGACGAGTAAACAGTCGGTGCAGAGCGCAACATCTACCGCTGCCGCCGTTATTCCCACCACCCCGACGATCAAAGATTCCCCAGCCGTTGAGCGAGCGCTCAATCGCAGCAAGTTATATCTCCTGGTTTCTTGGAGCCTTTTGTATCCGGAAGACGAGGAGTTTCTTGACTATTTGCAGTGCGGGGAGTTTGTGGAAGACGGCCGCGCCGCCCTGGATGCCCTTCAGGCCGCCCTGGATGCCAATCAGGGGGGGGATCGCGCCAAGCTCAAGCTGGCTTCATTGAAAAAACAGTTGGACAATGTCGAAAAGTTGGTCGCTTCTGAATGCGTGAACTGGCAGCTCAGCGATCTGCAGGCGGAGCACCGGCGGGTGTTCAGTAATGTGATCACGCTGGATTGCCCCCCGTATGAAACGTTGTTCGGCAACGATCACGTGTTTGCGCAGTCCCATACGATGGGCGACATTGCCGGCTTCTATAAGGCCTTCGGCGTCGAGCTGTCGAAAGATATTCATGAACGTCTCGACCATCTCAGCGTCGAGTTTGAATTCATGCATTTTCTGGCCTATAAAGAGTCCTATTCCCGCTGCCATGACGGTGCCGACAAGACACAGATTGTCGTGGATGCGCAGAAAAAGTTTGTCAAGAATCACATCGGGCGCTGGGTGCCGCTGTTTTGCCGGATGTTGACGAAGAAGTCGGATTCCGGCCTGTTCAAGATCGTCGCGGATATGACGTCAGACTGGATTGAATTCGAGACGGCTTTCCTCGGGGTCACCCCTCAACCGTATACGGAAACAGATTATCGTCCTGCGACCTTCAACTCTCCTGAAGGTCAGACCTACGAATGCGGCGCGCAGGATCAGGGTAATGAGCTCAGCGTTTTGTTGAACGAAGTCGGTGCGCAGTCCTTCCTGGATGTGAAGGACAAGGATAAAGACAAGGAGGAGGGGGGACCAGTCGGAACCGCGTAGGTTTCGCGCAATTATCTCTAGTTTTGTCGATGGTAGTTATACGGTAGTTATTTTGGGCGATGTCATTAATCATTAATTTGAGAGGAGGGATTAGCTGTATGAGAGTTGTGCAGACGACCAACAAGAAATTGGTGTTTAGCATTCTGCTCTCTGCCCTCGTCGTCGGCGTCATGCTGACGATCGGGCAAGTGCCCTTGGCCGTCAGCCAGCCGGTAACGATCCCGGCGAAGGCAGTCAAGGGATCGATTCCCATGGACGGCGCAAACCCCTTGTGGGAGAGCGTCCCTGGTGTAATCGTTCCGTTGAGCGGTCAGCTGATCACGACCCCCATGCACCCGAACATCTCGGTGAAGTCGATGTTCGTGAAGGCCATGAGCAACGGTAAGGAGCTCGGCCTGCGCGTGGAGTGGAGCGATCAGACCAAGAATGATACAGCCATTGGTCCGCAGGATTTCCGCGACCAGGCTGCGATCATGTTCCCGGTCACTACGTCCGGTGCGCCGCCTTTCCAGTGTATGGGTCAGTCCGGCGGAACCACCAACATCTGGCGGTGGAACGCGGAATGGCAGAAGGACCTTGGTAAGGACAGCGCGGGTATGTGGGACGTGGACGATCAATACCCGGGCATTTTCTGGGACTACTATTTCGAGGAACCGGCCGGTGGCGTGACCTATCCTGATCGGATCGGTCGGAGCCTTGGGCCGTTCAACTCCGGTATCTGGTCCGGTAACATCATGTCCGATCCGACGCTCCGCGTGAGCTCGGTCGAAGACCTGAATGCGAACGGATTCAGCACCCTCACCACCCAGTCACATCAGGATGTGTTCGGGAACGGTGTGTGGGAGCCGTCAGGCTCCGTCAAGGGTGGCGGTTACACTGGTCCGACCTGGCGCGTGGTCATCAAGCGCAGCCTGGAGACCAGCGATGCGAACGATACGCAGTTTAAGGCGGGTATGTCTGTGCCCATCGCCTTCGCGGTGTGGGATGGGAACAACATTGAGCGCAACGGTATGAAGGCGCTCTCCACCTGGTTCACGCTCAAGCTTCCGTGAGCGACGCGGTCTCGCGAGAGACCACCGCTCATCGCTGAATGCGTTGAGTAGCGGTTAGGAAATGGCCCCGGGTCTGCGCTATGCGAATAGCGAAGTGACCCGGGGCTTTTTCTTTTCTGCGTCACATTGTCCGGTCTAATGGACGGGCGAGGCTAGGTGACGCATCGTGGAGAAATGCGACGGATGTGGGTTGCAAATGAAGAAGACGGGAGTGTATAAACGAACAGTGAAATCATTCGAAACTATCTGATTTTCCGAAGATATTAGAAAGTGGTTTCCATGAAAGTCTCGTTGCTGTTTCCTCCGACTTGGCATCCCTCTCAACCGTACCTCAGCCTTCCCTCACTCACCGGATTTCTGCACCAGGGCGGCGTGAACAATGTCTCTCAGCGGGATCTGGGAATTGAGTTGCTCGATCAGCTTCTGACCCGTTCATTCGGGGCCGAGGTGCATGAGCAATTGCTCGCGAAGCAACGGGAACTGGAGAGAGGGACGACCGGTGAAATCGGGCCGGGAAGCCGTGAGCATGCCGCGAAAATTGCGGAGTCGCTCGACCGGTTTCCGTATTTGATCGATCGTGTGGAGCTGGCCAAAGAGACGCTGCGCAGCGAGGCGTTTTATGATCTCGATGCCTACCGCGGCAGTCTCTTCATGATCGACAAATGGCTGGAGCTGGTGTCGTCGGTCTATTTCCCGACCCGATTGACGGTCGTGGATAATCAGTTCAGTAATTATTCGATCTATTCCTCGAAAGACCTCATGAAGGTCATTCGGGATGAGGCGCAGAATCCCTATATCAGCCTGTTCCGCGACAAATTCATTCCCTCGATCGTGAACGATCGCCCGGATCTGGTCGGCGTGTCGATCACAGCGACCTCGCAGATTATCCCGGGGCTGACGCTCTGCCGGTTGATCAAGGAAGCCGCTCCTGATTTGCATATCACGATAGGCGGAAGTATTTTCACCCGTCTGGTCGATAATATCCGCCGCTGTCCGAGTCTGTTTGATATTACCGATGACATTGTCGTGTTTGAAGGCGAGACGGCGTTGCTGGAACTGGTCAATCAAATGGCCGGGAAAAAGGATTTCAGCAAAGTGCCGAATCTGATTTATCGCCAAAACGGGAAGATCACGGTCAATCAGCCGTTCTATTCTGAGAACGTGAACCAGCTTCCGGCCCCCAACTACGACGGGTTTCCGCTCGACAAGTATCTGTCGCCCGAGCCGGTCCTGCCGGTCCAATTTTCGCGCGGGTGCTACTACAAAGATTGCGCGTTCTGCGCGTTGACGCTCGATCACCAGAATTTCAGGCAGAAAGATCCGGGACGGACCATTGAAGAGCTGGAGTGGCTCAAGCAGCGGTATGGAGCCCAGTACTTCTTTTTCACCGACGAATGCTTCGCGCTGGCTCCCACCAAGCGGCTCTGTCAGCAGATGACGGAGCGCAAGCTGGACATCAAGTGGACCTGCGAAATGCGGTTTGAAAAGAACCTGTCCCGCGAACTCCTGACATCCATGCGGGACGCCGGCTGTCTCAAAATCGTGTTCGGATTGGAGTCCTTCAATCAACGCATCATGGATTTCATGAAGAAAGGCATCAAGCAGGAGTGGGTCCGGCGGATCGCCGACGACTGTGTGGACCTGGGGATCGCCGTGCATTGCTACATCATCGTCGGATTCCCCACGGAGAAGGAAGAAGAAGCGCTGGAAACGATGAATTTCATCGTGGAGAACAAGAAGCTCCACGAGTCGTTCGGCTTCTCCTGTCAGCCCTGTCTCTTCGATCTTGAAAAGGAAGCCCCGATCATGAGCGATCCGGGAGGGTACGGGATTCGCCGAATCATGCGCCCTTCCGCAGAGGATCTGAGCCTGGGATTCTTTTACGAGGTGCAAGAGGGAATGACGCCGGACGAGTCGGAGAAGCTGTATCAACACGTCTATGAACGGGTCAGCGAAGTCGTCTGCGAGTTGCCGTTCAATTACTCGATGGCCGACGGCCTGCTCTACATCGCGCATGAAAAGGCGCAGGCCGGTCAGGCACCGCAGCCGATCAACGCCTCCTAAGCTGCGACTCAATCAAATGCGGTCACAGGCGGCATTGACCCTGTTTTTTTGTGACGGGTATAATCGGATCCTTGGTTGATAGGGTGTGAGGGGGCATGAAGATCGCGACCATGAGCGAACGAATTTCCGGCCGGATCAGTGATTACGGCCCGATGTTCGAATATACGATCAAGCTCGTGCTGCTCACCTCCTTTTTCGAGCTGGTGCTTTATCGCCTGGTGTCACGGTTGGGCATGCATCTGAGCAAGATGGCCGTGGCGCATCCGTGGATTACCCCGACCTTCACGACGCTCACGGAGGTCGGGACGTGGCTCCTCAACATCGTGGCCATTCTGTTATTCCTTGCCATCGGCGTGACCATGGTCAACCGGCTCACCGGCCAGGATGTGAGCCGGATATCAAAAGTGGCGATGGGCTGCGTGGTCTTGCTGCTGCTTTTAACCGCGGCGTTTCTGGTCGTGCCGTCCGGAATGGTCGGGTCGTTGATCTATAACGTCGTGGCGTTCCTGGCCTTGACCCTGTTCATGTTCGAGTATGTCTCGACTCAGCCGCAGCGGTCCCATCGGATCCTCGGAGCGACGTTTTATTTCGGCATTTCCGGGTGGCTGTATTACCAGATTACTTCGACCGCCTACAGCGTGGTGAATACCGTCGCGGCCCCGCCGTTTGTCTACGAGGCCCATCGGATCGGCGAAGCCTTGATGGTATTGGCGAGTTTTCTGACCTTTGTCGCGTACGGGCAGGGGCTCTCGCTCAAGACGAAGAACCGTGTGCAGCGCAATCGGGCGATCTGGTTCTGGGCGACGACCGGGACCATTTTTACGACCCTCATCTTTACCGATTATCTGCTCGGCCTGTATGATCCGGCGTTGGCGTCCGCCGTCCGGCAGGCCTCCCAGGGGATCGGGTGGATTTTCCAGTTCGGCATGGGCTATACCTTCTATCTGCCCTTCGCCATTTACATGGGAGGGCTGCTCTGTTGGTCTTACACCGTCATTAAACTGCTCAATATGGGGCGGCTGGCGGGATACGGGATCGGACTGATGTTCATCGCAGGCTATGCGTTGCTTTTTTCCAATCTGACGCTGATGGTCATTCTGGGAGTGATGCTGCTCGCGATGGATCGGGTCAGGCCGACGGTCTCGGAATCTCCTTCGACGGCCGCAAATACGCTCATGGGCTCTTCGGATGCCCTGGTAACCGAACAAGTATAATTTCAGAACTGAACACAGGGGCATGTATGGACACAACGAACCCAAGCAATGAACCGACACCGGCCGCCACCGCGCTCGATCCGGGGGATCAGCCGCTCTCACCCGACGAAGAAATCGTCGAGATCGAGAAGCTGCTGGCCGCGGAGCCCGACGATTTTCAGGCCCGCTGCCGGCTGGGCGAATTGTACTTCAGCAAGGGGCGCATGGACGATGCGCTGGTCGAAGTCAAGAAATCGATCGAGATGGCGGAGAGCCTGCGCGCCGAAATGAACCGTTCGCTGGCCATGTATTATTCGAATCTCGGGACCATCTACGCCACGAAGAACATGGCCGACGAAGCCGAGGCCGAGTTCAAGCATGCGCTCGACGTGTTCCCGCACGACATCCTGGCGCTGTTCAATCTGGGCCGGGTCTATGCGGATAAGAAGAAGTTTATGGAGGCCAAGGATTACTACGAGCGCCTTGTCGAAATGACTCCGGAAGATCCCATCGCCTGGTACAATCTCGCGAGCGTGTATGTGGAGCTGGATAACCCCCTGGTGTCCGACTACAATACGATCGATATGGGCATTCAGTGCTACATGCGCACGCTCGAACTTGAGCCCAAGCATCTGGAGGCCAGCTTCAAATTGATGGAAATCGCGCTCAATCACAAGAAGTCCGATCTGGCCATCAAGGTCATGGAAAGCGCCGTGGAGAATAATCCCGACGAGCCGTTGGCCTATTACAATCTCATCAGCGTGTACGATAAGTGCAAAATGTTCGAGCAGGCTGAGGAAGCGCGGAAGCGGTTGAAAGAGCGGTTTGCCAAAAAAACCAAAGAAAGTTCCGCATCCTGATTTACCCCTTAGGAAGGAGTTCATCATGTTTGGGAGTCTTGGATTCACAGAGCTGATCCTGATCCTCGTGATCGTGTTGATCATTTTCGGCGCCGGCAAGCTGCC
>CAYPOR010000082.1:0-9888 GCA_964412445.1 uncultured Nitrospira sp.
GGACCGGTTTGAACGGACATGTCGTTGTGCTCAACGAGACGGCTTGGGGAGCGGTTGGTTGGTCGAGGTTCGTTGATGGTTCGACATCATCCCCTCGGGACAGGTCAATGACGAGGTGGCGCGCTCCGGCGCGGCGCAGCTTGTCAATCTGGGCCGCATATTCGATGAGCAGCGAGCGCCGGATGAACGGCGACTGAAACCAGGACAGGTCGATTTTGGCGACGTACATCCCGACGCGGAGTTGATCGATCGAAATTGTCTTTGTGGCCATGGGTATAGGAACGCGAAGTCAGTAAAAGAGTTCAGATTCTTATCGGCCGGGTTTGCCGGAATCTAAAGCGGGTCTGTCGGTCGATTGAAGGCGCTATTGCACGGCCGGGGACAGGGCGATCCGGATACGAGGGGCGGTTCGATCCACATCCTTGTAGAGATGCGTTTCGACGATGCGATTGTCATTGAGGCCGATTCCTTCGCAGAGGGCATCCTGGGCGATTTTGAGTCCGCCGTCGACGTCGCGGCGGAGCGGCGACGTGAAATAGAAGCGGATGGAGAGGGCCAGCGGTTCAGCGCGGAGCCTCTGCATCAACGTGCGCTTGTGGGGGGATTGGGAAAGCGCCAGCCAGAGCTGCTGACCGGCCTGCTGTTTATAGGTTCGTCCGGCGGCAGACAGTACCCGGCGGCCACGGACCGTGGCGTACTGATGATTGATGCTGGGGGGAACCGGCAGAGTGATTTCAATGGAATCGGCGGTGACGACCGCAGCAGGTGCGGGGATATGAAGCGGTGTTCCGGGGCGTGACGGCCGGCTGGTTTGGCGCAGTGCTGTAGCAGGCGCTGGTTTGGAGTCAGGTTCAGGCTTGGCTGCCGGTCGATAGGAGATCACGCGAACGGAAACTTTCGAGCTGGGGGATCCTGTACGACGTCGTCCGGCAGGCATGACGCGAACTTACAGGAGATTCTGGATCTTCGACATATTCTGTTCGTAGCGGTCTTCGGTGCGGGCGATGAAACGGCGCCACTCGCTGGGATTCCAGACTTCCAGCCGATGATACATGCCGACCAGGATGATCTCGAGATCTTCGTCCAGCGGGATCAGTTTGCGCAAACGGCCAGGAATGAGGATACGGCCGGTCTTGTCGATTTCAGAGGTGCCGGCTTCGGAGACGACAAAGTGCATGAAGAGACGGCTTTGGTCTTCGTCCAGCGTCGTCTTGGTCCGGTCCAGAACTTTTTCCCACTCTTTCAACGAATAGATAAGAAGGGATTGTTCCGGCCCTTTCAGGAACGTGACGGCCTGGCCGTCGGCTTCGATCTGCTCGCGGATCGGGGAGGGCACGATAAACCGTCCCTTTTCATCGACTTTGCAGAGATATTCGCCAGCGAACATGGATCGGTCCTAGTTTATGACGGGAGGGCGGTTCTGGTCCGGTCGCGGATCCACTGCTCCAGATCCGAACGTACGAATCGCCATTCTTTCCCAAGCTTGAAGGCTGGAATCTGTCTGTTCTGTATATAGCGATAGAGGGTGCGGGTCGTAATCTTCAGGTACAGACACGTCTCCGACACCGTCATCAATTCGCTCTTCGGGGCTGTCCCCATCGTCCCACCTGTTCTGAGAAGGTCGGTTTCTCATAAGACTCCAGAAAGTAAGGGCCATTTTAGAGCGTGAGGCCGAATTGTCAAGTATAAATACATGACAATGTATGTCACAGACTGTCAGTGCTGCTGTCCTCTGACCCATCGATGCCGCCCGAATCCATCATAGCCTCGACCTCTTCTCCGACGTCCTCTCCCATCTCGCCTCCTATCTGCTTCATGAACCGGCCGACTGATTCGGGATCATTTTCGTCAAGCCCTTCGAGGCTATCCGGGTCTGCGAGCGCCTCAAGCCGCGCTTCTTCTGACTTCGGGGATGAGAATTTTGACATGAGGCGATCGACGGAGTGACTCCCGCAGTGTTTGCAGGCGGGCGATGTCGAAGCGGACAGGCTCAGCACAAGCAACGCGCTCCGTTTTCGACACTCGCGGCAGAGATACTCATAGATGGGCATGCTTATCCCTTCAAGGCTCCGAGTAAACCGGTGGCGCGTCGGGCCAGAATTCGATCCGGCACGACGTTCGATTCGATCGTCCGCGCCAGTGTGAGGACGAGGACGGCTTCGGCTCCGGCGGTTCGCAGTGCCTTGGCACATTCGTTCACCGTGGTGCCGGTGGTAAACACATCGTCGATCAGAAGTATGCGTTTCCCGCCGATCGATTCCGGCCGGCGGACTGCAAAGGCCCGGCGAAGATTGTTCATCCGCTCTTTGCGCGACAAGGTGCTTTGCGGCTCCGACGGTGCCGTGCGAACGAGATTGGTGAAGGAGAGCGGGCGGCCGAGATACTTGGCGACCTGGTCGGCCAGCAGCAGCGATTGGTTGAACTCACGGTCTCTCAAACGGCTCGGATGGAGTGGAACGGGAATGACAAGGTCCGCTTCCAGCGGGGCCGGCAGGCCAGCGAGCATCAGGCGTCCTAAAGATTTGGCCAGCGAGACCTTGCCCCGGTATTTGAACAGGCAGATGGCGTCCTGCAAGGGCGGCAGATAGGGATACAGGGTCCAGGCTTTCCTATAGGCCGGCGGGCGAACCGTGCAGTGGTGACAGCGATGGGCGGGGCTGTAGGCGAGCGCGACGGGCGAGGGGAATGGACGATCGCATTGCGAACAGCGGGAAAGAGCGAGCGGGGTAATCGTACTCCAACAGGCGGCGCAGAATAACGGAACGGGATCGTCGGTGAGCGGGATGCCGCAGGCCGCACAGTCGGCGGGCAGGAAAAACCGGACGGTGTGGCGCAGCAGGCCCGGCAGCTTTTGATGCCATGATGCCATCATGTCTCTTGCTCAGGTTCGGAGAGATGCGCCAGGTTGTAGGGAAGGAACGGGCGCTTGTCAAGGTTGTGAGCCTCTAAATGGTTGTGTTATACGAGGATGATCATTCCAAAGGCATCGTAGAATCTGAGGTCCATCGCAGGCATGGTAAAGCTGGCCCGGTTGTCGAAGACCTATGCGCGTGGCGCGGCCGGCGTCGCCGCGTTGCATGAGGTGACGCTCGATGTCGGGCGCGGCGAGTTCTGCGCGTTCGTCGGGCCCAGCGGATGCGGAAAGAGTACGTTGCTGAATCTGGTGGGAGGTCTCGATCAGCCGTCATCCGGAGAGCTGTTTCTTGACGGCCGGGCAACCACGGCGTTTACCAGTCACGACTGGACCCTCGTGCGGCGGGAAGTGATCGGCATTGTGTTTCAGGCGTTTCACTTGGTCCCGGGGCTGACGGCGCTGGAGAATGTAGCGCTGCCCTTGATGTTGCGCGGCGAACGTGGCGGAGTCGTCACACGGCGGGCGGAGGAGGTGTTGGAGTCGGTCCAGATGGCCCGACGGCGTCATCACCGTCCCGGCGAACTCTCGGGCGGCGAACAACAGCGGGTGGCGATCGCCCGGGCGCTTGCGCACCGGCCGAAAGTGCTCCTGGCCGACGAACCGACCGGCAATCTCGACTCGCATCAGGGGGCGGAGATCATGGTGTTGATTCAATCGCTGGCCAAAGCAGGCGGCGTCACGGTCCTGTTGGTGACGCACAGCCAGACGGCCGCGCAATGTGCCGACTATATCTGGACGATGCAGGACGGGCGGCTCGTGTCGCGCGCGCTGTCATCGGCCTTAACGGGGGTGGCATGACGGATCTCTCGACGACGATTGCAGGGGTGACGTTTCCCAGCTGTTTCATGAACGCGGCCGGCGCGCTCTGTGTGACGCGTGACGAGCTCATGGCGCTGGGCAAGTCGCGCGCGGGGGCGATCGTGACCAAGTCCATGACCGTCGAAGCGCGCCAGGGCAATCCGGAGCCGCGGTATTACGGCTTCCCCGGCGGGTCGATTAACTCGATGGGGTTGCCCAATCTCGGGTATCGCGCGTACGCCGAGCTCATTCCGGAATTGAAACGGTTCGGCAAGCCGGTGATCGCGAGCGTGGCGGGGCTCTGCGAAGACGATTTTCCGACGATCGCCGCCACGATCAACGCAGCGAAGCCTGACTTGATCGAAGTGAATCTTTCCTGTCCGAATATCCCCGGCAAACCGCAGATCGGGTATGACCCGGAGGCCTCCGAGCGGCTGCTCAAGCGGGTGCGCAAGGTCATCACGGTACCGATGGGCGTGAAGCTGCCGCCGTACTTCGATCCGGCGCATCACGAAGTGATGGGGAAGGTGATCGGCCGGTGCGAGGTCGATTTTCTCAATATGATCAACTCGGTCGGCAACGGCCTCGTGGTCGATCCGGAGCGGGAGGAAGTCGTGATCAAGCCGAAAGGCGGATTCGGCGGACTCGGCGGCACGATCATCAAAGCCGTGGCGCTTGCGAATGTGCGGGCTTTCTACAAGATCTTCCAGGGGAAGATTCCCATCATCGGTACCGGGGGCGTGATGAACGGGGTTGATGCCTTCGAACACTTCCTGTGCGGCGCGTCGGCGGTCCAGGTCGGCACGGTCCTGGTCGAAGAGGGGCTCGGCGCCTTCGGAAGACTGGAGACGGAGCTGGCCGCGCAGCTGAAGAAGAAGGGCTACGGATCGGTTGCGGAATGTCGGGGGAAGGTGAAAGAGCTTTGACGACTACTTCAAGCCGAAGTTGCGGGGCAATAATCCGCGCTGAAGGCCTTGGCGAAGTAACTGCGCTACGTTCCGGACATTCAGCCGCCGCATCAGATTGAAGCGATGCACCTCGACGGTACGGATGCTGATCGACAGAGACTCCGCGATTTCCCGATTCGTATGGCCCAGGGCGACCATCTTGAGAATTTCCCGCTGTCGGGGGGTAATGGAGAACTCGGCCTTCGGGCTCCGGTCCATCTGCAGTGCGTTGTTCCCTCGACTTCGTGCCATGTGTGACTCCCGATCAAATGTTCCTCGTCAATCTAGCAAAGGGTCGCCGACCTGTAAACGAAACGGCCAATCTGTGCAGGCCGCCGATTCCTCTGACGAGACGGCCCTCCCGTCTATTCGTGTTGCTCCGTAAACGTCTGTAGTGTGTTCACCGGCAGGAGTTGCACAATGGCGTGGGTGAAAGTCGTCGCGCTGCTTCTCTGGTCCCATATGACCCAGCGGCCGTTTCGCACCGGGTTGACCATTGTGGGCGTGGCCCTGGGCGTGGCGGCGTCGGTGGCGGTGCGAACCGCCAATATAGAAGTGCTGCATTCGTTTGAACAGGCGGTGCTCACCGTTGCCGGGCCGACCACCCTGGAGGTCTCCGGCGGAGATTTCGGGCTGGATGAATACCTGATTACAAAGGTGCGGGAGGTGCCGGGCCTGGCCTCCGCTTCTCCGGTCCTCGTGCAGACCGCAGTGAGGCGTGAGGCCGGAACATCCGGTTCGGCGCTGCAAGTGATCGGATTGGATCTGCTGGCGGAGTTCGACTCCCGCGGTTTCCGGGTGGCGCAGGAGGAGAACGACAATCCGCTGGCTGATATGTTGAAAGCCGACAGCCTCTATCTTGGAAGGAAACTGGCGGCGGAGTGGCGTCTTACCAAGGGGAGTACGATCCGACTTCAAGTCGGACCCCGGCAGGTACAGGCGCGGGTTGCCGGCGTGATTCAGGACCGATCCGACCGGGTTTCGTCCTGGGATCATGTGGCGATCATGGACATAGCTGCGGCCCAGGTCCTCTTCGGCATGGTCGGGAAGCTGGACCGGATCGATCTGGTCACAAGCGCTGAGGTTGAGATTGACGCGACCGCGCAGGCCGTGCGTGCGGTCCTGCCGCCGCATGTGACCGTGGAACGGCCGACGAACCGGACGCGCCAGGTCGAGCAGATGGTGCGGGCGTTCCGATTGAATCTCACGGTCCTGAGCTGGGTCGGGCTGCTGGTCGGGATGTTTCTCATCTACAACACCATGGCGTTCGCCGTGGCGCAACGCCGGCGTGAGATCGGGATCTACCGTGCGATCGGCATGACCGAGTCGCGCGTGGCCTGGCTGTTTCTCACTGAGGCCGTCATGTTCGGGCTGCTGGGGGGAACCATTGGGAGCGCGGGCGGCATCCTGCTGGCGCAGAAGTTAGTGGTGCTGGTCAGCCGGACGATTTCGGATCTCTATACGCCGGTCAGTCAGGGAGCGGCATCCTGGTTCGATTCGGCGGAACTCTGGCAAGCCTCCTTCGAAGGTATTCTGATCGGCTGTCTCGTCTCGATGGTCGGAGCGATCGGCCCGAGCCTCGATGCCAGTCGCACCGCCACCGTGCGGGCGCTGGCTCCCGGCGATTACGAGAGCAGCCGGCAGGTGCGCGTGGGGGGATTAGCCTGGGGAGGAATCGGATTACTCTTGATAGCCGGAGGGCTTGCTCTGGCCGGGCCGTTGGGTGGAGTGCCCATTCTCGGGTATCTCGCGACGTTCTGTTTATTGGCCGGACTGTCCTGCCTCGCGCCGCTGTGTATTACCGGCTGGAAGAAACGGGTGTTGCAGGGTGATCAGCCCGCCGGCATTCAGGGCGCGATGCGGGAGATCGCGGTGGAACATGCGGCCAGAAATCCAGGCCGGAACAGCGTGACCGTCTCGGCGTTGATGGTGGGACTGGCGATCATGATCGGCGTGTTGATCATGGTGCGCAGCTTCCGGCATACGGTCGAACTCTGGATCAATGAGACGGTGATCGCCGACATCGTCGTGGCACCCTCGACCTGGTTGCGGGAGGCGAACAGCGGGAACGGCACGAAGAGTCTGCCGCCAGGCTGGCAAACAGTGTTGACCGCAATCCCCGGCGTGGCGGAGGTGGATACCTATCGGGATGTGCGGGTGGAGGTGAAGGGACAGCGCGTCGCCATCGTCTCGCGCGATCTGCGGCTGCATGCCAGGCGCAGCCAATATCTTGTCCGGGAGGGAAATTCCACCGATCTCTTGAATCAGGCGGTTGAGAGCGGCGGCATCATTGTGTCTGAAGTGCTGGCGAACCGGCTCGGTGTTCGCGAAGGCCACCAGCTGGAGATTATGACTCCGCAGGGAGCGCGTTCGTTTCCGGTCGTGGCAGTGTTCTACGACTATGCCACCGACGGCGGGAAACTCGTCATGGATCGAGGGCTCTATCAATCGCTTTGGCAGGACGAACTGGTGACGGTCTTCCCGATCTATCTGAACGACGGGGCGGATAAGGAGCAGATCAGGCAGGCGATCACCGACGCATTACAGCAGGCGCAGGACCGGACGCTTCCTCCGCTCATCATCAGCAATGCGGAGCTACGGAAAGAAATCCTCGACATCTTTGACCGGACCTTCCTGTTGACCTACGTGCTTGAAGCGATTGCCGTGATCATCGCCATGCTCGGCATCGTGAACACACTGGTGACCTCGGTGCTGGAACGGCGCAGAGAATTTGCCACGCTCCGCGCGATCGGCGGCAGCGAAGGACAAATCAGGCAATTGGTGCTGTGGGAAGCGGCGTATCTAGGACTCGTCGGCATCGCGCTGGGGGTCGTCGGCGGGGGACTGCTGTCCCTGCTGCTCATCAAAGTGATCAACAAACAGTCGTTCGGCTGGACGATTCAGATGATCCTGCCCTTCGGCGCGCTCGCCCAAGCCGTCGGCCTTGCGGCGGCTGCAACGCTGGTCGCCGGCTACTTCCCCGCCCGCTGGGCCGCGAAGCAGCCGGTGGTAGAGGGATTGAGGGAAGAATAGGTGGCCAGGTTGGTTATTTCTGCTCAGAGAATGTGTGGTTTCAGAAGGTCTTTGTCAGCAGGCCTAAAGGGGAATGTTTATGGAGTGAGTAGCGTATTCCAGGCCGCAGAGAGTCCAAGCTGTTTGGCGAGAGTGGACACAGTCTGCCGGTCATGCTCGCTCGGCCGACGAATCGTGAGAATATGTTGCGCGTCCAGCCAGTCTTGCGGCCCACCCGCATAGAGCTTCAACAGAATGAGGGTTTGCCAGGAGACGACTTGAACCGTCTGGTTCAAGAGAGGAAGGGATTCTACATTCTGAAAGACGATCGAGTTCCACTCGGATGGGAACAGGATCAATTGAACGGGCACTGATCCATCATCGACGGTGACGTGCGTTCGAAAGACCCTGCGCAAGGGATCGTCTGCTTCGCTCGGCTGAAACTCCGCGTGAAGGTATTGGGACAATGTCGCAGGATCCGTCGAACCGATGGCGAGCGCAAAGTCCACATCCTGCGTGGCTCGTGGAATGCCCCATGCGGAAACGGCAAAGCCTCCGATGAGGGCATAGTGATTCAACAGCCCATGAGCTTCGGCGTCGTCCAGACGGCGGACGATCTCAGCTAGCGCTTGAGCGAACATGCGTGCTGCAGTTGGTGGCAAGTGTCGGAGAGTTCTAGGGCCAGCAGGAGACGCTGAGCGGGAGACAGCCGCCGAGCGGCATCGATTTTGTCTTTTAAGAGACGATCACCGACTGCACTGACTCTCCGAGTCGGCGCATATCGATGGGATGTGTGGGGCTGTTCAGCCATGCGGCTATTCTACACGCAATCAGAGTGAGAGGAAATACCGGAGGGAAACTGTAGCAGGCTTGTGCGGCTGTTTTCTTGTGCGCTGTCCGAGGCTGCGCCCGCAATTTTTCGGCTGGACGATTCAGATGATCCTGCCGTTCGGCGCTCTCGCCCAAGCCGTCGGCCTTGCGGCGGCTGCAACGCTGGTCGCCGGCTACTTCCCCGCCCGCTGGGCCGCGAAGCAGCCGGTGGTGGAGGGGTTGAGGGAGGAATAGGCGAGGCGCCAGCTTCCTAGGCCGCCTTCGTGCCCCGTTTGTTTGCGTGAAGCACGGTAAACCCGACGATGTCGTCGCCTTCATAGCGCACAATAATATCGTCTTCTGTCAGTTCGCTGTCCGTGGCATGGCTGGGCTTTTTAAAATTAACATACAACGTATCTGCCTCAGTGTCGTATGTGAGCCAGACGGCATGCTGTGGCGTTCGATTGACGGCCGGGATCAGCTTTGAAAAATCTTGCAGATCGGCTATGGCCATAGCTGCCTCCTCTTTGAAAGCGACTGAATCCGGCGTGTGAGAAAAGCTGTGATCAGAAAGCCGTCGCTGTTCAGCTCTCGATAGATCGCTACCAGATGTTTCCCTTCCTCCAGTTCACGGACGGCTATCAGTTCCCCATCTCCTCCGGCCAGTATTCGTTCCGGTCCGGCGATGGTGTCAAGTACGTCTCTTCGCAGGCCGGTGCCCAGGCCGTTGCTCGGGCTCTTCGCCTTCCACGATATGCCAATGCTCTTGGGGTTCTTCAAAAGGAGAATTGAGAATGGGCTGTGGGACTTCGTAGGCGCTCATGGTTCAATCTAACCGATTTGGTATCGCAGATAACGGAAAGAAATCGGTTTTTGCCTGAGGGGGCATTCGAATGGCATGTCACGCCGCGTACTTGACCACGCGAAGCTCCGAGGCATCATCCGCGCCATCGAGGATATGATCCACGGCTACCATCACCCGATCTTCGAGCGCGTACTCTGTGCAATTCTGGCAGAGCAGAACCGGCAGGCCTTTGATGACGACGATCGAGCGATCACTCAGCTTGAACGGCAAATCCGTCACCTCCGCCCGCATAGGCGCTCCGCATACTCGGCATCTCATGACTTGCTCCTTCTGGTTTTCAAATCAGACATCCATTCGTCTGCACTGGGGCGATAGACCGTCACCACGCGCACGTTCTCTCCGGCAACATCAGTGGCGACGTGAATATGAGCCACTCCCTCACGAGAATCGCAATAGACCAGATAGCTCGGCAGATACTTGTCTTCCGGATACGACTCAATAATCTCATAGGTGCCAACCGCCTGCAAAAGCGCCTCGCGCGACAGCGTGCGGCCCTTCAGCCGCATCTGCACATGATAGGTCCACAGTATCCGTCGCTCTCG
>CAYPOR010000083.1:0-9209 GCA_964412445.1 uncultured Nitrospira sp.
AGTCGGCGATGTCTTCGTGGTCGGAACGTTCAGCGGTCGCGTCCGTGCTTTGCTCAACGACCGGGGCGTCAAGACGCAGCAGGCGGCGCCGTCCATTCCGGTCGAGGTGATCGGGTTGCCGGGCGTGCCGTCAGCCGGCGATGTGTTCCAGGTTGTCTCCGACGAGCGGGTGGCGCGGGAAATTGCCGACGAGCGGGCTCAGAAGCAGCGGACGGCGGATCTCGCCGGCCAGGCGAAAGTCTCGCTCGACGATCTCTTCGCGCGGATTAAAGAAGGATCCGCGAAGGAGCTGGCCATCGTCATCAAGGCCGATGTGCAGGGCTCCTCGGAAGCCCTTGCCGCTGCCGTCGAGAAGCTTCCCACCCCGGCCGTCAGAATCCGGGTCATCCATAACGGCGTCGGCGGAATCACAGAGTCCGATGTGCTGCTGGCCGCCGCTTCCCGTGCGATCATTATCGGGTTCAATGTCCGCCCTGAACCGAAGGCTGCGGCGCTGGCCGAACAGCAAGGGGTCGACGTTCGTTTGTACACGATCATTTATGAAGCGCTGTCCGATATTAAGGCGGCGATGGAAGGGCTGCTCGATCCCACGCTCAAAGAGCGGTCGTTGGGCCGGGCTGAAGTGCGCCAGGTCTTCACGATTCCCAAAGCCGGGGTTGTGGCCGGTTCCTACGTCGTCGAGGGCACGATCTCCAGGGCGGCTGCCGGCGTCAGACTTATCCGGGACAATGTGGTGGTGTTCGAGGGGCGTCTCGGGTCGTTGCGCCGGTTTAAAGATGATGTGCGTGAAGTTCAGCAGGGCTACGAGTGCGGTATCAGTATCGAGAACTTCAACGATATCAAGACCGGTGATGTGATTGAGGCGTATACGATCGACAAGATCGCCGGAAAACTGTAAGCCGTAGCATCGGCGGGTGTGGTGTCATGGCTGAGATGGTGGTGGGAGTCTGCACCGTCGAGCTGTGGATTCCGGAGAGTCAGTCGCTCAAGGATAAACGGCAGGTGTTGCACAGCCTGAAGGATCGCCTGCGGGGCAAGTTCAACCTCTCCGTCGCCGAAGTGGACGGCCAAGATCTCTGGCAAAAAGCGGTGCTCGGGATGGCCTGTGTGGCCAATGACGGAAGCCATGTCGAGCAGGTGCTTGAGCAAGCGCTCAACGTCATGAAGAGCCTGCCGACCGTTGAAGTGGTGCGTGTGCATCGAGAGTTGCTGTAGATGCGTCAGTACGTCAAGCCGGCAAAAGCCAGGCTGCAAGCGCGAGCGTGCGACAGGTGGGCGATGTCCAAGACAACCTATAAGCGGGCCGACCGGGTCGCGGATCAGATTCGCATGGAAGTGGCGGACATCCTGATGCGCAAGATCAAGGATCCCCGTGTGCGGTCGGTCACGGTGACGGATGTTGAGCTGACGGCGGATTTGCGGATCGCCTATATCTTCGTCACGACGATGGAACAAGAGCAGGCTGAACGCGAGGTATTTGCGGGGTTATCGAAGGCCAGCGGGTTTGTTCGTGCCGAGTTGGGGAGACGGCTGGCGTTGCGCTATTTGCCGGAAATCGTGTTCAAGAGAGATGAGACCGGTCCGCGTGGCGACCGGGTCATGAAACTGCTCGATGAATTGCAGCCGCATGAGCCCGCCGATGGTACGTCGAGTCCGGACGAGTTGCGTATTCCGCCCGTCGGAGGCTGACTGATGGCACTCATGACGGAGGGGCGGCGGAAAATACATGCGGGCGATGGGGTACTCATCGTCAAGAAGGAAATCGGCTGGACCTCCCATGATGTGGTGGCCAAGGTGAGGGGGCTCCTCGGCGGAGCCAAGGTCGGCCATGCCGGAACTCTGGATCCCGCAGCAACGGGTGTATTGCCGTTGCTCATCGGGAAGGCCACACGCGTGGCGGAATATCTGGTGGGTTGGGACAAGGAGTATCGTGCGGTCCTGCGGTTGGGTGAAACGACGGATACGCAGGATGCGACCGGGACGGTGCTCCAGCAGGTCGATACGGCCGGTGTGAACGCCGAAACGCTTGACGGCGTGGTCGCTCGATTTCGCGGACCGCAAAAGCAAGTGCCTCCGATGTATTCGGCGGTGAAAGTGGCCGGCCGGCCGTTGTATAAGTCGGCGCGAGCCGGAGAAACCGTTGAGCGGACGGAGCGCGATATCGTCGTTCACGAGCTTGACGTGACGGCCGTCGACGGCCGGGATATCAGTTTACGCATCGTCTGCTCGAAGGGGACGTATATTCGTACGTTGTGCGCCGATATGGGGCAGGCGCTGGGAGTCGGCGGGCATCTGTTGTCGCTCGAGCGGACTCGTGTCGGGTCGCTGGCGATCGAGCAGGGGGTGACGGTCGAGCAGATTGCCGCTCATGTGACGGTCGGCTCGGTCGGTACTGTTCTGTTGACGCTGGATCAGGTGCTGGCGCAGTTGCCGCTCGTGACGGTGACGGCAGAGCAAGCCATGCGCGTGCTGCACGGTGCTCCGGTCGGAGCGCCGCATGATCTGCCGCCGACTTTGTCGCCGATTCGTGTGAAGGACGAACGGGGGCGGCTGCTGGCAATCGGGACGTACGACGGGCAGGGGAGAGGGGCGATCAGAATCGACAAAGTGTTAGTGGACGGTGAATCACTCAATTAAAAGGCAGAAGGAGTACGCGTCATGGCCTTGTTGAAGGAAGCAAAGACGGAATTGATCAAGCAGTATCGCCAGCACGATACGGATTCAGGATCCCCTGAAGTTCAGATTGCGGTGCTGACCAACCGGATTACCTATTTGACCGAGCATTTCAAGCTGCATAAGAAGGATCACCACTCACGGCGTGGTCTCTTGCAGCTGGTCGGACGGCGGCGTCGGTTGCTCGACTATCTGCGCGGCGTGGATGAGGCCCGTTATCGGGCGGTCATCGAACGACTCGGTATTCGCAAGTAGTCGGAACAGAGACGGACGCAAGCCGCTGTCGCACAGGGAGTGCGACAGCGCGGAACGCATGTCGCACAGGTGAACACGGAGATGCGCTCGCGTGCGAGCGTATCTCTGTGGGCATCTGTGGGACCAACCTGGAGGAAGCCATAGATGGTACATGTTGTTGAATTAGAGATTGCAGGCCGCACGCTTCGGCTTGAAACCGGTCGAGTGGCCAAGCAGGCCGACGGCTCGATTTGGGCCACATACGGGGATACGGTCGTGTTGGCGACGGCGGTGGCATCGCAGACCGCCAAGCCGGGCATCGACTTTCTGCCCCTCACCGTCGATTACATTGAAAAGGCCTACGCCGCCGGAAAAATTCCGGGAGGGTATTTCAAGCGTGAAGGGCGTCCCGCTGAAAAGGAAGTGCTGACCAGCCGTTTGATCGATCGTCCGTTACGTCCGCTGTTCCCCGAAGGCTACTACTTCGAAACGCAGGTCATCGCCTCGGTGCTGTCGGCCGACAAAACGGGCTCGACGGATGTCGTCGGCATCACGGCGGCGTCTGCGGCCCTGTCGATTTCGAACATCCCCTTCCAGGGGCCGGTTGCCGGGGTGAAGATCGGAAGAGTGAACGGTCAGTTTGTCGTCAATCCCGATTTGGAGACGTTGGAAACGAGCGATCTCCATTTAGTGGTGGCCGGTACGGCGGATGCGATCATGATGGTCGAGGCGGGCGCCAATGAATTGCCCGAGGCGACGATGCTGGAAGCCTTGGCTCTGGCTCATGCCGAGATCAAGAAAATCGTCGCGAAGATTTCCGAACTGGCGAAGCTGGTCGGGAGCAAGAAGCGTGAAGTGAAGGTCGAAGCGATCGATCCGGACCTCGCGGCCAAGGTGAAGGCGATGGTCGCGCAGCCGATTCGCGATGCGATCATGATCCCGAATAAAGCCGCGCGCCAGGAGCGGTTGGATCAAGTGATGGCCGAAGCCGTCGAGAAGCTCAAGAATCCGGATGTGCCCGCCACCGAACGACACGTCAAGATTGTTTTCCACGGGCTGGAATACACCGAAGTCCGGAACATGATTCTCGAGAAGCGATCACGGGCCGACGGTCGCGGACCGGCGGATATCCGTCCGATCACGTGCGAGGTCGGGGCGCTGCCCCGCGCGCACGGCTCCGCCATTTTTACGCGCGGCGAAACGCAGAGTCTTGCGGTGGTGACGCTGGGTACGACAGATGACGAGCAACGCATTGATGCGCTGGAGGGTGAATACACCCGCACGTTCATGCTGCATTACAATTTCCCGCCCTTCAGTGTCGGTGAGGCGCGGCCTCTCCGGACGCCGGGCCGGCGCGAGGTCGGGCACGGAGCGTTGGCCGAGCGGGCATTGAAGCCGGTCATTCCCGGGAAAGACGTGTTCCCCTATACGCTTCGTATCGTGTCAGAAATCCTGGAATCCAACGGATCGTCCTCGATGGCGACGGTCTGCGGCGGCACGCTGGCGATGATGGATGCCGGCATTCCGATCAAGGAGCCGGTGGCCGGTATCGCGATGGGGCTGATCAAGGAAGGCGACGGAGTGATCATCCTTTCCGATATCCTTGGACTCGAAGATCATCTTGGCGATATGGACTTCAAAGTCTGTGGAACCAAGAACGGTGTGACGGCCTTGCAGATGGACATCAAGATCGGCGGAATCACGATGGCGTTGATGCAGCAGGCATTGGAGCAGGCCCGCACCGGACGTCTCCATATTCTTGAACGGATGACCTCGGCATTGACTACGCATCGCGCAAACCTGTCTCCCTTCGCTCCCCGTATTTATACGTTGAAGGTCAAGCAGGATAAGATTCGCGACATCATCGGCCAGGGTGGGAAAACCATCCGCGCCATCCAGGCCGACTGCGGCGTGAAGATTAATATCGAAGATACGGGAATCGTGACCATTGCCTCAGCCGACGAAGCGTCGTTGCAGAAGGCAAAAGATATGATCAGCCGGCTGACCGAGGAAGTAGAGGTCGGCAAGATCTACATGGGCACGGTCCGGAAAATTATGGACTTCGGCGCGTTCGTCGAAGTGTTGCCGGGTACCGACGGCCTTGTGCACATTTCTCAATTGGCGCACCATCGCGTGAAAGCGGTGTCCGACGAAGTCGCAGAGGGCGATCAGATCATGGTGAAAGTCCTGGAGATCGATCGGCAGGGGAAAATCCGGTTGAGCCGGAAGGAAACCATGCCGGCTCCGTCGGGTAGCTCTTCACAGGAACCAGCGGCCGAGTAATCCTCGTGTACCGCAAGCTCATTCTGGAGAACGGGGTCCGCTTGGTGACCGAGCGGATCCCTACTCTCAAGTCAGTCACCGTCGGCATTTGGGTCAATGCCGGGTCGCGTGATGAACAGCCGGCGCAGGCCGGATTTTCCCACTTCATTGAACATATGTTTTTCAAGGGGACGGCCACTCGGTCGGCCAGCGACATCTCGCGCGAGATCGATGCGCTGGGTGGCGAGATGAACGCATTTACCACGCGCGAGACCACCACTTTTTATGTAAAAGTGCTCGACCAGCATCTGGCGAAAGCGCTCGACTTGCTGTCGGATCTCTTGCATCGTTCCAAATTCGGTTCGAAGGAGATCGAAAAAGAAAAACAGGTTGTGCTGGAAGAGATTCGCATGGTGCAGGACGATCCGGAGGATCTTGTCCAGGAACTCCATACCGGGCAGGTCATGGGGCGCCATCCGCTGGGCCGCCCGATACTCGGTCGGGCTGTTACGATCGGTGCGTTGCGGCGGCAGGATCTGCTCGATTACATCGACGCGCGGTATCAGCCGCAGGAAATTGTGGTCGCCGTCGCCGGAAACTTCGATCAGCGTGCGCTTGAGCGGACCATTGCCCGCGAATTTGGTCGTCGACACCGGCGCGAATCGCAAAAGCCGCATGAACGGCTGGCTCCGGAAATCCGAGGCGGTGTGGTGATGCAACGGAAGCAACTGGAGCAAGTCCACCTCTGCATCGGGATGAGGGGGCTGTCGGCCGGACATCCTGACCGGTACGCCGCGTATATTCTGAACAGTGTACTGGGCGGGAGCGTCAGTTCGCGGCTGTTCCAGGAGGTCAGGGAAAAACGAGGACTCGCCTATTCAATCTACTCTTTTCTTTCGGGTTATTCCGATGGCGGGACACTTACCGTTTATGCCGGGACACGGCAGAAAGAAGTGGAACGGGTGCTCGATGTGGTGAGGCGAGAAATTCGTCGTATGGCCGCCAATGCGATCACTCGGGATGAGTTGAAGAGAACGAAGGATCAGATGAAGGGCAGTTTGATGCTCAGTTTGGAAAGTTCACATAGTCGAATGAACAAGCTGGCGAAGGATGAGTTGATCAAAGGCAAGCACACGACGCTCGATGACATGACGCGAGCCATTGATGCCGTGACGTTCAAGCAGATGGAACGAGTGGCCCAGGAGCTTCTCGACGAAAGATCGATGGCGATTACTGGTCTGGGGCCTCTGACTGCGCGCCAACTTCAGCTTGCGAGATGAGAAATTTTTAATCGAGCAGAAATTCAGACTGTGATTCGACGTCCAGTGTAATGCTGTAAATAATTGTTTTGTTGTGATTATTGCTGTGGATTAGAATTTTATTAGAGCGTTAAACATTTTCTTGACACTAATTGACCATTTCAGTACGATTGCGCCGGTCTAGTGAACCTGAAAATTTTAATGGGGAACAACTGCGAAAGAGAAAGAGGGAAGGGGGTGGCCGAACACTTTTTCCTGAGCGTTGTAGCCTCTGATCGTCCGGTCGTACATGTATTCATCGCATTCAAAGTGATCGTTCATTAAGTTGTGGGTTTTATCTTTATGAAGGAGGGACTAGGTATGAAGAGGGTCTTAGTACTAGCCGCCGTTGCTGTGTTCTCTGTGGCTGGCATGCTATCGGCCGGATTTGCCGTGGCCGCCGATGCTCCAGCTGGGGGTGGTCCTGCCACCGACGTGGTCGGTGGAAAGGTCATGAAGGGCGATGCCGCCAAGACGCTTCAGGGTCGTGTCTGGTCGCAGTGGGCCGACAATCCCGACAGCGAGTTGTTGTTTGGTATTCAGTATTGGAACACCGGTGATCCTGCTTCGGGTACCCCAGCCGGTCGTTCATCAACTATGATGGACGTCAAGCCGCCGGATCCTTTGGTCACCTGCTGCGGTTGGGGCTTTGTCGGCGGGACCGATAAAAACAATGCCTATGCAGGCTGGTACCATGCCGCCACGACAGTTCGATTGGCTGTGAAGGACAAGGCGTTGATGGACCAGATCATCAAGGCTGCGCAGGAACTCGTAGCCATGGAAGTGACCTTGGAAGGCCGGACGATTACCGGGTTCAAGGTCCTCAAGTAATCGATTTCATCACGCTTTCATTCTTTCATGTTGTTGAAGGAGGATTCGATTATGAAGCTTCAGAAGCAAGGCGGGGCCATGATGGCAGCTGTTGCCCTGGTAGTCGGCATGGCTTCCAGCGCACTGGCCATCGAAGCATTTCAAGAGCGGTTTGAGTGGGGTGACCTCAGTAAGCCCACCACGTTGCAGGGTCGTGTGATCATCCTTGATCCCTACGATGAAGCAGTCTGGATCAACGTGGCGGTGTTCGGCGGCAACGCCGAGAGCGGCCTGTTCTGGCAGAAGGTTCATCCCGGCAAGAACCTCAAGTTCTATGCCGACAAGGGAGCTTGGGAAGAGTTGAAGAAGATGGGCCGTCCGCATTCCGGACCGGCTGCGGCAAAGGAAGTGCCTCCGGGCAGCACGACGGATCTGGTTGAATTTGTCGTGACGGAGACCGAGCAGAATCATCGCGTGATCTCGTCCGTGAAGAAGCTTCCGGAAATTGCCGGTGCGCCAGGGAAGACTTTGAGCATCTCCGCTCTCCGTTTAAAAGAATGTCAAGGGAAGAGCCTGGCAGATGCTGGTTGTGCTGCAGCCATGCAGCAGTTGAACACGTCACCGAAGTCTCCTGATGGAGCAACCCTTTGGCAGCAGTATGATGTCATGATCCCCGGTGGACATACCTATGGTGGTCTGATTCCCTGGGAAGCCAAGTACAACATGGGTGGCGGGCACTGATCTAGTTCCCGGTTTGTGAAAAGGGCGGTCGTCCCTCGCGGGGCGACCGCTTTTTTATTTTTCCGGTGCTGCCATCTTTTGCCCAATAGTAAATAGATTGTGGAGGGGGGCGATTACGGGATTCGTGCAGGCCAGGTCTCAGCCTGGGCGAGTAAGCGTCCGTTGAATGAAACTCGCTCGGTGTTACTCGACGCAGATAAAAAGTTTTGTCAGTTCTTTCGGTGGGCGGGATTCTTTCCTACGAACAAGACAAGTCCTGCGAGCAGCACGCTGATTCCCACAACTATCGCGCTCATTGAGCGTAAGCGGCGGTCGGCATCATCCCGTACGTCTCCTGCAATCTTGGCGACGACTTCCAGCAGCCGGTCAAGCTCTAGCGTCACCGCGATGAACTTTTCACCGGCGCTTTCTGCCGCGTTTTCTTCCGCTGCTTCCCGTAGTCGTTTGGCCACGACCGGTGAAGTTTCCTTCCAGCGCCGACGAAGCAACTCAATCGTCTGATGGGACGTGGTCATATAGTCAGCAAGGCGGGCCTTAACCGCCTGGAGTTCCCGCAATTCATCGGCAGTCCTGCCTCCTTGACCTTTCGATGCTGCATTATTGGCGGCCTTGATAAATCGCTCGATCGACTGTTCAATGTGTGACCGGCGTATCGGTAGAGCTGAGACGATGCTCTCAAAGTCATTCTCTGAATCGGCTTCGAGAGCGCGCAGCACGGTAGTCCGATAACGGATCAGTTTTGCATTGATATGTCCCAGATCGGTGGTGGCGAGAGTGTATTCAGTATAGATGACGCGGAGTTCCTGGTCGACTTTGCTGAGCGAGTAGCCGCCCCAGAGACCGGCCGACAGAATGAGCAGGCTAATTCCCCATCGATACCAATCCATCTCAAGGCTCCTGTTTTCATCGTGTAATATATGATCCAAACGTTTCGTATGAACAGTATTCTATACAAGGAGAAGGGCAAAGAAGAGGGAGTAGACGCACTTCACTACTTCTCTTTGCTTTTGAATAATGAAATGACATACGGTCGAGCTTCGGCACGTGGCAACTCATGCGACTTCGAACAAGTTTCAACTGGATAATCTACGAGCATCTGGGATGGAAGACCCTCAGCCAGTCGTTATAATAAAAGAGAGGGGCGGAGCCCCCGAAGGAACCCCACCCCTCCCTGAAGCGAGCCTGACTGAG
>CAYPOR010000084.1:0-9090 GCA_964412445.1 uncultured Nitrospira sp.
CGATCACTGGTGCGCAAGCTCACGGCCGGTTTGAGCCAGGATCCTCCTCGCATCGCTTTGATCGCGCCCCGTTCCGGTCCGGCCGGATCGGTCAACGGAGCCGTTCGATAATAATTGGGATCGTACCAATCCTGAACCCATTCTGCTGCATTTCCAGCGAGGTCGTGAATGCCATAGGGACTGACTCCGCCGGGGAAGCTGCCCACCGGCAGTGTCAGGACTTCACCGTTGATACCCTTCTCTTTGGCGATCGTTGCGCCCTCGCCTTTGATCCAAAATGCATCCCAATCGGCGCCGTTTTGAAAATCGACGGTGCGACCGGCCCAATAGCTGGCGCTATTGGCTTTCGTCCAGTTCCAGTCGTTACCCCAGGGATAGCGGCGCCCGTCCGTTCCGCGCGCGGCTTTTTCCCATTCGGCTTCGGTGGGAAGACGCTTGCCGGACCACCGGCAATAGGCGGCGGCATCGTTCCAGCTCACACTCACGACCGGATGATGCGCGATGGCGTGAGGGAAGGCCTCTCCCGCCCAGATGGTCGACGCCGGACTATTATTCGCCGGCGGACGGTGGCCGGTTGAACGGATGAAGGCCGCATACTGCTCATTCGTGACTTCAAACCGGTCGAGGAAGAACGCGCGAAGGAAGACCAGCCGTTCGGGATGTTCATCGGCCAGGCCGTCGCTGCCTTCCGGCGTGCCGGAACGAAATTCTCCCGCAGGGACCAGTACCATCTCATCTTCGGGCGAGTCGGCGCCGAGTGCGGGCAGCAGAGTGCAGAGGATGAGGAGAGCGGAGAGGGCGCTTCTCATCACGTTCGACACTACGGTTTTTTGAGACCGCATGCTTTGGCGACCGCGTCACGGTAGGTCAGCCAGAGCCGGAGACTCCGCTTCACGGTACTGAGAATAGCCTGTTGCGTCGTCGCGGATGGAGCGTTTTGGGTCACCATATCGTAGGCATCGTGCCGATGGCCGGATTCAACAAGCTGGTGGGCTCGAATGAGGTCCATGCAGTCGGGGGAGTTGCCGTGAAAACGAACCAGCGGATGGTTTTTAATCGTCAGCTCGATCTCTTCCGCTGTCTTCGGTTTCGACGGTTCGAGCAGCTCCTTCCGGTCTTTGACGCTGCCTTCGACAAAGATGGTCAGGGCCGCCGCGCCCAATACCCACGTCGGCTGTTTGGAGATGCGATCCAGCCATGCGCGGTAGGCCCGGCTTGCGGGCAGGGGACGGATTCCTTCGAAATCCTGTGCGCTGAACCCCAACCCTTCCATCATCGTGAGGAAGAGTTCCGGGTGGGATTTGCCGAGTGAGAGTCCCCCGGTGTCTTCTTCGTAGATATTTTCCGCCAGCATGCGCCGAACGGAGGGAGGCGGGTTGTGTCCGTGAATACGGGCGAGGTAGACGGGAAAGTCCCGGACGTAGACGAAGTATTCCTGCTGAAAGTGAATCTTGAGCTGCTCTTTGGTCAATCGTCCGGTTGCAAAATGATCCCATGCCCAATGATGTTTGCCGTCCATGACTTTGAGCAATGCGTCGAGAAAACGGGCTTGTGTCAGTCGTGATGCCATCGTACCTTGCCTTCTTGAAGGCCGCCTCGTTAGAATCCTACGATTCTGTGAGGACAGCGATGAATCCGATTACTATTCAAAACCCCGACGAGATATTGACCCTTCTGGCCGATGTTGCCTTGCGTGGACCGGGATTTTCTACGGAATGTCTCCTGGACTACGTGCTTGAAGAAGGGTTTACGGAACCCATCTTTCTCAACGCCACCGGCGAAGACGCCACGGCATTCTACCAAGGCCAGCCGAATGCCTGGGCGGTCTATCAGATCCGTGAGTGGAAACGGGTGCTGACGGTATCCGGCGGCGGCCGGGAGCGTCGCGTGCAAATCAGAGAAACGCCGTAGCTGCGTGCGAGTGTAAGGTGGCCCGCCGAAAAGTGCAAATGGTTGTGCGATAATTCGTTCGATCGCGCAGTAAGCAAGGGGGGAGCATGTATGCCGATGCGGTATCTGACTACGGCTCATGATATCGGGGAACTCGCGATCATCAAAAGTCTCTGCGAGGCCAACGGCATATCCTCCCTGTTTCTGGACGAGCACGTGAGCAGCCTGTATCCGGGTGTGCTGGAACTGCGCTGTCAGGTGATGGTCGACGAGTCGGAATGGGAGCGGGCGGATACGCTGTTCAGCCGGTTACGCCTGCCGATTCGAGAGGTCGCGCCTTCCTCGTAAGGCACACGCGTCTCCCGGTTGGAATCTTTCCCGCGCTGCTTACCGTGGAATTTTGGGGTGAGGGGAGTCGGACGGGAAGTCGGTGGGCTTGCGCTCGCCGGATCCCTCATACCAGCCTCCGATGAGCAGGCCTTCTTCGAAATAGAGATACCGGTGTTTCACGACCGCGGCATTCTCCCAATCCTCGAAAATCCACTCCTCGCGGCGTAGCCCCTCCTTGGTGAAAGAGGTATTGATGGTTTGAGGACCTCCCCAGGATTTGAGGACCTGGTCTTTCGTCATCCCCGCCATTACCCGGCGTTGCTCGATATGCTTTTGAAAGTCAGGATCGCGCAGTTGAACCGTCAAGGGGACGACGACCATCATCAGGAAAGACAGAGCCAGGCCCGCATAGATGATCTTGCGGACCAAGGGACGTCGAATAAAGGATTCCTCGCCCGGCTGTGCAGGGGGCTGGTGGGCGGCTGAAGCAGGCTGTTCCATAGTCGTAATTACTTCCTCAATGAACTCGCGCATGCTAACTAAGGGGGGTGGGATGAGTCAAGCGAACAAGCCGGGATCTCACGGTAATTCAGAGAGATAGATCGAATTCGGTTCGTGCCTGTCCGGCGGGTGGATCGGGACATGAAAGAGGGTGGTTATGGAACAGGACACGGTTCGACGCGGATCCTGGAGAGGCAGGTTCGAATGGATGATGTGTGCCGGGTTGCTGCTGGGTAGTGTGGCCCTGTTCTCCTCCGATGTTCAGGCCACGACGATTTACTCCTATATCGATGAGCAGGGCAATCCCCGGTTCAGCGATTCGATGGACAATATTCCCGAAAAATATCGTGCGAAGGTGAAGACGCATGAGCAGGCGACGCCTCAGGAGCGTCCGCCTACGGTCTTGGATTCCGCGAGGGCGATGGTTCCGACATCGGCGATCGCATCGTTCAAACAGAAAGTCGTGGAGTTGCTTCAGGGGTTGGGTCTTCCGGTTTCCACGGCCTTTCCTAAGACCGGGGCAACGGCATCTCCATCATCCGACATGAGCTCTTCCCAGTCCTATATCTTGAACTCCGCCGGAGCCGTGGCGATTGTGCTGTTGCTCATGATGTATTTCAGCAAGAGTCAACTGATGCGTCTGCTGGGGCTGTGTCTGCTCGTCACGCTCGGGATCGCCACGCCGATCCTATTGTACGTGAGTGACGATGGTCCCATGACCGTCATGATGAATAAAGCAAATGTGGTGGGGAAGGCCCAACAGGATCGTCTCAAACAGGTCGTGCCCTAGGCGTAAGCCGGTTGTGAGCGGAGCGTCATTCCGCGTAGTGAGGCACCGGAATCTTCTTGGGTTGCGTCGCCGGCGGCGGAATCCGGTCGGCAAATTCTGGCGAGTACGGGTTGACGATCGCTTCGTGGGTGTGACGCTGGCGCTGCCTGACCAGCTGGAGGCTTTGCGTGCTGATTTCCATGCGGTCGATCGTTGCCTTCGTCGTGAGGCGGTCGGGCAAGCCTTGCAGTGAAAACAGCTGATACGTCAGCGTCCAGTCCAGTTGCTCTTTCCCCTTCTCCTTGATCACGAAGCGCGCGGCGTCCGATGGGGGGCCTTTGAACAGCAGCACCCAGATATTGGAACGGAAGGCCGGCGCCTGCGGATCCCGTGAGGGTACGAACTCCGGAACCAGCGAAGGGATTTGGACGATGGGGACGGGCGGGGTAAATTCAATATCGACCAGCCGCACAAAGAGCGGACGGGTGTCGCTTGTGTCGTTGGGGTCGACCGTGTAGGCGAAGGAGTAGCGCACGTCGATGCCGTTTCGGGTGAAGGTATACACATCTTCGCCGTTTTCCGGCGAGACCAGTTTGCTGAAGTACCTCTGCCAGTCTGCGATGGGGTAGTAGGTGAAGACCCGGAGCGCGGACTTTCTGTCGCGAACCGCCTGGGGAGTACCCAGCCGCGCATGCAGTTCCTGTTGCGTCAGGCCGAGGAAGCCGTCTTCAAAATAGGGTGCGGCGGTCAGAGGGCGAGGAAGACACAGCGCCATGCCGAGGATGAGCCACCACGTGCGGCGGTACCAGGGTTGTCGTGTCGGCAAGGGCATCCTCCGTCCGGTGCAGGCATCGTATCGAGCGGGTTGAACGTCTGTCAAGAAAAGGGCTTGCCTTGCCGGTCGGAAACCCTTCCAGTATCATGGCGTTCTCAATCAATACATCACGGGAGACGAACACCAGTGAGTCATACCTTCTCAGCGCCGATTGAAGAACTTCTCCAGAGCCGGATCCTCATCCTCGACGGCGCGATGGGGACCATGATCCAGCAGCGGAAACTGGATGAGGCGGCCTTCCGTGGCGAGCGCTTTAAGGGCTGGACGAAGGATCTCAAGGGCCACAATGATCTGTTGAATGTGACGCAGCCGGCCATTATCGAAGATATCCATCGGCAGTATCTTGACGCCGGGGCCGATATCGTTGAAACGAATACGTTCAATTCCCAGGCGATTTCCCTGGCGGACTATCACATGGAGACGCTGGGCTACGAACTCTCGAAGGCCGGCGCCGAATGTGCCAAGCGGGCGGTTCTCAAGGTGCAGGCGGCTCAGCCCGGCCGGCAATGTTTTGTGGCCGGGGCGATCGGACCGACGACGAAGACCTCGTCGATTTCAACAGACGTCAATAATTCGGCCGCGCGTGGAACAACGTACGAAGAGCTGGTGGCGGCGTATAGCGACCAGGTTCGCGGCCTGCTCGACGGAGGGGCCGATCTCCTGCTCGTCGAAACGATTTTCGACACCCTGAACGCGAAGGCGGCTTTTTTTGCTATCCAACAGGTCTTTGACCGAGGCGGGCGCCGTGTGCCTGTCATGGCGTCGGTGACCTTCATTCAAGCCGGCAGCAATCGCGGCGTGACGGGTCAGACTGTTGAAGCGTTCTGGAATTCGATCTCGCATGTGCCGCTCCTGAGCGTCGGAATGAACTGCGCGCTGGGGCCGAAAGAAATGCGTCCCTTGATCGAAGAGTTGTCGCACATCGCCCCGATCTATATCAGCTCGCATCCCAATGCCGGCTTGCCGAACCCGCTCCTGCCCACGGGGTTTCCCGAGACGCCGGACACGCTGGCGCCGCAGTTGCGCGAGTGGGCGCAGAACGGCTGGCTCAACATCGTGGGCGGCTGTTGCGGAACCACCCCCGACCATATCAGGAAGATCGCGGAGGCGGTGCGTGGCCTGAAGCCCAGGCCCGTTCCCGCGGTGGAACCCTATACGCGGTTGAGCGGACTTGAAGCCGTCACGCTTCGTCCCGATTCGAATTTCGTCAACGTCGGCGAGCGGACCAACGTCACCGGCTCGCCGGCCTTTTCGAAGTTGATTCTGGCCGGCGACTACGAAGCAGCGCTGTCTGTTGCGCGGCAACAGGTTGAAGGCGGGGCCCAGATCATCGACGTCAACATGGACGAAGGCATGCTCGATTCCAGGGCGGCGATGGAGAAGTTTCTCCGTCTCATCGCTTCGGAGCCGGATATCTGCAAGGTGCCGATCATGGTCGACAGCTCCAAGTGGGAGGTGCTGGAGACCGGTCTGAAAAATATCCAGGGGAAGGCCATCGTCAACAGCATCAGCCTCAAAGAAGGCGAGCAGAAGTTCGTCGAACAGGCGAAGCTGATCCATCGGTACGGCGCCGCCGTGGTCGTCATGGCCTTCGACGAGCGGGGGCAGGCCGACACGTTGGAACGGAAGAAAGAGATTTGTGCGCGGTCGTACCGGATTCTGACTGAACGGGTCGGATTCCCTGCGACCGACATTATCTTCGATCCGAATATCCTGACCGTCGCGACCGGGATGGAGGAACACAATAATTACGCGGTTGATTTCATCGAGGCGACCCGGTGGATCAAGCAGCATCTGCCCGGCGCCAAGGTCAGCGGCGGCATCAGCAATATCTCGTTTTCGTTCCGCGGGAACAATGTGGTCCGTGAAGCCATGCACGCCGCGTTTCTCTATCACGCCATCAAGGCTGGTCTCGATATGGGCATCGTCAACGCCGGTCAGCTGGCGGTGTACGAAGAGATTCCCAAGGACCTGCTCGAATTGGTCGAAGACGTGCTGCTGAACCGGCGTCCTGACGCGACGGAGCGGCTGGTCAGTTTCGCTGAGACCGTCAAACAGAAGGGGAAGGCGGTTGCGAAAGACGACGAGTGGCGCAAGGGAACGGTCGAGGAGCGGCTCTCGCATGCCCTGGTCAAAGGGATTACCGACTACATCGATCAGGACACGGAAGAAGCACGGCAGAAATATGCGAAGCCCCTGTCCGTGATCGAAGGTCCGCTGATGGCCGGGATGAATGTCGTCGGCGATCTCTTCGGATCCGGCAAGATGTTCCTGCCGCAGGTGGTGAAAAGCGCCCGCGTCATGAAAAAGTCCGTCGCCTATCTCATGCCCTTCATGGAAGAAGAGAAAAAGCGGGCGGGCGGTTATCAGACTCAAGGGAAAGTTCTGCTCGCCACGGTGAAGGGCGACGTACACGACATCGGCAAAAACATCGTCGGAGTGGTGCTGGGCTGCAATAACTACGAGGTGATCGATCTCGGCGTGATGGTGCCCTGCGAAAAAATCCTGGCGGCCGCGAAAGAGCTCAAGGTCGATGTGATCGGATTGAGCGGTCTGATTACGCCTTCGCTGGATGAAATGGTGCATGTCGCCAAGGAAATGACTCGCGAAGGTTTTACCGTGCCGTTGCTCATCGGCGGAGCGACGACCAGCAAGGCTCACACGGCGGTCAAGATCGCGCCGTCCTATGCGCCATCGGTGGTCCATGTGCTGGATGCCTCGCGGGCTGTCGGGGTGGTGGGAAACCTGATCAGCCCGTCACAGAAATCGGGGTTCGTGCAGCAGGTGCGGGATGATTATGAGCGGATGAGGCAGGCGCATCGCGATCGTGGTGCCAAGCCGGTGTTGCCGATCGCGAAGGCCCGGGCCAATGGCCTCATGACCGACTGGGCAAAGCTGGACATTCCCGCGCCCTCCTTTTTGGGAGTGCGGACGATCGACAAACAACCGTTGAGTGAACTGGTGCCGTTCATCGATTGGTCGCCGTTCTTTCATACCTGGGAGTTGAAGGGGCGTTATCCCGCAATATTCGATGACGCGACGGTAGGATCGAAAGCGAAAGAGCTCTATGACGACGCGCGGCGATTATTGGATGAGATCGTTCACAAGGACCTCCTGACCGCCAAGGGTGTGTACGGATTCTTTGCCGCCGCCGGTATGGGGGACGACATCGAGCTGTATCGCGATGAGGCGCGCCTCCAGAGAGCCGCCATCATTCACACGCTCAGGCAGCAATCGGAGAAGCCTCAAGGTCAACCGAATCTTGCGTTGGCTGATTATGTGGCCCCGCGCGATTCAGGCCGGCCGGATTATCTCGGGGCGTTTGCGGTGACGGCGGGAATCGGCTTGGATGAGTTGTGCCAGCGTTTCGACAGGGATCATGACGACTACAACTCAATTATGGCGAAAGCGCTGGCTGACCGGCTGGCGGAGGCGTTTGCGGAGTTTCTCCATAAGCGCGTCCGTGAAGAATGGGGCTATGGAAAGCAGGAGACTCTGTCGAACGACGATCTGATTCGAGAAAAGTATCGCGGCATCCGCCCTGCCCCTGGTTATCCGGCCTGTCCGGATCATACCGAGAAGCGGCTCCTGTTTGATCTTCTGCAGGTCGAACAGCAGGCCTCGATCACTCTGACCGAGAGTTTTGCCATGTTGCCGGCTGCGGCGGTCAGCGGCTTCTATTTTGCCCATCCAAAGGCAACCTATTTTGCGGTGGGAAAGATCGGAAAGGATCAGGTCGAGGACTACGCCCGGCGAAAAGGGATGGACCTGCGGACGGTCGAACGCTGGCTGTCCCCGAATCTCAACTACGAGCCAGCCTGACGGATTGTCGATTCCCGCGCTTGGAATCCCGGCGTTGTGGGTGTTGTGGAGAGGCTATCGAGCCGTGTCTGCGGCTAGACCACCGTCTCGAGTTCGGCGCTTTGTGCAGTGATGCGGGCGCGTTGGAGCGCGTGGAAGATGGAACGGTAGCGTGATTCGGCCCAGGCGTTAAACGAATCCGCGTCGGTAAAGACGAGATTCCAGGCTTTGGCGGGATCGAGCAGCAAGAGCTGTTGAGTCTGGTCGGCCTCGGGCAGATAGACGACCAGGACGGCCGAGTTTCCTGTCAGACTGATGTCGGTGAAGACATGCACTCGATCGGTGGACGGAAGATGGCTGTCCCGCATGGCGGCTTCGGCGATGGGACGGTAGAGCCGGTGGAGAAATTGCGCGGTCACTTCATAGGCGTTCGTCGGGCTTAACAGTCGGGGATTCGGTTTTTCGCCGAACAGGTTTTCCGTGAGGTAGGTGGCGGCTTCCCAGGTCGGCATGACGCCGGAGGTCACCAGGGCTTCGCAGAGATAGGCGATCCAGTTCCTGCTCGCAGGACGTGTGCGGACCGCAGTGGTTTTCTTTGCCATGGACGGCGACCCTTTCATGCAGTGCGTCTGTCGGATGGTTCGTCGAGAGTCCGTTCGCGATGTTGAATGAAAAAAAGTATATCGGTGGGAAGAAATACGGTCAACGAATTGCGAAGAATGCGCTAGGCGGCGGTTGAGTTCTGCCGCGAGGAATCGGCGTATTGCTCGTGAATGCGGCGGAGATCTTCGGGGGCGGACAGAAACAGGTCGAGCAGCTCGGGGTCGAAGTGTTTGCCGCGCTCTTTGATCATCAAGTCACGGGCGTGTTCGAAGTCGATGGCCTGTTTGTAGACCCGGGCCGTGGTCATCGCATCGAAGTTGTCGGCGATGGAGGCGATCCGGCCTTCGATGGGAATGTCCTC
>CAYPOR010000085.1:0-8753 GCA_964412445.1 uncultured Nitrospira sp.
AAGCCGATTCTCTATCCCAACGCGCATTTTAAACAGGTCGGGGAATCCGTTGCAGAGCAGGATGTCGAGGAGTGTTCCGTCATGGCGAAAGAGGCCGGGGCGACGCCGAGCCGGGGCAAGGGCGGGCAGGTCGCCGGGAGTACGGCGGCGGGCGGCGCCATCGGATCGGCTGCCGGAGCGGTGGGCGGGGCGGTCGTCGGGCATCCGGGGCGCGGCGCGATGGTCGGGGCGGCAAGCGGCGCGACGGGCGGACTGCTGCGCGGATTGTTCCGGAAATCTCCGCCGAGCCAGGCGTTCAAACAATTTGTGAACCGCTGCCTCCAGGAGCGTGGTTATGAGCCTGTAGGCTGGGAATGAGGCAGCGGAAGCAGCTCATCTACGAACCGAACGGAAAATATTTTCGTTGCCGTCACGGCTCCCAGTGCGGTGCCGGTAAGGTTGCTGAAGATGTCATAGGGTGAGGGATGACGATTATGACAAAAGATCTGAAAGCTCTCGATTCCTACCGACAGCAGCAGCCCTCCCCCCAGAATCATCCAGAATGTCAGCATTGTGTAGGTTCTCGCCTGGCGGGCTAGCAATAATCCCAGCGGAAAGAACAAAGACACATTAGCGATCACGTCGAAATAGAATCGGCGTGAGTGCCGCAGGGTGGCGGGGACGGTCCATTGTATGTACTCCCAATGAGAGTGTCCCACAAAATTGTGCAGAGGGAGCATTCCGGCCGCGAGGATGACGGCGATCCATCCTGCCAGTGCGAAGTTGGTCCGATGGTGTCCCCGGATGTGCGCCAGGAATGACTTTGAGTGCGTCATTTCCTGGATTGTCACTGATTCGCCGGAGGGATGCCATACATTTTCTGATTTGGCGGGCGGTGGTCTCGAGCATCCTTCCCGTGGAGTCGTGCGATCCAGTCCGGCGGAGACGCAGGCTTGCGCAGGTCAGGGCATGACGGGACGATGGTTTGCAGGCCGTCCGTGGTTCCTGCGCACCTCTCAGTGAGCGAGGCGCTGCATGACCACCAGCGGTCCCTGATCCAGATCCTGAAGGAGCTGCTGCAGTCTGGCCGCTTCCGGCTCCGAGAGCGCTTCGAATTCCAGGCCGAAGGTATTGCCTCGCACCCAGCGGACTACGGCCCGCTCGACTTCCAGCGGCCATGGAGAGTCCGGAAGCTGAATCTTCAGTCCCACCAGGCGTTGCGCGGTCAGGGGTGTTTTCGACTCGATGCTGCAACCGTCCACTTTGAGAGAGCCTTAGGTGGAGGCCTACGATCTGGTTCGAACGGGGGAGAGGGTATTGAGTTGGAGGATCGTCTGCTACGGGGTTGCCAGTTCTTCCTTCACGGCTTGGAGAAGCTTGTTGAGGTCGAATGGTTTTTGGAATGTCCGGCGGGCGCCGAAGAGGTTGGCGACATCAAGGAAGTTTCTGTCGCCTTGCGCTCCGGTGATGGCGATGACTTTGGCATCGACATACTCGCGCGTAAGCTGGAGCGTGGTTTCCAGGCCGTCGGTGTCCGGCATGAGCAGATCCATAATGACCAGGTCCGCGGGCTCGGTCTGATAAGTCGCGAGCCCTTCGCGACCGTTGGAGGCTTCGAGAACCTTGTGCCCGGCTTTTTCCAGCACCTCGCGCAGCAGGTGGCGGATGGATTCTTCGTCGTCGATGATTAAAATCGTGGCCATGGTTTTTCCCTAATCTCCGAATCAGATCTTACCCGTCCTGCCGCGGCCTGTCCAGGGAGAAAATAGGCGGCGATCGGCCTTATCGGATTGGTGTGATCCGGGACCCCGGTTGTCTCAAGCTAAGGAGAGTTTGCAAGAGAAGTTCGAAGGGACGATGCGATCCGGATGAGTCCGGTTGAATGAAAAGACGTTGACCGATCCGGTCCTTTTTGGTACAACTCGGGCGCTTTCTGCCGAGTCGATCTGCAACGCACCTTCTCCGGAGAGTATTTTCGTGACAACTGATTCAGACCGGGCCTGGACCCGCCGTACGTTTCTGCAAACTTCCGCCGTTGCCCTGATGCTGGGCGTGTTGCATGCGGTGATGCCTCCGCGCGCGGCGGCGCAGGCGCTTCCCGAGGGGCGGTTGAGCTTGTTGAATGTCTGGACGGAAGAGCGTCTCGACGTGACCTATCGAAATGAGGCCGGCGAGTATGATCTGGAGGCGCTGGACGACATCAATCACATCCTCCGCTGCCATGCGACCGGCGAAGTCTCCGCGATCGATGTGCGGGTGCTGGAGCATGTGAATCTGGTGCAGAAGAAGCTGGGCGGAGACCGGGAGATCCATATCATTTCCGGGTACCGCTCGCCGGAGTATAACGCGCAGCTGGTGCGCGCCGGCCGGCGCGCGGCGAAAAACAGCCTGCACATGCAGGGCCAGGCCATCGATTTGCAGATTCCCGGCATCCATCCCAAAGTCATCCGGCAGGCCGCGCTCGAACTGGGCTACGGCGGCGTCGGCTATTATCCCCGCGCGAAATTCGTGCACCTGGATTCCGGCGCGTTCCGGTCCTGGTAGAGACCTGTAGTTTTCACGGCCGACATCGCGGTATCCTCTGGTTCTGTTCCCCCCTGGCGTGACTCATAATTTTTGAGGAGGAAGGTATGAAGGTTCGTCTCCGTATTCTGAGAGGTGTGTGCCTGGCCGCCGTGCTGGGCCTGTTCGGCGGTGCGGCATTGATTCAAGCCGAGACGGCCGACGGCGCGACGAAGTCCGTGGTCTCGAAGGGCAAGCATGTGTCGCTGGAATACACGCTGAAGCTGAACGAGAAGGACGTAGTGGAGTCGAACGTCGGAAAGGAGCCGATGACCTATGTGCACGGCGCGCAGGAAATAGTTCCCGGACTGGAGAAGGCGCTGGAAGGCATGGCGGTCGGAGAGAAGAAGCATGTCGCCGTCAAGCCGGCGGACGCCTACGGCGAGGTGGATCAGAAAGCCATTCAGGAAGTGAAGAAGAGCCTGGTGCCGGAGCATGCGTGGAAGGTCGGAGCTGAATTGGAAGCGCGGGGACCGGAAGGCCAGTCGCTGTTCCCTCATGTGACGGCGGTGAAAGACGATACGATCGTGCTGGATTTCAACCATCCGCTGGCCGGGAAGACCCTGTACTTCGACGTGAAGATTCTTGAGATCCGCGCGGAGGCCAAGACCAAGTAGGCGCGGGATCTAGTCGGTTTGCAGTTTGAAGAACAGCATCGAAAGCGGCGGCAGCGTCAGGCTCAGCGAATAGGGGTGGCCGTGGCAGGGGCTGGCCGCCGTGTGGACCCCGCCTGAGTTGCCGGTGTTGCTGCCGCCGTAGAGACCGGCATCGCTGTTGAGCACTTCACGGTATCGTCCTGCCGCAGGGACGCCGACGCGATAGTGATGCCGAGGAACCGGGGTGAAGTTCCCCACGCAGAGCAGCGTCTCCGCGGCAGTGTCCCCCTTGCGGAGAAACGCGATGACCGAGTTCTCGGTATCGTTGAAGTCGATCCACTGAAATCCGTTCCATTCGTAGTCGACGGCGTGCAGCGCCGGTTCCTGCCGGTAGAGCCGGTTGAGATCCTGCACGTAGCGTTGCAGTCCGCGATGGGAGGGCTGTTCGCAGAGGTGCCAGTCCAGGCTGGTATCGTGATTCCATTCCCGCCACTGGCCGAACTCGTTTCCCATAAAGAGCATCTTCTTCCCCGGATGGCCGTACAGATAGCCGTACAGCGCGCGGAGATTGGCGAACTGCTGCCAGGGATCGCCGGGCATTTTCCCGATCAGCGAGCGTTTGCCGTGCACGACTTCATCGTGCGAGAGCACGAGGACGAAGTTTTCCGTGAAGGCGTAGAGCAGGCCGAACGTGATCTGGTTCTGGTGATAGCGGCGGTGCACCGGCTCGTGCGTGAAGTAATCGAGTGTGTCGTGCATCCAGCCCATGTTCCACTTGAAGGTAAAGCCCAGGCCGCCGGTGTAGGTGGGGCGCGAGACGCCCGGCCAGGAAGTGGATTCTTCGGCAATGGTCATGGCGCCGGGGAAATCCCGGTGCACGAGCACGTTCAGTTCTTTGAGCAGCGTCACGGCCCCCAGGTTTTCGTTGCCGCCGAACTGATTGGGGATCCATTCGCCGGCTTTGCGCCCGTAGTCGAGATAGAGCATCGAGGCCACGGCATCCACGCGCAGTCCGTCGATGTGATAGGTGTCGAGCCAGAACAGCGCGCTGTTGAGCAGGAAGTTGCGCACCTCCGGCCGGTCGTAATTGAAAATCCGGCTGTGCCAGTCCGGGTGATAGCCCAGGCGCGGATCGGCATGGTCGTAGAGATGCGTTCCGTCGAAGAAGGCGAGGCCGTGCGGATCGTCTGGAAAATGCGCCGGCGCCCAGTCCATGATCACCCCGATGCCGGCCTGATGGGCGGCATCGACGAAGGCCATGAAGTCTTCCGGCGCGCCGTAGCGGCTGGTGGCGGCGAAATAGCCGGTGGCCTGATAACCCCAGGAGCCGTCGAAGGGATGCTCGGTGACGGGGAGTAATTCGAGATGGGTGTAGCCGAGGTGCTTCACATAGGGGATCAATTTGTCGGCGAGCTCCCGGTAGGTGAGCCAGCGGTTGTGGTCTTCCGGCACCCGCATCCATGAGCCGAGATGCACTTCATAGACAGAGATGGGAGCTTTCAAGGGATTCCACTGTGCGCGGGCGTCCATCCAGTCTTTGTCGTGCCAGGTGAAATCCGACAGATCCCGCACGATCGAGGCGGTGCGCGGGCGCAGCTCGCCGGCGCGCGCATAGGGATCGGCCTTCACCAGCAGGGTGTCCTGTCCGCGCGGACGAATTTCATATTTGTACAGGCTGCCGTCCGGCAGATCGGGAAGGAAGAGTTCCCAGAGTCCGGATGAGCCCCGGTTGGTCATCGGATGGCAGCGGCCGTCCCAGCGATTGAATTCCCCGACGACGCTGACGCGGGCGGCATTCGGCGCCCAGACGACGAAATGCACGCCGGTGATTCCGTCGGTCGTGCGGACGTGTGCCCCGAGCGTCTCGTAGGCCCGATAGAAGGTGCCTTCTGAAAAGAGATGCAATTCAAAGTCAGTGAGCAGCGGCGGCATCGCGTAGGGATCACGGTGTTCCGTGATGCTGCCGTCGGCAGTCCTGGAACGGATCGTATAGTGGAGCGGGTGATTCTGTCCGGGGAGAATGGCTTCAAACAGCCCGGCCTCGTGGAGGCGCCTGGCCGGGACCGGCGCCGTCTGACCGGCAGGCAGAATCTCGACGGAATCGGCGAACGGCAGCCAGGCGCGGATCGTCAGGCCCCGGTCGGTCGGGTGGGGGCCGAGGATCGCCCGCGGGTTCCAGTGCGTGCCGGAGATGAGGCGGTCGAGGTCGTCTTGTGCGAACGTGGTCGAAGTTGCCATGCGGGCATTCTACGGTGTCATGTGATCAGAGGGAAGCGGGAAAGGAGAATAGGCGAGGGTAGGTTCGGTGAGCACAAGAGGAATCAGGCGCCGATATTCTGGCTGGAAGAAGGAGTCTGCGGCGCGGGGCTCTGGCGGGGGACGGGCTTGCGAAGCGTCAGCTCCTGGTCGATGAGCGTCGAATCGGACCAGGGTTGAGGATGCGCTTTCAGGTGCTGCAGCATTTGTGTCTGCATATGGGGAACCAGGTGCGGTTGCCAGTGTTTGACCAGAGCCGGATCGGTCGCCCAGGCCAGCACGCGTTGGGCGCGTTCCACGGTCAGGGGGTGAGTCGGATCATGAAACAGATCGGAGAGCGAGGCGGCCAGCGACGGCTGGTTGATTATGGTTTGGGAATAGGCGCGGATATTGGCGTCCAGCCGGAAGGTCAGCATCAGAACCGTGGTGAATTCGTCGAGGTCCGCCGCATGATCGAGGGACCCCAGTTTCCACTGGGATTGGAGCCGCCCGGCGATTTCCTGAAACAGCGAGTACACCAGCGCATCGGAGGCCTGGGTCTTGTCGTGAAACGTCTGCATGAGCTGCCGGGCATATTGCAGGCAGAGCGTGAGATGGTCGGCGTTCTCAAACGGGCGCGACTGCCCGCATGTTTTGACTTGCACGGGAATAGGATCGAAAACAAACGTGTGATTCAGTTTCTGGACGAGGGATTGCAGCTGCAGTTCCACTTTTTTCAACTGAACATTCATCAGCGCGTGCGCCGCGGTCTCGCCGAGCGTGGCCTGGGCCGTCAGGCGCACCTGCCGCGGGATGGTCCCTTCCCGGTTATCCAGCACTACGTAATAATCCCCCGGCTGCTGAATCGTCACGGAGAAGCCCAGCTTGGATTCCAGTTGCCCCCAGAAGAGCGGATGGGCGATGCGAGGGAATCGTTTCTGATCGTTCGCGTTGAGAAATCCGATGGTGAGCGGGCCGTCTGACTTCACCGCGAGCGCGATCAGGACGTCGTGGGGGAGATTCTGCAAGCGGACGGTCTTCCACTGGCCCGGCGGGACATCAACCGTAAAACTTTGCGGATCGGCGGCAGCGGAACGCGCTGCCGCGCACAGGGTAAGCAGCAGGACCAGAAGCGTGTTGAGGAAGAGACGGGGCACCTTACCCTTTGTGACTGCGGCGTAGGAGCGCGTGTGCCTTCAAGGCGGCCTCGGTACGATTGGTCACGCCGAGTCCGGAATAGATGCGCTCCAGATGTTTCTTGATCGTCTGCGAACAGACCTTGAGAATGGCCGCGGTTTCGTCGTTGGACTTCCCCTGGGCCACCCACCCGAGTACCTCGGCCTCTCGCTCCGTCAGGCCTGCTTGCTTGAACGCTTCGAACATAGGCTGTGCCGGCGTCTCTTCCAGGAAGATATAGCGTTCCTGTTTTTCCGCCAGGAGCCGGGCTGTCAGTTGGCCGGCCCGGCTGTGGATTGATAGCGGACCAGGCAGAAGCCGGGGCGTTCCTGTTGTGGCTTTCGGTGTTGTGATCCAGGCGAGAAGCGCCTCGGGCAGCTGTGTGCCGGTCGGCGGATGGTCGCAATAGCGCCGGAGATAATCGCGCGCGCGCGCACTTGCCCATTTGATCCGGTTGTGGGCCGACAGGCACAGCACGCCCTGGTTCAAGGTGTTGACCAGGGTTTCGAAGGAGGTCAGCGTAGATCGCAATCGATACAGTTCCTGAAGATGATGAAGGGCTTGCGTCACATGCGGCTGGAGAAAGCCGAGAAGTTGCCGCTCCTGCTCGGTAAAAGGGGCGTGGCTCCGGTTCAGGGCGAGGTAGATGAGATGAGACGGTTTGGATTCCAGCGCGATCATCATTTGATGCTGGATGCCGAGCGGGCGATAGAACTCACTGTAGAGCGGCAGTCGCTCAATGTCCGACCGGCTTGCGACATCCGACCAGGAAAACGCGCCGGCATAGTGGCCGGATCGGCGCCAATGATTGCAGACAGGATGTTCGGCTACGTGGCGCTGAAAGACCGGGAGCAGGGTGGCGGCCTGTCGATTATCCGGCGAAAACAGCCCGGTAATGCGCGTCTGTCCGTTGTGAAGATTGATTTCTTTCCAGCTGTTGTACTGGGTTGGAATAAACGTGTGGAGTCCGGACAAGAGGTGGTGCACGAGCGCGACCGGCTCAGTCTGCTTATGCAAGCCGGTGGCAAATTGATGGAATGATTGCTGAAGTGAAAGGCTGTTGCCGTCCATGGCTCTCCCAGGCTTACTGTCATACGTGATTACGCGGATCCGCAACAACCCTGCTTTAGAGGGGGACAGTGGAAGAAATGCTGTAAATGCAACCATTTATTGGGAGGGCATCAGGAGATTCCTGATCCCGGGATGCTCTGAGATTTTTGTTTTGTGATGGAGGGGTTTTTCGATGGCGGCACCTTTGTGTGAGCATGTTTCGAGGAACATGCCGCAGCATTCTCCTTCACACCACACATGTTTGAACCTAGTGCAACTACGTACGCCGATCGGCGTATGGTCAAAAACAACGACATCGGCTATTGTCCCGTCCATTGAGTGTCCGGAATAGCGTTGTCTTGATGTTTCGCGAACGGACTACGGCAAAAGACGCAGCGTTCGATGCAATGGGTGGGGAGCAGATCAAAACTAGATCGCCTGCAGGAATGATGCTGCGGTGCAGCATCACGGAACGTGCTACGACGGAACTAACAGAGGAGTGAAACGATGAGTCTGGCAAAACTCTTCTATCTGAAAGAGACGTTTCGGGCGAACCTCCGGCGCTGGCGGCAGAGCTGTTTCCGCCGCCGTCTGGATGCGTCACGCGCCACGCAGCATGCCTCACGGTTTTCACTCGAAGTCCTGGAGCCCCGGCTGCTGCTCTCCGCGACGCCCACGGAGGTGGTTGCGCCCCAGGAGCTCACCCCCGCGGCGGTGACCGGGCCTGCCGATGCGCTGGCCAATCTGGATGTCGATTTGAACGGGCGGGCCGACGCGCTCACCGACGGCATTTTGATCATCCGGCATTTGTTCGGATTTACAGGGACGGCGCTGACGGACGGCGCGATCGATCCCGCCGGGCAACGGACGGATCCGGCGGCCATCAGCGCCTATCTGAATCAGTTCAAGCCGACGATGCTGGACGTGGATGTGAACGGGCGGGCCGACGCGCTCACCGACGGCATTCTGATCATCCGCAGTCTGTTCGGGTTCAGCGGGGCGGCGCTGACGAGCGGCGCGATTGATCCCGCCGGGCAACGGACGGATCCGGCGGCCATTGCGGCGTTTCTCGATAATCTGAATCCGGCCCGCGAACAGGCGGCGCCGCTGGTGACGGCGGGGTTGCAGCAGGATACCGGGTTGAGCGCCACGGAT
>CAYPOR010000086.1:0-7920 GCA_964412445.1 uncultured Nitrospira sp.
ATCCGGGCAAGGGAATGCCTTCGCCGCTCAGGCCGACGATCCGTCCGCTCTCCACTATAATCCTGCCGGTATGACGCAGCTGCGCGGCGTTCAAATGATGGCCGGGGGATTGCTGACCGGAGGAACGACCAGTTTCACGAGTACTTCCGGAGCCAATGCCACCGGAACCCGCGACGGGAGCCTGGCGTGGCCGGCTCCGGCCCATCTGTTTATTACGGCAAATCTTGGCGATCTTGGAGCAACGGGTCTGAACGGACTGACCGTCGGAATCGGCCTGACGTCGCCGCTCGGGTCCGTGAGCCGGTACCAGGACAATGGTCCGCAGCGTTTCAAAGCCACGTTCTCCGCGCTGCCCTTGATCGACATCAAGCCGACGATGGCGTATCAGCTGACGCAGGATGTGTCGCTGGGACTGGGGATGGATATCTATACGTTCTCGGATATGTTGGGCGAAGGGCATTTCGAGAAGCAGTTTATTTCAACGGGTACCGTGGCGCCATCAGTGTTGGGTACATTTGGACAAAAAACGGAACTCTACGGCAAGGGAACGGCGGTCGGCTACAATGTGAGCCTCCTGTACACCGCGCTGCGGAACGGCGACGGAAAACCTATTGCCAATATCGGCTTGGTCTACCGGAATCAGGTGGCATTGCCGTTGAACGGAGGAATTTTAGCCAACGGGGTGAAGACCACGGATGCGTCGACGACCTTTGTGTTGCCGCAAGTCATTTCAGGCGCCGTTGCTATCTGGCCGACGAGAACGGCCGAACGCGAGTGGAAGCTGGAGCTGGATGTGGATTATGTCGGGTGGAAATCTGTCAGGAACTTGGACGTTTATCTGGCCAATGGGGGTGTTATTCCGCAGCCGCAAAACTGGCGCAGCACTTATACGGTCATGCTCGGCACTGAGTACAAGTGGTTACAGATGGAATCGTTGCCGGAGTGGGAACTGGCACTGCGTGCCGGCTATACCAATTCGCCGACGCAAATTCCTGATCTTACGTTCGATCCCGCCGTTCCAGGGGCTGATGTGCATATCCCCTCGGTGGGGTTCGGTCTGGTGTGCAAAGAAGGCGGGACCATATTCGGTCTACGGTGCGGTGATTTCGGGGCCGGGCCGATCAAACCAAAGGCCGTGGGATTCGACCTGTCCTATCAGGTCTCCTTCTACGAACAGCGGACGGTGAGTTGCGGGTGTGCCCTGGCGTCCGCAGTCAACGGAAACTATCGCACGACCTATCATACCGGCGGAGTCTCGCTGAGAGTGAATTTCTAACTGCGCGAAGCCGGCGTGTTAGGCGTGTCGGTAGCGGCGCGGGACGCGGGGGCCGATGGCGCAGAGCGTTTCATACGCAATGGTGCCGGTCCATTCGGCCAGGTCCGCGGCTGTAATCTGATCGTTTCCCTGTCGGCCGATCACAACGACCTCGTCCCCGACGGCGGCTTCCGGGATCTCCGTCACGTCGATCATCACCATATCCATGCAGACCAGGCCGATGATCTTGGCGCGCCGTCCGTGCACGAGGACTTCTCCCCGGTTGGATAACCGCCGGTTGAGTCCGTCGGCATAACCGATCGGGAGCACGGCTACCCGGGTCGGCCGCTTGGCGACAAAGGTTGCGTTATAGCTGATTGTACCGCCGGTCTGGATCGTGCGCATCTGCGCGATGCAGCTCCGCAGCGTTAAGACCGGTTTCAGGTCAGGCGCCGGAACTGATGCCGGCAGGGTGTGATACCCGTAGAGCATGATGCCCGGGCGGATCAACGAATAGTGAGAACGCGGATAGCGAACGGCAGCCCCGCTGTTCGCGGCATGAATCAGTGGAATGGAAAGGCCGCGGGCGGTGAGCTCCGTGACGGCTTTCTGAAAGAGGGTCAGTTGATGCTCGGTTTGGCTCGTTGTGGGGCCGTCGGAATCGGCGAAATGGGTCATGAGCCCTTCAATCTGGAGTGAAGCCGGCAACCGGCCTGCGTCGATCAGGCCCAGTAGTTCATCCGTCGCCAGCCCGAGCCGACCCATACCGGTTTCTACTTTGAGGTGAATCGGGTAAGCGTCCGGGAGTGAATCTGTCACGCGGGCCAAAGCAGGGAGCAACGAACGGTCACTGATCACCGGTGTGAGCCGGTGAGCAACGAGGTCCTGGATCTGTTCGGGAAACAGGGGGCCCAGTATCACAATAGGGATGGTGATGCCGGCGGCACGGAGAGCCAGGCCTTCGTCGAGCGAGACCACTGCCGCGCGCGCGACGCCTTGTGTCATGAGCGACCGTGATACCTCGACGGCACCGTGCCCGTAGGCATTTGCTTTGACCACGGCCATGATCTCGCATCCGGGCGAGAGGAGGTGGCGCAACTGAGTCAAATTATGGGTGAGGGCGGAGAGGTCGACGGTGGCGTAGGTCGGAGCGAATGTAGAAATGGTCGGCACGCGATGAGGATGGGTCTGGAAGCCTGACTCAGACTTCCATGATCTCCTGTTCCTTCTTCTTGATCACGTCGTCGATTTTCTGCCCGTACTGCTCGGTGAGCTTCTGGGTTTCCTGCTCGGCCTTGCGCAGTTCGTCCTCGGTCAACGTTGCATCTTTTTGGAGTTTCTTCAACTCTTCGTTCGCATCGCGCCGGAAGCCGCGGATTTGCACTTTGGTGTCTTCGCCGTGCTTCTTGCAAATCTTCGTCAATTCTTTGCGGCGCTCTTCGGTGAGCGGGGGAAGGGGAACCCGGATCATTTTCCCGTCGTTTGACGGGTTGACTCCCAGTCCGGAATTCGCCAGAGCCTTTTCAATTTCCTTGATGAGCTGCGGTTCCCAAGGCTGGATCGTGATAAGCCGCGCTTCCGGTGTGGAGATATTGGCGATTTGCTTGAGCGGCGTCATGGTGCCGTAGTAATCGACTCGAATGCCATCCAGGAGTGCCACTGAGGCCCGCCCCGTGCGCAGGCCGGCAAGGTCCCGCTTGAGGTGTTCGACCGCATTATCCATGTGGGTCGTGAGGCTTTGCTTGACTGAAGCTGCGTTCGACATGGCGGTACTCCGTAATGAGCTAGCGCGGGCTGATCGTGACCAGCGTGCCGATGGGTTCTCCGAGTGCGACCCGCTTGAAGTTCCCCTGTTCGGTCAACTTGAACACGATGAGGGGAAGGTTGTTGTCCATGCACAGACTGATGGCGGTCGAGTCCATGACCTTCAGGTTTTGATTCAGGATCGAGAGGAACGGGATCTCGCTGTACTTTTTGGCCGACGGATTTTTGACCGGATCGGAGTCGTAAATCCCGTCGACCTTGGTTCCTTTGAGGATCACTTGCGCGCCGATTTCCATGGCCCGAAGCGCGGCGGCGGTGTCGGTCGAGAAATAGGGGTTGCCGGTGCCGCCGGCAAAGATGACGACGCGATTTTTTTCCAGATGACGGATGGCCCGGCGGCGGATATAGCCTTCGGCCAACTGGCGCATTTCGATGGCGGACTGGACGCGGGTGATGACGCCGACCCGCTCGAGCGCGTTCTGTAGCGCCAGCGCATTCATCACGGTGGCGAGCATGCCCATATAGTCGGCTGAGGCGCGCTCCATCCCGGAGGCGCTGGCGGCGAGCCCGCGGAAAATGTTGCCGCCGCCGATGACGACGGCAACCTGGACATCCAGAGCAACAACAGAGGCGATTTCTTGTGCCAGCCCTTCGAGAATGGACGGCTGAATTCCGTACCCCTGCTCACCGGCCAACATCTCCCCGCTGACTTTCAGGAGAAGGCGCCGGTATTTCGCAGAACTCATGCTTCGCCTAATTGAAAGCGGGTAAACCGCCGGATGTTCATATTCTCACCGATCTTGGAGATCTTTTGAGCGACCAGATCCTTGATGGTGACGGTCGGATCCTTGATGAAGGATTGCTCAAGCAGGCAGTTTTCCTGATAAAACTTTTCCAGTTTGCCTTCCACGATCTTGGGCCAGGCTGCCGGGGGCTTCCCCAATTCTTTTGCCTGTCCTTCGAAAATGGATTTCTCTCGCTCGATCATCTCGGCCGGAATATCCTCGCGTTTCACAAACGACGGTTTGGCTGCGGCGATCTGGAGTGCCAGATCGTTCACGAAGGCTTTGAACTCTTCGTTGCGGGCCACGAAGTCCGTTTCGCAATTGACTTCGATCAGAACGCCGATTTTTCCGCCCATATGGATATAGGAATGGATCAAGCCCTGATTGGTTTCCCGTCCGGCTTTCTTGGCGGCCGCAGCCAGGCCTTTTTGCCGGAGATAATCGATCGCCTTTTCGATGTCGTCGCCGTTTTCAGTCAGCGCCTTCTGGCAATCCAGGATGCCGGCGCCGGTTTTTTCACGAAGTTCTTTTACGAGGTGACTTGATCCTGCCATGGTCCTCTATCCTTACGCGATGAGATGAGTATACGGTTGTCTGGAAATACCTACGCGACCGGCGCCGCGCTCGCCACGGCCGGTTTGCCGCCTGCTGCCGGAGCGGCCTGGAAGTCGGCCTCATCGCGCTGGGTCTTGATATGCGCGCCTTCGATGCAGGCGTCCGCGATCTTCGAGGTGATCAGCTTGATGGAGCGGATGGCATCGTCGTTTCCCGGGATCGGGTAGGTGATGTTGTCCGGATCGCAATTGCTGTCCAGAATCGCGATGACGGGGATACCCAGCCGGGTCGCTTCCTGCACGGCAATCTTTTCGATGCGGGTATCCAGCACGAAAATGGCGCCGGGAAGACCGCGCATCGACTTGATGCCGGAGAGATACTTTTGCAGCTTGACGATATCTTTCTGCATGAGCATGACTTCTTTTTTCTTGAGGCCGTGCTCACTGGGGTTCTGCAAGATGGTTTCCATCTTCTTCATCTTATCGATGCTGAGACGAATGGTCTTGAAGTTCGTCAGCATGCCGCCGAGCCAGCGCTGGTTCACGTAGAACATATTGGCGCGCTTGGACTCTTCTTCGAGGATTTCCGCTGCTTGCCGCTTGGTGCCGACAAAGAGGACGGTTTCACCGGCTGCGACGGTGTCCCGGACGAAGGCATAGGCCTGTTCCATCCGCGTGAGCGTCTGCTGCAGATCGATGATGTAGATGCCGTTGCGTTCACCAAAGAGGAACTTCTTCATCTTCGGATTCCAGCGGTTCGTCTGGTGTCCAAAGTGCACGCCAGCTTCCAGCAATTCCTTGATCGCGACCACTCCCATGCCTTCACCTCCCTTCGAGGCTTGCAGAGCATCCGCCATGCGGATGAGGGGAACGAATCCCCTTATTCTCAAGCCAAGCAGCGCTTTTCTTCGCTGATGTTAAATTTGTAGAAACTCTTTCTGCTCGCACGTTGTGATGGGCGAACAGAGCTATCCGTTGCATCGGTAAAGCCTCGGCACGCTATCACAGCCGCAATGGATTTTCAAGCGCTTGGACGGGAATTCGTGACTAGGATCGATAACTTGCGTTGATACGAACGTAATCGTACGACAAGTCGGTGGTCCACATGTGGGCGCTTGCGCGACCCTGTCCGAGATCGACGGAAATCGTAAATTCCTTTTTCTTGAACACCTGAGCGATTTTCCGTTCAGCCGCCAGCCCTGTACCCATTCCTCGTTTCACCATGACGACCTTGTCGAAACAGACGGTCAGCTTGTCCGGATTGATGGGAACGCCTGATCGACCGATTGCGCCCATGATGCGCCCCCAGTTCGCGTCTTCTCCAAAGAGGGCGGTTTTGACCAGGTTGGAGGTGGCGATCGTGCTCGCGACCCGTTTGGCGGCCGCCATCGTCTTTGCTCCGCCGACAGCAATCTTGACTACTTTGGTCACGCCCTCGCCGTCGCGGCAAATGGCCAAGGCCAGTGCCTGGGAGGCTTGGGTCAGCAGTTCCTCAAACTGGCGATAGTGTGTCGTGCCTGACTGAATAATCGCATTCTTCGCTAATCCGTTGGCGAGGCAGAGGACCGTATCATTAGTGCTGGTGTCGCCGTCCACTGTGATGCAGTTGAAGGATTGATCGACGGCTGACTTCAGTGCGCGCTGCAACGCGGCAGGCGCAATGGCGGCATCGGTCGTCAAATATCCGAGCATGGTGGCCATATTGGGATGGATCATCCCCGACCCTTTTGCCATCCCCCCGATGGTGACGACTTTTCCACCGATTCTGGCTTGAACGACGACTGTCTTCGGTCTCAAGTCCGTCGTGAGAATGGCTTGAGCGGCTTGGCGGCCGCCGGTGCGGCTGAGCTTTGCGATCAATGTCGGGATGCCTTCCTTGAGTCGATCGATGGGAAGTACCCGTCCGATCACACCGGTTGAGCCGACGAACACGTGAGTCACGGGAATGGCCAGGCCTTGTGCAACTGCCGCAGCCATTGCCTCAGCCGCTTTCAGGCCTTGTGCGCCGGTGCAGGCATTGGCATTTCCGCTGTTGACGACGATTGCGCGGCCACGATGTTGCCGGAGATGTCGGCGATCCAAAATTACCGGCGCCGCTGCGACGCGATTTCTTGTGAACACACCCGCGATGGAGCCGGGTACCGTCGATACTAGAAGCGCGAGGTCAAGAATGCCTGGTTTTTTGATGCCGCAATGGATGCCGGCTGCTTCAAAGCCTTGAGGAGCGGTGACGCCCAATGGAGCGGTATTCATGGCGGTTATCTCAGTGAAGGTTGCTTAAGAAAACGTGGTAACGAGTTATCGGTTTCAAGGGTAACTGCCCGGGGCTGTGAGTCCGGTCTCCTCAGGGATCCCCATCATCAGATTCATAGCTTGAATCGCCTGACCGGCAGCACCTTTGACCAGATTATCGATGGCTGCGACGGTGACGACCCATCCGGCGCGTGCGTCCGTGTAGACACCGATATCGCAAAAGTTTGAGCCTTTGATGTAACGGGGATTGGGCACAATGTCTTCATAGAGGCGGATAAACCGCTCGCCGTTATAAAACTCGCGGTACATCGCGCGCAATTCAGGAAGCTTGATGTCCGTCTTCAGCTTGCAATAGGCGGTACTGAGAATGCCGCGATTCATGGGCACGAGATGCGGCGTAAACGCGACGGTGACCGTCCCGGGCATTCCCATGACGCCGGAGAGTTCCTGCTCAATTTCTGGAATATGACGGTGCTTGCCGATTTTATAGGGCTCCAATGATTCGTGTGCTTCCGGAAAATGATAGGGCAGGGCCGGACTTCGTCCTGCTCCGGAGATCCCGGATTTTGCATCGATGACGATGGAGTCGGGTTGGATAAGTCCTTTGGCGAAAAGGGGCGCCAACTGTAAAATGGCCGCGGTCGGATAACAGCCGGGCGAGGCGACTAACTTCGCTTTTGCGATGGCATTTCTGTGGAGTTCCGGTAGGCCATAGACGGCTTCGCGGAGCAGGGCCGGATGCGCATGGGGCGTCTGATACCAGGTCTCATAGGCGGCCACATCTTTGAGCCGGTAGTCTGCGCTCAAATCCACGACCAGTTTTCCGGCTTTCATGCAGAGGGCAACCGGATCCTGTGATTTCGTATGGGGGAGTGCCAGGAACAGCGCGTCGGCCCGATCTGCCAAGGCCTCGGGGGCCAGGGCTTCGAAGGTGTGTTGTACAACGCCGGTCAGGCTCGGGAAGACGGAGGCCACGGATTGGCCGGCTGATTTCTCGGAGGTCACGGCGGCGATTTCGAAATAGGGATGGGCCGCGGCGAGACGGACGAGTTCCGCGCCGGCATATCCGCTGGCTCCCGCTATCGCGATGCGAAATTTCATAGCCATTGACTGGTTTCCCGTACCGCTTTCAGATTGAAGGCACAAAAAAGGGAAGGCATGGAGCCTTCCCTTTCTCGTTCTCTGGCTCCGGCTGTTTAGCGCTTGGAGTATTGGAAGCGCTTACGAGCGCCCTTCTGTCCGTATTTCTTGCGTTCCTTCACACGAGAGTCGCGAGTCAGGAGGCCTTCCTTCTTGATCTGCGTGCGCA
>CAYPOR010000087.1:0-7859 GCA_964412445.1 uncultured Nitrospira sp.
CCCCAAACGCTGCCCGAACTGCAGGGTCTCAGCGAAATTTATAAGAGCTGGTCAAAGCACGGATAACCTGCACTATATCGAAGCCGACGCCATCGAGGCTGAGGCGCAGGCGCTCGCGGCGCAACAGCAGGCGGCGGCTCCGGCCATTACCGCCGCTCCGGCTCAGGCGATGACCGTCGATCAGCCGGCTGCGGTCGCGCAACCGGCGTCGCGCGCGTAAGCGTTCTTTCCGATGTGAAGTGAGGAGACGCACAGACGTCCATGGATACGGAACTACAGTTAGCCGGCGGCTACATCGAGACTTTTGCGGGAAACGGGAAAGCCCGGAGTACGGGTGACGGCAAGCGGGCGGTGAAGGCGGGGATTCCGCTGCCGCACCATGTCGCGCTCGACAAGGAAGAGCAATGGCTCTACTTTGCCGAGTCCGGGTCGGATCGTATCCGGCGGGTCAATATCACCGAGGGGACCCTTCACAATTTCGCCGGGATCGGAGAGACCTGCTACAGCGGCGATGAGGGGCCCTGCGGGGAAGCCGGTCTGTATCTTCCGCTCGATGTCGCGTTTGACTCGCAGAATCATCTCTTCATTTGCGATTCCGGGAGCAACCGGATCCGTAAAGTGGATCGGGAGACCGGCATCATTACAACCGTCGTCGGGACCGGCCAGCACGGGTTCAACGGCGACGGTCCGGCGCTCGAAGTGAACCTGACCTGGCCCGCTGCGATCGCGTTCGATCGGGACGATGTCATGTACATCGCCGATACGCAGGCCCATAAAGTCCGCCGGTTCGACGCGCGGACCGGGATGGTGACGACGGTCGCCGGCGCCTGGACGGCGGAAGACGAATCGCGTGAGCAGCCGTTGGTGGCGCGCAGCCTCGTCGTGCTCTCCGGAGACGCCATCGGCATCGATTTCAGCGACGATCAGGGCTGGCTGATGCCGGTCTGTTCGGACGGGCTCGACCTGTCGATGTACCTGGATGACGGCAAGCCGGCGATGGAAGCCCGTCTGTACGATCTCGTCGGGATCGCCGTCGACAGCAAGGGCAATGTCGTCGTAGTGGATAAAGGCAGCAATCGCGTGCGAAAGATCGACATGCACACCGGCATCATTTCGACGGTGGCGGGGATCTGCCGCTACGGCTACGATGGCGACGGCAAGCCGGCCGTGAAGGCGATGCTTCACGCGCCCGAGGGAGTCGTCTTCGATGCCGAGGACAATCTCTATGTCTCGGATACCATGAATCATCGCGTGCGGCGGATCGATGCGGTAACCGGCACGATCACCACTGTGGCGGGCAACGGCGACAGCGGGTACGAAGACAAGAATATGGGCGGATGCGGCGCCGCGCGATTTGTCGCCAAAGAATCGGCCGGCACGGTCAAGCACGGCGATGGATTGTTGGGTGTCGAAGCCGTGGTGAACTCGCCGGTCGGGTTGACGCTCGATTCGCAGGGCCACCTCTATATTTGTGAGCGTGGCGAAAACAAAATTCGCCGAGTGAAATTACCCTAAGGCCCAGTTTCTGAGCGCGAGCCATGTCTCTTTGACTGGGTCTATGGTAGTCTGCAGTGGTCCAGACGGCGACCGTCGAACTTCGAATCAGCTGCATGGTGCGAATGACGAACCTCAGCCAGTCCCGTCCTCTTCTGCTGGTGTTTTTTGCCGGTCTTTTCGTTATCGCGAGTGTTCTAGCCGGATGGGGAATTCCGCTGGTCAGCTCGGAGAGCATGACCATCCGGTCCCATTTCCTCGCAGGCGAACTGCCTTCGGCTCCGGACGATGCCGCCTGGGCCAAAGTATCCTCCTTAACCGTGCCGCTCAGCGGACAGGTCATTACCAGGCCGGTCTGGCCCGAGCCGACGGCGCGAGCCCTCGTCGTCCGCTCCCTTCACAACGGCGCCGAGATCGCCTTTCTGCTGGAGTGGCAGGACAACACCAAAAATGATCGCCTGACTCCCGGCACCTTTCGAGACGGCGTCGCCGTCGGATTGCCGCTCGGCGACGCGCCGGCATTTTTCTGCATGGGCCAGCTCGATCACTACATCAATATCTGGCATTGGAAAGCGGACTGGCAGAGCGATATCGACCGGCGCGCCTCGCGCCAAACGGAAAAGAAGGAAGGCGGCGTGCGCACCTTCGAGGTCATTCCCCGGCGGGTTTCGTCCGTCGAAGACTTGATCGGCGGCGGATTCAGCACGCTGACTACGAAGGAAAAGCAGGGGCGGATTCAGGGGAAAGCGCAATGGAAGGACGGCGTGTGGCGCGTGGTGATGCGCCGGCCGCTGTCGAGCGAAGAGCAGGAGAATGAAGCGAAGCTCGTCCCCGGCCGGGTGCAAACCGTCTCGTTCGCAGTCTGGAACGGCGAGAACAAAGAGCGCAACGGACAGAAGTCCGTCGCTCCGTGGTTTCAACTGTCCATCGATCCGGTCGCCAAACTGTAAATGAGGATTGCTATTCGAAGCCGTCGATTTCTCCATAGTGTCTTTGGGGTCGGCCGAAGTCTTCTTCTGGCCGCCTGCTTCACGGGCATCGCGAGCTGGCCTGTGATCGCGGCGGCTGCCGACAATGGCGCCATGACGGAGGATGAGGCGATCAAGCTGGGCGAGGAGTTCGGGGTGGCGGTCGGCGCGGTCGATGAAGAAATTCAGAAAGAATTGAAGTTGCAGCAGCCCCAGGGTGTAGCGGTCTTCGAAGTCATCGGGAACTCCCGGGCCGACTATGCCGGCATTAAAGTGCGATCGGTCATCAAGGAAATCGATAAGAAAGAGATCCGGAACATGATCGATTTCGGCAGTGCCATCAAGAAGGCGATGAAGGAGTGCAACTTCACCGTCGGGACCTATGAGCCCGCCGATCCCGGTGATCCGGTCGGGTGGGGCGTGAATTTTCACTTTGTCGGTTGCAAACGGGATTAAGAGTTACAGATGCCGTTGACACGACGCCTGGTTATCGGATCGTTCCTGCTACTCGCGATCGGGCTGAATGCGCTCTCGCATGAGCGGGCCATTGCGCAAAAATCCGATGGCGCGGCGCCGCCGGACTGGGTGGCCGAGATCGAGAACGTCTTTATCCGGTCCGAAGACTGCAAACAATGCCATGACCGCCACTATGAAGAGTGGAAAGGCATGCGGGAGCAGACGCCGGACCTGAAAACATTCGGCCGCGTCGATGCCGCGCTGTTGCACGGGACCTCGCTGGAATCGCCGGTGTTCCGGACGGTGCTCGGCGTGTGGATGCAGACGAATCCGGCTCCCGAAGAACGTCAGCGGTGCTTATCCTGCCACGTGCCGTCCACAACCGTGTTTCCCCAGCATGCGGAAAAAATTGTGAGCCAGGTCCTGGCCGGGAAGCCGCAGGTCGAGGGGATCGGCTGCGCCACCTGCCATATGATCGGTTCCGTCGAGGCCGCGCCCGCTCCGCCGCCGACATTCAAGCTGTCGCCGGGGAAGACGCTCTATGGTCCCTTTGCGAATCCGGAAGAAAATCTCGTGCATGTCGGAGCGCAATCGGATCTGTTTCGTGGAGCGAATTACTGTACGTCCTGCCATTTCGACAAAGTGAAGGACGTGACGAAGCGGGATCTGCCTGGGGAAATTCTTCAGGGCACGGTCTGCCAGGACTGCCACATGGAGCCCTCGACCGGCAGTTCGACGTCCAAGCGCGGATCGATGACCAGGGCCATCGGCCGGCACTGGTTCCGGGGCGTCGTCATTCCCGGCACGCTGTTGAAGAACCGGAATCTCCAGGCTGAATGGATGCCGCGCGTTGATATCGAAGTGGCCAAGTCGAGCGGGACCGTGGAAGGCACCACGCTGGTGAAGGTGGGGAGTCTGCCCCACAGCTTCCCGGACGGAGATCCGGTGCTCAAGCAGGTGCTCCTCACCGTCACGGTCAAAGATGCGGCCGGCAAGGTCCTGGCGGAAGAGACCAAACGGTTCGGATTGCCCTACGACAAGATTCTGCGCGGCCCGATTCCCGATCCGTTCATCAAGGGCGGGAATACGAGAAAAGTGCCGTTTGCCTATTCGTTGCCGGCCGGATCGACGCCGGCCTCGGTTGAGGCCGTGTTGAGTTATGCGTTGATTCCGACGCCGGAGCCGGCGTTGCGGGAGAAGTACCTCGCGACGTTGAAGAACGACAAGGAGCGGGACGAGGCGAAGCAGGTGCTCGATGAGTACCAGCAGCCGAGGCTTCTGACGTATCGCATCAAGACGTTGTAGGCGGAACAATCGAGGAAGGATCGCGACGTGGGGCTATTCAGATCGATGACGCGGGTGGTCACGGGTGTTGCCGTTTTAGCCGGTCTCCTGGCTCTCTGGGGCGGTGTCGAGCCCGGCCCGCGTGCGCAGGATGCCAAATCGCAGGCCGTGATCGAAAAAGCGTTTCCCAATTCGAGCAAGTGCAAGCGCTGCCATGAGCGCGTGTTCGAAGAGTGGGAAACCTCGCCGCTGTCCAAGTCGATTCATTCGCCCGCCTTCCGGGCCTCGCTGGATGCCTATCTGAATTCCTCCGCAGGCAAAGACAAAGCGATGTGCTTCCGCTGTCATGCGCCCCATGTGCGGGAATTCCCTGATCAGGCTCAGCTGTTTGTCGATCAGGCTAAGGCGGGAGATCCGTCGCTGGACGGCGTGGCCTGCGCGCAATGCCACTTGATCAAGCAGGTCGATCGGGCCAAGCATCCGCCGGAACCGAAGTATGAGGTCGGCAGCAAGACGCTCTACGGTCCCTACAAAGATTTTGTCCAGAATCTCGCCCACCAGTCGATGGAGCTGGGCCTGTTCCAGAAGTCCGATCTCTGTTTGAATTGCCACCAGTCTGTGCCGTCGGCGGCGAACCTCGGCAAGGCGAACGATTTGCTCGGAAGTTACGAGCAGAGCCAGGCTGTGAAATCCGGGAAAGAGTGCCAAAGCTGTCATATGCCGGAACAGGTCGGGGAGTCGGCCAACGGAGAGAAAAAGCGCAAGATCGCCAACCATACCTTCCCGGGGCGCATCGGCAAGCTGCGACAGGAAGCGGCCAAACTGGATGTCCAGACCAAGATCGACGGGGACAAAACGACCGTCACGGTAAAAGTGCAGAGCCTCGTGCCGCATAACCTGCCCACCACCCATCCGGCCTGGGCCTCAGTGGTGTTGGACCTCGACATCAAGGGAAAGAATCTGAAAACAGTCTTCACCGATAAGCGGGTCTACGGACGGACCTATGCCGATGCGAAAGGTCAGAAGACCGTCTTTGATTTTGAGGCGGCGAAAGTGTCGGAAGACACGGTCTTAAAGCCGGACGAAACGCGAGTCGAAACCTTTACCTTTCCCACGCCGAAAGACACGAAGACGTTCGATGTCGAAGTCACGCTGAACTACGCGCCGATCAGCGGTCCCGCGCCGTTCCTCCAGCGTGTCGAAGCCGAAGCCTCCAAGGGGTCGCAGGATCCGGTCTTCCAGGCGATCGACATCGTCAAACGCACCGAGAATATTCCCGTTAATAAGTAGCCGGTCACATGGGCTATACGTAATGGGTCCACATACGCAAGACCTTCACAATTTTGTCCGGTGCGAGAACGTGGTAGACGAGCCGGTGCTGAATGGTGATTCTTCGAGAATAGGCACCCTCTAAGTCACCGACCAGTTTTTCGTAGGGCGGAGGAGTCTGGAACGGGTTTTTTCGAAGAATATCCAATACGCGTTCGGTTTTTTCTCGCAGACCTGCCGCAGCATTTTTCTTCGCATCTTTCTGGGCCTGCTTCGTAAAGACGAGTTGCCACTTCACCAGCCGGGGTCTTTCGAGCATTTCCCGACGGGAGTGGCAATCCCTTTGCGGATGGATTGTCTCATGCCGGGGATGGAGAGGAGATACACGGTTTCCTGCATCGCGCGCCAATCCTCTTCGGACACAAGCACCGCGCTCGACCGTTTTCCCGCGATCATAATCGGTTCGTGTGAAGCCGCAGTTTCATCGATCAGCCGATACAACTTTGAGCGGGCGGCGCTGGCTTTGAGCGTAGTCATGGTGGATTCTCCAAGACGAGTCGATTGCTCTCTGATGCAATTAACGGTACGTGATCTCGTACGCTCTGTCAAGGAGTCCAAGCTGAGCGCCGGTTTCGTTGCGGAGCGGTCAGATAGAATCGGCGATGGTGGTTGGCTGTGCGTGAGCCGGGCGACGTTTGATGAAATGCGATGGGTGCTACTCGAAGATGACCTTAGAACTCGGGGATTTCATCTTGAAAATCTGCAGGGCGTTGTAGATGCCCTTGGCCGGATGGTTGAGGACCAGGCGTGAATTCGTCACGTGGGTGTCGAGCAGTTCATATTGCCCGCCGCTGTAGTAGAGATCGCAATCGTCGATCTGACAGTTCTTATACACGTGGTTGTCCAGGGCCAGCTTCACCTTGCTGAACGTCTGCCCGTCGATCACGATATAATTCGGCTCAAACCCCATACGGCCCTCCGTGGTTTTCTTATGCGCGGACTATAGCAAGTCTGATTCTTCCCCGCAAACCGTGAAGTCTCCAGATGCCAGTACACATTGGTTCCATTTCAGAGGGCTGTGATGATTTCTCGCGGAGGAGAAGGGGTATGTTCGGTCAGGATTGACGCTATGTCGGATATGACATATAATTTGGCGTCGAGTCGGGAGGGAGCGTGACGGCAGGCCGGGGAGAAAAACCTCTCGTGTGGCTCAAGGGCGAGGTCAAAACTCCGCCGTTTTCCCACCCGGCGCGCCTCGAAGCGGGATATCTGTTGAGGCTCTTGCAGGAGGGGGAATTGCTCGGACTTCCGCATTCACGGCCTATGCCGATCATTGGCGCACGGTGCCATGAGTTGCGGATCAACGATGAGGATGGCACGTTTCGCATCATCTATCGGGCCGATGCCGATGCCGTGGTCATCCTTGCTGTGGTGAAGAAGAAGACCGAGCAGACCCCGCAGGCGGTCATTGAAACCTGCCGACGCAGGCTCAGAGACTATGACAGGGTGATGAAATCGTAGGAGTCCCATGATGAAGAACACAAAGCGGGCAAAGCTGGAAGCCGCCGGGTGGGTGGTCGGGTCGGTGAAGGAATTCCTGGACCTGTCGGACGCTGATGCGGCGCTCATCAGTATGAAGCTGGGGCTCAGCCGCAGCTTGCGCGATCGGCGAAAAAAATGTGGTCTCTCCCAAGTCCAGCTTGCCGAACGGCTTCGGTCCAGCCAATCCCGTGTCGCCAAAATGGAAACCGGTGACCCGTCTGTCTCGATGGATCTGTTGGTCAGTTCGCTCTTACTTCTCGGCGCCACGTCCGCAGACCTCGCCAAAGCCATTCGAGGAGGGGAGAAAGGTAAAGGCCGTCACGCAGCCTAGGTGCGCGCGCTCCCGCTATCATGTCCCTCCCCTCTCCGCACGGTTCACTCTGAACAAGAGACGCGTCACCATCTCGGCCATACTCAGGACTCAGCATGTCAGGGGAACGCAGCACTCAGTATCAGGATTTCCTTAAGAGGCCCTGGTAACCGTGGAGGTGTTTTAGCAGAAATCTCAGAACTCATCACTCCCAAGTGCGGTTCGCGGTTGACGTGTGATGCCTCACGTTCCTTGCAAAGCTGGGTGATTTCCCTTCACGAAACGGGTATTCTGCGGCGCACACTGGTCGGATTGCTCTCTATGCCCACGCTGAATTGGATCGGAAAAGACGCAGTCGTCAATCACCATCACCAGGTGCCTTTTCATCTGCTCAAAGACGTGCCCGATCTGGCTTGCGGCGAGCCGGGTGACGGGAATCTCATCGTGCAGGGCGACAACCTCGTCGCGCTCAAAGCGCTCCTTCCTTACTACGCGGGGCAAGTGAAGTGCATCTATATCGATCCGCCGTACAACAC
>CAYPOR010000088.1:0-7713 GCA_964412445.1 uncultured Nitrospira sp.
GAACCATGTGTTGCCGACCGGCGGGTCCGCGCGGTTTTTCTCGGCTTTATCCGTCCATGATTATGTGAAGACCAGCAATATCGTGCATTACACGAAAGAGGAGTTGAGGAAGGTGAAAGATCATCTGGTGCGTCTCGCGCATATCGAAGGGTTCGATGCGCATGCCAAGTCGGCTGAAAGCAGGTTCTCATGAAGAAACAGGCGACGGCAGCGCGGCAGGCATCGATTCACCGCGCCACGAAAGAGACCGATATTTCCGTCGAATGGACGATCGACGGCAGCGGACAGGGGAAGATCGAGACGGGCATCCGGTTCTTCGATCATATGCTGGAGCTGCTGGCGAAGCACGGGTTCTTCGACCTGACGGTCAAAGCCAAAGGTGACATCGATATCGATGAGCACCACACGGTTGAAGATGTCGGGATCGTGATGGGCAAGGCGTTGCATCAAGCGCTGGGCGAGAAGGCGGGGATCAAGCGGTTCGGGTTTGCCTCGGCTCCGCTCGACGAAACGCTCGCGCAGATCACGGTGGATCTGAGTGGACGACCGTATCTCGTCTATAACGTGGCCTTGCCGGACCGGAAGATCAAGGCGTTCGACTTAGGTTTGTTCGAGGACTTTTTCCAGGCCTTCGTGACCCACGGCGGGCTCAATTTGCATGTGAATCTCATGTACGGCCGTAATCCGCACCACATCATGGAAGCCATTTTCAAAGGCTTGGCCAAAGCACTCGACCAGGCGACGATGCCGGAAGAGCGGCTGGCAGGAAGAGTTCTGTCGACAAAGGGGATGCTGTAAAGAAGGCCGTGCCTTGAATCTGTTTTAATCAAGAGGCCTCGCCCACAATGATTTGTGCGGAACACGGACGGAGGATGTGGCCTGAGTCCAACAATTTTTCGAGCGGGAGGATTTCGCTTTTATTTCTTTTCCCGTGAGGAATCAAGGATGCACGTCCATGTGTTTTGCGAGCGTGGCGAAGCAAAGTTTTGGCTGGAGCCGGCCATTGAATTGGCACAGAATTCAGGCCTGAACGCTCGGCAGGTCCGGCTCGCGAATACTCTCATCGAGGAGCACGAGAATGAAATCCGCAACGCTCGGCAAAGCCACTTCGGGCGCTGAGGTGATGAACATCTCAAAGCACGGGTTCTGGCTGCTCCTGGCCGACGAAGAACTCTTTATCCCATTCAAAGCATTCCCCTGGTTCAAGGATGCCTCGGTCTCAGAAATTCTGAAGGTTGAGTGGCCGCAGCCGAATCACCTCTATTGGCCTGATCTTGATGTCGATGTGGCCGTGGAGTCCATCAGGCATCCAGAGAAGTTCCCGCTGATCTCGAAACAACCGCGCCAAGCTAGGGGGGCAGGCGTTCGGCGAAAGCGGGCCGTTGAATGAGGGCAATGGGGGCTGGTTCGCGAAGGGGACGGGAATTGGTGTAGGCGTGATGATCGCATCTACACACATCATGGAAGCCATTTTTAAAGGGATGGCCAAAGCCCTCGATCAAGCCACCATGCCGGAAGAACGGCTTGCGGGGAAAGTCCTCTCGACCAAGGGAATGCTCTAGCCTGTCGCGGGTTGTGGTTTATGGTGAGGTTTGGTGGTGGATCTCAGATTTGAGGCAAGTCCCTCTAGTTCACAGACCTGCGAAGCTTAAGGCCCGTGCCATTTCTGCTATCGCGCCAGGACATCCCTCGAACCAAGTCTTGCATGGCTTTGATTTGTTCACCCTCACCATAAACGGTGTGCATTCTACGGTTAGTTGTTGGATTAAGGAATTGAGATGACGTCGGGAGATTCATCATTAACGAAAAGAGACCTTTTCCCTAGTACTCGGGCATATGATCTTTCCAGTGAAAGTGCGGAACATCTTCAGAATGTCTCCGGCAATTATGACAACCTCGCGCCCCTCTTTGCAGAACTGAAGCAGGTTGCATCTCTGCGACGCAAAAAATTCGTCCTGGGCATTGGCTTAAGTGGAGTGGCTTTCTTGTGTTTGTTGGGATTTATGCAGTGGTGGATCGATAGTCCCAGGACCCCTGGCTTTTTTCACGCTTGGGGGAGAGTGATTTTGTTTGTTGCAGCCTTTGCAGGCTTTATGTACGTGATCAACCTGTCGAGTAAACAACGTTGGCTAACAAGAGTAGCGAAGGAGGCACTGAGTCTTGAGCAGTTGAGGCCTCGACCAGGTGAGACGCCACAGGCGACAGTGCAAACATTTTTTTCTGCTGGCTTGCTTGGACTTCGACTCTCAAAAAGTCTTGAAGCTCAGCCGAACCTCAATCCAAATGACAGTGCGAACAATGTGCCTTCCCCTCAGACCTGTCTTTGGCCATTCCTTTTAAGTTCTGCAAAAAGTGCATTCAAAGATAGAGGCCAGTTTGAGAAGGAATGGTTTCTATACTTTGAGTTCTTGTATCCAGACGCTCTCGGATTTGTGGCCATCCACCCACTCCGCGAGGAGGAAGACAAGGATGTCGCTTACCCTGTGTCGAAGCAGATTATTACCGATGGAGACTTGTCCATAGTTGAGACCGTTCTAGCGGGTCATATAGTTGATTATCGTGTGGTCGGGAAGGTGGGAAACTATTGGTATTTTCTAGATGGGAAACCTCATGAAGAGATTTCCGGTGATTTTGATAGGGTGAGGGTGATGGGGGCGATCGCCAGGCTAAAGAATTCAAAAAAAGTTCCAATTCCCAGGCTTGGCGAGCCGAACTGGGCGCAGGTTCCAATACTTGAATGGATGTCCGGAGAGTGGTTGGGTGCATCACCTGCAGAGGAAGAAGTACTGCTGTTCAAGATGTCTAAGGATGGGCAGGCAATTCTGGAGTCAAGTGAGTTCGGCTTCGATATTGATTCGGCACAAGTTCCCTGGCGATTTCTTGTCAAGAAACCAGAAGGCCATGAAATATCATATTGTCCGACAGCCTTTCGTGTGCTTAGTGATGATGCCATGATCATACGAGTAACAAGGGGACTGTCGAATCCTTCGCGAGTTGACCATCCTTTTGTATTTATTAGAAGGCCTCGACAGCCCGCTGAATTGGTCGAGTGATAATGGAAATCGAGCAGTCAGGTCCCACAAAAGCGTGCAGGTGCGGTATTCGCAGCGTCTATATGCTTATCGTCGTGAGTGTACTTCGTAAGCGTAGAGTTCGTCGAGTAAGGGCAGAATATTCCGCGCTCCGTGGATGATGCGGTAGATTACGACCGTCTTGCCGCGCATTTTATAGAAGACCAGATAGTCCCCCACGACGAGTACCCGGTAGCCCATTCTTGCAAGTTTGGGGTCGGCCGGTACTTTCCCAAGAAACGGATGTTGCTGTAGGCTCTGCAATTGTTCTTCGAGTCGATCTGCGACGGTGCGCGCGGCGGACAGATTTTCCGCTGCGAGGTAATCGATAATGTCGAGGAAGTCCTGCTCGGCGATGGAGAGCAGCCGGAGGGCAAATCTATTTTTGCTCACGGAGGCGAGCTCTCAAGTCTTTCATCACACGGGTGAGTGGGCGGCCACGATCCCCAGAAGCTGCCTGAGCCTCCGCGACGGCCAACTTTTCGTACAACTCGAGGCGCCGCTCCATCTTGCCATAGTGCGCCAGCGACATAAGCACCATGTCGCCCTCTCCATTTCTTGTGATAAACACGGGCTCGTCGTGCTTATGGACCAACTCAGACAGGGTATTGGCTTTGTTTCTCAAGTCCGAGATCGGTTTAATGATCGGCATCGGGACCTCCGTTGGGGGGGCTATCATTAAAGTGACTCTATCATGATAGGCCGAGTTCTGGCCAGAGTCAGCACCTTCTTGCGTGAGCAAGTGTGTTCTTGTCGAGTGCCGAAGATGACAGTGGCAGGAACCTGCCGGTTGCGGTATTGTTGTCCTTCCAAAAACGAAACACCGAGCCGCTTCGTCTATGATCGCGATTATCGATTACGGAATGGGCAATTTGCGCAGTGTCCACAAGGCGTTTGAGGCCGTTGGCCATCAAGCGGTGGTGACACGCGATGCGGGCGTGATCAAGAGCGCCAGCCATGTCGTGTTGCCCGGCGTCGGGGCCTTCGGCGACTGCATGGCGAATCTCGAGCAGTACGGGCTGGTCGATTCCGTCCGGACGGCGGTTCAATCGGGAAAGCCGTTCCTGGGTATTTGTTTGGGGTTACAGTTATTGTTTACGGAAAGTGAAGAATTCGGCATGCATAAGGGACTGGACCTCATTCCCGGCAGGGTGCGGAGGTTTGCCGCTGATCCTGCGCTGAAAGTTCCGCATATGGGGTGGAATCAGGTGAATGTGCAGCGTCCCTGCCCGGTGTTTGCCGGCATCCCGAACGGCGCGAACTGGTATTTTGTGCATTCCTATTTTGTCGATCCGGTCGAGAAACAGATTGCGGCTACGACGACGACCTATGGGATCCCTTTTGTGTCGAGTATTTGGAAGGACAATGTCGTGGCCTGCCAGTTTCACCCTGAGAAGAGCCAGGCGGTCGGTCTGCAACTGATCAAAAATTTTGGAGCCTGGGTGTGAGTACGACGATCGCGCATGTGCGGAGCATCGGGCTGGTCTGCCTGGCTGGAATCATTTTGGCCGGGGCTGGATGCAGTGGAGCGAAGGTGACGACGAAGGCCTCGAATGAGTTGTCGCGCTATCAGGTCAAGACCATCGCCTTCGTGCCGTTTACCACGATGGCGACCCCGCAGGTGCCTGATCAGGGGGATCCGTTTATATCGACACCGCAAGGTGTCCGCCGGTCCGATATCTCGGTCGGGGTACAGTCGAATGTGGAGCCTCCCTCTCGCCAGACGGTCATGGTGCCGGCTCTTGCGGCTGAGAAAGTGACGCAGCTTTTCTGGACCCGGTTGCGGAGTCGGACTGGTGTGGTGGTTTCATCGCCAAATGAGACCGGGAAAACGGTTGCTTCACTCGGTGGCGATCCGTTGAAGACCCCTCCTGAGATGACGGCCGCGGCGGTGGCGAAGAAACTGCATCAGGATGCGGCCCTGATCGGGCAGGTGTTGGTCTATCAAGAACGGGTCGGCAGCCGGCTTGGAGCCAATCCTCCGGCTTCCGTCGGGTTTGAAATAAAAGTTGTGGCTGCAGATGGTCAGGTATTATGGGTCGGCAACTACTACGAACGCCAACGGCCGATGACCGAAGACTTCATGGGCTTCATTCATCGCTGGGCGTTTGTGACTGCGGATGAACTGGCGCAGTACGGCGTGGATGAAGTGTTGAAAGAATTTCCATTCGGAGCAGGGGGAGAGAAGTAACGTGTTTGTGATTCCAGCCATCGATTTGAAAGACGGGCGTTGTGTGCGGTTACGTCAGGGCGATATGGCCGCGGAAACGGTGTATTCGGAGGATGTCCCGGCGGTCGCGCGGAAGTGGCAGCAGGGCGGGGCCGGCCTTATTCATGTCGTCGATTTGAACGGGGCGGTCGACGGCGAGCCGCGCAATCTTCCGCAGATCGAAGCCGTGATGAAGACGGTGAGTGTGAAGGTGCAGGTCGGCGGCGGCATTCGCACGATCGAGACGGTCCGACGCTATCTCACGGCCGGGGTCTCTCGGGTGGTGCTCGGGACCGCGGCGATCACCGATCGCGCGTTTCTTGAGCAGGCCTGCCGGGAATTTCCCCGGCGCATTCTGCTCGGGCTCGACGCGCGTGACGGCAAGGTGGCGGTGAAGGGGTGGACGGCCGTATCGGAAACCAAAGCGATCGATCTGCTCAAAGACCTTGCCGGGCTGGCGATCAGCGCGGTGATCTATACCGACATTTCGCGCGACGGTATGCTGAGCGGCCCCAATATCCCTGCGTTGCGCGAGGTAGTCGAACAGTCGGCTTTCCCCGTCATCGCTTCGGGCGGCATCACGCGGGTGGAGGATCTGCAAGCCGTACAGGCCCTCGGCCTTCGCATCGAAGGCGCGATCGTCGGGAAAGCGCTCTATGACGGGAAATTAGACTATGCTGCGGCGGTCGCGGCGCTGGGCGCCCGATGCTGACGAAGCGCATCATTCCCTGTCTCGATGTGAAAGACGGCCGGGTGGTGAAGGGGGTCAGCTTCGTCAATCTTCGTGATGCGGGCGATCCGGTGGAAGTCGCGGCGGTCTACGACCGCGAAGGGGCGGATGAGCTGTGTTTTCTCGATATCACCGCGTCCCACGAAAATCGGAAGACCATTATCGATGTGGTGGAGCAAACCGCCGCGCGCGTGTTCATGCCTGTGACGGTCGGCGGCGGGGTTCGGACGCTGGACGATATCCGATCGCTGCTCAATGCCGGCGCCGATAAAGTGAGCATCAACACGGCGGCGGTTCAACGGCCGGAGTTTGTGCGGGAAGCGGCGCAGAAATTTGGGACGCAGTGTATCGTCGTGGCGGTCGATGCGAAGCGAAGCGCTGAGGCCGGTCGATGGGAAGTCTTTACGCACGGCGGGCGCAAGTCCACCGGGCTCGACGCAGTGGAGTGGGCGAAGCGGATGGAAACCTACGGGGCCGGCGAGGTGTTATTGACGAGCATGGATCAGGACGGCCGGCAGAGCGGCTATGATCTGGGACTGACGGCGGCGGTGTCAGAAACCGTTTCGATCCCTGTGATCGCATCCGGCGGGGTGGGAACGCTCGAGCATCTCTATGACGGGTTTACGAAGGGGAAGGCGGACGCGGTGCTGGCAGCGTCGATTTTTCACTTCCGGACGTATACGATTCCGCAGGCCAAAGAATATTTACGTGGGAAAGGCGTGCCGGTGCGGCTTGATCAAGTCGCGCCGCTTGCGTGACAACATGGGACAAGGCGACGGAGCGCAGGCATTCAAGTTTGACGGGCAGGGGCTGATTCCCGCGGTCGTGCAGGACTGGCTGGATGGAACGGTCCTCATGGTCGGCTATATGAACCGGGACGCGCTGACTCAAACCCTGGCGACCAGAACGGTGCATTTCTGGAGCCGGTCACGCCAGAAACTCTGGGAGAAGGGGGAAACGTCAGGGAACAAGCTCCAGGTGAAATCCCTCTTTGTGGATTGCGACCGCGATACGATTCTGGTGAAAGTGCAGCCGGTCGGCCCGACGTGTCACACCGGCGCACGCGCCTGTTTCTTCACGCCGCTGGAAGAGTCCGGTGCCATGGGCACGGGCGCATCCGATGAGGCGGCCGGAGGGATTCTCGAGGCGGTGCTCCGGACGATCCAGACACGTCGCGCCAATCCTCAGCCGGGGTCGTATACCACCAAGTTATTCGAGGGGGGGCACGACAAGATCCTCAAAAAAGTGGCGGAGGAGGCCGGCGAGGTGCTGCTGGCGTCGAAGGGCGGGAAGAAAGAGGAGATTGTCTATGAGATTGCCGATCTCTTTTTTCATACGCTCATGGTGTTGGGATATCACGACATCCCCTTGTCGGTGATTTATCAGGAGTTGGCGACGCGTTTCGGGAAGTCCGGCCTCAGGCCCGGGCAGTAGTCAGGGAGGACGTGTGAGTAACTGCATTTTCTGCCGTATCGTTGATGGCAGTATCCCGGCCAAAGTGGTGTATCAGGATGAGCATACGTTGGCATTCGATGACATCAGCCCGCAAGCGCCTGTTCATACCTTGATCATCCCGAAACGGCATGTTGCGGCGGTGCAGGACCTCGGCGAAGCCGATCAAGCCTTGCTCGGCCGGTTGCTCCTCACCTGCCGAAAAGTTGCGATGGACAAGGGCCTTGCCGAACCAGGGTATCGTATCGTGG
>CAYPOR010000089.1:0-7703 GCA_964412445.1 uncultured Nitrospira sp.
GCACTCACAACCGTGTGCGCTGAAAAACCGGAGACTCTGAATCACAATATTGAAACCGTCCGGCGGTTGTTTCCCTCGCTCCGTCCACAGGGCAAATACCAGCGGTCGATCGAATTACTCGGCCAGGCTAAGCGGCAGGGGATGACGACCAAGTCCGGCTTGATCCTGGGCATGGGCGAAACGCTCGACGAGGCCCGCGAAGTCATGCTCGACCTAAGAGCCGTCAACTGCGACATCCTCACCATCGGACAATATCTCCAGCCGACGAGAGACCATCTGCCGGTCGCCCGCTACTACGATCCTGCCGACTTCGCCGCGCTTAAAACAGACGGCCTCGCCATGGGTTTCGCCCATGTCGAATCAGGACCGCTGGTGAGAAGTTCCTATCACGCGGAACGGCACACCACTCACATGATGAAATCATAGTCGCATTTCACGTTCGACACATCTCCCGCTTTCCTATACGGCAGACTCTCTCCGTTGAAGGCCATCGGGCAGGCTCGCCGGGCAACTGCGCGCCGCCGGCGTCTCACCGCTCGGACGACGTAATCGCTTAAGTTCTAAACAAATACGCCGATACATGTCTGAAGCGGATGGCCGGTCCGGCTTGGGGCAATCGGGACGTGCTCCCCATGTCTGAGCATAATCAATTTGAGCACTGCCGGAGACTCACACCGTCTCTTGCGAGGAGAGGCCATGTCCTTAGCAGAAGTCAAAGAGAGTTACAGCCGTTGCTGCGTGAATCCTAAATTCTTCGATGTATTCTATGCCAATTTTTTGGTAAGCCATCCGACCATCGCTCCGATGTTTGCCAAAACAGAAATGACCAAGCAGAAAACGCTGCTCCGGCAGGGACTCTCAATGATGTTCATGCATCTCGGCGGCAATAGCGTGGGCACGACCGGTATCGATCGAATCGGGGAGAGTCACAGCAAGAAAAAGCTGAATATCGATCCCAATCTGTACGATTTTTGGATCAACTCTCTCGTCAAGAGCGTGAAAGAATGTGACGAGAAGTTAACGCCTGCGCTTGAGGCGGAATGGCGGAAAACCCTCCGGAGCGGAGTGGATCGCATTGTGTCATTCTACAACCTGTCATAGCTCCTTCTTGAGAAGGCCATACGGTCTGGGCGGCCATTGACGAATGATGGCTGCCCGGACAATCCTGATTCTCATACCCGCACGAGACTCAGGATCTCACTTCGCTGAGGCCAACGCCTTGGTGATCAGCTCCTGGGCCTCGCCCTGAATCCGCTTCAGGTGTTCCTTCCCGCGAAAACTCTCTGCATAGAGCTTGTACACATCTTCCGTCCCGGACGGACGGGCGGCAAACCAGCCTTGCCCGGTCACGACTTTCAATCCGCCGATCGCCGCGCCGTTGCCTGGAGCGGTCGTCATCATAGCGACGATCTTGTCACCGGCCAGTTCCGTGGCTTGAACCTGGGCAGGGGAGAGCTTGGAGAGAATCGTCTTCTGTTCGGGTGTTGCCACGGCATCGATTCGTTCATACACCGGTTCACCCAGCTCTTTCGTTAACTCCTGATAGAGTTGCGCCGGATCCTTCCCGGTTCTGGCCATCATTTCAGCCGCCAATAAATCCATGATGATGCCGTCCTTGTCGGTGGACCAGACGGTTCCATCCCGCCGCAGAAAAGACGCTCCCGCGCTTTCTTCTCCGCCGAAGCCGAGTGAGCCTTCCAGCAAACCGGACACAAACCACTTGAAGCCGACCGGCACCTCAACCAGCTTCCGGTTGAGTGTGCCGGCCACTCGATCGATAAGGCTGCTGCTGACCAAGGTCTTGCCGATCCCGGCATCAGATTTCCAGCCGGGACGATTGGCAAACAGGTATGCGATCGAGACGGCAAGATAATGATTCGGATTCATCAAGCCGGCGGTGCGGGTCACAATCCCGTGGCGATCGTTGTCGGCATCGTTACCGAAGGCGACGTCAAAACGATCTTTCAGCGCGATGAGGTTCGCCATCGCATAGGGCGACGAACAATCCATCCTGATTTTGCCGTCCCAGTCCAGTGGCATGAAGCGAAAGGTGGGATCGACGGCGGGGTTCACATTCTCAAAGTGCAGACCGTAGCGCTCGGCGATCGGCTGCCAATAGGCGACGCCGGACCCGCCCAGCGGATCGATACCAAGTGTGAGCCTGGCCGACTTGATCGCGTCCATATCAATGACGTGTCCCAGATCGCTCACGTATGCATCGATGTAGTCCTGCAGATGCGTGGTAGCCGCTTTTCTAGCCTGTTCATAGGGAAAACGCTTCACCCCTTGGAGCCTATCGGCAAGCAGCGCATTCGCCCGGTCTTCGATCCATTTGGTCACCTGCGTATCGGCGGGTCCCCCATGCGGCGGGTTGTACTTGATGCCGCCGTCTTCCGGCGGATTATGCGAAGGGGTGATGACAAGCCCATCAGCGAAACCGGATGTGCGACCACGGTTGTAGGTGAGAATCGCATGGGAGATCACCGGGGTCGGCGTAAAGCCGCCGTCGCGATCAATCATCACCGTCACCCCGTTGGCCGCGAGTACTTCGAGCGCCGTCATAAACGCCGGTTCCGAAAGCGCATGGGTATCTTTTCCGAGATAGAGCGGGCCGCTCGTCTGCTGCATGGCCCGGTAATCGCAGACCGCCTGTGTCACGGCAAGAATATGGTGCTCGTTGAAGCTTCGCTTGAAGGATGACCCTCGATGGCCGGATGTCCCGAACGTCACACGCTGGTCACGAACCGCCACATCAGGCTTGAACGCCGTATAGGCATCCAATAGTTGCTTGGTATTGATCAGGATGGACGCCGGAGCCGGCCGACCGGCCAAGGGATGAATCGGCATAGATTTCCTCTCAAACGTATGAAGCCGTGCGACTCAGACCTCTGCATGTACTCTTTGCATATCGGACTGTCAATCAATCAACGACGAATGGAACGTGACGCGAATCGGAATTGTGGATCTATTGAACAACCAGGGCAGAGAAGAGTAAAAAGATCTGACGCTTTCATTTATATCCCTACTAACGAGTTTACATAATGCGCCTTATCAGACATTACGGAATTAATTTAGCTCTATGCGCTTTGACTTTCTGAACCGGCTGCAAAAAGAACTCTCGATTACGGGTACGGCTCTGCATGAGACGATTCTCGCCGTTTCAGAGCGCGTGAACCGCAAAGTTCAAATTCTCCGCCTCCACTGGCAGGCATCGAGTCTACTTGAACGGATCGACCAAGTGTCGCAGGAAGTCGGACAGCAACTCGTCGCCCAGGTCGGACGACGCTCCTCCGAGCGGCCGCTCTCTGACGCTGATCTCTCCGAAGTCGACACCTCAGTCACCCGCGCGACCGCGCGCATTCAGGCGCTCAAACAATCGCTGACAGAAATCGACGTTCAGATCAGACAGCTGAAGATGGAGACCATTCACGAGGATCTGTTGCGGCTCCAGCAAGACCTGAGCCAACGTGCATCCGGCATTGAACGAATCCTGATCCCGCGAGGCTCCGCCGCGATCGGGCAACGCCTGAGCGAAGTCCCGCGTTCGTCGTCGATTCACGTCGCCACGGTGATGCGCGGTCCGTTCTTATTAGCTCCGGCTGAGGACCTGACCTTCCGTCCCGGCGATATCGTCGTGCTGATGGGAGCACAAACGGAACTGGATCATCTGACGGTCTGGTTGACACGCCGGCGGCTCCCTGCCCCGGCCACAACCCGGTCGGCCTGAGGCCGTAGGCACGGCCCTATCTCTTCCGGTAAGATATGACCATGATGCGCGGCTCTAGAGCTCTCATAACGGCCGGTCTTCTCTGCGTGATCACCTCCGCCTGGGAGTTCCCCATCGCTGAAGCCGCGCTCGCCGACTCCGCCGGCATTCGGATGCTCGAAGAAATTCAATCCGTTATCACCGAGCTGGCGGAACAGGCCAAGCCGTCCGTCGTCAATTTGTTTCCGATCGTCGGCGCGGGGCGGCCCCGCGAATCAGGCGGAGATCGCGCGCCCGGTGTGTCCGGTTCCGGATCCGGCCTGATCGTGGACAACGAGGGGCATATCGTCACGAACAACCATGTGGTCGGCGATGCGCTTGAAATCGAAGTTCGTTTATTCGACAAGACCAAACTGATTGCGCAGGTCGTGGGAAAAGATCCGGACACGGACTTGGCCCTGTTGAAGGTCACGGCCGATCGCCCCCTCCCCTATGCCCGCTTCGGCGACTCCGGGGCCGTACGAGTCGGCCAGTGGGTGCTGGCCGTGGGCAATCCGTTCGGGCTTGACCGCACGGTCACCCTCGGCGTAGTGAGCGGAATCGGACGGGAAAACGTCAACCTCTCCCGTTATGAAAACTTCATTCAGACCGATGCGTCGATCAATCCAGGAAACTCCGGCGGCCCGCTCTTCAACCTTCGGGGAGAGGTCATCGGCATCAATACGGCCATCATCAATTTCGCGCAGGGAATCGGATTCGCCATCCCCTCGAATATGACCAAACAGGTCATCCAGCAGCTCATCGCGCGCGGCAAAGTCGTGCGCGGGTGGCTGGGGGTCGGCATCCAACCGCTCACACCCGAACTCGCGAAGAAGTTCGGAGTGACCGAAGGCGAAGGGGTACTGGTCAACGAGGTCTTTGAGAAGGATCCGGCCGCTGAAGCCGGGATTAAACCCGGCGACATCATCCTTACGATCGACGGAAGTGTGGTGGACTCTCCGAATAAGCTGTCCCGATTGATCGGAGCGCTCCCGCCTGGCGCCGCGCCGAAAATCGAAGTCGTCCGCGATTTTACACGCCAGGTGCTCACCGTTCCCTTAAGCGAGCGGCGGGACACGGCCGTCACGGCTTCGCTCCCCCAATCCCGAACCGAGGTCAAGCTGGGGCTCGACCTTCAAGATCTCTCGGCCGGGCTGGCGGAGAAATTCAAACTCCGAGAAACGCGCGGGGTGCTGATTACCAAAGTCGATCCGGGCAGCCTGGCGCACGCGGAAGGCCTCCGTGAAGGCGACTTGATCAAGGAGGTCAACCGCGCGGATGTCAGCACGGTCGGCGAATTCACTGCCGCCATCGTGAAAGTTCGGCGCGGCGATACCGTATTGCTCCGTGTGCTGCGGGAAAATCGCGCGTTCTACGTCGTTCTGAAGTCCACCGACTGAACGGCGTCAGTGCGCGGCGACAGGATGCCGCTCCACCTTGTGCTCGTCGATGATTTTCCCTGCCAGTTCACGTGGCATTTCTTCATAACGGGCAAACTCCATGGCATAGTGCCCCCGCCCGCCCGTCAACGCATTCAACACCGGCGCATACTTCAGTAACTCCGCGAGAGGCACCTGCGCCTGAATCTGTTCGGCATGATCGTTCGCCTTTACCGAAACAATACGTCCCCGGCGTGCATTGAGATCCCCCATAACGGCGCCGACGGTGTCTGTAGGAGTCTCGATCTCGACCAGCATCAGCGGTTCCAGCAGTACGGGGTGGGCCGCCTCCATCGCCTTTTTGAACGCCATCGATCCGGCGATCTTAAATGCCATCTCCGATGAATCAACCACGTGGAACGAACCGTCGTAAACCGCCACCCGCACATCCACCACGGGAAACCCGCCCAGCCCGCCCTCCTGCATCGCCTCGATCACTCCCTTCTCGACAGCCGGAATAAAGTTGCGCGGAATCGCTCCTCCGACCACACGATTCTCAAACACAAATCCGTCGCCCCTGGGCAGCGGTGAAATTTCCACCCGGCAATCGCCGTACTGGCCGTGACCGCCCGTTTGCTTCTTATACTTTCCCTGCGCCTGCGATGTGGTTTTGATCGTTTCCCGATAGGGTACCTTCGGCGTATGCACCATGACCTCCGCTCCGAATTTCCGGCGCAGCTTTTCCAGCGAGAGATCGATATGGAGCTGCCCCATTCCGCTCAACACCATGTCCTTGGTCTCCTGATTGCGAACGAATTCCAGCGTCGGGTCTTCCTCGATCAGCTTATGCAGGCCGAGGCTCACCTTATCGATTTCCGATTTGGATTTCGCCTCAATCGCGAACGACAAGACCGGACGAGGCAACGCCAGGGCCGGATAACAGATCGGCGCACTGTCGTGACAGAGCGTGTCGCCCGTCTGCGTATCCTTCAGTTTCCCGATCGCCACAATCTCGCCCGCCTTCGCCGAACCGACGGCGACATGTTTTTTCCCCAACACTCGATAGAAATGGCCGAGCTTCTCCCGGACATGCCTGGTCCCGTTGAGCACCGTCAAATCCGCCTGGATCGTTCCCGACAGGATCCGGCAATAGGACAGCCTCCCTACGAACGGGTCGATGATCGTCTTGAAGATCAGTCCTGAAAACGGCTCTTCTGCGCTCCCCTTCCGCTCACACAATTGTCCTGATTCAGGATGCCGCCCTACCGCAGGATGACGCGTGGCCCGCTCCGGAGGAGAGGGCAAGAGGGTGACGATCGCGTTGAGTAACGACCAAATGCCGACATTGTGGAGCGCCGAACCGGCGTACAGGGGAAGAAACTGACGGGTCAGGATATCGTTCCGTAATCCTTGAACCAATTGTTCCCGCTGCAAGTCTCCCTGCTCTAAATAGTTATTCAACAGCCCCTCATCACTCTCAGCGACAGCTTCGAGCACGTGCTTCCGTGCGCGTCGGGCCGTCTGTTCCATATCGGGCGGCACGGCGACTCGTTCGATCTTGGGAGACATGCTTCCCGACCGGATGAGTGCTTGCTCCAGCACATCGATCACACAGTTAAAACCGGAACCTGAACGAACGGGCAACACCATCGGAACCGGGGTACATTCGAACTGCGTCCGGCAGGCCTCCAGCGCGGCATCTAATTCTGCATCTTCTTTATCTAATCCGTTCACGAAAACCAGGCACGGCAGTTCCAACTCTTTTGCTCTCTGCCAGAGGCGAGCCAGCTCCGTCCGCACGCCGGCACCCGGATTGAGAACGACAATGAGGGCATCGACGGCGCGTAAGGCGGCCAGCGATTCACCCAGGAGGCTCAAGGCGCCGGGAGCATCGACGATCGTGATGGCCGTCTGATTCCATAGGAACTGGAGCAGGCTGGTGCTGGCGGAACAGTGATGATGGAGTTCTTCCGGTTCGAAATCGGAGACCGTTGTGCCCTGGAGGATGGTCCCGAGCGACGGGACGACGCCGCCTGTGTACAGGAGAGCTTCGGCGAGGGAGGTTTTACCTGCGCCGAGGTTGGACACCAGCGCGATATTTCTGATGGGCTCTATGCGAATCTCTTCCATAGCAAACCCTCCTTATTAAAAAGACCCACCTATTTATTGTCAGACCATCTTCCGCCTCACTTCCTCCTCATTGCCGCCCTTGCCGATTTTGTCTTTTGCCCGATCCCTCGTGATCGGGCGCTATAGTTTAACCCATCCTTCATCCGCAAAGCTCACATAACGACCGTCTCCGATGATCATATGATCCAACACCCGAATCCCCAATACCTCGCCGGCCGTCACCAGTCGATCCGTCAATCGACGATCTTCCGTGCTGGGAGTCGGGTCTCCGCTGGGATGGTTATGCAGAAAAATCACGCCTGCGGCAGACTCCCGGACCGCAAGGGCAAAGACTTCGCGTGGATGGACGATGCTCAGGGTCAAACTCCCCTCCGACACCGTCGTTTCTTTGATCACGGTATTCTTTGCATCGAGCAGGACGACCTTAAACAGTTCCCGCTTCAGATCAC
>CAYPOR010000090.1:0-6858 GCA_964412445.1 uncultured Nitrospira sp.
CCTGCTTCGATCTGGCAGAGCCGCTTGGCTTCGCGTTCTGATTTCACTCCTGCCAGCGACGATCCGTTGCAGCCGACGACCTGATCGCCGACATGCAGCCCGGCCTTCTCGGCCGGGAGGCCGCTTCGCAGTTCACGGACGGTGTAGTAGCGGGAGCCGCCCGATTCGAGCAGTTCCCAATTCACACCGATACGTCCGGACCCGAGCAAGCCGGTCTGCGAGCCGAAGCGCGCCAGAATGCGATGCACGATGACACGGGCCGAACTCTCCGGATCGTCGGTCGTCTGATCGGTCAGATAGCCTTCGCCGTTGAACAGCAGCTGGCCGGTTTCCACATCGATCATCCGCAGCGAGAGTGAGACGCTGTTCGTCCGCGCTTCGGAGTGCTGATCCCATTGCTGCACGCCGCCGACGATGATCGCATGAGCTCCGACGAGCTTCCCGACTCTCAACACGTTGGCATCATCGGCGTGGGTGAGTTGAATCACCTGCTCTTTGAGCACTTCATCAAGCTTTGCGCGCTCGACCATGTTCATATCGAGATCCAGCAACAATGTGGTGACGATGCCGGCAACGCGCGAGCCGGAACCCGGCGCATTCGGCCCGTCTTCGAACAACATGACCGCCATCGTCCGGTACCGGTCGATGGTCTCCCGATTGATCGGTCCCAGCCCGGTCACGACCGGTTCAGGTCTCCCCATTCCGGCACCGGGACGCCCGTGCGGCACACCGGCGACTTCGCAGGATCGCCGCCGCTGTAAAATCGCGGCCGGAGGCCCCCAGGTACAGAGTTCTTCATTCACCAGCACGATATGCTGAGGATATTCGCGCTGGCGTTCCATCACGATGTTGGTGAACGGATAAATCACACAGCCGCCGATCCAGACCGAGATCGGACAGAGTCCTAACTCATAGAGCCATTGTTTACGAGCCGTCAGGGAATATTCCCACACCAGCATCCGGCCATCGTCCCGCAAGATGCGATCGGGCCGGCCGATTTCGTCGAGCACCTGCCCCTTGGTCATCGGCACGGCCAGGCGATCCAGCTTCGACTCTGATTTATAGATGGTGTACCCGACTCCGCAGTGGGAGGACAGCACAGCCGCGAGGAGAAGGCAGATCAGTCTTGTAAGCCGAGCAGCGGTGACACTCGCAGAGGGGACGCTTCCCATGGACGCAGCCTAACACCGCCGCCAATAGGCTTCAATGGAATCGCTCTCTCATAAGATAGCTACCAGGATGTTCAAAACGTTCGCTCAGCAAGGCCGCAGCCGATGAAAGCACCGGAGGCGTACCCTCTGGGGTACGTTGAGGATGCTTTCGAGGGGAGAACGCCGTTGGCGAGCGTTTTCAACATCCTGGTTAATTACACGAGGGATCGAACGGCATATCCGCGTAATGTTTATAGACATCCCCCAGGGACAGCAGAATCTCCTGCCACGCCTGCGCAGGGTCTTTCTCGAACACGATCTTGGAATCGGCGGGCAGGGTAATCCACGAGCCGGTCTTCATCTCCGACTCGAGCTGGCCCGGGCCCCAGCCTGAATACCCGAGATAGGCGCGGAACGAATCTTTAGTCGTCGGGCCGGTCAGGATACGCTCGACCACTCCCATATCACCGCCGAGACAGACCCCGTCAAACACATGGTGGGAATTTTCCGGCAACTGGTCGACCCGGTACAACAGCATGACATGGTTCGTCTGCACCGGGCCTCCGGCGTAGAGCACGTGGCTGGCCCCCTCCATGATGGGAACTTGCGGAAGCGCCTCGGAAATGGACATGGCAGTCGGCCGATTAACGACCACTCCGAGCGCGCCCTCCTCGCCATGCTCGCAGAGCAACACGACGGTCTGCCGGAAATTCGGATCGCGCAATTGGGGCGCGGCCACAAGAAAAATGCCTTTGCCCAGTTGTACATCCATTGCAAGATCCTACCGTGCTGACGTTCATGGCGCAAGTCTCCGCCGAGAAAAGCCGCTGCGCGAAACCCTGCTTTCCTCGTGGGCGCACTACGTGTGATAGAGGGAAGGACGGCGATCGCCGAGCAGATCGTTATAGCGGGTGAGGGATTTATTCCGCGCTTCGGCAGGATCAATGTCTACCACGGCCAGTTCTTCAGCGTCACGCGGCGCGCGTTGCAGGATGACGCCGCGGGAACCGACGATCTCGCTGTTGCCGATGAAGGTAAGCGCATCTTTGCCGCCGCGCGCCTCGGTCCCGATGCGGTTGCACGTCACCGCAAAGACGCGATTCTCCAGACAGCGCACCGGCATGGAGTCCGGACAATTCGGGAGGACCAGATTGGAAGGATGGCAGATAATATCGGCGCCCATGAGCGCCAGCGTCCGCGCGGATTCCGGGAAATACCAATCGAAACAGATCATGACGCCGATCCTGGCGGGCCCGATATCCCAGACGTGAAAGCCGGTATCTCCGGGAACAAAGCAGAGCGTCTCTTCAAAAAACAGGTGACTCTTGCGATAGCAGCCGAGCAATCCCGACGGTCCGACAACCACCGCCGAGTTATAGCAATTCGCCCCGGCCCGCTCCGGCAGCCCGGCCACGATATGCATCCGGCGGCGCCTGGCGACATCGACCAGCATCTTCGTCGTCGGCCCGTCCGGTACCGGCTCGGCCAGCCGTTGCGCCTCCTCGGCCGACACAAACTGATAGCCCGAGGCGCAGAGTTCCGGCAGCACCATGAGATCGGCGTCGGCCTGCTCAAGCTTGGCGCGGATCGCGTCTAGATTCTTCGCGACTGCGCCGAACTCCGGCTCATACTGGTAATACCCGATTCGCACGCCGCTCACTTCCCTTCAAGCAAAAACGGGCAGGGTCGTTGTCCCCTGCCCGTTCCGAAACCCGGGCTGCCGACGGCAGCCTCCAATTGTGTGCTGAACCGCGTTACTTCACTTCCGACAGATGGGTCACCGCGCCTTCGGCATGCTGCGTGGCCACATCCGCATGACCGGCTTTCCCGTGTTCGACGGCTTCCTTCAGATGCTTGATGCCTTCATCCAAATGGGGATTTTTCACACCCGCCGCCTCGGCATGCTTCAGCGCGCCTTCGGCATGTTTCACCAAGGCATCGGCATGCCCCTGCTTGCCGTGAGCGGCGGCTTCTTTCGCGTGCTCGACGGCCTCCGCCACATGCTTATTGTCCGCCAACGCAAGCCCGGTCATGACCGGACCGGCAACCATCGCACTGACTGCCGCCAACACCAACATTCCACGGCGAATAGACATTGTCATCATGGCCTCCCTGAGGGTTGATTGAATTGCACGGATCAGTTCAAAAAAATGCGCGTTCATGAATTCACCTTACACAGCGATTTTTTGACTGTCAAGAAGGCCGCGCCGACTCATTGAACCCCAGAATTTTCTGTAACCCTTGGATATCTTTTTCTACAGGGCAGGCAAAGTCCCGGCTCCACTCCCACCAGGATCCCGGATAGTTTCTGATCTTTTGATAGCCCACCAGCTTCAGCACAAAATAAAGCCAGGCGGATCGAACACCGCCGGTGCAGTAGCAGACGAGCTCCTGAGAATCCTGTATGCCCTTGTCCTGCAGAGAATCCTTGATGGCAACGAAATCCTTCACCGTCGCGTCCTTATTGAGGAACGTATTCCAGGCGACATGGATGGCCGAGGGAATATGGCCGGGGCGCGGAATTCCCGACACTTCCTTGCCCAGAAACTCTTCCAGACTGCGCGCATCCAAAACAGCTGTTTGCGGATGGGGTTGCCGGACGATGAGCTTCAACTCATCTTTGGTAATGGCGACACTCTTCACCGGTTTGGCCTTGAACGTACCGGGGTTCGGCGTTTCACGGCCATGACCGAAGGGGCGCTTCTCCGCCGTCCACTTGACCCAGCCTCCGTCGAGCACCTTCACATTCTGATGACCGAGATATTCCAACATCCAGAACATGCGTCCTTCATCGCCCCAGTTATCGAACGGGTTGGAGTAGATGACGACTTCGCTGTCGTTGCTGATCCCCAGGGCCGAGAGCTGCCGCTCGACCTGCGCAAGATCGGGGTTCAGGAGCCCTTTGGGAATCGCATTCGGATCGCTGTACTCATGCCAGGTCGTATGCACGGCGCCGGGGATGTGGCCGCCGAACTCATAGGCCGATTTTCCCCGGACATCCACGATCACCAGGCCCGGCTGTCCGAGCCGGGACTGCAATGTTTCCGTATCCATCAATAAGGGGTGTGTCATGTGATTCCTTTGTTGCTGCCGAATCAGCTCTCAGCCTTCACCTTGCAACTCGCTCCTTCTTGCAGACGGCCGAGCGCGGTCTGCCGGCGATTCTCCTGCTCCATCACAGCCGCCAGTTGCTCCGAAAGAGGAAACTCCCGTTCGTAGATCACGAACCGATAGGGGTCGTTCCCCGTCAACCCGTACTTAGTCCGGAGCATCTCGTGCTGCTTGTCCGTGAGAATGTGGTACTGCACCCGTGCCTTGAGAATCAAGCCCTCAGATTTGGGGGGGATGCGATAGGCAAAACTGTACTCCCGGCCGGCCAGCGGCAGAAGGCGGTTGTCGTAGAGTTCGAGAATGGCCGGCTGCCAGAGAATCCAGCGCCCCATCGTCGATTTCTGCTGATCCAACACGTTCTTCTGCGCGTCCTCGACGGAAAACTCGATAGTAAAGTGCCGGTCCGGATCACCGGTCGGGATCTTGTGCCCCGCGCCGGCATTGATCAGATTCAGCGTAAAAGCGATTTCGTCTCCCGGCTTGGGCCGGGGCGTATCCGTCTTGACCTCGATCGCCACCGCCCGCTGAATCATGTCCGGATCGTGCCCGCCCCGCCACAGATGCCGGCGGCCATGCCGGATCGGACTGTCCGGCGCCACGGGACGATCGATCTCGGGCATGTGACAACTCTGGCAGATAAAGCCCCGCTCCTGCATGAAGAATTTGCCTTCGTACTCGGCATAGGTCCCGCAGGGCCCCACGTTATAAAATTGGGCCGGCCCCGACACGACATTGTGACAGCGCTGACAGACCTGTGTCGTCCGGAAATTCGGATCGAACTTCGTGGGGTGCGGCGCGGCGGAATCTTCGAACGGTCCGTAGATCACTCCGTCGCGCACATGACAGGCGGCGCAGGTGATTGATTCCTTTTGATAGGCGGGATCATAGTGCGGATTGGGCTCCTGCACCGCCTTTTCCACCCGGCCTCGCGGAATCTCCTTCACCAGGGTCGGCTGCTGATTCTCAAGCGGCGTATGGCAGTTCAGACAGACCCAGATGTGCTTGTCTTTGGTCCAGTAGGCCTGAAAGAACGGATCCTCGTAGGCCTTCGAGTGAATGCTCGTCTTCCACTCCTCGTAAATCTCACGATGACATTGGCCGCAGGATTCGGCGCTGAGACTGGTCAGCCCTTCGGGGACTTTTTGAAAGGGGATTGCATGCGCATATTCATCGCGCAGACCGAAGATCACGACCGGCTTGATCTCGGTATAGTAGACGTAGATCACGGCGGCTAAAACGACGACGCCCAGCCCTATTTTCACCAGCCGCGTCATGCGGCCACCAACCCGCGCACATGGGCGTCGACTGAGGCCGCCAGGGCCGTGAGGTTATACCCGCCTTCGAGGGACGAGAGAATGCGCCCCTGCGCATGACGCCGGGCAATGCCGGCCACAATACCCGTCAACTCCGCATAGCCGGCCTCGGTCAGTCCCATACCGGCGAGCGGATCATCTTTATGCGCGTCGAAGCCGGCGGAGATGATGACCAGGTCGGGCTTGAACTGTTCCGCCGCCGGCACCAATACTTTCTGGAAAACGGCGCGATACTCGTCGTCTCCCTCCCCCGCTTCCATCGGCACATTGACCGTAAACCCTTCCCCTGCGCCCCGGCCATGCTCCGACTCACGGCCGGTGCCAGGATAGTGCGGAAATTGATGCGTGCTGAAAAAGAGGACCGACGGATCATCTTCAAAACTATGCTGCGTCCCGTTGCCGTGATGCACGTCCCAGTCGACGATCAGCACACGGGAGAGCCCGTGTTTCTTCTGGGCATAGCGCGCGGCGATGGCCACATTGTTCAGTAAACAAAACCCCATCGCGCGATTGGCTTCGGCATGATGCCCCGGAGGCCGTACCGCGCAAAAGACGTGCTCCACTTCGTGGTTCATGATGGCATCGATGCCGGCCAGCGCGCCTCCCGCCGCCAGATACGCAGCCGTCAGCGAACCCGGGGACATCGAGGTATCGGGATCGAGCGACACCCGCCCGCTGGCCGGGGCGTGCTGCTTCAACGACGCAAGATAGGCCGGAATATGCACCTGGGTGATCCACTCGTCTTCTGCCATCCGCGGCTCGATTCTGGTCAGCTGCGCCATCGTGCCGCTCTGTTCCAGCTGCTGCACGATCGCGCGCAACCGGTTCGGCGACTCGGGATGGCCCAGTCCCATATCGTGTTCGAGATACCGCGGATCGTAAACGAGTCCGGTCTTGCCCATGATGAACCTTGTGACAAGTGACAGGTGATGAGTGACAAGCGGATCGTTGCCGTTTTCCCTAGTAACACGTCACTTGTTACGTGTCACCCGTCACTACCTGCGAATCGTAGCACGCAGCCACGCGCATAGACAACGAACGCTCTGCGCTGCTATCGTCTCTTCAACCTGGAGGAACACATGCCCAATCCCCGCATCGAACCGCTGAAGAGAGTGCTCGCGATTGAACCGACGGACGACGTCGCCTGGTTCGGTCTCGGAAAAGCCTATATGGAAGACGGCAACTTCGACGAAGCCGCCAAGGCCCTGCAGCAATGCATCACCGTGAAGCCCACCTATTCAGCGGCCTACTACGCCCTCGCGCAATCCCTGCACAAACTCGGC
>CAYPOR010000091.1:0-1448 GCA_964412445.1 uncultured Nitrospira sp.
GCAAGAGAGGGTGGCGGAGACATGAAAAAAGTTGGCGGACGGTTTGCATTGCTTGCGCTGGTGGTCGTGTTGTCGGTGGTGTTTTTCCTGCCGTCGTATAGGCCGCTGTATCAGGGTTTGCCTGACTGGGCGCGGAAGATTCTGCCGGATAAGGGGATTACGCTGGGGTTGGATCTCCAGGGCGGCATTCACATGGTCATGGAGGTCGATGAGGACCGGGCGGTCGAGATCGCCGTCGAGCGGTCGCTCACGTCCCTTCAGGATGTGTTGGTCGACAAGAAATTGCCGGCTGAGTCGGTGAAACGCACGGCGCCGAATCAGATCACGATTCAGTTCGCCAACGCCGAATTGAAGCCGCAGATCCAGAAACTCTCGGACGAATATCCCACCTTCTTTGAAGTCGACGCCGCCGGGTCGCCGAACAGTATCGTCTGGGAATTGCGTGAAACAGAAATCAAGCGGATCAAGGATTCGGCGATCAATCAGGCGCTCGAAACCATCCGGAACCGGATCGACCAGTTCGGCGTGTCCGAGCCGCTGGTGCAGCGCCAGGGTTTGAAGCAGATTGTCGTGCAGTTGCCGGGTGTCAAAGAACCGAAGCGGGCGAAGGATCTGATCAAGGAAACCGCCCTCCTCGAGTTCAAGATGCTCGACGAAGAGAATCAGATGAAGATGGACTTCCCCGCCCGGGTGCCGAAGGAAAAAGAGGCCGAGGTGCTGGCGCAGTTCCAGGCCAAGGTGCCGGAGGGGGATCAGATTCTCTTCGAGCATCAAGTGGATAAAGAAACCGGCCGGGAATTCCGCACGCCCTATCTGGTCAAAAAGCGGGTCATGCTGACCGGCGACGTACTGAGCGATGCGCGGGTCTCCATCGGAGAGTTCAACGATCCCTATGTCTCCATTACCTTTGACGGCAAGGGCGGACGGGAGTTCGAACGGATCACCGGTGAGAACATCAAAAAGCGCATGGCCGTCGTGCTCGACAATACGATCTACTCCGCTCCGGTGATTCAGGACCGGATTTCCGGAGGACGGGCCCAGATCACCGGGACCTTCAGCACGCAGGAAGCGAACGATCTGGCCATCGTGCTGCGGGCCGGTGCATTGCCGGCTCCGTTGAAAATCATTCAAGATCTCACGGTCGGGCCGTCGCTCGGCCAGGACTCCATCGATCAGGGCGTGAAATCCACCTTCATCGCCGGGATCCTGGTGGTGGTGTTCATGATTGTGTATTACCGGCTGTCCGGAGTGATCGCCGATTTCGCCTTGCTGCTGAATCTGGTCTGCCTGCTCGGCGCGCTGTCGGCGCTCAATGCGACGCTGACCCTGCCCGGCATTGCGGGCATCGTGCTGACCATCGGGATGGGTGTGGACTCCAACGTGCTGATCTTCGAGCGCATCCGTGAGGAACTGCGCGCCGGGAAAGCCGTTCGGCTGGCGGTGGACGG
>CAYPOR010000091.1:1548-6826 GCA_964412445.1 uncultured Nitrospira sp.
AGCGCATCCGTGAGGAACTGCGCGCCGGGAAAGCCGTTCGGCTGGCGGTGGACGGCGGCTATGACAAGGCGTTGCTCACGATCATCGACGCGCACGTGACGACATTGATTACCGGCGTGGCCCTGTTCCTGTTCGGCACCGGGCCGATCAAAGGATTCGCCGTCACGCTGTGCCTGGGGATCGCGATCAATCTGTTTACGGCCTTTGTCGGAACCAAGGTCGTTTTCGATTTGCTGAATCAAGGAAAGAAAGTGGATACGCTCAGCATCTAGCCGTGACGCCGGTAGCGGAAGACTGAACGCTGAACGCGATGAAAAGGGAGCGAGCATGTTAGAGATTCTGGGGAAAACAAATTTCGATTTCATGGGGAAACGCAAGATGGCGTTCCTCTTTTCGGGCATCATGGTCCTGCTCGGGCTCATCGCGATCGTCCAGATTGCGAGAGGGGCGGCCAACCTCGGCATCGACTTCGCCGGCGGAACCGCCGTGCAACTGAAGTTCGATCAGGCCATCCATATCGATGAAGCGCGGCGGGCGCTGGAATCGAACGGGGTCGGCGATGCGGAGCTGCAAGAATTCGGGCAGGACAACAAGCTGCTGGTCCGCGTGAAGGCCTCGACGACGATCGAGGAGAAGACCGCGGAACGGGTGATGGCGATCTTTACCAAAGAGTTTCCGAACAATAAGTTTACGGTGGATTCGTCGACCGAGATCGGACCGACCATCGGAAAGAAACTCCAGGAAGATGCGTTCATCGCGGTCATGATTTCGTTTGCGGGCATCATTCTGTATATCGCGGCGCGATTCGAACTCCGGTTCGGTGTGGCCGCGGCGGTGGCGACGTTCCATGACGTGCTGGCCGTCCTGGGAGCGTTTTATCTGCTGGATAAGGAAATTACGCTGCTCGTGGTGACGGCGTTGCTCACGTTGGCGGGCTATTCGCTGACGGATACCGTCGTCGTCTTCGACCGGATCAGAGAAAACCTCCGGCTGAGACGGCGCGACTCGGAAGAGAGCACGATCAATACGGCGGTCAATCAGGTCCTCAGCCGGACGATCGTGACCAGCTTGACGGTGGTGCTGGTCCTGATTCCTCTGACGCTGGTCGGCGGCGAAGTCCTGCACGACTTTTCGCTTGCCCTTCTGAGCGGCGTCATCTTCGGAACCTATTCTTCGGTGTTTGTGGCCAGTCCGTTGCTCCTCCTCTGGCCTGGCGCCGGCGGACGGATGATGAAGCGGAACTAACCGGGCCGGGGCGCTCATGCCGCGTGTACACCTGTGCGCCGATAGACGTCGGCGCGCAGGTGTGATGCCTCCGGTCACCGGATGCCGTCGGTTTCTATCCGCATTCTGCTTGAGGCATCAGCATGACATTCTGGAGTCGGTCGCACAGTCTCCAGCATAAAATCATCACGGCCATCGTGATGGTGGGCCTTCTGCCTCTCAGTCTCTCCCTCCTGCTCAGTTACGTGGAAGAACGCCGGGCGCTCCGCGAGGCCATCGGCGCCAACTTCAAGGAAGTCGCGGTTGAGGCGTCGCGCCGCACGGAAATGCACGTGATGCGCGGCATCAATGAAGCGCAGCAGCTGGCCACCACGCCGTTCCTCCGCACCGCCGTGACCGAATCGAACCGCACGTACGAGGGCAAGGACGAGCATGCGGTCGATGCCATGATCAAAGACTGGCAGCAGCGGTGGCGCCAGCGCGACACCCGCAGCGAGTTTCCGCTGTTCATCAACCGGATCGTTACGAATTACCTTATCCGCTGGCATGATATCCGGAAGTCCGACTACGTGGGGATTCTGGTGACGGATGCCCGCGGCGCGCTTGTCGTCAGCTCCATTCCGCAGGTGGAGTATTTTTACGGCAAGACGCCCTGGTGGACGGCGGTGGTGAAGTCGCAAGTATCCCGGCCTTACGTGAGCGATATCGCGTTCGATCCGGCTTTCGGGACACATGTCGTCGTGGTGGCGGCGCCGATCATTGAAGACGGCGGCCGGGGCGTCATTGGCGCGGTGACCATTTTGCTCCGGCGCGATACGCTGTTTCATTCGATCGGGGAAGTGTCGATCGGATCATCCGGCCATGCGATGCTGTTCAGTTCCGACGGCGTCTCGCTGATCTGTCCGGTGCTGTCGCCGGAAGAGCATACGGTGACGCCGGAACTGATCAGGACGATCGTGCAGGACAAGGCCGGATGGGCCATTGCGCCGGACGATTCCCACGGCAGCCATGATGCCCTGATCGGGTTTGCCCCGGTCCGGTTCAGCGAACCGCTGGCGCCGGGCAGCATGGGCGGGAAGCAATGGGTGACGGTCATTCGTCAGGACCCGGAAGAGACCTATGCGCCGCTGGGACGTCTTGTCGGCCGGGTGTTGCTTTACGGGGTATTGGTGTTCGCCGTGCTGGTAGGCACCGGTTTGATCGTGGCCCGGCGAATCGCCCGGCCGATCAAAATTCTGCACGACGGCGTCCTGGAGATCGCCAGCGGCCGGCTCGATCAGACGCTGCAGATCAGCACCGGCGATGAGATCGAGCATCTGGCCGGGGCCTTCAATCAGATGGCCGCCAATTTGAAACTGTCGTTTACGCAAATCGAACAGCGGATGCTGGAGGTCCGGAGGCTGGAGGAAAAGTACCGGGATCTGATTGAACACTCTCCGGAAATGATTTATCAACTGGATCGGGCGGGGCGATTTGTCCATATGAATCAGACCGGGTTGGAGAAACTCGGGTACAGTCTCGACGAGATGCTGGCGATGCGGCTCTGGGAACTGGTGCCGCCGGATCAGGCCGGACCGGTCCTGAGCTATCTTGAACGGCTGATGGTCATTGGCCGGAATACGATTGAAACGGTGTTTCTCGCAAAGGACGGCCGCCAGATCGACGTCGAAATCCATGCGACGGCGCTGTTCGATCAGGAGGGCGGCGGCATCGTCCACACCCGCGCGTTTGTCCGTGACGTGACCGAACGGCATCAGCTGGAGCGGCAGCTCCAGCAATATACGAGCAAGCTTGAAACGGCCGTGTCCGAGCGGACGCAGCAGTTGGTCGCCTCGCAGGCGCGGTACAAGGCGCTCTTTGACCTTGTGGCCGACTCCGTCTTCATGGTGGATCGAGACGGGAAGGTCGTGGCGGTCAATCAACGGGAAGAGCAGGCGTTGGGCTATTCGGAAGCGGCGGTCGTCGGCCGCAGCATCTTCGAGATTGCCCTGCCGGCGTTTCGCGAGGGGGTGCGAGGGTTGTTGATGGAACTGGCGGGCGGGCAGCGGCAGGTTCCCACCCACGAGATCGCCGTGCGCACCGCGGCCGGCGTCGAGACGCCGGTGGAGATGGATCTGATCCGCGCCGGCGCCGCCGAGGCCCCGTTGATTATGGTACAGCTCCGCGATATCACGGACCGGAAGCGGATGGAGCAGCAGCTGCGTTCCTACCGTGATGAATTGGAAGTGAAGGTGCGGGAGCGCACGAAGGAAATCGAAGAGACCAAGCAGTATCTGGAGAACCTGCTCGAAAACGCGAACGATGTCATTTATACGCTGGACACCGAGCAGCGGTTCACGTACGTCAATAGTAAGATTGAAGCCTGGGGCTACCGGAAAGACGATCTCATCGGCCGGCCCTATCTGGTTCTGCTGTCGAAACGGCACCGGGGGCGCCGGCTCAAGAGCACGCTCGATATCGGCGCGAAGCAGGTGTACGAGGTGGAGGTGGTCACCCGCACGGGCGAGGCCCGGTCTGTTATGGTGAGTGTGTCGCCGTTGCACGGCGTGGAGGGAGAGATTCTCGGCGTGCTCGGCATCGCCCGCGATATGACCGAGACGAAGAAACTGGAGCAGCAGATCCGGAATTCGGAGAAGCTGGCGTCCGTCGGCAAGCTCGCCGCCGGCGTGGCCCACGAGATCAATAATCCGCTGGGCGGCATCCTGAACTGCCTCTACAATCTCGGGAAGGGGACGATCTCACCGGCCCGGCGCGAGGAGTATCTGGCGTCGATGGAAGACGGGCTGCATCGGGTGCAGAAGATCGTCCGGCAGTTGCTGGATTTCTCCCAGCAGCATCAGCCGGAATTTGCGCCGGCCGACATCAATGCGGTGATTGCGCGGGTGCTGGTGCTGACGAACCATTTGTTCGCGCCGAACCGGATTGTGCTCGAGTCCTCGTTGGGGAACGGGTTGCCGGCGGTGATGATCGACCGGCACATGATCGAGCAGGTGTTGATGAATCTGATTCTGAATGCCGTCCAGGCCATGAAAGAGGGCGGGGTGCTCTCGATCCGGACCTGGGTGGAAGAGGGGATCTGCCTGGTGGAAATCCGGGATACCGGCTCCGGCATTCCGGCGGCGGTGCTGCCGAAGATTTTCGATCCGTTCTTCACGACCAAGCGCGAAGGCGAGGGGACGGGGTTGGGGTTGTCGGTGAGTCTCGGAATTGTCGAACGGCATGGAGGCAAGATTCTTGTGGATAGTGAAGTCGGCAAAGGCACAGTCTTTACACTCTGGCTGCCCGTCTCCCGCGAACGGCAGCCGGCGGAGCGGGTGTCATGATGTCGCTTGTGATTTTGATCGTCGATGATGAACCGTTGATGCGTTTGTCCATTGTCGATGCGCTTGAAGCCGTCGGCCACGATGTTTGCGCCGCTGCCACGGGAACCGAAGGGATCGAGGAGGCGCGCCGGCGGGAATACGATCTCGTGATCACCGATCTGCGATTGCCGGGCGCCGACGGCCTGGCGGTGCTGAAGGCGGCCAAAGAGGCGCGGGCGCCGACGGAAGTGGTCGTGATCACGGCCCACGGCTCCGTCGAAACCGCGGTGGGGGCGATGAAGCTCGGCGCCTTCGACTATATTACCAAGCCGTTCAAGATGGATGAGTTGCTGCTGATCGTCGAACGGGCGGGAACGGTGGTCGCGCTTCGTAAAGAGAATCAGGATTTGAAGGAGATCCTGGAGGATAAGTTCAGTTTCGGCGGCATTCTCGGGTCTAATACGAAAATGCGCGCCGTGCTGGACAAGATCAAGATGGTCGCCGCGACGGATTCCACGGTGTTGATTCTCGGCGAAAGCGGCACCGGAAAAGAATTGGCGGCGAATGCCGTGCATCAGAACAGCCCGCGTCGGGACTATCCCTTGATTAAAGTGAGTTGTGCGGCGCTTCCTGAATCTCTCTTGGAGGCGGAACTGTTCGGTCATGAAAAGGGAGCGTTCACCGGCGCGCTCCGGCAGCGGCGGTGCCGGTTCGAAATGGCCAATCGACGCACCAGAACCGAAGAGCACACG
>CAYPOR010000092.1:0-6598 GCA_964412445.1 uncultured Nitrospira sp.
GTCGAGGAAATCTTTCGCGACACACCCGGCGTCGCCACGATTCCGGCGAAAGGACGATAGGAGCCTATGACACACATGACACAGAGACGGCCCATCCGGGGAACCACCGCGCTGGTGACCGGCGTCCTTGCCGGCCTGCTGGTCTTGGCCGACAGCGGCCTCCCGGCAAAGGCGGATCAACTCGGGACGGACGAACAGAAGTTTGCCGTTACGATCGATGCGACGGCAATCGTATCGCAAAGCTGGTGGCACGTACCGGGAGTGACCCCGTCGATCTGGACGTCCGATCCGGAAACGTCCGACGCCTATCGGACGACGGAGCCCAGGGTGCTGCGGCTAAAACCGGGCCAATACAAATTTGTCAGCTTCACCTTCGACTTTCCGTTTGAAGTCACGCCGGCTGGGATGGTGACGTATGCTCCGGCGCTCGATCAATGCGTAGGTGGACGGGGCACAGCAACCCTGATCGTCCGATGCAAACGAACCTACCCGCACGGGGGAAAGCCCGACTATTCACTCGCTCCATAAAGAAAGAATCGAGGCACTATGCACAAGCACACACACGTCAGAACATGTCTGGTTGTCCTGCTGGCGGCAATGGGAATCTCGTTGGGTCACGGCAGGATTGCGGCGGCCGGAAATGCGCAGGGAAACATCCGCGCAGACGAATCGGCCCGCCTGGCATTGCGGTATGCCGAAGCCCTGACAGCCGGCCGCATCGATGACTGGGCCCGCCTCGACTTAGGCTGCCTCGGCCGCCTCCGAAACGCGCCAACAGGATCGCTGCCAACCAGATCGCAGATCGCGCGCACCTGTTACGACGACACGATCAACGCCTATCGCGCCATGATCGAAGACACCTCCGAACCGGGCGTACTCGGACCGACGACACGCGGACGGGGCCTCGGCCTGCTGTCCGAAACCCATCGACACGCCAGCCTCTGGAAAGACTATCCGCCCGCGCTCTTCCTCTCTCCCGCCGCGGTCCGGTCAAGCCTCAAGACGCCTCCGACCGTCGAACTCCGCACCGCTTCCCCGACACGTCCCATTGCCATCGGTCTGGGAACCGCCACACCCTCGACAGTCGGCGGCACACTGGTCGAATTGGCCGTCACCTACCCTGATCCCTTCGCCGCACCTATTGCTCTGGCGCCGAATGAAGTCTGGTGGGCCAGCGGATCGGCTCGCCGCTATCAACCGGTTCACAGTGTCGTCATCCGGCTGGTCGTCGCCAGTAATCTGCGCCGCCTCGGCTACGCCGAAGATCGTGCCGTGATCAACGAAGTGCTCCCCGATGCACCGCGGATTCCCGCCACATCCTATGGCTTACACCCGACCGATGCCTCACTTCAGCCGGAGATTCGAGGCCACTTCGTCCTGGGATCAGTCCGGTGGTGGACTCGCGCCCTGGCGGGCGAGCGATATTCCGCCCTGCTCAAGCAAGCGGAACTGACGGCGGACAAGCAGGAGAAGCGGGCGCTGTTTGCCTCGTTGTTGTTCCTCGATCCGACCGATCCTCACGTGAACGCCCAACTGGGCACGCTCGAGTTCGATGCCTTCCTTCGCGAAGGACTGACGAAGGCAGGGATCGGTGCGCCGGATGAGGCCATGAAGCGGCAGGTGGCGGAGCTGTACTGGAACCTGCAGGCACAGACATGGCGCCAGGAACTGACCGACGTCGCCGTGGGACATTCACCCGCAGCGGAATCCTTTTATGCCGCATTCCAAGCGCTTGAAACGGCGGTCGGAACCGGTAGCGCGTCACCGGAATTACGGCGCCAACTGGGAGTGTTACACCGGTGGAATAACGATGTGCCTGCGGCCCTCGCGCTCCATGAATCGCTCCTGCGCGCCACAGAAACAGACAATCTTCCACTGCGCAGCCGGCTGCTTGCGGACCTTGCCTGGGACCGCATTCAATGGGTGAGCTGGGAACGTCGATACGATCATCCCTGGCTCCAGCAGGCTCAGGACGAAGCGCGCCAGGCGATGGAGCTGGCCGATACCCCGATCGCGCGATTGGTACCGGCGCAAGCACTGCTTCTGGGTGAGGCCTTGGCCTTCACCCGAACACCCGACGGCCTGCAGGCGCGCCTCCATGCAGTGAAAGACCACCATGAACGCCTGAGCGGCGTAACCGGCTTATGGCCCTACCTCGTCGGGAACGATGTGGTGAAGGCCTTGGTTCCGGACGGCAAGCGCGTGACTCTGCCGACGCCGGTGCGCGCACCCGATGTACTCAATGTCGAAGTGCACGCGAAGCCCCCGCAGCAAGATATCGTCTGGCAGTGGAACTTTGAGCAGGATACTCCCGAAACAGTGCCGACAGGATTCGTCGTCCTCAGCACACCGGGAGCGGAAGCAGCAGGCTGGCGCGTACAGTCTGACAACCAACTCCCCGTACACAACAAACTGGTCATCCAGGACCGCCCCTGCGGCACGGATGCATGCGCCCATCTCCTGTTGGCCGATCTCATCCGCACCACGTATCCGGACGCCACCGTACAACTTGCCGAATTATCACCGGGCAGCGGCGGCGAAGCCGGACTCGCGCTGGCGGTGCGCGACAACCGGAATTTCTATTCGGTCACCCTCAATCCCTCGACCGGCAAGCTGACCACGCGTCGCGTCACCGACGGCCGCACGACCGTGCTGGGAGACATCACCGTGAAGCTCGCCCAACGGCCCTGGCACAGCCTGAGGGTTCAACGGATCAACTTCCTGCACCTGGATCGCGGGCGCCTGAGTGTCTTTGTCGACGGCGCCCAGGTTGCCGCAGTGGCGGACGAGTGGATCACGCAGGAGGGATCGATCGGACTGATTACCATAGGACAGACAGCGGCACAATTCGACGGACTTCATCTGCTCGATCTGGTGTCGAATCGCACGCTCTCCGGTCCGGCGGCCTATTGAAGAGGAACACGCTCGTGCAACACCTGAGAGCGCTGGAAGATCAAAGCGTCGACATTCTTCGCGAAGCCTACAAACACTTCGACGACCTCGCCATGCTCTGGTCGATGGGCAAAGACTCGACGGTTTGGTCGTGGCTGGGAGAAAGGCCTTCTTCGGTCATGTCCCGTTTCCCCTCGTGCACATCGATACCGGCGACGAAATGCCGGAGCTGTTGAGTATCGCGATCGCCTCGCCAGAGAACTGTGGGATCAATACAAGACGACGTTTCCCGCCGGAGCTCATGCGCGCGTCCACCCGCTGCTCGACTGGACCGAGTTGAATATCTGGGAATACCTCGAACAGGAACGGGTTCCCCTGCCGGAGCTGTATTTTGACCGGGGCACCGGCACCCGTTATCGCAGCCTCGGCTGTGTGCCCTGCACGGGTACCGTCAATTCCTGCGCGAATACGATCCCGCAGATCATCACCGAACTGCGCAGCACCACGGTGGCCGAGCGATCCGGGCGCGCGCAGGATGAAGGCCGTGGAATGGAGACGCTCCGGAAGCTGGGCCATATGTAAACGTCCCCCCCTCCTCGTAGCACTCACTCTCCCCAACAAGTGTCCTCTGCTGCTGCCCGATCTATGACAACGTGCGCGCTTGCACCTACGTGCGTCGTCGCACCGCTGAACAGAGATGCAATCGGCGCGGCACACAGCCAGATGGATTCATCTGGCTGGTTCTTTCAGGAAATCCCTGCAAACACAGCAACCTCTCCACCCCTAACGATCGGCCTCATTCTTGCTGAGCCATACGATCACCAAAGGGGGAACCATGAACCACCTACACCACTACGCTGACACCGACCGCATGGAGCTACGCTCACATGTCAACCTGGCCGGAGAGGTCGTAGCCCGGCTCTGGCCGATGCGGACATTCATCTCCCGCAACCCGCTGCAAGGACTTGAACACCTATCCTTCTCCGAAGCCGTCCAACGGGGGACCGAGCTGTTCGGCGGAGCCGGCTATCTGTCGACTCAGCTCTATCGTGAGGCGTATCGTGCAGGACGTATCTCCGACAAGGCCATCGACCAGGTACTGATCCCGCTGGCAACGAATGGCTCCGTGCGAGTGGGTAGCCGTACCCTCTCCCACCGTGACGTTCTCCAGGCAGCGCTGGTTCATGAGGTCGACTCCTCAGAGCACCTCGCACCGACGTCATCTCCCGCCCTGACGGATGAGGAACGAGCGGTGAAGCTGCTGGAATCCTGGATGGCGAAAACCCTTCCGGCCGATCGAGGGAAAGGAAGCCGGGACCGCAATCATCCAGCAGCCGACGACTGGCCGTTTCGCGAAACCCTGGCCGCCTGGTGCGACCGCACCCTCGGTACCCGCATCGTGGATCAGATGAACCGCGAGATGATCAAGTGGTGCGTCGCGTTCTGTGACGAAGGAGAAGCCGCCTGGTCGATGCCGCATCGGGAAGAAACCTTTTTCCGGGCCTGGAAACATGCGGCACAATACGACTGGACGCTCTCCCTCCTGGGCATCGCCCAGCGAGTGGAAAAGATCCGATCGCTCTCAGACCGCCCGGAAGACGCCTTGCTGCAATCCCTCCACATGTTGCAGGTCCCGACGGCCCTCTGGCAGGAATATCTGTCCCTCCATCTGGCAGCGCTACCCGGGTGGTCGGGCTACATCAAGTGGCGCGCCGACCAGACATCGGATCCATGGCAGGAGGCCTATCGCATCGACCTGGTCAAATATCTCGCGGTCCGTCTGTTCTACGAACGGGAGCTCGTTGCCCTCGCCTGCCGCTCGGCGCTCGGCTGCCCAGGAGACTTCCAGGCCATCCAGGCCTATTCACGCCGTCACCCTTATGCCCTCTGGTTCAGGCGTGTGTTGCAGGCAGGAGTGGCGCCTACGCAGGCTGTCGCCGAAGCCCGCCGGCTCCGCCGCCGGTGGAAGCCGGCGCAGCCCGAGGAATGGGAGCATACAGGGCGACGGTGGTACGACGAGCGACAGAACAACCGTCGGGCCCTCTCTCACCAGGCAAGCACGCGAGCCCTTGCACGCCTTGCCGACGCCCTGGGCATCGCCTCGGAACAGCTTACGGGAGCTGCTCCTGACGTACGCGAGAAACTGACCACGTGGCTGCGCGGATTCCCTGCCCTTGAGCGAAGCAGGCGGTGGCTGGAAGCCGCCGAACGGACCGCCGAACGGACCGTGCTCGCAAGACTGACTCCGGCCGAATCACAAGACGTGAGGCCGGAACTGTCAGCTCCGGCCAGACCGCTGGCGCAGTTTGTCTTCTGCATCGACGTCCGATCTGAAGTCTTCCGTCGCCGACTCGAACAGCGCGGCGGCTATGAAACCTATGGCTTTGCCGGATTCTTTGGCCTTCCCATCTCATACCGATCCCTCGACGAGCCGCATGAGACCGCACTGTGCCCGGTGTTGCTGAAGCCCAAACATGTCTTGCGGGAAGTCCCACGCACCTATGACGGCGGCACCGCCCAACGGCGCAGAGCGACGGTCCCTGTGGTAAAAGCCGGGCAGGAACTGCTGCATGATCTGAAACATAACGTCATCACCCCATACGTCATGGTCGAGGCCGTCGGGTGGTTCTTCGGCTGGGCGTTGCTGGGGAAAACGCTCTTCCCACGCTGGTATCACCGGATCACCGCATGGATCGGACGCACGCTGCTACCGCCCGTCGCCACGTCTCTGACCGTGGATAAGCTCACCACGTTCGAGGCCCATGAGATGGTGGCAGCGGAACAACGGATGCGAATCCTGCGCTGGCTCAGAACGCACCACCACGTGGAGGGGACGCTGCTGACACCGCAACGGCTGGAAAACATCCGGCTGCAGGCCTTGTCCGACACGCCGCGACCCTCCGTGATCCCGGGAGAACTCGGCCATCTGCTCGTGCTCGGATCGGCTCACGAAACCAGAGTCCTCGAAGATCTCCGTCGCGAATGCCATATCACGGGACTCGACCCCGCGGTCCGCATCGACCGCATTACACGCACCGGCTTCACCCCCACCGAGCAAGCCTACTATGTGGAAACCTCGCTGCGATTGATGGGACTCACCTCCTCCTTCGCGCGGCTCGTTTTTCTCTGCGGACATGGCAGCACCTCCCAGAACAACCCCTACGAATCGGCGCTCGACTGCGGCGCCTGCGGCGGTAGCCAGGGCCTGCCCAACGCCCGGGTATTTGCCACGATCGCCAATCGGCCACAGGTTCGAGAGCTGTTGGCAAAGCGAGGGTTCGTCATTCCCGGCGATACCCATTTCGTCGCAGCACGCCACGACACGACGACCGACCGACTCACCGTCGGCGACCTGGAAGACGTGCCCTCTACGCACCGGAAAGAGCTGACGCAGGTGTTGGAGGATATCGCCATGGCGGGGGCCGAAGCGGCCTTGGAACGGTACGGAAGACTCGCGGGCGATAGCGTGGAGCCGCCGCAAGAGGCGGCGCTTCGAACGATCGAACGACGCAGCCTCGACTGGGCTCAAGTCCGTCCGGAATGGGGCCTCGCCAGAAACAGCTGGTTCATTATCGGCAGCCGCCACTTGACGACCGGCCACAATCTGGAGGGCCGCGCGTTTCTCCATTCCTATGACCATCCGGCCGATCAGGACGGCAAACTGCTCGAGATCATCATGACGGCGCCCTTGATCGTCGCCCAATGG
>CAYPOR010000093.1:0-6309 GCA_964412445.1 uncultured Nitrospira sp.
AACCCGTAAATCACGGTCGGGTCGCTCTGGAGCGGGATCTTCTTCTGCAACCGGTTGTGGAACACCGACGAAATTTGCGGCCGCTCCTCCCCCGAACCCGTTTCCTTTTCAATGACCGAGGCCAGGGTCAACACCTGATGGAGCGTGAGATGAATATCCTTCGCCCGTGCCTGCCATTCCGGGGTCACCACTTGATTGAGCTGCTCCACCATGGTCCTGATGACGTCCTTGGCTGAAACCGGCTTGGAGAACCGATAGGTATCGGGATAGAGATAGCCTTCCAGCGTCTCAGCGGAAATCCCGAGCGTCTTGATGAAGGCTTTGTCCCTCACCAGCCGCAGAAACTCGGTACGATCCGTGATCTGCTGCTGGGCCAGGACATCGGCAATCTGCACCATCGTATAGCCTTCAGGAATCGTCACAGAATGCAGCACCACCCGCCCGGCCATGAGCTTGGAGAGAATGTCGGCCGGAGCCATCGCCGGATTCAGTTCATACTCGCCGGGACGGATCTTGCGGTCCGCTTCGAGAGCCTTGCCGAGCAGGACGAATGCCGAGCGGCTTTTGACGAGCCGCTCGCGCTCAAGCAACCCCGCGACATGCTGAAACGTGGAGCCTTCTGGAATGACGACGATTTTGGAAGGAGGATGGTCGGCTTCGGTCGCGACCGGAGCTTCAGCCCATTTCATCATCTGATAGGCGGCCGCCCCGGCGAGGGCGACGGCGAGGACGAGCACGATGAGAATCACGCGCAGCTTCATAGGGGCGACCGGCTGGTTCGTGGTGTCTGCTGTCCGGCTCTAACCCTTCTTCGGTCTCTGTCGACTGCTCATGAACCGGAGAGGGGGACTGAGCCTCCAGATAACTCTGCAAGAGAATAGCCGCGGCGATCTGATCGACGAGGCCTTTGCGTTTCTTCCAGCCGACGTCGGCGGCAATCAATAGTTCTTGCGCATCCGCCGTCGTCAGCCGCTCGTCCCAGGTCACGACCGGAACCGGCAACGCATCGGCGAGCCGTTCGAGGAACTGATGCACCGCCTGCACCGCCAGGCCCTCTTCGCCGTTCAGCCGCAGCGGGAGGCCCAACAACACCTTTCCCACGTCGTGCGTCCTGACCAGGTCCAGAATATGGGCGATGTCCAGATCCAGCGTCCGCCGCTCGTAGGTTTCCAGCGGCTGAGCCGTCCAACCCAACTCATCGCTCAACGCGACGCCGATCCGTTTGGTGCCGTGATCCAGGGCAAGAATACGGCTAGGCATGAGTTTACCGCTGCAAGGCAGATTCGACCAGACCAAAGACCTTTTCCAACGCGGCATCGAGACGGGCGGGGTCCTTGCCTCCGGCCTGGGCCATCTCGGGGCGCCCGCCCCCCGTGCCCCCGACTTCCGCAGCCAGCACCTTGATCAAATCCCCGGCTTTGAGTTTGCCGGTCAGATCCTTTGTGACTACCACGAGGAGCGCAACCTTGCCGTCGTCGGTCGGCGCACCGAGCGCGACGACGCCGCTCTTGAGCTTGTCGCGCAATTGATCCGCCAGCGCCCGCATGCCGTTCACATCCAATCCGTCGGTCCGCTGTACATGCACCGGCACGCCGGCCACGGTTTTCGCACTTGAGGCGACCGCCGACCCGCTGGCCATCTTCAATTTCAGCTCTTCCAGCTCGCGTTCTTTATCCCTCAGTTGCGTCAGCACCTTGCGGGTCTTGTTCACCAGCTCGGACGGGCCGACCTTGAGCAGATCGGACAACTCCCGCATCTCCCCTTCGGCCTTCTTCAAGAGCGCAAAGGCTCCGCTGCCGGTCTGGGCTTCGATCCGCCGTACGCCGGCCGCCACACCGGTCTCCGACACGATACGGAACAGCCCGATCTCGCCGGTATGCTTGCAATGCGTGCCGCCGCAGAGTTCCTTGCTGAACGATTCGACCGTGACGACCCGCACCTGCTCGCCGTATTTGTCGCCGAAGAAGGCCAGCGCGCCCTTGGACACCGCGTCCTGAATGCTCATCACTTCGGTCGTGACCGTTTCATTCTTGCGGATTTCGTCGTTCACCACCGTCTCGATTTCATCGATATCGCGGGTCGAGAGCGGGCGGAAATGCGCAAAGTCGAAGCGCAGCCGGTTCGGCCCGACCAGCGATCCGTACTGCTTCACATGAGGTCCCAGCATGTCCCGCAACGCCGCATGGACCAAATGCGTCGCCGTGTGGTTCCTCGCCGCATCCTGCCTGGTCGTCGCATTGACCGACAGCCGCAACTGCTCGCCTTCCCGAATCCGCCCCTTGGTCACAATCCCCTTGTGCAAAATCAGCGTCGGTGCAGGTCTGGTCGTCTCCCTGATCTCCAACCGGCCTTCCGGACCAACCAGCACACCCTGATCGCCCATCTGGCCGCCGCCTTCGGCGTAAAACGGCGTGACATCCAGCGCGACTTCCACTTCATCCCCTTCGGCCGCTTCCTTCACCATCCGGTCCGACTTGAGAATCGCCTGCAACACCGCATCGGTGTCCAGCCGGTCATAGCCGACGAACTTCGTGGCGCCCAGCCGCCCGGCCAACTCCGACACCGCCGGTCTGGCCGTTTCCTGCTCGAATCCGCCGGTCTTGCGCGCGCGGTTCCGCTGCTCCTCGATCGCCTGCTCGAACCCCTTCTCATCGACCGTCATATCCTGCTCACGACAGGCCTCCTGAATGAGGTCCATCGGAAACCCGTAGGTATCGTAGAGCTTGAAGATATCCGTTCCGGCCAATACCGTCCTGCCGGACGAACGGGCCTTCTCGATCATGTCATTGAGAATCGGCAACCCCTGATCGAGCGTCGCGATGAATCGTTCTTCCTCACCGCGTGTCGCTTCGGCGATCGTGCCGGCCGCCGCCTTCACTTCGGAGTAGGCCTCGGCCATCTGCTCGACCACTGTGGCGGTCAGTTCATGCAGAAACGGCTCGACGATTCCCAGCAACCGCCCATGGCGGGCCGCGCGGCGGAGAATCCGCCGGAGCACATACCCGCGTCCCTCGTTGGACGGAAGCACGCCGTCGGTCATCAGGAAACTGATCGCGCGCAAATGGTCGGCGATCACGCGCATCGAACGATCGGCCTGTTCCTTCTTGCCGTACTCCATACCCGCTCGCGTGCCGATGGCTCCGAGCAATGGCGTGAACAGATCACTGTCGTAATTGCTCAACACGCCCTGCGCGACCGCCGTCAGTCGCTCCAACCCCATACCGGTATCGATGCTGGGCTTCGGCAACGGATTGAGCTTGCCCGAGGCATCCCGATTGTATTGCATGAAGACGAGGTTCCAGATCTCGATGACCCGGTCGCCCTCGCCGTTCGGCGTATCGTCGCCCGGCACCGCCGCCCCTTGATCGAAATGCAGCTCCGAGCAGGGCCCGCAGGGACCCGTATCGGCCATCTGCCAGAAATTGTCCTTTTCACCGCACCGGACGATGCGGGAAGGCGACACGCCGATCTTCTTCCAGAGTTGATCGGCTTCATCGTCCTCACGGAAGATCGTGACCCACATCCGGCTCTTATCGAGCCCGACGGTCTTGGTCAGAAACTCCCAACCGTAGATGATGGCGTCTTCCTTGAAATAGTCGCCGAAGGAAAAGTTCCCCAGCATCTCGAAGAACGTGTGATGCCGCCGGGTATAGCCGACATTTTCAAGATCGTTGTGCTTCCCGCCGGCCCGCAGGCACTTTTGCACCGTCACGGCGCGTTTGTACGCGCGCGACTCTTCGCCGAGAAAGACCCGCTTGAATTGATTCATCCCCGCATTCGTAAAGAGCAGGGTCGGATCGGCCTGGGGAATCAAGGCCGAACTCGGCACCGCCTGATGCCCCTGCTGCTCGAAATACCGGATAAATGCCTGGCGAAGCTCGCGCGCACTATTCTTCATGAGTCAAGTCCTTCATGTCCAAAGTGAACTCGTATAGTACGCTCGATCGTCTCTTCTTCGAAACCCCACTGACGTAGGAGGCGAACTGCCTGTAGCACCGTCACACGCCGCCCCTTGCGCTGCCAGGATTTCAACGCCTGTTTGGCGAGAGTCTCGTCATCCACCTTAGAGAGGACGTCCCGGAGGGCCTTTTCAGCGACGGCTTCTTTGATCCCTTTGGCCTGCAACTCAGCCAAAAGCCGTTCACGCCCCATCGGCTGTCTCGCCACCCGGCTCTCAATCCACCGCCCGGCATAGGCCTCATCGTCGAGATACCGGAGGTCGGCCAACCGGCCGACCGTCTGTTTCACCTGAAGTGCAGAGGCCCCTTTGCTCAGCAAAAACTGCTCAACCTGGGCCACGGTCCGATCCCAGCGAGCCAGATACCGCACGGCCAGGTGCAGCCACTCTTCCGACGAGGATGGCGGGAGCCGTTTTTTCGCACCCACAGGTCTGTCGCCTACTTATGCGCCCGCTTCTCCTCGCCCTTCTCCGCTTTCGAAGAGGGCTTCTCTTCTTTCGCCTCAACCTTCTTCTCGTGGCGGGCCGGCACTCCGGCCAATTCGCGCAGCTTCCCTTCAATTTCATTCGCGACAGCGGGATTATTCTTGAGAAAATCCCGCGCGGCGTCGCGTCCCTGCCCGACCCGTTCACCTTTATAGGAGTACCAGGCCCCGGACTTATCGATGATTTTCTTCTCGACCCCGATATCGACCAGCTCGCCGGTCTTTGAAATGCCTTCGGCGAACATAATGTCGAACTCCGCCTGGCGGAACGGCGGCGCCATCTTGTTCTTCACGACCTTCACCCGCACCCGATTCCCCATCACATCCTGGCCCTCTTTCACGGACTCGATGCGGCGGATATCCAGGCGGACGGAGGAGTAGAACTTCAGCGCATTGCCGCCGGTCGTCGTCTCCGGGTTGCCGAACATCACCCCGATCTTCATGCGGATCTGGTTGATGAAAATCAGCGTCGTCTGCGACTTGGAGATGGCCGCGGTGAGCTTGCGCAAGGCCTGCGACATGAGCCGTGCCTGCAAGCCCATATGCGAGTCGCCCATTTCACCTTCGATTTCTGCCCGTGGCGTGAGCGCGGCGACGGAGTCCACCACGATCAGGTCGATCGCTCCGCTCCGGACCAGCGTCTCGGCGATCTCCAGGGCCTGCTCGCCGGTGTCCGGCTGCGAAACCAGCAGATCATCCGCCTGCACGCCCAATTTCTTCGCGTAGTTGAGGTCAAGCGCGTGCTCCGCATCAATGAACGCCGCCACGCCACCCATCTTCTGCACTTCGGCGATACAATGGAGCGTCATCGTCGTCTTGCCCGAGGACTCCGGGCCGAAGATCTCGATGACCCGACCGCGCGGCAACCCTCCGACCCCCAGGGCGATATCGAGTCCCAATGACCCGGTCGAGATCGCCGGCACATCGGCGGGACGTTCGTCCGTCCCCAGCTTCATGATGGCGCCCTTCCCGTACTGCTTCTCGATCTGCGAGAGGGCCAACTCCAGCGCGCGCTTTTTGTCGTCTTTCTCTGACATGAGTTTCTCCTACAGGATTAGAAGGAATCAGGAAGGGGGGATTATACCCAAGCAGGCGGGGGAAACCTAGCCTCTCGGACGGAGAACCTACGTAGTTCCGGTAGGATGAAACGGAAATACGGCCAAATCGACGGCCGTCACATACCCAAAGAACCTCATGCAGACGACAGTGAGATCTCCCACAGTTTCGTATAGACCGAACCGGTCGGTCTCAATTCACTCTTCATCAGCACGACCTGGCCCACATCCAACGATCCCAGGGAGAGCGGCCCGGCCAGCATGCCGCTCCCTGCCAGCGCTTTCCCGACATAGCCTCCCCCCTCCTTAATCCGTGCCAGCGTGAGATGCGGATTCAAGGGCCTGGCATCCGGCGCGAAGCCTAAAGTATCGCAACAGGTTTCAACCGCTTTATGCAGCATAGCCATCCGTTTCGCATCCTCACCTCGTTCCCACTGCTCCGGCGCGCCGACCCATAATACCCGTGGCAGCATGAGATGAGGGAACGCCCCGATCCGCTCGATCGGGATGTGAATAAGCCGATGCGCCGTGATCACCGCTTCGATCGCCTGGCGCAACGGCTCAACCAGCGACTCATCGATGTCGCCGAGAAACTTGATGGTGAGATGGATGGATTCGGGCCGGACCCAGGAGATGCGAACGCGTGGAGATGCATCGCGGTCCAGTCGTTGTTTGAGGTCGCGCTGCACCTGCGCAACTCTCGCTCGAAGCCCCTCGCTCAACTCGACGGCGAGAAAGGCCCGGATCATGCGCCGCCCTGACTCAGAATCCAACGGCGCAGCAGATCCAGCGCGGCCTGCGACGACCGTTG
>CAYPOR010000094.1:0-3776 GCA_964412445.1 uncultured Nitrospira sp.
TTCGCGCCCAGAATGGCATCCCCGCTGACAAGCCCCAGATATGTGACCGCTCGCTTGCCTTCAATACTCGGTGTCGTCGTCAAAGTCATGCAGCCCTCCCGGTGGATGCCGCTATCCTCTCACTACTGAACGGGATCGCCAAGTTTTTCCCTGATCCCCGTTGAAGCAGAAAGAACCGGCTGCTAGGATCTTTCCTTTACTATGAGTAACGCGCGCGCCGTGGACGCCAACCCTCTGCCTTTGCCCAAGCCTCCGTCATCCGATCTCGTCGTCGAGGGCGCGCGGCAGAATAATCTCAAGAACGTCTCGCTCCGTATTCCCCACAACCAGGTCACGGCCATCACCGGCCTGTCCGGTTCGGGCAAATCATCGCTCGCCTTCGACACGCTCTTCGCCGAGGGGCAATGGCGCTATGTGGAATCTCTCTCGACGTACGCGCGCATGTTCATCGACAAAGTGGCACGCCCGGACGTGGACCGCATTCTGAACGTGCGTCCTGCCATCGCGATCGAACAGAAGAATCAGGTGCGCACCGCCCGGTCGACCGTCGGCACCACCACGGAAATCGCGGACCTGCTCCGGCTGCTCTTTGCCAAAATCGGCAAACCGGTCTGTCCCGACTGTCACCAGGAAGCCCGTTCATTTCACCCTGACACGGTGGCCACGGATCTCCTCGAACGCTTTCCCGACGCGCGCGCCATGATCCTGTTCGCTGTGGCCGCTCCCTCCGCCAAGTTGGAATCGGCCTTCCTGCAATCGCTCCTGACCCGCGGGTTCACCCGCCTCAAAGCCGGCGATGAGATCCTGGATCTGCTTGAGACCACCCATCCCCCGCTCCACACAGCACCCTCGTTGCATGTCGTATTGGACCGGCTCGTCATCAGGGCGGACAATCGCACCCGCCTCGTCGAAGCGATCGAGACCGCATTCCGCGAGGGAGAAGGCCGCTGTACGGTCGACGTAATCGGCCACGGCCTTCATTCCTTCAGCACCAACTTCCTCTGCCAGCAGTGCGGCCGAACCTTTGAACCGCTGAGGCCGATTCTCTTTTCCTTCAACCATCCGATCGGCGCCTGTCCCGAATGCAAAGGCTTCGGCAACGTCCTCCGGTACGATCCGGAACTCGTCATTCCCGACCACGGCACATCGCTCGCCGAAGGCGCGATCGAGCCATGGAGCAAGCCCGGCACAGACTGGTGGGAGAAGCAGATGCTGTTGGCCATGAAACGGAAAGGCGTCGACGTGACGGCTCCGTTTCGCAGCCTCCCCAAAGCGACCCAGACGCTGCTGTGGGAAGGCGACGATTCCTTCGACGGCATCAACGACTTTTTTGAATACATGGAAGGCAAGCGGTACAAACTCCACGTGCGCGTGTTGCTCAGCCGCTACCGCACGCCGGTGGAATGCCCGGCCTGTCACGGCAGCCGGTTGAAGCCGGATGCCCGCTTCGTGAAGATCGCCGGCACCGACATTCACGAGATCACCGAACAGACGATCGCGGGCCTGCTCGCCTGGCTGGAAGCGCTGCCCCTGCGGCCGTTCGAGCAGGAGATCGCCGCCGACATCCTGCGGCAGTTGAAAGCCAAGCTGGGATTTCTGCTGCGGGTCGGCCTCGGCTATCTCACGCTGGCGCGGCAGACGAAAACGCTCTCCGGCGGCGAAGCCCAGCGCGTCTCCCTCGCCAATCAACTCGGCGCCAGGCTGGTCGGCACCCTCTATGTCCTCGACGAGCCGACCATCGGCCTCCATGCCCGCGACACCGATCTGCTCGCCGGCATCCTCAAAGAACTTGCCGCCGTGGGCAACACGGTCGTCGTCGTGGAGCATGATCGCCACATGATCGAGTCGGCTGACTATCTCGTCGAACTCGGCCCGCAATCCGGCGAACGGGGCGGCGAGATCGTCTGTGCCGCCCCGGCCAAGGATTTCATTCGGGACAAGCGCGCCCTCACCGCCCGCTACCTGCGAGGCGACGAACAGATTCCGCTCCCGAAATCCCGCCGCTCCGGCAACGGCAAGGTGCTGGTAATCGCGGGGGCAAATGAACATAACCTGAAAGACCTCGTCGTCCGGCTGCCGCTCGGCATGTTCATCTGCGTCACCGGCGTATCCGGATCAGGGAAAAGCACACTCGTCGAAGACACGCTGTACCGCGCCATGGCCCGCGCCTTTCGCGTGGATTCGCTTCCCATGGGACGATTCAAAGCCATCAAAGGCATCGAGCATCTCAAAGGCGTACGGCTCATCGATCAACAGCCCATCGGCCGCACCCCCCGCTCCAATCCCATTACGTATCTGAAAGCCTTCGACGAGATTCGCCAGCTCTTTGCCTCCGAACGGGACGCCCTCAGGCAGGGACTGACACCGGGACACTTTTCCTTCAACACCGCCGGCGGGCGCTGCGAACGTTGCGAAGGCGCAGGCGTGGAAAAGCTGGAGATGTACTTCTTCGAAGACCTGTACGTGCCGTGCGAGGGGTGCAACGGCAAGCGGTTTAAGCCGGAGGTTCTGGCGATCCGCTATCGCGGGAAGACGATTTCAGAAGTCCTGGCCATGACGGTGGATGACGCCGTGCAATTCTTCACCGGCACGCCGAAACTGCAAGAGCGGCTCCATCTGCTCTCCTCCATCGGTCTCGGCTACCTCCGCCTCGGCCAGTCCGCCACGACGCTCTCCGGCGGCGAAGCCCAGCGGCTGAAAGTCGCGGCGGAATTGAAAGACGGATCGGCGAAGGATCTCCTCTACATCATGGATGAGCCGACGACCGGCCTGCATTTCGAAGACGTGAAGAAGCTCCTCGCCGTCCTCCACAAACTCGTGAACGCCGGCAATACGCTCGTTGTCGTGGAGCATAATCTGGATGTGATCAAATCAGCCGACTGGGTGATCGACCTCGGCCCCGAAGGCGGCGCCGCCGGCGGTCACATCATCGCGGAAGGAAGACCGGAACAGGTAGCAAAAGTGGCACCTTCTCACACGGGACGATTCTTGGCAGGACTACTCACACAAGCAGCAAGCTCTACACATGGCTAAATACCCGCGCGTCCTCACGCAAATCTTTTCACACCCGCTTTCTTTGCAGCTTTCTGCAAATCTTCATCAAGTGTGGCCAGTGGAAGTCCGAATCGCAAGGCAAGTTCGAGGTATGACGCATCGTATGAGGACAGCTTGTACCGGCGCGCCAGCTGAAGCGTATCTGACAACGCATGAGCAAACGTGGCGGAGTCCGCCTCGATATCCACATCTTCTAACATCTCAAGGAATGCCCCGCTCCTGGCTTCCGTCACCAATGCCTTCTCTTCCGCCTTAGCAATGACATTCGCCACCTCCAAGCCCCAGGTCGCAGGGACAAGGGCTTGGGCCTCTTGCATCAAATCCAACACTTTGCCGGCGTAGGCAAGATCTTGCGGCTTGCCATCTCCGAAAAACCAGCGCATGGTCACCGAGTTATCAAGAACAAATCTCACGCGCGCCCCTCCTCAATGAGGGCCTTGATATCCACACCACGCACCGGATCAGCCAGCATGAAGGCCTTAAGTTTTGCTGCGGCCGAAACTTTATCTTTCGCTCTCATACCCGCACTCGGCACAAGATCCGCAATGGCCTCTCCCCGATTGGTAATCGTAAAACTCTTGCCCGCCTTGACCTGCCGTAGCAATTCAGGAAGCTTCGTCTTCGCTTCATACGAACCAATTTCGGTCCTCATGTCAGCCTCCTCTCGCACCCATTTACTGTAGACCAGTATATAGACCAGTCTGAAGCTGGTCAACAGCCAA
>CAYPOR010000094.1:3876-6083 GCA_964412445.1 uncultured Nitrospira sp.
GTGGAGCATAATCTGGACGTGATCAAATCAGCCGACTGGGTGATCGACCTCGGCCCCGAAGGCGGCGCCGCCGGCGGTCACATCATCGCGGAAGGAAGACCGGAACAGGTAGCAAAAGTGGCACTTTCTCACACAGGACGATTCTTGGCACAAACAATGAGACCGCAACATGGTTGACATAATTCTGTACACAATTTAGACTCAACGCATCAACTCGCCAGGAGGATCTGTGGCCATTACCACCAAAGACGTCATCTCACTCAGTCAGGCGCGTGCGAAGCTCACCGAATTGTGCGATGAGGTACGGGAAAAGGGGAACGAGAAACTCATTACCAAGAACGGAGGCAGTTGTGCAGCCCTGATTGATGCGGACCGCCTGGACTACTATCACCGGCTGGAGCGGGAGCACATCCACCTCGGACTACTTGAGGAAGCGATCAAGGGCCTCACCGATCTGAAAAGCGGCAAGACGCTCAGCCTTGCGCAACTCAAATCGCGTCATGGCCGCTAAACAGCCGCGTTTCACCGAAAACTTCTCAACCAACCTGACAGCCATCGAGACATTTCTCGGCCCTCAAAACCGGTCGACCTACCGTAAATTTCTCGATCGCCTTCTCGATGAGACCATTCCCTCGCTGTGCCGATTCCCGCAATCCGGACGCTCGTTCCTGGCTCACCCCATCAAATCTGCCAAAGCGCAGGCGCTGACCAAGAAACTGCGCACACTCCTCGGCAAAGAAGACGACCTGCGCGAATTCGTGACGGACGAATATCTCCTGCTCTATCTGGTGCGCCGAAGCCAAGTGATCTTTCTCGCCGTGAAACATCATCGGCAATTGTCATTCGATCTCAAACAATTCTGGAGCGAAGAATAGCGGCAAGATATGCGCTTAGCTGACAACACGCTCGTCGTCGTGGAGCATAATCTGGATGTGATCAAATCAGCCGACTGGGTGATCGACCTCGGCCTCGAAGCCGGCGTCGCCGGCGGACACATCATCGCGGAAGGCAGGCCGGAACAAGTGGCGAAGGCGTTGAAGTCTCACACGGGACGGTTCTTAGCCAACACTCTCGTGCCAGGCACTTGAACCGATAGCCTCCTGATGCCTTCTTCCAGCTTTCTTCCTTGTCCCCCACTTTGAGAAAACGAAAAATCGTCCTGCACCGCAATCAATCAAGCATGCAATTAGGTATTATTGAAGGACCGCCCGACGTATCGATCAAACTTCATTTCCTCAGCGTCACGGACTTCTCCATCAGGGCCCAATGCAAGCGCATAAAACCGCAAATGCTCGTCTGCCCCCAACTCGCCAACAAGGATTCCCAACCATCCGGGATGGGGCCAGACTTCTGAATGCGCACGAAGAATTGCCTGCCATTCCGGCAGTAAATCTTTCCGAAGTCCGCTATTTGGGAAATGATCTGACCACTCTCCTACCGTAATAAGCACTCGGAGCGGAACAGCTAGAACAGATAACTTCCGCACCTCATCGCCCGCCGTTATTGCAACATTCTCCGACTCAATGAAAATGACTGGCACGGGTTCGGCTGACGAAGACCGAGTCTTCATGACAAAGTCAACCTTAAACAGCTCGCTACCAACATCAAGCCCAAGATCACGGCTCACTTGCGGCAAAACAAGTTCTCGATAGAAAGATGTCCTGTGAGACTGCCTAGTCCAGGCATCGGCCAATACCTGGTTATCAACCTTCGAGAGCGCATTTACGAAACTGTCTCTGAATTGGCACCAAAGACTCCCAGCTGGGTGATGATAAGGTTGCACGCCCACCTCCCTCTACTTTCCATTCAGACAAACAAGCCTCAAATAGCTTGGCTGACTAAAACCCATTGCATACGCCATACATCCTTCATCTTTCATGATTCTTGTGCGGACTATTGGGGCACCCGCTGCCCATCGAAACCGAGCCACAGTATACGCACTTGCCTGCTCCACTGCCATGATGATGAATATTCGAGGGACCGTTGGCACAGCCTCGGCCATAGGACTTTAAGCTGCAGAACACACACTGCTTGTCATCCATTCCGCTGTGTTCGTGATGTTTGTGAGAGCTCTTGAAACAGCCGGAGCCGAACGACGTGGAGTTACAAAACTTACATTTCGTCGTCATGCTCACCCTCCTATGGCCTGACTCCACACTTCGCCAGCACTTGAGCTCTCAGAGATTCCAGCGCACGCATTTGTAGCG
>CAYPOR010000095.1:0-5649 GCA_964412445.1 uncultured Nitrospira sp.
GTCGAGTTGAGCAGGAGAGTCATTTCCATGCAACAACCTCATTCCCTATCTGGCTCCTCTCTGAGAGGCGCTCCAGTCAAGCAGGGCCGTATAGTGTATTTTTATGCCATAGGGACTAAGCGAAATCAAGCAACCGCGCCCCCATCGCCCATCTAGACGCCGCTACCAGTTTTTTGGGACACTGCGTCCATGAAGGAATTCGTCACCGTAGCCGCGCTCACCGATGTCCCTCCGGGGACAACAAAGACGGTGGATGTTCAGGGCATTTGGATCGCACTCAGCAATGTCGACGGCACACTCTTCGCCGTCGATAACACCTGTCCTCATGCGGGGGGGCCGCTCGGCGAGGGGAAACTGAAAGAAGGCATCATCGAATGCCCCTGGCATGGATGGAAGTTTGACCTGAAAACCGGCCGGCGCGTCAACAATCCGAACTTCACCGTCGCCTGTTGCGAGGTGCGCGTCGTCGACGGGCAGGTGCAGATCAAACTCCCGGAGAACCTGGTATAGGCGGCATGGGAGGAGCACCTGGCAATGGCGGAGCAGGCGTCTGCGGCCGGTCGGATTCCGGCGGCATCGGAGTCACGCCGTCCGCAGGCACTGAGGCGGCATTGACCTTCTTCTTTCCCAAATGCGCGTGCCAGATAAACTCCCGCTCAAACCATTGACCGTTCACACTCTGATCGCGCAACTGTACCCGAATCTCGTAGATATCCCCTTCCACCTGTTTGACCCGCCACTCACCGAGCCGAACCCCCTGCCCCCGCTCTTTCATCGATCGCACATGTTCACTCATCGCTTGAAGAATCGTGGGATATCCGATGGCCTGATGGGTCTGCACCATGGCCAAGGCTTCGGCCGCCTGCTTGTCGGCAACCGGATTCAAGGACGGAGGCTTCGTCACAAAGTAATACAGCCCTCCTAGAACCAGAACCGCCACCACGGCGTAGTGGAGGGTCCGAACTAATGACGAGGATTGCGATGATGCGGCAGAACCCGATGAATCAATACTCATATATGACGCACTCAATCCCGGGGGAAACGGCCAACATGAAGCGAGTCTGATCGTCCGGCATCTTAGGAAGCGCCCCGCCGGTTGTCAATGGATGGACACCTGCCCTCGATCATCGCCGCTTGTCTGACGAAAAGCCGGTGTGCTACAAATAGCACGGCACCTTCGTCACTCGAATCACCAAGAGCTGCTCGCATGAAATTCTTTTTGTACGGAGACAATCTCAATCTAACCCAATTGAAACGCCGGGCCCCGGAACACAAGTTCCTGCACCTGGCCACGCTGAGCGACCATACCATCAAGTTCTGTCGCTGGTCATCGCAATGGCGATGCGGCCTCGCCAGCATCGCCCCCTCCCCCGGCGAAAAAGTCTGGGGAGCGGTCTTCGAACTGACCGACGAAGACCTCAAGATCATGGATGAGTTTGAACAGGATGTGCCCCAGGGAGCCTACCGGCATTTGCAGATAACGGTCCTGAATGAAGCCGGAGAAAAAGAACTCGTCACCACCTATGCCGCCAATCCCATCGGAAAGTTCAAACCGAAAGACCACTACCTCGACTGGGTCATCAAAGGACTCAAACAGTGGAAATTGCCGGAGGAAGCCGTCGACCAGTGGCACGCCTACCGGCCATCGTAGGCAGCACGACGCACGTGCTGTATTCATATATCACTCACTCTAACTGAGGGAATTATGCCAAAGCCAAAGCACCATATTCTCGTCTGCACCAACTCCCGTCCACCGGGCCATCCCAAGCCATCGTGCGGCAGCGCCGGCGCCGGACAATTACTCATGGCCCTCAACATGGGCCTGATGCAACGGGGCATACAGCCCGGTCAAGTCCTCGTAAGCGCCACCGGTTGCCTGGGTCCCTGTGAACAGGGACCGACTGTCGTCGTTTACCCCGACAACACCTGGTACTCGAAAGTCACCGAAGCCGATGTGGCGACCATTCTTGACGAGCACATCGCCAAGGGAACCCCGGCAGCGAAGCTGAACCCCGACGCGGTCTGGAAATAGGAATAGCGATCAGCCGTCAGCTCTCAGCAGCCGGCTTCCGGAAAAGCTGATGACTGAGAGCTGATCGCCGACAGCTTGCTGTATTGGCATGAGCACGACCCCAAGCCATCACGAACACAAACACCATGCACCCCGCTCTATCGGGTGCATGGTCATTACCTGCAGCGACACCCGCACGCCGGACACGGATACCAGCGGCCAGCTGATTCACAAGCTGCTCAAGGAAAAGGGCCACAGCGTCGCGGCCTATCATCTGGTGAAAGACGAGCCGGCCCAGATCACCGCACGCATCACCGAAGGCACCGCCAACGACGCAGTGCAAGCCATTATCATCAACGGCGGCACCGGCATCTCGCGGCGGGATTCGACGTTTGAAGCGGTGGATGCACTGCTGGAAAAACGGCTGGATGGATTCGGCGAAGTCTTCCGCTTTCTGACGTATCAGGACATCGGCTCACCGGCCATCATGAGCCGGGCCACCGCCGGCATCATCAAAGGCCGCGTCCTCTTCTCGACGCCAGGCTCGGAAAACGCCGTCCGCCTCGCGATGGAGAAGCTGATCCTTCCGGAGCTGGGACATCTGGTCAAAGAACTGACGAAATAGAACAGGCCGTCAGCCGTCAGCTTCGACACACCCAGACAACTCACCCCAGCCCCCTGATTCGGCTGAACGCTGACAGCTGATGGTTTTTTCAGTCCTGCCCGATCTTCGGCTCAGAGTACCCCTGCACTTCCGTCGAAATCTTCGACTGCGCATACTTCCGGTAAGAGAGCATCACATCCCGCACGGAGACCACGCCGACAATCGCACCGCCGTTGGTCACGGCGAGGTGGCGCACGCCGAGATCACCCATCATCTCCTGAGCATCATCCACCGGCTGATTGCCCTCGATCGTACAGAGCGGCGTCGTCATGATCTTGTCGACCGTGAGCTTACCAAGCGGCTTGCTGGTCGCCACGGCGCGGCGGACGATATCGGTATCCGTCACGATCCCGACCAACTGCCTGCCCTTCTTCACCAGCAGCGAGCCCACCCGCGCCGTGCGCATCGTCTTGGCGGCGCTGACAATGGAAGTCTTCGGCCCGATGGCTTTCGGACGTTTCGTCATGATCTGTGCAACGGTGGACATCATGCACTCCTTTCGTCGCGAACGTGATCGATGAGAAGAACGCCGGCCGCGCTCATGTAGTATTAGATTCAGCGTACCACAGTTGGAAGGGGGCACTCAAAACCGTGGGAGGTGCCTGCGGAAAGACCTGCGACTGTGGAGTTGCACGGGCAGAATTTTCTCAGAAACTACGTCTGTTCAAAATGGCCTTCCGGCGAGGCCGCAGGCGAGAAACGACCGGGGAGGTACATACCACGCTTTGCGCTTGCCTCGCTCGCTTCAATCATCTGCAATAGGACAGCTAAAAAGGATGCTCAAAACGGTCATCCATTCAGCATCCTTACACCGTCAGCACAATCTTGCCGAAGAACTTGCGACTGAGCATCTGCTCCTGCGCCGCCCTGGCTTCTTTCAGTGGATACGTCCGGTCGATCACCGAGATCAGCCGCTTCTGGCCCATCAGTTCCGCCGCTTTCACCAATTCAGCCCTGGTCCCCATGTAAGAGCCCTTGATGGTGAACTGCCGTGAATAGACATACCGGAGATCCACCTTCACCTCGGCGCCGGTCGTGGCCCCGCACGTAATCAACCGCCCGCCTTTCGCCAGCGACGCCAGACAGCTCTCCCACACCTCCGGCCCGATATGCTCAATCACCACGTCGACGCCATGGCCTTCAGTCAACAGCTTCACGCGATCCGTCACTTTCTCCTTCGAGTGATTGATGACGGCGTCGGCGCCAAGCACCACCGCCTTGGGAATCTTGTCGTCCGATCCGACCGTCGTGATCACCCGCGCGCCGGCCAGCTTGGCCAGTTGAATCGCCATCGTCCCTACGCCGCTCCCACCGCCCATGATCAAGACCGTTTCGCCGTGCTGCAGTCCGGCCAGCGCAAACAACATATGCGACGCGGTCACCGAGACGAGGGGAAACGCCGCCGCCTGCTCAAATGAAAGATTCTCCGGCATCGGCAACACGTTGCGGAACGGCACCTTCACATACTCGGCATAGCCGCCGTGCATCATCGCGCCCAGCAGACTGTAGGAGCGGCAGAAGTTGTCCCGCCCGGCCAGACACTGCTCGCATTTCCAACAGCTGATTCCCGGCGACACAAACACGCGCTGCCCGACCGTCACATGATCGACCTGCGCCCCCACCTGCTCCACCACGCCCGCGACATCCGACCCGGACACATGCGGCAGCGGCATCGGATAGGCCGGATTCCCCTGGCGAATCCAGATATCCAGATGGTTCAACGCGCAGGCCTTCACCTTGATCAGCACCTCATCCGGCCCGATCACCGGCGTCGGCAGATCCTCGTACGACAATTTATCCGGCCCGCCATGTTGACGAAAAAGTATGGCTTTCATAGCGCTCCTTTATAGGCGAATCAGAACGACTGCCACGGAAGAATGAGGTTGCTCAAAAGGTCGTCAGCAAGGCCGCAGACGACGGAAGCACCGGAGGCGTATATTTCCACCCACCCGCCTCAAGCTGCCGGAGCAGCTTGCTCCCTACGGGGTACATTGAGGATGCTTTTGAGGCGAGAACGAAGCTGGCTGCCTTTTTCAGCAACCGACTAGAATTTCAGTTCACCCTCGACCACCGTGACACACTCCCCCCCGACTTTGACTTCCTGAATGACGCTGTCGGTCGAATCCACCTGGATCAGAATGCGCGAGGGCCGGTCCATTTCGTAGCCCTGCTCCGAGACGATCTCGGCCGTGGGCTTCACGTCGATGATCCGGTGATGCACCAGATAGGCTCCCAGCGCACCGCTCGCGCTGCCGGTGGCAGGATCTTCCAGAATGCCGATAGCCGGAGCAAACATGCGGGTATGGACCGTCGAGTCCGGTTCGACCGTCACCGTCGTAAAGACCATGATGCCGTTCGCGCCGAATCGGCCGCAAAGATCGGTAATGGCCGACGGATCGGGCCGGATCGACCGGATCGCCGTCAGCGTGCGAATCGGCAGAATGAGCACCGGCAGCCCCGTCGACACCACCTCGATCGGCGACTTGGCCTCTGCCACCGCATATTTCGGCAGCCCGAGCGAGAGCGCCAGCTTATAGAAATCCTCTTCATCCTCCACCCGGTCGAGAAACTCCGGCTTCGGCTGAGACATCACCACATGCTCGATCTCCTTGGCCGTGCCACGCAACTCGACCGGAAACAATCCGATATTGCACTCGTAGAGCAGGCGGGTCACCGAGCCGGTCAGCGGCACCAGCCCCAGCTGCGCCAGCAGGTAAAATGTCCCGATCACCGGATGGCCGGCAAAAGGCAGCTCCTGCGTCGGCGTGAAGATCCGCAACCGGACCACCGACGCCTTGTCGGTCGGAGGAAACACGAAGACGGTCTCGGAGAGATTCATCTCCCGGGCGATCTGCTGGAGTTGATCGTCGGAGAGCCCGTCGGCATCGGGAAACACGGCGACCGGATTGCCGCCGAACGGCTCGGAGGTAAATACATCGGCCTGGTAGAACTTCAGCGAGCGGCGATCAGGCAT
>CAYPOR010000096.1:0-5614 GCA_964412445.1 uncultured Nitrospira sp.
TCATTGGCCCCTTACGAGAGCGAAGCGGAATCCATTACTCGGATTTCACGGATTCGGCTCAGAGGCGAGTTCGGCGACGCACAGACCGGCTTGCACCACCCGCCGGCTCTCTCGAATCTATGCGGCTCGCGTACTACTCCTCGTCGTCGCCTTACAATTTGGGTTCTATCACAGGCTGCTCGGCCTTGGGAAGAGGTTTCTTCCCGACCGTTTTCGCCACCAGCCAGAACAATCGCTCGATCGGCCCCATCAGCGCGTAGCCGGAAAACACCACGAACAACATCACTTCCGGCCAGGCCGCGATCATCATGAGCGCAAGAATACCCCAGACGAGATAGGTAATCTGCTGACGGCCTTTGAACTTCATATCCTTGAAACTGCGATACTTCACCGTGCTGACCATGAGGAACGAGAGGGCGAGGGTAATGACCAGCACCAGGACCGGTTTCACCTCCGCGCCCATCCGGACGATATGATGGTCGAGAATCACCAGCGATGCGACCACCCCGGCAGCCGCGGGAATCGCCAGCCCCGTGAAGTACTTGCTGTCGGCCAGCGCGACCGTCGAGTTGAAACGCGCAAGCCGTACGGCTCCCATCGCGACATAGGCGAACATCACCGCGACACCGAACATGCCCTGCCCGCTCAACGCCCAGGAGTAGATCAGAAGCCCAGGAGCAACGCCGAACGACACCACATCGGACAGGGAGTCATACTCCAACCCGAAATGACTCGTACTGTTGGTCAGACGTGCGGACTTCCCGTCCAACACATCGAAGATCATCGCGACCAGAATCGCAATCGCGGCGGCCATGTAATTGGCGTTGAAGACGGACAGAATGGCATAGACGCCGCAGAACAGATTCCCCGTCGTAAAGAGATTGGGGATCAGATGCATCGCCTGACGCTTTCGCGCTTCCTTCCCCAGCGATTGCCGCAAGCCGGTTGCTTTCATCGTAGGTCTCCCAAGATGGTTGAGCCGCCTTTCACTCGATCTCCCACGGCCACTCGCAGCTTCGTACCGATCGGAAGAAAGGTGTCCATCCGTGAACCAAATCGAATCAAACCAAACCGCTCCCCCAGCTTTGCCCGTTCCTTGGGGGACACCCAGCAGACGATCCGCCGGGCGATAAGCCCCGCCACCTGCACACACAATACTTTCACACCGCTGGCCGTCTTGATCATCAGCGCGTTCTGTTCGTTCTTCACCGTCGCTTCAGGTTTACTGGCGACCAAAAAGAGCCCAGGCTGATACTGAACGTCTTCGATGATCCCTTCGCAGGGAATCCGGTTGATGTGCACATCGAACACGTTCAGGAAAATCGTGATCCGGATGCTCTTCTCTTTCAGATAGCGCGGCTCAAACTCTTCTTCAATGGCGATGACTTTTCCATCGCCCGGCGCGACGACCAGTCCGGGACCTTCCGGAATAATCCGCGCGGGGTTGCGGAAAAACCACGAGACGAACAGTGTGAGCCCGGCCGCCAGCACGGCAACCGGTGTCCACCCCATCCATCCAACAAAAAGTGTAACGCCCGTTGCCGATCCGATGAAGGGAAATCCTTCTTTGGCGAACGGGATACCGACGGCACGATCAGCCACAGGGCTTGCCCCTTCTAGTTTTTGGTCTTGTCGACCAGCTGATCTTTCTTCAGCCAGGGCATCATTGCCCGGAGCTTGGCCCCCACGGCCTCGATGGGATGCGCTTCGCCTTTGGCCAGCAACGCATTGTAGACGGGACGATTGGCTTGATTCTCGAGTACCCACTCTTTGGCAAACTGACCGGTCTGAATTTCACCGAGGATTTTCTTCATTTCCTGTTTCGTCTGCTCGGTCACCACCCGGGGGCCTCGGGTAATGTCCCCGTACTTGGCCGTGGTGCTGATCGAATAACGCATATTGGCGATGCCGCCCTGATAGATCAGATCGACGATCAACTTGACCTCATGGAGACACTCGAAATACGCCATCTCAGGCGAATAGCCGGCTTCGGTCAACGTTTCATAACCCGCCTGAATCAGCGACGTCAGACCGCCGCACAGCACGGCCTGCTCGCCGAAGAGATCCGTTTCAGTTTCCTCACGGAAATTGGTTTCGATGATGCCGGCGCGCCCGCCGCCGACCGCGCTTGCGTAGGCCAACCCCACCTGGCGCGTAGTCCCGCTGGGGTCCTGGTGCACGGCGAGCAAACAGGGTACCCCGCTCCCCTTCGTGTATTCCGACCGGACCAAGTGTCCCGGGCCTTTGGGAGCGACCATAAACACATTGCTGTCGGCCGGGGGCACGATCTGGCCGAAATGGATGTTGAATCCATGCCCGAAGGCGAGATACGAACCGGGCTTCAGGTTCGGGGCGATGTCCTGACGATAAATCGCCGCCTGCATTTCATCGGGCGCCAGAATCATCACCACATCGGAAGCCTTGACGGCATCGGCGACCGGCATGACCTTGAGGCCGCTCTGCTCGGCCTTTTTCCAGGACGCGCCTTCGCGCACACCGATCACCACGGTCACACCGCTCTCTTTCATATTGAGGGCGTGCGCGTGGCCCTGGCTCCCGTAGCCAATCACGGCCACTTTCTTATTGCGAATCTGCTGAATGTCGGCATCTTTGTCGTAATAAATCTTCATCGTGAACTCCTCAAGAACGCCCTGTTTCAGAAATAGATGCTGCGGTGAACTCTCGACTACTCGCGCGCCACTTTCTTGGGCTGCACGGCACTGGCTCGAACCGGCTCTCGCGCGACGGCGACCCGTCCCGTCCGGGTCAGCTCCTTGATCCCAAGCGGCTGCAAGAGATTGATGATGGCTTCTATTTTTTTCGGATCGCCCGTGACCTCGATGGTGTACGTACCAGGCGTCGAATCGATGATATTGGCCCGGAAAATGTCCACGATTCTGAGCGCCTCGGCCCGATCTTCAGCCTTGGTATGGACCTTGATCAAGGCGGTTTCCCGCGAAACGAACTCGCTCTCGTTCAAATCGACGACCTTGATCACGTCGATGAGCTTGTTGAGATGCTTCACGATCTGCTCGATGATGCGATCGTCGCCCGAGGTGACAATCGTCATCTGCGACATCGACGGATCCAGCGTCGGCGCCACCGACAAACTCTCGATATTGAAACCCCGGCCGCTGAACAACCCGGCGACGCGGGACAACACGCCGAATTTATTTTCCACCGTGACGGAAATAATATGTTCCATAGTCGGTACCTTACGCGGTCAGGACGGTATCGCTGCCGTCCGGCGACACTTTTGACGCGCCCGCCTGCTTATTTTTCAACTCCGGCGGATCCTCCAGGATCATCTCGTGGTTGCACCCGCCTGCCGGAATCATCGGATACACGTTTTCAAACCGATAGGTCGGCACATCGACGATCACCGGCCCGTTCACCGCGATGGCTTCCTTGAGCACCGCGTCAAGATCGCCCACCTTGTTCGCGCGCAGGCCGACGGCCCCGTAGGCTTCCGCCAGCTTCACGAAGTCGGGAGTATTCTCAAGATCGCTGGATGCGTAGCGGCCCTGATAGAACAGATCCTGCCACTGCCGCACCATGCCGTGGAACCGGTTGTTCAAGATAATGATTTTGACCGGAAGCTTGCTCACGACCGCGGTGGCCATCTCCTGCATATTCATCTGAATGCTGCCGTCCCCGGCAATGCAGAGCACCAAACGTCCGGGAAACGCCGCCTGTGCGCCCATCGCCGCGGGAAACCCGAACCCCATGGTCCCCAGCCCGCCGGACGTCAACCAGCGGTTCGGCTTGGCCAGCTTGAAATATTGCGCAGCCCACATCTGATGCTGGCCGACATCGGTCGCGACAATCGGGTCACGGTCCTTGGTGAGTTCATACAGACGCTTCACCACATACTGCGGCTTGATCGGCCCGTCCGCTTCCTGCTGGTAGGACAACGGGTGCGCGGCTTCCCACTCCCGAATCTGCTTCCACCAGGGCTTCCGCAATTCCTTCTGCTCTCCGTTGACCGACGCGCGGAGAATCTGATTCAACTCGCGCAAGACGGTCTTGCAATCCCCGACGATGGGAATATCGACGTGGATGTTCTTCCGGATCGAGGTCGGATCGATATCGACGTGAATGACCTTGGCGTGGGGGCAGAACTCCGACACTTTCCCCGTCACCCGGTCATCGAACCGCGCCCCGATCGCGATGACGAGATCGGAATAATGCATCGCCATATTGGCCTGATAGGTGCCGTGCATCCCGAGCATGCCCAGCGACAGCTGATGTTCTCCGGGGAATGCGCCCAATCCCATGAGCGTCATATCGACCGGGATCTGCGTCAGCTCCGCCAGCTCGATCAATTCGGCCGAAGCGCCTGAAAATACGACGCCGCCGCCGACGTAGAGGATCGGTTTCTTTGCTTTCATGATGGCTTCGGCCGCCTGCTTGATCTGCCACTTGTTGCCGTCGTATGTCGGGTTATACCCGCGAATGGAGACGGAATTGGGATAGACGAATTCCGTCGTCGCCATCGAAACGTCTTTGGGAATATCGACAAGGACGGGACCGGGCCGGCCGGTCGTGGCGATGTAAAACGCCTCTTTGATGGTCATCGCAAGATCGTTCACATCCTTGACGAGGAAATTGTATTTCGTGCAAGGCCGGCTCAGCCCGATGTTGTCGGCCTCCTGAAACGCATCGTTGCCGATCAGACTCGTGGGCACCTGGCCGCTGAAACAGACCAACGGAACGGAATCCATATAGGCATCCGCCAGCGCGGTAATGACATTCGTCATGCCGGGACCGGACGTCACCAGACAGACCCCCGGCTTTCCCGTCGCCTTGGCATAGCCTTCGGCCATGTGACCGGCAGCCTGCTCATGCCGCGTCAAAATGACCTGGAGATCTTTTTGCTGATGCAGCATGTCGAAAATCTTGAGAACGACGCCGCCGGGAAGCGCGAAGATCGTTTTGACCCCCTCCCGCTTGAGGCATTCGATAAAGATCTCAGATCCGTTCAGCTTCATATCGTTTCCCTCCCCCGGATGCCCGGAGTACTGTTGTCAAGAACGTGCAACCCGTCACGAGATGGCCGGACGACGGCCTCTGATTCATCCACACAGAAATTTGTGCAATATCAATAGGAAAGAATGCGAGATCCTAACACCACGCCCGATGAGGGTCAAGAGCCGGCTTGCGGCTCTCCCCCCTCACACTCCGGATCCGCACGGCGATGAGACGGGCTGAAAGAAAGAAAAAGCGCGAGCGAGGAAACCTATAAGCCGGATTCTGTCCAGCATGAACCGGAGTCCATGCGTGGGTGATCATTTCTCTGGGATTCGGATTACCCCGAACCTCGAGCGACCTACCCGAAGACCTCGACCGGGCCAGTCGTTGTGCCGCACTCTCGCGAGCGCGATACGTGTCTTCCTATTTGGCCTTGCACCGGGCGACGCTTACCGTGCCAGCGATGTCACCATCCCTGCGGTGGGCTCTTACCCCGCCGTTTCACCCTTACCTGATCCGCTGCGACTAGAAGGGATCCCGTCGCATTGGCCATCGGCGGTTTGTTTTCTGTGGTGCAGGTGTCGGATTGCTCCGCCTGGGAGTTACCCAGCGCCCCGCCCATGGAGTCCGGACTTTCCTCCCG
>CAYPOR010000097.1:0-5607 GCA_964412445.1 uncultured Nitrospira sp.
GAGACCGGCAAAGAACCAGAGCCCCGCATCATAACTCCCGGTGACCGTCTTCAATCCGGACAGCACCACTGGAAAGGCAAATCCACCGACACTCCCGACAGCGCCGATCAGGCCGGAGGCCATCCCGATCTGGCGGGGAAATCCTTCCGCCACCATTTGGAAGACAACCCCGTTGCCCACCCCCATGGCCCCGCTTGCCAGCACGATCATCGCGATACCCATCACCTGGGAAGGGCTGGTGACCGCCACGATCGAGCCGACAATGAGCGGCAGCACTACATATAACACCCGCATACCGCCGCGCCGGTCTGCAGCATAACCCCCAAAAGGGCGAATCACGCTTCCCACCAGACCACACAAGGCCGCAACCGAACCGGCAGCCACCGCATCGAATCCGTAGGTCTCATACAACAACATCGGGAGCACGCTGCAGAGTCCGACAAAGCCCCCGAACGTAATGGCATAGAGAAAGCACAGCCAATAGGCCGACCGTTGACGCAAGAGCGTCGCCGCATGGTGCCACCATTCGACATCGCGATTATGCCGGTCGCCCTGCCGGCTCTCCCGCACGAGCAGGAGAAAGAGCACGCAGGTCGCCGCGACGATCCCGGCCATGACGCCGAAGACCTGCTGCCAGCCAAGCGACTCCGCCCAGCGGGGCGCGAGAAACAAGACCAGCACCGTCCCGATGTTCCCTGAAGCCGCAAGCCCCAGCACGAGCCCCTGCGAGGAAGGGGGATAGGCCTGCCCGGCCAACGGCAACGCGACCGCAAAACTCGCTCCGCCCAGCCCCAGTATCAACGCCAGACACCAGAGCCCGATCGACGCGGGATCCGCCAACCAGCCCCATAGCAACACCGCCAGTTCCCCCAGCAGGATCGCAACAGCCGTCTTCCTGGCCCCGAACCAATCACAGCCCCATCCTCCCAGAACCCGCAACAGGGCTCCGCCCAACAGCGGCAATGCCACGAGCACCGACAGATCGGTCCCGCTGAGCCCAAGCGCGCGGGCCATCGGCAGGCTCAACGCCCCGATCAGCAACCAGACCATGAAACTCACCGTAAGATGCAGCCAAGCCCCCAGCAAGGTAGGCCAATGGCCGCCACGAATCATCTGCCAGATATCAGCCACGCAGGATCCTCCGAACAGAATCCGTCACTATAGGGGAGCGCCTTTCTCCAGCGCAACCGCTCGTCACGCGTCACATCCCCGGCGCCTTTGTCCGCTCCGGCAGTTCTGTTATAGTCAGCGTCCCATGAGCGGTCGCAAGCCATCAGATAACGAGTCCGACAGCGCGCTGGAACCGGAAATTCTCGAGCCCTCCGACGACGAAGTCATCGAGGCGGACGCGGCTCCCGTCGTACTAGATGTCCCGCAGTCCGACGGACGCCAGCCGGCCGACGAACATGCCGTCGTTCCCGTCACGGCCCTCCAGCAATATCTGGCAGAAATCCGGCGCTATCCTTATCTCTCCAAAGAAGAGGAGTTGCTCCTGTTCCATGAGTACCATGTGCAAGGCAGCCGCGAAGCCGCCGTGAAGCTCATCATGGCCAATCTGCGCGTCTCCGTCGCCATCGCCTCAGAGTATCTCCACACCGGCGCCGACCACATGGACCTGATTCAAGAAGGCAATGTCGGCCTGATGCAGGCCATCAAGAAATTCGATCCGACGAAAAACGTCCGCTTTTACGCCTATGCCGCCTGGTGGTCACGCGCCTATATCCTCCGCTATCTCTTGAACAATTTCCGGCTCGTGAAGATCGGCACCACCCAGGACCAGCGCAAGCTCTTCTATAATCTCAAGAAAGAGAAAGCGAAACTGGCCCGTGAAGGCTTCTCCCCCGATACCAAACTCCTCGCCGACCGGCTCAATGTGCGCGAGCGCGACGTCATTGAAATGGACCAGCGGCTGGGCAATTGGGAGCTGTCCCTGGACCAGCCGATCGGCGAAGAACAGGATGGGACGCTCCTCGATGTCATCCCTTCACAGCAATCCGGGGTGGATGAAGTCATTGCCGACAACGAGCTGCGGACACTCTTCAGAAAGAAGCTAGCCGAGTTTGCCAAGACCCTGGACGAGCGGGAAGAGGACATCCTAAGGAACCGGCTCCTGTCGGAAACGCCCCTCACCCTCGATGATCTGGGCGACAAATACGGCATCACGAAAGAACGCACCAGACAGCTGGAGGCCCGGATCATCAAGCGATTACGCGAATACATCAAGAAGGATGTGAAGGACTTCGACCGCCTGAAGCTCTAACCGGACGCACCCGCCTTCCATTCGAATTTCCCCGCTGGAATTCTTGAATCTCAATGAGTTATGATTGCACCGTCCAGCCGTTGGGATTGTAAAAGAATTTCTTTTCCCGCCCCCTTGACTTGGACCGGCCTCAGGCTATCTGTCGTACTGCACGGTAGGCGTCGCTCTGTTTTTTCGGGAGCGTGAGAGTCCAGCCGACGATTCTGGCTCTGTATCAAATCGTTTTAACGTTCACCACAGTTTATTCATCGCACGAGGAGGGTTTGTTATGAGCTCAGCAGCCAAGGACAAGAAGAATGTCGCCAAGGGCTTCCAGCCCCTGGGTGATCGGGTGTTCGTCACCTACACCGAGGAACTGGAACGGACCGCCGGCGGGATTTACGTGCCGGATTCAGCGAAGGAAAAGCCGCAACGGGGTATCGTTCAGGCCGTCGGCAAGAAGGTCGAGAACGTGAAGGTGGGCGATCAGGTCCTCTTCGACAAGTACTCCGGCAGCAAGCTCCGCATGGAAGATGAAGAGTGCTTGATCCTGAAGGAAGAAGATATCCTCGGCATCTTCGCCAGCTAATCGACAACCACGACGACGATTGAATTAACGGAGGACCCACATGGCAAAGCAACTGTTGTATAGCGAGCAAGCTCGCGCGTGTATTTTGAAAGGCGTCAACCAGCTCGCGGACGCCGTCAAGGCGACCCTCGGCCCCAAGGGCCGGAACGCGATTCTCGACAAGAAGTTCGGCGCCCCGACCATCACCAAGGACGGCGTCACCGTCGCCAAGGAAATCGAACTCAAGAACCCCTACGAAAACATGGGCGCCCAGCTCGTCCGCGAAGTCGCCAGCAAGACCAGCGACACCGCCGGCGACGGCACCACCACGGCCACCGTGTTGGCCCAGGCCATCTATCGTGAAGGCGTGAAGAACATCACCGCCGGCGCGAACCCGATGGAAATTCAGCGCGGCATCAACAAGGCCGTCGAAGTCGTGATCGGCGAGCTGAAGAAGCTCAGCAAGCCCTGCCAGAACAAGACCGAAATCTCCCAGGTCGGCACGATCTCAGCCAACAACGACAAGACCATCGGCGATCTCATCGCGGAAGCGATGGAGAAGGTCGGCAAGGACGGCGTGATCACGGTCGAAGAAGCCAAGTCGATGACCACCTCGCTGGACGTCGTCGAGGGTATGCAGTTCGATCGCGGTTACATCTCCCCCTACTTCGTGACCAACGCCGAGCGGATGGAATGCTCCGTCGAAGAGCCGCTCATCCTCATCAATGAAAAGAAAGTCAGCAGCATGAAGGACCTCCTCCCGGTCCTCGAGCAGGTTGCCAAGATGGGCAAGCCGCTCGTGATCATCGCGGAAGAAGTCGAAGGCGAAGCGCTCGCGACTCTCGTGGTCAACAAGCTCCGCGGCACCCTCAACGTGGCGGCCATCAAGGCGCCTGGCTTCGGCGATCGCCGCAAGGCCATGCTGGAGGACATTGCGATTCTGACCGGCGGCCAGGTGATCTCGGAAGACATCGGCCTCAAGCTGGAAAACGTGAAGCTCACCGACCTCGGCCGCGCCAAGCGCGTCACAATCGACAAGGATAACACCACGATCGTGGAAGGCTACGGCGATCCGAAGAAGATCGAAGGCCGCGTGAAGCAGATCAAGGCCCAGATCGAAGAGACGACCTCGGACTACGATCGCGAGAAGCTCCAGGAGCGCCTCGCCAAGATCGTCGGCGGTGTGGCCGTCATCAACGTCGGCGCCGCGACCGAGACCGAAATGAAGGAAAAGAAAGCCCGCGTCGAGGACGCCCTCCACGCGACCAAGGCAGCCGTCGAAGAAGGCATCGTGCCCGGCGGCGGCACGGCCTATCTCCGCTGCCTCAAGGCGCTCGAAGACGTGAAGGGGATTCCGGCCGAGCAGAAAGTCGGCGTCGACATCATCCGCCGCTCGCTCGAAGAGCCGATCCGCCAGATCGTCGCCAACGCCGGAGGCGAAGCTTCCGTCGTGGTCGGCAAGGTGCGGGAAGACAAGAACACAGCGTTCGGCTACAACGCCGCGACCGAAGAATACGTGGACATGATCAAGGCCGGCATCATCGATCCGACCAAGGTGTCGCGCTGCGCATTGCAGAACGCGGCCTCCGTGGCGGGCTTGATGCTCACCACCGAAGTCATGATCACCGACATCCCCGAAGAGAAGAAGGAAGCCGCCGGCGGCGGCCATGCCGGACACAATCACGGCATGGAAGGGATGTACTAAGACCTCGCTGATCACGCCCCGCGTGCAGCAACGAAGGCCCCGGCGGGAAACCGCCGGGGCCTTCGTGTTTTATCGACTTAGCCTGCTAGATTGGAACTAGCGGCAAACCCGTGTAGAATTCGCACCCATGCCCCAGACGTCTACGCCACCGCCATTGCGGCTCTTGCCAGCCTATCTGGGCGTCGCCTCCCTGGACGAAGCCCTGCGCCATCCGCGCATCACCCGTATCCTCTGGCTTGAAATTCTGGTGAACGATGCCATTGAGTGGCCCAATCTGACACACCCGGCGGTGCAACAGGCCTATCAGACCGCCTGCCGCTGGTACACCACCTACCGCACCCTCGTCTCTAGTTGCATCTCGCGCACCCCACTCCCCGAAGACCACGGCCCCATCGATGATCGGCTATACCGCCAATTCTCGGAAGCCCTTGAGTTCGCGCATGCTCACGCTTGATCACTTACGCACTGTGCTGCGGCAATACGCCGAGCACACCGGCCATGTCGTCGATCTGCTGCTCATCGGCGGCTTGGCCATGCTTGCCTATGGCCATCCCTCCAGAGCCACGATCGACGTGGATGGCGAACTACCCGACCATGTGCGGGCTTTGGCGGAATTCCTGAGCCGCCATCACATTCCCAGCAACCTGGGACAAAGCCTCTCGGGCTGGTCCGTCGTGGCCATGCCGCCAGGCTATCGCGATCGCGCAACGTTGTTGATCGACGAACCAGGCGTCCGAATCAGGCTCTTGGCCCCGGTGGATTTCATCATCGCGAAACTCCGTCGCGGCACAGACGAGGATCTCACTGACGCAGCATGGATCGCCGCACGATTCCATATTTCCTCCCCCCTGGTCCGCGCCGCCGCTGATGCGGCCCTGGCGGCCTCCCTCGAAGATACCGCCCTCTTTCTCTTTCAGCGCACCGTGGACCGATTCTGTGCCACACTGAGCTCAGCTTCCTTCTAACCAGCGCGACAAGGCCACAACCAAGAGATCAAAACGGTTGGAGGACAGCCCTTCACCTTGAAGGGAAGGGATGTCCTAGGAGAAGCTCGGAAGCAATCAGCTTGCAGCCATCAACGAAGGCCCCGGCGGT
>CAYPOR010000098.1:0-4063 GCA_964412445.1 uncultured Nitrospira sp.
TGACGCCGTAGACGCGGTCTTCGACGAGCATCGGGACGCACATGCCGGCGATGCCCCCGTGTTCCGTGAGGAGCTTGGAGGGGGTAAACCGGGTTTCGTTCCGGAGGTCCCGTACGACCACGGGCACGCGCTCGCGAATGGCAAATCCGGCCTGTGAATGCGTGCCGCCTTCGATCGTCAGTTTGCCGATCAAGTCCTCTTCAAGGCCGATTCCCGCCACGACGGCGAGGTGATCGTCGGACTCCCTGGCGATCAGGATCTTGCACAGCTCCACTCCCAGGGCGTGCGCCGTATGTCGCACGGCCTCATTCATCAGGTCTTGGGCCGAGGCGTCGCTGACGGCGAGAGTTCCGATCCGGGCCAGCACAGACTGGAATCGGGCGACCTGGGAGGCTTCATGCGCGAGGACGGTCTGCTTCGTCACGTCTTGCAAGACGAGGAGCACGCCGGTCTCTCCGTGGTAGGGGACCACGTTGAAGCGGCATTCATAGATCAGCGGTTGTCCGTCACGACCTGCCAGGTGATAGGCCGTGGTGCCGCGCGTCCCCAGAGAACGCTGGTTCCAGACGAGTGCGTCGGCGATCAACCGCGATCGCAAAGAACCGCCCGGCTGTGTCGGGGAAAGACCGGCCTCGGCCGGTGTTTCGACCAAGTCGCCGAACTGCGCATTTTCAAATATCAGGATGCCGCGGGCCATCAGGCAGAGCCCCCCCTCGATGCAGTCGCTGACCCATGCCAGGATTTCGGCGGCGGCGACTTCCGGTTTGGCTACGGCGGATTCGCGGGAACCGCCGGGATGTACGGTGGACATATCGGTCGTCCCTACTGAGAGCGCCTGTGTGGGTGATGGTGCCTGCGCCTGCGCATCTGATTGCGCAGTATACCGAGTCGAACGGCGACCCGTCGAGCGATGGGGAGGGCGCCCGCTCGAATCGGGTCGCTTACTTCGGGGCAAAATGGTCCCGCCGGCTGACGGCTACGTCAGTCACGAACATCGCGCCGGAATGCCGGTTGAAGAGCGGGCCCAGACCGGCCAGAATCGGCTCTACCTTGTTTTCCGGAACGACGGTAAACACCATCACCTGGCTGCTCGTGTCGTTAAACAGCAGATGCCCTTCGTGAAAACCGTGATGCCCTTTGCCGGAGATATTATTGATAATCGTATAGCCGGTCGCTCCGGTCCGGTCCAGCAGATCGGTGATAAAATTCAACTGGTCCCCCTGCACGATGATCTTGATTTCTTTCATCGGGTGCAGTGTCAGGCTGCTCATGGTGATGTCCTCCTTGGTTCAGGCTGCCGTAGATCCATCTCGTTGGTAACGTTGCTCCGGTCGCCGGTCAGGTCTCGCTCGAATCCCGAAGCCTCTCGTTCCAGTGGGGCCGGCGACGAGGCGCGGTCCCGATCGGTTTGAGCCGCGGGTAGAGAGCCCGCAGCAGGTCCTCGACATAGAGGCCGCCCAGGAAGGCCACGTAGAGGCGCGTGCGCAGAGCGGTGAGTCCTGCCGGGAGCATCGGCTGGTATCCGTGAGCGTTGCCGTATAGGACCGCCCAGACTCCGATGATGATCAGGGCCGATAGTGTGATGACGGTATCGAAGAGGCCCTGGTGCCAGGCGGCCGCTTGGAAATAGGCGGCGACTTGTTCCGGCGCCGGATACAGGAAGTGCGTAAAGGTTTCCCCCGCCCAGAGATAGGTCAGGCCGATGAAGGTCAGGGTTGCGAGCATCGTGAGCGAGACTTTCCAGGAGGCGACCATGTTCAGCCGGTAGAGACTGAAGATAGCCTGCGCCGACGTGACCCAGGCAAAGAATAGAAAGATCATGGTGCTCTGTGATTCGAACAGGGAAATGTGGACGAGGCCGTGCGCCATCAGCAGTATCAGCAGCGGCAGGAGGAGCGTGATGGCAAGCCCGGTGCCCCAGGGCACGAACGAGAACGCCGGTGCGTCGCCGACTCTGCGGGATTCTGGGAGCGTATATTCGGTTCGTGCCTTGCGGATGTGATCGCCTGAATTCAAGAACAGCGTGGCTTTGAAGAGGCCGTGGGCGCAGAGATGAAAGATCGCGAGCGCGAAGGCTCCCAGGCCGCATTCCATGATCATATAGCCCATCTGTCCCATGGTGGAGTAAGCGAGCGTGCGCTTGATGCTTGATTGGGTCAGCATGGTCGAGGCGCCGATCAATGCGGTGAGCGCGCCCACCACGAACAAGATGTAGAGCGTGGCCGGAGCCTGGCCGAAGAGCGGCGCCAGGCGGTTCACCAGAAATCCTCCCGCATTGACGATGCCGGCATGCAGCATCGCCGAAACAGGTGTCGGTGCTTCGATCGTACCGGGCAGCCAGATATGAAACGGAAACTGCGCGGACTTGGTCATAATCGCGAAGACCATCAATAGCGTGCTGCTCGTGATCGCATCCAGTTCGAACCGGGTTCCGGTCCAGAGAGTCGGGCGGTTCGGCATTGCCTCAAGTGTGCGGAACAGCGTCGTCAGATCGAGCGTGCCGAAGGCCGCATAGAGCGCCACGATTGCCAGCAGGAGTGCGACATCGCCGAACCCTTGGATCAGCAGAGTCGTCCGTCCCGCTTGGCGGGCTGCGGCGCTGGCTCGGTTAAAGGAAATGAATGTGGCGAGCAGCCACGTCACGGCGTGCCAGGCGAGGAAGAGCCACACAAGGTGCCCGCTCGTGACCAGCGTCAGGAGCACGAAAGTCAGCAGACCGAGCAGCCCGAAGAATCTGACGTAGTCGGGGTCGCCCTGCATATACTGCCGGGAGTAGACATGGATCACCAGGCTCACGACACTGATGAGGAGCACCATGATTCCGGCCAGGCGATCGTAAAGCAATGCAGGGGGCAGCAGCCCCGGCAATCCCGGGAGCGTGAGAGTGAGAGCGTCTGACCCGAAGATCTGATAGAAGGACAGTAGGGCGGTCCCGGTCGAAAGCGTCAACGCCGCCACGCCTATTCGAGCCACACGCCCGCCGAGCAGCCGTCCGAAGAAGACTGTCGCGATGCTCGCGAGTAATGGAGCTGTGATCGTAATCAGTATGGGTATCGAGTCCATGACACCTCACGCCGTACAAGTGATTTGGCGAGAAGGTTCAGCAAGAACAGTACCGTTGCAATCGAGGCGCTGATGATCGCTAGAATTGAAGAAGTGAAAGGGATACAGCGATGCGGTTCAAGGGGACTGAATGACGATGTGTCTTGAGTATGCGGAGATGAGTGCACGGGCGCACTGGCGTGCAAGTGCGCACGAACGCGGAGCGAAGACTACTCTTTGACCGTCACGGTCATCGTGATCGGCTCAAGGGGATTGTCGGCGGCGTCGCGGGCGGCGGCGACGATCTTGTCCAGGACTTCGATGCCGCGAAAAATCTCGCCGAACACGGTATAGCGCCGGTCGAGCCCGCTGTTATCTCCCACGCAAATAAAGAACTGCGAGCCGTTGTCGTTGAAGTCGCGCGTGCTGTTGCTCTCGCGCGGCATCTTCGCCATGGAGACGGCGCCGCGCTTGTGCGGGCGATCGCTCGGTTCGGGCGTGAGAAAGTAGCCGGGGCCGCCGGTGCCGTGCGTCGTGCGGTCGGCGTTCTTACTGAAGGGATCGCCGCCTTGGATGAGAAAGCCGGGGACCACGCGGTGAAACGTCGTGCCGTCGAAGAAACCCATCTTGGCCAGATTGACGAAGTTCTCAACGTGGCGGGGCGCATCGTCCGGATAAAAACGGATCTTCATCTCGCCGAACTTGGTGACGATCGTCGCGCGCGGATCCTTCTTTTGAAATTGCATCGTCATAGCCGTGCAATGTAGCAGGGGCGCGGGTTCGGCGGCAAGGCCTCGAAGAGGTGACAAGTGACGGGTAACGAGTGACTTGTGATCAGTAAAAGAAAAGGGGGACGCAGGTTGCCGGGCCCGGCCTTGTTACGCGTGACGCGTCACTGGTCCGGCGAGCCCTTTTGCCGGATCGATCCGGAGCCAGAGTAGGCCGCCGAGGATCGCGATCAATGCAGCGGTGGTGAAATGGGAGCCAGCCCGACCGTTCTCAGTGCGGTATTTCTGCAAGT
>CAYPOR010000098.1:4163-5597 GCA_964412445.1 uncultured Nitrospira sp.
GTGAAATGGGAGCCAGCCCGACCGTTCTCAGTGCGGTATTTCTGCAAGCCCTTTTTCCGGATCGATCCGGAGCCAGAGCAGGCTGCCGAGGATCGCGATCAATGCAGCGGTGGTGAAATGGGAGCCAGCCCGACCGTTCTCAGTGCGGTATTTCTGCAAGCCCTTTTGCCGGATCGATCCGGAGCCAGAGCAGTCCGCCGATGACGGCGACCAATGCGGCGGTGCCGAGCGACAGGGGCCAGCCCCACTGTTCGGCAAGCCAGGGCGTGACGGTGGGCGAGATCGCGCCTCCGATATTGGCGCCCATATTCATCAAACCCGAGAGACTGCCCGCGTGTGTTTTCGATAAGTCGCTCGTGGAGGACCAGTAGGCGCCGACACTGAAGTAGAGCCACCCCGCGCCCAGCGAGAGACTGGCGATGGCGAGATAGGGCGAATCGATCCAGGCCCCAAGTCCGATCGCGCAGCCGGCGAGCAGCATTCCTGCCATGCCGGCCTGACGGCGTCCTGCCGTCAGGCCGTGGCGGGCAGCCAATCGATCCGTGACCCAGCCCCCGATCGGGCAAAAGACCAGAATCGCGAGGAAGGGAGCGGACGCGAAGAATCCGCCGCGCAGGATATCGAAGCCGCGCACGTTGACGAGATAGAGATAAAACCAGGACATGTAGACGTAGGCCACATAGCCGAGGCAGCTATAGCTCAGCACCAGCCACCAGACGGTGGGTGTGTGCCGCAAAGCCGTCCAGGGGATCGAAGGAGAGAGTGCCGGTCCGGTTGTCGCCGGAGTGCGGTTCTGTTGATCGGCGGGCCGATCGGCAGTCTGTTTGGTAATCCATGGATGATCGGCCGGATGATTGCGCGCGATGAACCACCAGATGATGGCGAGGGCCAGGCCGAGCACGGCCGACAGGTAGAAGGCGGTCTGCCAGCCGAAGTTGACCATGATCCAGGCGGTGACGGGTGGTGTGATCGCGGCGCCGACACCGATGCCCCCGATCGCGATGCCGATGCCGAGGCCGCGTTCTCCCGCCGGCAGCCAGTCGGTGACGACCCGATTGAAATTCGGCAAGGCCACCGCTTCGCCGACGCCCAACAGGAATCGCGCAAGCGCAAGCGCTCCCATAATGCCCAGCCATCCGGCCAGCGGCGAGGCCGGAGCCATGGCGGTCCAGGCCGTAAAGACCGACCACCAGAGCAGCGCCAGAGTCAGGATGATCCGCGCGCCCCAGCGATCGCCGAGCCAGCCGCCGGGAATTTGAAAGAGGGCATAGCCGATGACGAAGGCCGAAAAAACAAACCCCATCTGCTGATCCGTCAATCCCAGTGCCGGCATCATGTGCCGGGCCGTCACGGAAATGTTGACGCGGTCGATGTAGGTGACGACGGAAATCAGAAAGAGCAAGCCCAGGATGAGCCAACGGATGCGCGTGAGCG
>CAYPOR010000099.1:0-5568 GCA_964412445.1 uncultured Nitrospira sp.
CTTGTAGTGCGTGCTCCGGCCGCCTCCTGTGGGAACGAACACGCCTTTATCTGCGAGATCCTGTAAGTCTCGCGTGGCTGTGGCTTTCGACGCGCCGGTGATGACCATATATTTCTTGGCGCTCATGCCGCCTTCAAACCCGTGCGGGCCTTCGTCCAACATGCGGCGAAGAATCTGTATCTGCCGCTCGTTGAGTTGATCCTTCCAGCGGTCGAACAGTCGGGCTTTCTTCAGCGTGAACTCGATCAGTCCCTCGGCCTGGATCTGTGCCTCAAGCACAATGTTGACGAACCAGGTTACCCACGGGGTGACGTCGTTCGACTGTTGGCCCTCTTTCAGCGCCTCGTAATAGTCGCGCCGTTTGGCTTCGATGGCCCGCGAGAGGCTGAGCAAGGCGGGCTGTCCGAGTCCTTGCGAGAGCACTTTTTCGGACAAGGCTCTCCCGATCCGGCCGTTACCGTCCTCAAAGGGATGGACCGATTCGAAGTAGAGATGTGCGAGAGCCGAACGCACGGCGGCCTTGCGAATGGCGTTCGGGCCATCCGGCGCCGTGTCGTTGAACCATCGGATAAACCGCGTCATTTCTTTCGGAACGCGTGAAGACGGCGGCGCTTCGAAATGCACCCGCTCATGGCCCGCCGCGCCGGATACGACCTGCATCGGTTCGGCATGGGTTCGCCATTGTCCTGCGGCGACATGCCGGTGTCCGGTCATAATCAGGCGGTGCCATTCGAAGAGCGTCTCTTCTGAGAGGGGGGCGGCAAAACTGTTGCGGACCGCGAGCATCAGTGCGGCGGTGCCCTGGGCGCGCTTGTCCCCGGCGGGACGACCGGTCTCTATTCCAAGATTTTTCCGGATCGACGACATGACATCTTTCCGGCTCAGCAGTTCTCCCTCGATCGCGGAAGTCTTGATCGCTTCGACCACCATCATTTCGATGGTTGCCTCCATCTGCGCGTCGGCCGTCAGCCCCTTGAGGAGTCCGCCGGTGCGACCGGATTTTTCGGCGAGCGTGAACAGCGCCTCCTCGATTCCCGAGATGTCATATCGAAACTCCGGCCAGTCTGGTTGCGGCCAATTGTAGGGCATGAGCCGAATGATACACGCATTCGGCTCATAGTGTAAGAAATTGTGAGCCGAATAGCGGTCGTATTCGACTCACGATTCAGGGGGGATGAGTTATCGGGGATAGCCAGGGGCGTACTTCATAATGCTCCGAACGTCCTCTCGAAAAACTCTTTCGTCTGCTTCATATGCTGCTCAATGTCCGTCTGGAGATGCCTGGCTCCTGCCTGCCAGTCGTCTGTGGTGTAGCCGACGCGGCGGGCTAGGAAGATGAATTCTTCTGAGTCGGGCGGGGGAAGCACCAAGTCTTTCGCGTTGCCGCGGACCATGCGAAGGCCGTCGATGAGCATGCGGATGAAGAGATAGGCTTTGCGCAGCTGCTCGCCGTCCTGTCTGGTGACCAAGCCGCATTCGACCAACCCCGCCAAGGCCTGCATCGTGTTGGGCGTCCGCAAGATCGGCTGCTTGTGACCGTGCATGACTTGGAGATATTGCACGGCGTATTCGATATCAACGAGGCCGCCGGCGCTGTGTTTCACGTTTACTGTGCCCGGCTCGACGAGCTGCTTCAATTGCGCCCGGCGCAAGTCCAAAGCGGTGGGGAGATCCCAGGGATCGCCGCCGTACACGTAGCGATCCCGGTGAGCTTCAACCTGTTTGCCGAGGGCAGCGTCGCCGGCGACGGTGCGGAGCTTGATCATGGACTGGCGTTCGAACGGCGCGGCTAATCCTGTCGGGCTGTAGTAGCTGATGATTTCTTCGAGCGGATTCGTCAGCGAGCCTTTGCCGCCGTGGGGGCGAAGGCGGATGTCGAGGTGGAAGATGCCCTCCTGCTTGGCTTCGATCCACTGCAACAGTTCCTGCGCCAGCCGTTCGAAGTATTCGCTGTTTTCGATGCCCTGTTTGCCGCCGGTGCGGCCGGCGCCGCCGTAGACGAAGAGGACTTCGATGTCGGAGGCGTAGCCCAGCTCGCGCCCGCCGAATTTCCCCTGGCCCAGGATCGTAAAGGGGCAGGGTTTCTTGTTCGCCAGTTTCGGGGCACCGTACTGTTTCTCCAGCTTGGCCTGGCAGTCGCGCAGGCTGCGGCTCACGATGACTTCAGCCAGTTCGGTCAGGGCGAGGGAGAAGTCGGCCAGGCCGGAAGTTTCGACCATGTGTTTCATGTCGATCCGGAACAGTTCCTGGTCCTTAAACCGGTTCAAGGCTTCTTTGCGGGCCTCGTCGGTTTTGGCCTTGTCGACGAGCTTGTCGAGTTCTTTGCGCAGCGCCGCTTGCGGCTTGATGAGCGGGGCGTCACGGTAATGTTGCAGCAGCGGCAGAAGATTGCCGTGCTGGCGGCGGAGGAAGTCCTCCCACAAAAAGTCGCTGGTGCCGAGCAGGCGGGCGAGGAGGGGGAAGGTCTTTTTGTCGCCGAGGAACGCGAGGGCTTGCTGTTGGGCTTTGCCCTTGGTGTCCTGCACGGTGAGGTCGAGGAACTGATCGAAGGCTTCGAGCGCTTTGGCCGGGTCCGGCGCCCAGGTGAGGGCGTGGGTGAACTGCTTGATGAGGACGGCGGTCAGGCGCAGGTGCTGTTGATCGGCCGGATCGGTCAGTTTCTGCCCGTGGCGGTTGCGGACATAGAAGCGGTCGTGCAGCTTGCCGTCTTCGATGGCGAACTGCGCTTTGTCGATATAGATGTTGCGCATCGCGAGGGCATTGGCGAAGGCGTAGAGAAATGCGGGCGTGTCGTCGGACTGAATGTCCATCACCGTGTCGGTGGGGGACCGGCTGTTGTCGAAGGTGATGTGGACGGTATGGAGCAGGCCGCTGAACGAGCCGCGCCGCTTGCCGAGCTGTTCGACCAGCTGGCGGTTCACGGTCTGGCGCGCTTCGTCGAACGCTCCGGCATCGAGTTGCGTCATCAAGGCGGCGAGTTCGCCGATGAGCCGCTGATGATCCTCCGGCCCGAAGGGAATGCCGCGTCCCGGTTGTACGCGAAAAACATCCACGATCTTTTTCCGGCTCAAGCCCGGCCGGTTTTTGGGACGTATCCGTTGTCCGCCGGCATAACCGGCGCGGGCTGCCGGCGGCGCGGTTCCTTCTGCGAACGTGTAGATCTGGCCGTCTTCGATGTTCAGTCCGAAGGCGGAGAGGAGCCCGCAGATATTGGCGAAGGCGGAAAAGTAATCGTAGGCGACGAGCGTGAGGTCGAAGTGCTGATCCGTTCGCTCTGTAATGGTGACTTCGCAGGGATGGTCGGGAGTCAGCCGTGCGGCGAGGCGAACATGCCCGGCGATGACAGCCGGTTCGAACCGGCGGAAGTATTCCCGGTCCATACGGCTGAGAAAATCCTGAAGAATGTCGGGCTCGACATCGGCGCAGAGGGCGCTCGCTGCTTGCTTGAGCTGTTCATCGAGGGGCATCGTGATTAAATCCTTTGGCTGAGCGGCCCCAGTATACCGGAATGCTTTCATTGTGCGTAGGGGAGCAGGTCAGTATAATGCCGCGCCATGAATGCCAGGATGTTGAAAATGCCCGCCAGCGTCGTTCTCGCTTCGTTCGGACCCTCAACGTACCGCGGAGGGTACGCCTCGGCCCCTCACTTGCTGCGGCCTTGCTGGACAGCCATTTTGAACATCCTGCGGAAGCTTCAACAGGAGCAGTGTCTGTAGGGGATATGCTTGGGTACTAAGAAGAAGCCACATCGACGGTTGTCTCCAGAGACGACATCTCCCAAGTTTGATCGAGGAGACGTTCAGTCAATTTCCGGTAAGCCCGATCCTCGCCCGGTGCTGCTGGCGACGGAACGGGATTCGAAGCAAATCGAGTCCATTCTGTCCGCCTATCACCTGCACGATATCGAGCAGGCCGACCGGAATTTGCAGGCGATGGCGGGGGAGCCTCATCATCGGCGTCAACTGGCGGACATTCTCCCGATCCTGCTGGACTCCATCTCACGAACCGCCGATCCGGATCAGGCCCTGAACCATTGGGAGCGGTTGTTCGGCGAAGTCACGCGCTCCTCCTTTCTCGACTACCTGCGCAGTTCGCCGCGCATGCTCGATCTGCTCTGCACGATCTTCGGGAACAGCGATGCGCTCGCCTTTACGGTCATTCGCGATCCCATGCTGGTCTATTGGCTGTCGGAGGAATCGGTGCTCTCCAAGCCGCCTGCCAGAAAGGAATTGGAGACCGCGCTGCATAAGAGTCTGGCGCATCTGACGGTGAAAGAGATGAAGCTGGAGGCGCTGCGCCGGTTCCGCCGCCGGGAAATGCTGCGGATCGGCGTGCGCGATCTCTTGCGGCTCTCGCCGGTGCCGGAGACGACGGCGCTGTTGTCCGATCTCGCCGGTCTGTTGATCCATGCGGCCTATGAGATTGTGGATGCCGACCTGCGGCAGCAGTACGGCGTGCCGATGCACAAGACAAAGCAGGGGCGGTGGGTGGAGACGGGCTTTGCCGTGATGGGCATGGGAAAGCTCGGCGGGCATGAGCTGAACTACAGCTCGGATGTCGATTTGATTTACGTCTATGCCTCGCATGACGGAGAAACCAAAGCGCCGCGCGGCCGGCAGAAGGAGAAGCCCGGCGCGGTCGGGATTTCCAACGAGGAATATTTTGAAATCCTCTCGCGCGAACTGACGAAGGCCCTCGTCGAGCAGACGCGGGAAGGCTATGTCTTCCGCGTGGACTTGCGTCTGCGCGCCGAAGGCTCGGTCGGGCAACTGGCGCGGTCGCTCGACGACTATAAAAAGTATTACTCCACCAGAGGCGTGGTGTGGGAACGGCTGGCGCTGCTCAAGGCCTGGCCGGTGGCCGGGTCCATGGAGGTGGGGCTGGCGTTCCTCAAGATGGTGAAGCCGTTCATCTTCGGCCCGCCCAAAGACACGATCGATCTGTCCGGCGCGCTGGCGATCGTGCAGGATGTGCGGGGCGTGAAGGACATGATCGATACGAAGATGGCCGATCGCGGCCATGAACGGCGCAACGTGAAGCTCGGCACCGGCGGGATCCGCGAGATCGAGTTTCTGGTGCAGACGGTGCAGGTCATCGCGGGGAAGAAAGTGACGGGATTGTTGGATCGCAGCACGCTCGGCGCGTTGAACCGGTTTGTCCGCTATAAGCTGATCTCGACGCAGGAACGGGATGACCTGGCTGCCGCCTATGTCTTTCTCCGCGATGTCGAGCACAAGCTGCAGATGGTGCAGGATTTCCAGACCCATGCCCTGCCCGATTCAGCGGCAGAACTCGAACGCTGCGCCATCCGCGGGGGCTATGACACAGACGACCGCGCGAAGGGCGTCGCCCAATTCAACGCCGACCATACGCGCCATACAGGCCTCGTGAACAAGTTCTTCCGCTCCTTCTACTACGACTCCAAGACTTCGTCCGTCCTAAAAGCGACGATGCGACTGGTCACATCGTCGAAATAGTTCATGCGCTGAAAACACGAAGGCCCCGGCGGGATCACCGCCGGGGCCTTCGTTGATGGCTGCAAGCTGATTGCTTCCGAGCTTCTCCTAG
>CAYPOR010000100.1:0-5504 GCA_964412445.1 uncultured Nitrospira sp.
ATTCATGCGGGGTTGTCCGGGAAATGGATGCTGGCAGGCCTGCTCCGCCGGCATCGGTTCGATCTGGCGGTGTTGTTCCAGAATGCCTTTGAGGCGGCGCTGATCACGTGGCTTGCCGGGATCCGCCGCCGTTATGGGTACGTCACAGACGGGCGCGCGTTCCTGTTGACCGATCCCGTCGCGCGTCCCGATCGCGCCACGCTTGTGCATCAAGTACACTATTATTGGGACCTGTTGAAGCCGCTCGGTGTGACCGGTTCGCCGTCAGTCCCCGCGCTGGCTGTCTCTGATGACGAAACGCGCGCGATGGATGAACGGTTGGGAGATCTTGGTGTCGGGCGTGACGATCTGATTGTCGGCGTGAATCCCGGCTCGACTTATGGAAGTGCCAAGCGCTGGCTGCCGGAACGCTATGCCGAAGCTGCGCTGCGGGTGTGCCGCCGGCTTGAAGAACAACAGAGACGGCCGGTCTCCGTCGTGATCCTCGGCGCCAAAGGGGAAGAGGAACTGGGTCATGCGGTGGCCGATCGACTGACTGTCCGGTCGGCGGTCCTGTCGGGGCGGACGAATATCCGTGAACTGATGGCCGCGACCAAACGCTGTACGATATTGCTGACCAACGATACCGGACCGATGCATCTGGCGGCGGCGTTTGCGGTGCCGGTGGTGGCGGTGTTCGGTCCCACCGATTGGAAGACGACCTCGCCCTATGGGCAGGCGGCGTCGATCGTCCGGCAGCCGGTCGACTGCGCGCCCTGCCTGTTGCGGGAGTGTCCCATCGACCATCGTTGTATGACCGGGGTTACGGTGGATATGGTCTATGAGGCTAGTCTATCTCGTCTCTCTGGTCCATCTCGTCTCTCTGGTGCGGACCGAATAGACCAGACTGATCGACCAGACCAGACCGACCAGATAGACCGAACAGACAAGATAGACCAAGTTCACACTCTTAAAGGTGTAACCATCTTTTTAGATCGCGATGGCACGCTGAATCCGGATCCCGGCTACATCGGTTCTCCCGACCGGTTCGAATTGTTTCCCGGTGTGGCCACCGCTCTCGCGAGGCTGACGCGCGCCGGTGCCCGGCTGGTCGTGGTCACGAATCAATCGGGAGTCGGGCGCGGATTGTTTTCTGCCTCAGATCTCGATGCGGTTCATGCGAAACTCCGGCGGCTGTTGCAGGATGCGGGGGTCTCGCTGGATGCGATCTATGTCTGTCCGCATCATCCGGATGAGTGTTGCCCTTGCCGGAAGCCTGAGACCGGGATGATCGATCGGGCCGTGCGCGAACTGGCGATCGATTTGTCGCGATCGTATCTCATCGGAGACCATGCGAAAGATATGGAGCTGGCCAAACGGGTGGGCGCCAAATGTGTGCGGGTGACGACCGGCGAGCACGGGGCGGGGGCCCTGGCCGAGTCCGGCGACGATCCGGCCGTCATCGCGCCGTCGCTTGCCGAGGCGGTGACGTGGATCCTGGCCGATGCGGAGATGAGCGGGACAAGCGAGAGTGGCGTGACGGATGACGTATGATACGAATGAAGGTTAGAAGGCAATACTCGTTACGCGTCATGAGCGATGGTCCCGCTTGTCTCGCTAGTCCCGCCTGTCTCGCTTCTCCCATTAGTCACGCGGTGTATCAATGATGATTGAGCCCCGACGGATTCTGCTGATTAAACCGAGCTCGCTGGGCGACATTGTCCATGCGATGCCGGTGGTGGCGGCGTTCAAACAGCGCTGGCCTTCGGCGCATCTGACCTGGCTGGTGAAGCGTCAATGGGCTGAGGTCGTGCAGCGAATCGAAGGGGTCGATGCCGTATGGCCGGTCGATCCCACGCTGGCGTCATGGGTTCAACAAGCCCTGGCGTTGAGGGCGCAGCGGTTTGATCTGGTCGTCGATCTGCAAGGACTCTTGCGGAGCGCGCTCGTGGCCCGGATGACCGGATGCGCTCTGCGGCTGGGGTTTGCCAACGGGCGTGAAGGGAGTCCCCGGCTGTATTCGCAGCGTGTGGCTGTGCCGACGCTTGAGATGCACGCAGTGGATCGGTATCTGCTGATTGCACAAGCGCTGAATGCGCCAGTCGATGCCGGGGCGCAATTCCGATTCAGACGGCTGCCCCAGGATGTGACGGCGTTGCGGGATCTGTTCCGGCGCAAGGGCATTGATCTGGATGCGCCGTGGGTGGCCATGAATGTCTCGGCGCGCTGGCCGACCAAACGCTGGCCGGCCGCCTCGTTTGCCGCGGTGGCGACGCAATTGGCGACTCGCGGCATCGGACCTCTGGTCGTGATCGGCGGGCCGGATGAGCGGGAGGCGAGCGCGCAGGTGCGGAGTTTGACGGCCTGTCCGATTGTCGATCTGACCGGCGAGACCCCGGTCGGACTGCTGCCGGCGCTGTTGTCAAAAGCCTGCCTGTTGATCACCAACGATTCCGGCCCGATGCATGTCGCGGCGGCGGTGGGGACGCCGGTGGTGTCGATCTTCGGGCCGACCAGCGCCGTGCGTACCGGTCCCTATGGAGCAATGCACAGGGTGTTGACGCACGATATCCCCTGTCGTCCCTGTTTCAGCCGGATCTGCCGTCATGCCGTGCCGATGGAATGTCTCACGTCAATCACGCCGGAGCAGGTCGTCGCGGCCGTCGTGGCGCAGCAGTCCTGTCGTGAGGCGTCCCGATGAATGTGCTGATCGTGCGTCCCGACGGGATCGGCGATCTGGTGCTCTCGCTTCCCGTCGCGGCGCAATTGCGCCAACTGATGCCTGGAGTCCGGATAGGCGTCCTCGCCAACCCCATTGCCGCGCCGATCTTAGAACATCATCCGGATGTGGATTATGTGCGTACGGTCTCTTTGCTGGCGCCGGTCTCCGACATGATGCAGGTCTTTTCCGGCGGCATTGATGCGGTCATTTTTCTCAAGCCGTTTCGCCGGTTAATGTGGGCGGCCTGGCGGGCCGGTATCCCGCGTCGCGTGGCGACGGGCTTTCGGTGGCAGAGTGTGTTGGCGAATCGCTGGATTTATGAACATCGCAGCAGTTTTCGGAAGCATGAGGCTGAATGCAACGTGGAGATGCTCAAGGGGCTTCGACTGACCCCGTTGCCGGTGGCCGCGCCCGCACTGCGGCTGACGGATGTCGAGCGAGCCGATGGAGAGCGGCGATGGAGCGGCGCTGCGATGCCGCGAGCGGTGATTCATCCCGGCGGGGTCTCGGCCCGGCATTGGCGTCCGGCGCAGTATCGGGAGCTTGCCCAGACGTTGGCGCAACAAGGGTATGCGGTGGGATTGACCGGGAGCCCGGTCGAACGCGAGCAATTTCAGAGGGAGGCCTTGGAGGGTGTCGTGCTTCACCCAGGGGTCAACAATCTTATGGGACAGCTTTCCGTTCGGGAATTGATGGCGGTGATTGCGACGGCGCAGGCGGTGGTGTCCGGCGCGACCGGTCCGGCGCATCTCGCGGCCGCCCTCAGCGTGCCGACGGTCAGCTTATTTGATCCGCGCCGGAACAATCTGCCGACACGCTGGAGACCCTTGGGGCGCGGGGTGCTGCTTCGTCCTGACGTGCCGACCTGTGAGAAATGTATCGGAGAGGCCTGTCCCTATTGGGATTGTCTCGATCGATTTACCGTCGAGGATGTCGCCGCTCGACTTGGAGCCGTTGTCCGGTCGGCCCAACCGTTAACGATCCACCATATCTAAAGAGCGCGGCGGGCGCGACAAGCAAGGCTCGCGAGTCTCGCTTCTCTCGCCTGTTGCGCCTCGTACTATCTATTGTGGAATTCTTTCTTGACTCCCTCTGCTAATTGTGTTCATATCCTGAACGTTTTTCCTGAACCATCTGAAACAGATGAATCTTCAAGGACAACGAAACCTTATTCTGCTCACAGAGTTGGAGCGGGACGGTGCGGTCACGCAACGCTCTCTCTCCACGAAGTTGGGTGTGGCGCTGGGTCTGACGAATCTGTACCTCAAGCGACTCGCGAGGAAAGGGTACGTCAAGATCACCACCATTCCTTCTCACCGGATTCGCTATCTCTTGACGCCCCAAGGAATGGTCGAGAAATCCCGGCTGACGTATCTCTATATGCAGTATTCGCTGTCGCACTATCGCGACATGCGCGCGCGGCTGCGCGATGTCCTGTCCCGGGTCACCGTAGTGGGGGGGCGACGGATCGTGATTTTTGGCACGAGCGAATTTGCCGAAATGGCCTATCTCTCGTTGCGGGAGATGGATATGGAGTTAGTCGGGTTTGTGAGCGACGGGACGGCCGGGACGTTTCTCTCGTATCCCGTCTCGCATCCGAGTGTGTTGAAAGAGTGGACGTTTGACGCCGTGGTACTCGCCGATCTCGATCGGTCGCATGAACATGGTGAACTGCTGTTGCGGTACCAGATTCCGAACGGCAAGGTGCTCGCGCTCGGACCAACGGTCTGAGCAGGCCGTCAGCGCAGGTGGTTGTGTGTGTTCACTGTAAGTGAGAGGGCGAAGCTGTGTTTGCCGGGTGCGCGACTAGCGTGACTTGCGAGAAAAGCGGGAAGAGCGAAACGCGGGCGATGAGCGAATGACAGTTACACGGTTCGAGGATCTTAAGGTTTGGCAGGAGGCGGCTTCATTAGCCGTAGATATAGACCTCGTTTCGAAACGCGAAGGCTTAGTCAAGGATTTCGGTTTGAGAGACCAGCTGCAAAGAGCGGCGGTATCAATAGCGTCCAATATTGCAGAAGGTAAGGAACGGGAGACAATCGCTGAATTTATTCGGTATTTGTATATCGCAAAGGGGTCTTCAGGCGAGCTCAAGACTCAGCTCATCATCGCCCAACGGATAGGATATATCGATGAGGGCAAGGCAAAGAATCTGATCCTGAGTGTTGAGCAGATATCAGCGAAGCTCGGTGCTTTGATAAGAACTCTCAAAAGAAAGTAGCGTCAGGTTCATGCTTGTGCAATTGACCGGTCTTTCCAGTCTCGCATTTCCCGCCGGTCTCGCTCGGCATGCACGGGGCCGTGCATGAACGAGGTCGTGCACGAGCCACGCTGGTATGCGCTTCGGACGAAGTCGCGCCATGAGAAGCAGGTGCGGGATCAGCTGGAAAAGCAGGGGATCGAACCGTTGCTGCCGACCGTCAAGCGGCTCAGTCAGTGGAAGGATCGTAAGAAGGAGATCGAGGTCCCGCTGTTTTCAGGGTATTGCTTCGTACGGCTTTCGCAGCGGGACCAACTTCCGGTTCAGAAGGTGTCGGGCGTTGTTGAAATCGTCGGAAGCGGGAGCCGGCCCGAGTCGATTCCCGACGTAGAAATCGAGTCCCTGAAGACTCTTATGACCAGTATTCTGCCCTACGATCCCCATCCGTACCTGCACGAAGGGATGCGAGTGGAGGTGGTGCGTGGGCTCTTGCAGGGAGTGCAGGGTATTCTGTTACGCAAAGAAAAACGCCATCGGCTGGTCATCGGCGTACGATTGATCCAGCAGGCGGCGGCGGTGGAGATCGATGCGATGGATGTGGTG
>CAYPOR010000101.1:0-5429 GCA_964412445.1 uncultured Nitrospira sp.
ACCGGCCGAGCTCTTTGTAGTAGAGCGCCAGGTTCATCTCCATCTTTTCTTCGAACTCTCCCCGCTGTTGCCCGCGCATGAGCGCGAGGGCCAGCGCTTCCAGCTGCTCGTTACTGAAGGGCGGAGCGTCCGTTTGCTGCGTGGATCCGTGGATCCGATAGATCGGGGGCGCGTCGACCGTGAGATAGAGGTCGGACGCTTCCTGGTCGACCATGACTTTCAAGAGGCTGCGGATATCCATGCCTGTCTCCGTTATCCTGCGGTGGTTACGCGGCGCCGCTGAGTGAGGCGGCCGATCCGAAGAGGTTCGGATTCATGCTGCGTGATTGTGCTTCGGCTTTCGTGACGACGCCGCGCGTCGCCAGTTCGAGCAAGGCCATATCCATCGTCTGCATGCCGTCTTTCTGGCTGGCCTGCATGATGCCGGGGATTTGATGGAGCTTGGCTTCACGGATCAAGTTGCGGACCGCCGTGGTCGCCACCATGATTTCGAGTGCCGCCACACGTCCTCCCGATTTCTTCTTGAGCAGTGTCTGGGTGATCACGGCTTCCAGTGCTTCCGATAACTGTGTCCGGATCTGCGCCTGCTGTGCCGGAGGAAAAGCGTCAATGATGCGGTCGATGGTTTTCGGCGCGCTGGAGGTATGGAGCGTGCCGAAGACGAGGTGCCCGGTTTCCGCAGCGGTGAGCGCGAGTTGGATCGTTTCGAGATCCCGCATTTCGCCCACGAGCACGATATCCGGATCTTCGCGAAGAGCGGACTTGAGGGCGTTGGCGAACGACAGCGTGTGGACGCCCAGTTCCCGTTGGTTGACCAGGCATTTCTTCGATTTATGGACGAACTCAATGGGGTCTTCGATCGTGATGATGTGGCCTTCGAAGGTGTTGTTCAGATAGTCGACCATGCCGGCCAGGGTGGTTGATTTACCGGATCCGGTGGGGCCGGTCACGAGGATGAGTCCCTTTTCTTTATCGCACAGGTTGCGAAGAATAGGCGGCATGCCGAGTTTTTCGAGCGGAAGAATTTCCGTGGGGATGTTTCGGAAAACGGCACCCAGCCCGCGCTGCTGTACGAAGACGTTGACGCGGAAACGGGCGATGTCGCCGAGTTCGAAGGAGAAGTCGCATTCCCGATGTTCTTCGAAATTTTTCCGCTGGGTATCGGTCATCATGTCGTAGATCAGGGCATGGGTCTCGTCCGGCGTGAGAGCCGGATGGTCCAGTTTCTTCAGGTCGCCATGGATTCGGATCATGGGCGGCTCGCCCGAGCTGATATGGCAGTCCGAGGCGCCTTCCTTGACCGAAAATGTCAGCAGCTTTGAAATATCCATGAATGCAACTCCGTAGTAAAAATGGTCCGTGGGCAGCGGATTGTTGCTGTAAGAGACGATGCGGTCTCGCCCGATGAAAGTCTTGTGAGCATCATGCCATAGGAAGACCGGAAAGCAAGCGAATCGCGGGAAGATGCGGAGCAGCTGTGAGCGGCTAGAGCAGCCGCGTGGCTTGTCCTGCTCGCTCAAATGCTGCCAGCGCCAGGTCAATCTGTTCGGGGGAATGGTCGGCGGTGACGGTGACACGAATCCGGCTGGATCCATCCGGGACGGTGGGTGGCCTGATGGCCGGTGCGTACACTCCATGGGTCAGGAGCTGCTGCGCAAATGCGAGGGCGCTTTCCGCCTCGCCGATCAGAATAGGAAGGATGGGGCTGACTGATTCCGTGAGGCGAAATCCGAGGCGCGTGAGGCCTGCAAAGAGATGCTCGCGATTGCGCCACAGACGAGTGCGGCGGGAAGGGTCCTGCCGGATTACCGTCAGCGCGGCATGCGCGGCCGCCGCGCTGCCGGGAGAGGGGGCTGTGGTGAACATGAAGGGCCGACAGGTACTGACCAGGTATTGAATCAGGTCGGCGGAGCCGGCGACGTAGGCGCCGCTGCTGCCCAGCGCTTTCCCGAGCGTTCCCATGTGAAAGGGAATTCGGTCCTCGACTCCAAAGTACTCGAGCGTGCCGCGTCCGGACGGGCCCATTACTCCGGTGCCGTGCGCATCGTCGACATAGAGAGTTGCGCCGAATCGTTCGGCCAGCGTCGCCAGTTCCGGAAGCGGAGCCAGGTCGCCGTCCATGCTGAAGAGTCCGTCCGTCGCAATGAGCAGCGGTCGTCCAGCGCGTGTCCGTTTGAGAAGGGCTTCGAGATGATTCAGATCCCGGTGCCGATAGACCCGCAGATCCGCGCCGCTGAGCCGTGCCCCATCAATGAGGCTGGCGTGACACAGCCGGTCCGCGAAGATCAATCCGCCTCTCGCGACGAGCGACGGGATCAGGCCAAGGTTTGCGAGGTACCCGGATCCAAAGATCAGTACTGAGGGGGTATGTTTGAAGTCGGCCAGGGCCTGTTCCAATTCTGTATGGGGCGGGAGCGTGCCGCAGACCAGGCGGGACGCTCCCGCCCCTGCTCCGTACTGCTGAGTTGCCAGTATCGCAGCTTGGATGACATCGGGATGGGTCGCAAGGCCCAGGTAGTCGTTCGAGGCGAGCAGGATGACCGTGCGGCCGGCGAGTTGGATGGTTGGACCCGTCGCGGAGTCAAGAGTGTGGAGGTGTCGGGTCAGCGATCGGTCGGCCAGTTGTCGGAGGCGGTTTTGAAACATGAAAACTATTCTCTGGAAATGTGAGGGGGCGGAGTATTCCCGCTCTGCAATGAGCCGGTTACCCGGTTACATTGACAAGCTAAATCAATCCCTAGTATAAGGCCCAGGTTCAGTTGAAAGGAATGCCACGGCGTCAGGACATCTTATGACCTATCGTATTAAAGTTCCACCACGGACCTTGCCCGTTGATGAGGCTCATCTGGTCAGCAATCTCGAGCATTGGCTGGAGAATCTGCGTGTCTATCGAGGCCCGTTGCTGGTGGGTGCGACGATTCTCGTGCTCGCGGCGGGAATTGTCGGCGGAGTGCTGTGGTACGACAGCCAGACGGCGCAGAAAGCGCAGGAGCTTGAGCGGGAAGCCACGCTGCACTATTTCACCCGTCCGGCAGACGATCCCAAGAAAGCCGATGCGAATCTCAAGGAAGCGGTGGTGCTGTACAAGAGAATTGTCGAAGAGTATCCACGGACATCCACGGCTCCGCTCGCGGCTTTCCATCTTGGGAACGCCTTGGCCCAGGCCAATGAATTCGATGCGGCCATTGAAGCCTATAAGCGGTTTATTCTGATGTATGGATCGAATACATCGTTGTCGGGTCTTGTTCAGCAGCGGTTAGGGTATGCGTATCTCCTGAAAGGGGATCGTGATCAGGCGGCCAAGGCCTATTCAGCGGTGCTGGATATCCCCGGCGCACTGAATCGGGATCATGCGTTGTTTGAGTTGGCCAGGCTGGAAGAGAGTCTGTCCCGGCCCGAGGGCGCGCTGGCGCATTATCAGGATTTGATGAAGAGCTATCCGAATTCCCCGCTGGCAAACGAAGCCGCGGTGCGGCTCAAGGTGCTTGAAGTAAAGAAGTCTCCCGACCCTGCCCCTGCTTCCCCCGCGGCTACGGCGCCGGCCGCGCCTAAGAAACCGTAATCTGCCAGCGTGTGCGGTACTGTCGCTTCAGGCCTAAGCCTGAAGCGGAGTGCGGTATTACCGTGCGATGATCAGGAACTCTCCGGCTTTGAGGACCGGGCTGGTGAGGTTGTTTTTTGCCTTCAGTGTTTTCATCGGAATACGGAAACGCTTCGAGACTTTCTCCAGTGTGTCGCCGCCGCGCACACGGTACCATCGTCCGCTATCGGCTTTCACGCGTTGCACTTTGACTGCCGGGAGCGGTGGAAACTTATAAGTGGGAACACGGTCCAGGAGTTGAACCACTTTTGCGCTGGTTCCGACCGGGACTTTGAGGTGATAGGCCGATTCGCCCGGTGGTGTCGCATCGCGCCGGAGTTCAGGGTTCAACAGGCGGAGTTCTTCATATGGTATCCCGGTTGTATTGGCAATCGCGTGGAAATGGAGCGGTCGATTGACCACGACCTCTTCAAACTGGTGCGGGGCTACCGGATTCTGAGGAAAGCCGTATTGGTCGGGATTCCTGGCAATGACGGTCGCGGCCATGATGCGTGGGACGTATTGCTTCGTTTCGGTCCTGATCAATTTCGTCTTTGAGATATCGGAGAACGTTTCCCCTTGCACCTTATTGAGCGCCCGCATGACTTTGCCCTCTCCGGCATTGTAGGCCGCCATCGCCAACGGCCAGGCGCCAAACAGGTCATACAAATCGCGGAGGTAGCGGGCGGCTGCCACAGTCGACTTGATGGGGTCGCGCCGTTCGTCCACATAGTGGTCGATGCGCAGGCCATAGACCTGCCCGGTGCCTTTCATGAATTGCCACGGTCCGGTCGCTTTGGCGCGTGAGAAGGCATAGGGGTTAAAGCCGCTTTCGACGAGTGACAGATAGACCAGATCGCTGGGAATATTGAATTCGGAGAAGATCTTTTCGACCAGCGGCTGATAGCGGCTGAGTCGCACCAGCCATTGTTCAAAACGAGATCGGATCGATGTATTGAAAAAGCGAATGTGGCTTTGCACGGTTGGGTCCATCACGATGGGAATATTGTAGACCGTTCCGCCATTGATGGATTGAACCGGGTCTGGAAATGGCACTGCGGCATTGACCGGATTTTGCTCTGCGGTTCCTGTCTCCGGGGTGGGCTCAGCTGTTTCTGCGGGAAGAATCGACAGTTCCGGTTCCAGAGGGATGAGGTTGGTGTCAACCTCGTCGTCTTCCTCCGGGGTATTCGCATCAGCGGCCGCTTCAGGCGGTGCAACCTGAGCGAGACTTTCCTCGACTGGGATTGAGAAGGGGGCGGTGGCGAAAAAACCGAGTGCGAGGGCTACCAGGAGGAGTTGTCGCTGATTCAAAATGAACCTCAAGTTCAGGTGAAAGACGGCAGATTGAGGTTAGACTATCGATCGGTCTGTGAGTTGTCAAGAAATTGAAGAGGTTAGATTGCCCCCCTTTCGAGGAAATGCCGCTGAGGGTGGTCGACATTGAGGTGGGATCCGGAGTGCGGTAGTTGTGTGAAGCGTGTGAAATTCGAGAACGAAACCCCCAGCGATTTTCAGCTCTTGCGGGATCCCATTTCTTGACAGTCTTGTCGTGCTAGTGGTAGCGTACCGCCTCTTTTCTAGTGGCATTCCTACCGGGTGATATCGAAGGAGGATCGGTCAATGTTGAAGCGGTATTTGTTGGCTCCTGGCCCTACGCCTGTACCCCCAGAAGTGCTGTTGGCGATGGCCCGCCCGATGATTCATCACCGGGCACCTGAGTTCGATCCGATCTTTGCGGAAGTCCGCGAGGGGCTCAAGTGGTTGTTTCAGACCAGAAATGACGTTCTTATGCTGGCCTCCTCCGGTACAGGCGGCATGGAAGGGTCGATTTCTAATTTCCTCTCTC
>CAYPOR010000102.1:0-4947 GCA_964412445.1 uncultured Nitrospira sp.
CTCAGTCAGGCTCGCTTCAGGGAGGGGTGGGGTTCCTTCGGGGGCTCCGCCCCTCACCTATTTAGAGAGAAGGCTGTGGCCTCTGGTTGTTTCCTGCTTAGGTCGTCGCATATTTAGAGAAATCACCAGGAGAACAGTCGAAGTAGTTCTCTTTGACCCCGCTGCCCATTCCATATCAGTCTTTTGGTCCGGGTAACTGGCCCATCTGCACACTTGACGGGTTCTCAGGCCTCACGTACAGTCACAAGATCCTTCCTAGTTTCCGCTATGATCACGGAGGATCTTGGGTGCCTAATCAGTTAAAACCGTCTGTTCCCTTTGCCGCGCAAGCAGTTCCATTCGATGAATTGCTGGCATCGGGGAAAGTTCCGCAAGAGTATGTTGCCACCGAGTATCTTGGCCAGCAGTTCGTCGAACGGCTCGTTCACTATATCCTTAGCGTCCCGGCCGGTAGTTACACGATGGCGCAATTGAGTCATCTGCTTGAACAGCTTGACCCGCGCGCCCAGGTGTTTTTCTTCAAGCGCCTGAAAGAAACCAGCCCGGACAGCCTGAAAGATTTTGCGCCGCTCTATTATGGTTTTATGAACGAATTCCATTCCCTCCTCTTCACCTAACCGTCCTGAAAATTTTTCTTGTTGCTGGCAGTTTCTCATGTATAATTGAGAGGTTAATATTTTTCAGATGAAGGAGCATCATGAACTCAAGCCTGCAGCGAGCCGTCACCAGTTTCTATAACCTCATTTATGAGGCCCAAACCTTTGCGACGGCGATGGCCAGAATTGATACTGGTGAACAAGAGCACTATGCTGGACGGATCGAAGGCCTTAACTGGGTACTCGATCGGTGCCAGGAGCTCGAAGACATGGACGCCAATCTGACTCCGTCTTCGCTGCAACGGGTGCTGGGCGAAGTAAAATCCGATCTCGATCACGAATTATCGGTCCAGAGGCGTGAAAAAGGACGTCGGGCAGATGGCAGGGAAGAAGCGCTTAACTTTGTGTCAGACTATCTATCGAGTCTGATTACCGCAACCGAGATCGAGTCGGCTAAGACATCAGTGTAAGAGACCGCACTGAGTACGTGTTCTCCGGTTAGACGTCCTCATTCCCCCTCTAACAGGCGCGCAGTTATGGCCTTGGCACGAGAGTGGATTATTTTTGCCCTCTGCCTCGGGGCAGGAGGGCATCTTGCGCTTGGATTTGTACTCCACGCGCCTGAGCTTTGGCCATGGAGTCGAGCCGGACTCTATGGGCTGCTGAGTGGTCTCGCCATTTATACCTGTGTGCAGATAGCGCGATTTGTCTGGGCACGATTCAAATCAGATCGTACGAACACACTGGATAGTGATATCTAGATTGCACATGTAAAATCCTGTAGTCGGGTCCATTGACCTTCGGCCGTTCCTTCCATACAATTTCTCAATTTTTCAGCGATCACATAAACCAGTGACGGGTGTCAGCCCAGTAAGATCACCGATGAGAAGTTCGAGAGTCAGGGGTTCCCAAGAACAAGCCGGACAATTCGGTGCTCTCAAAGCCTCGTTGCTGTATTGCCCACGATGTCGTATTGCCACGCCCACCAGAGAGAGACTGCTATTGGTTTTACCCAGTGGCAATCTCTACGAATATCTCTGCATGCATTGCGGAACGTCAACTGGCTCTAAAACCGATACAAGCGGCAGCGATATAGCCATTTCTAGCGGGTCAGGATAACAACGCCTGTTGTTAATTAGAATTAACCAGCCGGGGGAGGATTCAGAAGCTGGCAGAGGGGACGAAATGCTTCAGGCCGGAAATAGTCGGATCTTACCCCACTTCATCAAGTGGGATACCTTCTTCAATCAACATCACCGGAATATTTTCTCTGATCGGATAAAGAATCTTCGCGTCGGCTCGCAGCAAGCCTCCCTCGATCGGCTCAGTTACGACCTGCTTCCCCTTATTCTGCAAGCGCCGGCTTTTGATGCTCTCGTTTAATCGCTGTATTAAGGCTGCATCGGCCAGAGTGACGGCTTGTTTCGTTTCAGGGCAACAGAGAATTGCCAGTAAGTCCTTGTCAAGAGCCATCATCTTTTCCCTTCTCCGAGCAGGCAGACCGCTACTACACACATATAATGTGCGACAGAATAGAGTACCGCAAGTCATGAAATCAAGTGAGCGAAGAGTTCTTCTTCGACGGGTTGGTATCTGCTAGACTTCGCAGAATCAGTATCATAACTCGAACGAGGTTGCATGTTGCGCAGTACTTGGCGAGTCTTCGTAACGGGTCTTCTTTTGGTTGTCCCTGCCTGGACGACGTATATCATTCTCTCCGCACTATTTCTGACGCTCAACGAACTTATGGCGAATCTGATGGGTGGCCGTCTTCCTTACGATATTCCCGGTCTTGGGCTTATTCTACTCATCGCCCTTGTCTTGATCGTAGGAGCTCTCACGACGCATGTTCTTGGTCAACGGTTTGTCGCCTATCTGGAAGAGAAGTTTGAGCAGATCCCCCTGGTACGAAGCATCTATTTGACGATGAAAGGCATGACCGATATCTTGAACTTTCGCTCACGCTTCGGACAGAGTACCGTGATCGCCTTTCCGTTTCCTCGGGACGGGCTGTGGGCGTTGGGATTTGTGATGGGTAATGCGCCATCCGTTCTGCAGGTCTCGCCGATGGATCGACTTTTAATGGTCTTTGTTCCAACGGCCATCCATCCATTTACCGGCTATCTCGCGTTTGTGCCGGAAAAGCAGGTGCACCCACTGAATTTGCCTGCTGAAGATGCCATGAAAATTGAATTTTCAGCCGGTTTGTTCAAGCCGGCAACGGATTGGCTGCTACCTCCCCATGCGTGAAGCGAACATGATGAGCAACCTGCAAGAATGGAATATCAGACCGGGAAGAATAGACGATGTCGAACGACTCGTTGCGTTCAGTCAAGCGATGGCCTTCGAAACGGAAGGGCGGCAATTAGACGAACATCGTCTTCAACGGGGAACGCGGGCTCTGCTGAACTCAACCGTTCATGGGTTTTTCATGGTGGCAGAAGAGCCGCAGAGTGGACAGATTGTGGGCCAACTCATGATCACCTATGAGTGGAGCGACTGGCGCAATGCATTGTTTTGGTGGATCCAAAGCGTCTATGTGGATCCGGCCTGGCGGCGGCAGGGAGTCTTTCGGAGCATGCACGCGAAGGTAATTGAGCGGGCAAAGGCCGACCCCGGCGTCTGCGGTGTGCGCCTCTATGTCGAATCAGAAAACCGGGTTGCCCAGGACGTGTATCGACGGGTCGGGCTCAAGCCGGCATCCTACTCCGTGTTTGAAACGGACTTTGTCCTGGGTCATGTCCAACATTTAAAAGATCGACCGGATGAAGCGTAGCAAGGAGACGCAATGACCAAGAAGTACGCGGTTGTTTTCATCATGGCGACGCTGATCCTCACTCAAGGCTGTGTTGTCACGAGAGGCACACTCGGAGAACCCCTCAGGGATGAATCGATTGCACAGATTAAGAAAGGCGTCAGCACGACGAGCGATGTCGTGGCGCTGATGGGAGCACCCGAGCGCATTGTCCGGGGGAATGATCGGGAGATTTTTCAGTACTATTACTATGACGGCAAATCGCCTGCGCTGCTCCTGCTGGTCCTCAATCTGATCCGCATGGAGGTGAAGAGCGACAACCTCTATGTGTTTTTTGGACGCAACGGACTTGTGGAAGAGGTTCTCTATAGCAAACGAACGCCGAATGTGGAATTCAAACTGTGGCCGTTTGGAGAGTAATCTTGTGATCTCTCAGTGGCTCTCACGAGGGATTCTTGTCGTTATCTGTGCGGCCATCATGGCCGGCTGCAGCCTGCGCCGAGTCGTGGTGAACGATGTTATCGCCCCTTCTCAGGTCGCTTTCATTCAAGCCGGAGCGACGACCATGTTGCAGGTCGTCTCACAACTCGGGGCGCCTGACGAGATTCTGGAATCGGAATTCGGTCTGGCTACGCTCTATCAATGGAGCGACACCAAGGCCTCCGGTGTGGACTTCGGTTTTATCGCCAGATTCTTTTCTCCGTACTCGCCGTCCATGACCCTCGCCCGCACAGGCATTGATATGGAACAATTCCATGTCCACTATGACAGCCAGGGGGTTGTCCGGACCTTCGGTTTTACGAGGCATGAGCCGGTCCGGCCTCTTCTGTGGTTCTGGCCGTTTTAATTTCACATCTTCCATCGTTCATCTTGTGAATTGCTGCTTCGAAAGTGTCCCGTTATAATGCCTTGTATGGGTATGGGCTCTCCAGAAGATCGTCCTTTCTCCGACGCCATTCTCGCTTCTTCATCGTATATTCCGGCCGACCGCGACACTGAATTTATGCAACGGGAGGAGTTGCGTCCGCTGAGACTCGGACTGGAATTGCTCAAACCCGAACTCATTCAGCAAGAGCATGGAATTCAATCTACGATTGTGGTCTTCGGCAGTGCGCGAGTGCAGGAGCCTGCCTCCGCCGAATCGGTCCTGCGCATTGCAGAACGCGAGGCAGTCGAGCACCCCAACGATCCGGTCAGGCAGCGCCAAGTCGTCGTAGCCAAACATCAACAAGCGCTTTCCAAGTATTATGATGTGGCCCGTGAATTTTCACGACTGGTATCCGGCTCCTGCCAGGTCGATGGCCGCTGTGATTATGTCATCGTGACCGGCGGCGGGCCGGGCATCATGGAGGCCGCCAATCGTGGAGCCGCGGACGTGCAGGCCAAGTCCATCGGTTTGAACATTACCCTGCCGCACGAGCAGCGCCCGAATCCCTACATCACTCCGGAGCTGTGTTTTCAGTTCCGTTATTTCGCGCTTCGGAAAATGCACTTTCTCATTCGGGCGAAAGCGCTCGTCGCATTCCCCGGGGGATTCGGCACACTCGACGAATTATTTGAGACGTTGACCCTGATTCAAACCGGAAAAGTGACCGG
>CAYPOR010000103.1:0-4785 GCA_964412445.1 uncultured Nitrospira sp.
ATTACCCCCAACCCTTCGCGCCTTGTTGATCATGCACCATGAACTGGATCAGGTCGCTCAGACGACGCGCCCGCTGGTGGAGACCTTCGGCTTCTATAAGAAATTGTTTTTCCAATGGCGTGCAATCCAAATATGTCGAGAGCGTATTGACGAGCACCTCGTCCTTCACATCGTGGCGGAATAAACCTTCGTACGTCGCCGCATCTTCCCGGGCGCGCAGATATTTCTCCAGCACCGTCATCAACGCGCGGCGCACTTCGGGCGCCAGCGACGGCTCGACCGCCGCCTTCTTCAGCGTCACTCTGGCTTCCCGATAGGGCTTCTCAAAAAACTCTTCCTGTATTTCGTACCGTTCCAACCCCTGCAGCAAAATGTTCGACCGTCCGTCCGGCAACGGTTCCACCGTGAGCAGACGCCCGACGCAGCCGATCGGATAGATCGGGGGATGACCGTAATAATCCTCCTCCCACCCGTCCTTCAGCAGGGCCATGGCGATGCACTGGCCGCCGGCCGCCGCATCCGCGATCATCCGGCGATAGCGCGGCTCGAAAATATGGAGCGGCAGATACGTCTTCGGGAAAAAGACCACGTTCGGCAACGCAAACACCGGAACACGTTCCGGGATGATGAACGGTACGGCGTTGTCGTAGGGATCGTTCGTGGGTTGGTCGCGCTCGCGATCGATCTGCATCACTCACGATAGCCGAGAGTTGTGAAAATTGTCAACGCCGGAACCGGCGCACGCTCACGCAGAGGACCGCGCGAAAGGCCCCGCCAACACTGGCGATTTGTGCGTCCGGTTCGCCGCGTGATATAAGCCGCACGAGGAAATATTTCTCCCCGATGGTGCACGATGAAATCCCTTACTCGTCGTTCCGCAACACCACCGACACAAATCGCGACGGCCGGACTTTTCCTGCTTTCCCTCCTCACGGGCGGAACGGCGGCAACGCCGGGCGATCAGGCCGACACCGCCTTTCGCCTGGCAGAGGAAGGCTATCGCTACGAATTCCCGCGGGACCACGGGTCGCACGATTCCTTCCGCACCGAATGGTGGTACTACACCGGCCACCTGGAGACAGCTGAAGGCCGGCGATTCGGGTTCGAACTCACGTTCTTCCGGCGCGCGATTGCCCCCGAACAGGTCGAGACGCGCCCCTCCCGCTGGTCGGTGGATCAACTCTATCTGGCCCATCTGGCCGTCACCGATGTCACCGGACAGCGCTTTCACTTTCGCGACCGCATCAGCCGCGCCGGTCTGGGCAAGGCTGGCGCCGACGCCACTCATCTGCACGTCTGGCTCGATCACTGGCGCGCAGAATCATCAGGACAGAGCGAACAGCACCGGCTCGACGCCAAGGCCGACGGCGTCGCGCTCTCTCTGACGCTCGATCCCGCCAAACCGCTGGTCATCCATGGCGAGCGGGGCATCAGCAAAAAGGGAGCAGCCGTCGGCCAGGCCTCGCACTACTATTCCTTCACCGATCTGACGACCGCCGGGACCCTGACGATCGGCACCGAATCCTACCGCGTTATCGGCACCAGCTGGATGGATCATGAATTCGGCTCAGCGGATTTGGGCACAGATCTCGCCGGATGGGATTGGTTCAGCATTCAACTCGCCGACAAGCGCGACCTCATGATCTATCGCCTCCGCCACACGGACGGATCGTCAGACCAGGCATCCAGCGGCACACTCGTGTTTCCTGACGGCCGCACGCAACACCTGTCGGCCAACGATATCCAATTGACCCCGCTCGACACCTGGACCAGCCCGACCAGCAACGCCACCTATCCCCACCGCTGGCAGGTCACGATTCCGTCTCTAGAACTATCGTTGAAACTCACCCCGCTCCTGGCCGATCAGGAATTGCGCACGACACGCAGCACCCAAGTCACCTATTGGGAAGGAGCGATGGCGGTGGAGGGAGCCGAGAAAGGCCAAGCAATCAAAGGCCAGGGCTACGTCGAACTAACAGGCTATGCGGAAAGGATCAAACAGAAGCTATAGGGGGGCGAGGGAGAAAGATGCTCTATAATGAAGTCCTGATTTAACGCACAACGTGCGGTCGAGTACCAAGAAGTCAAAACAAAGGGAGATGACTTCTCAGATCTATCTTGGTGCTACTTCCGAATTTCAATAACGGTATCAGCCTCTTTTCTCAGCTTCGGACGGACAAGTTCAGAATCGTTGGCATCAAGACACATAAACTGCACTTCTGCTTTTGGGAAATTGCCAAAAATAAATGGAGGCTGAGCCTCAGTTGTATTTACCACTTGCAGTTTCTTGTGTTGACTCAGGCAATATTGATTTGCCTCTTGGAACGCTTCCGCTTTCAGGGTTCCAGAACCTGAAAAACCAGTAGCAGCTTGGCGAGAAACCATAAACGTGTCTGGTCCAATAGGAACCACCCCTGAGTTTGATGCGCAACCTGCCAGTAAAATAGCGAGAGAGAAGTAGGCCATTTTCATTTGATATTTCTCCAAAGACTTTCGGCCTAACGCCCAATGTACCCAGCGGCGGCAAAGAAACTTCCATTTCAAAAAAACGCCCGAACCGCCGCTCAGGCTTGCCGCCTTGCTATTCGCAATTCTGACGCACAACTGTCTTGTTGATGATTCTACGATTGATTTTGATTTTCCAATCGACCTGCTTTGCAGACAAGTTCCGCTTCCGGCGAGTATCCATAAGAAATTTGTATTCATTCTCAAAAATGTATCCCCAACGAAAAGCATGATCGATGAGGTCTTCGTTTGCATTTGCCGTTTCGTCGGTCACGATCCGCCTCAGTCCCGCGAATAGATTGCCGGTTTCGATACCAATGAATTGATCGACGCAGACATTACCAACATGAGTGAGGTTACCGTTCCGCTGGTTTTTGATAAAGCAAAGTTCCTTGATTTCTTTGCCGAACGGGCAATTGTCCCAATCGTCGTGTAGTTGGATTCCAACAAGCTCCCATTCGGCCTTTGCTGCATCAAAAGTGGGCGACTCGGACAATGGCAGAATGTGTGCTTTGAGATTTTCGAAGTTGTGCGACATAGTCGCAAAGTCCCATTGAAGCAAGTAACAATGATACGCCGATCCGCGTAAGAACCGGATTGGCTATCTTCTGACAGTGCAATACCCTATCAATACTCGCAAACGATACGCCATAATCGACGCTCGTTCAATGCGCTGCCCCTCTTCCTCTTTGTGTCCCCTTCCATCAACGCGGCTGACGGAGTCTCAACTGCGCGCGTCGAACGAGGTCCTTCTGAGGGCGCGCGTTCCTCGAGCACAGAGACTTGCCCGCTGCCTCGCTACCCTTCTTTCCCTCTTGCGTTACTCCCTTCGTCATCATTTAGAGGCGTGGCTTGGGCGATCTCCCACTGCGCGCAACCTTTTCACCCGCCCACCCTGGATGCCCTGAGATTACTTGTTTGTTCCCAAAGGAATGGCACCCGTGTCGTTCCTACTGCGCCCATGGAGAGAGCACCGTCCTTGATTTCACCATCTGATTGATCCCGCGTGCGCACTCCGGGAGCACAGGAGCGACACGGGTGCCATTCCTTCCATTCCCGCGTGCGCGGGGCGCGAGCAAGGGAGATCGCCCGGGCCACGCCTCCCTCCCCCTCCTCCTTCTTCTTGACTCGACAACGGGGGCGTACCGACCGGCTCTCGATCAATACAATTCGATCAGATATTCGCCTTGTTGAAGATGTGCGAGCACTTGAGGAAAGAGCGGTTGGAACCACTGCGTCAGTGCGACGTTGGAACAGTTTCCAATGCGCACCCACACAACGGGTGTTTTGCGGCCGGTAGCAAGCAAGAGCATGTTTTTAAAGTCTTCGTCTTTCGTGACAATCACATACTGCTGATCGACCGCATACGCCCATATCGCCGCGTCGTGCGCGATGAGCAATTGGACCGCTTCGACATGGATCGCACGATGACCGGAGGATGTAATAACGTGGGCGAGTGCGGGGGGAAGTTGCGCGTCGATTAAAAAATTCATCCGGCGCGGAGCATGACGTGATCGGATTGGGCTGCGGCAAACTCAAGAGCCGCCTGAATATCGGCTTTCTCAAGGTATGGGTAGTCGCGAAGAATATCTTCCTGGGAGACCCCGGCAGCAAGAAGGTCTAAGAGATCCTTGACCCGTATCCGCATACCACGGATACAGGGACGCCCCCCGCACTGCTCAGGATTGATGGTGATCCGGCTTAAGAGACTCATGATCGGCATTTTACTGCTACGCAGACAGCGAGATCAATGCTGCCCCTCTCCATCCTTCCTGCCCTACGCAATTCCCCCCTCCCCGCTTCCCAGCGAGGCGGCTGGCGCAGTCTCACCTGCGCGCGTCGAACGAGGTCCTTCTGAGGGCGCGCGTTCCTCGAGCACAGAGACTTGCCCGCTGCCTCGCTACCCTTCTTTCCCTCTTGCGTTACTCCCTTCGTCATCATTTAGAGGCGTGGCTTGGGCGATCTCCCACTGCGCGCATGAACCGAGCACCGCCCCTAATTCGACACTTCGATTGATCCCGGTGCGCGGGGCGCGAGCAAGGGAGATCGTCCGGGCCACGCCTCCCTCCCCCCCTTCTTCTTGACTCAACAACAAGGCCTATGATTAGGTCCACCCCTGTTATGCTGATTCGCACTGTCTTCAAACTGGCGTCGTTCGCCCTCCTCCTCTTCAGCCTCGGCTGCGAGAAAGAAAGCGAGTCGATCGTCTCCATTGCGCTGCACCCGACCAACACCCAAATCCTCTACGTCGCCACGAACGACGCCGTCTACAAGTCCCGC
>CAYPOR010000104.1:0-4693 GCA_964412445.1 uncultured Nitrospira sp.
ATTTCGAACGACGCCGGGAACGTCGGATGATCGATGCGCTTGGCCGCGATAGGGAGTGGCGGGCCTTGGGGGCGTTTCACGATGACGTAGAGGACGTCGGTCGGCTTGACCTGGTCGGCGAGGTTCGGAGCGATGGTCACCCGTCCTGCGACGACCGGCTCGCCGGTCGCCGGATCGCAACTATGGGCGAGTCCGAGCCAGGCGGCCAGGGCCGCCAGGCCGATGATTGTTCCCGCCATTCCGATTGCCTGTCCCGACATGCCGGCCATGCATCCTCCAGAGTCTGAATGAGCGACGCATTATAGACAGGTCGTCATGAAAAGGGGAGAGCGCAGTTTACGGCCAGGAAAGCGCTATTGTATGATAGCCGCCAGTTACACCTGTGCCGTATGGAGGAACACGTTATGGCTCCCAATCCTGGTTTTCCCTTGGTGCTCGATGTGAAGGGCTTTTCCGTCCTGGTGATCGGCGGCGATGAAGAAGCGGCGGAGAAGTCTCAGCGGTTGCTCGAATCGGGCGCCCGGGTGACGGTGATCAGCCCGACCTTGCATGAAACGCTCAAACAACTGGCGGCCTCCGCGAAAGTGATCCATCGGGGACGGCATTTTCGTGAGACTGATTTAGAGCATACGATTCTGGTGCTGAATACGATTCGCGGAGATCGGGACTTTGCCAGGATGTTGCTGGCCAAGGCGCGGGAAAAAGGATTTCTGCTGTGGTCGGTGGACCTGCCGGAGCTGTCCAGCGTTACCATGCCGGCGGTGGTGGCGTCGGGACATGCCCGGGTGGCGATCAGCAGCAGCGGCGTGGCGCCCGCGCTGTCGGGGTTTATGAAGGAAGATCTGGAGCGGATTCTGGATAGTGAATTTTCGGCGTTCGTCGATTGGCTCGGCCATCTCCGTGAGCAGGCGAAGGCCAACGAGCCCGATGCCGACAAGCGGCGCGCGTTGCTGCGCGAAGCGCTGGACGGGTTTCGTCTGTTGGGCAAAGTGCAGTATCCGAAAGTGTGGCAGGACGAGCGGGCCCGTCAGACGGCCGCGGCTCCGGCCGCCAAAACGACATAAAGGAGTCTGCGACGATGGTGTTGTTGGAATTCAGCATGTCCCCGTTAGGCAAAGGAGAAAGTGTCGGGAAGTATGTCGCCCGGTCTCTCGACATCATCGACAAGAGCGGCGTGGATTACCGGCTCAATCCGATGGGCACTGTGCTGGAAGGCGAATGGGACGAAGTATTCGGCGTCGTCAAGCAGTGCTACGAGCGGATGCGCAAAGATTGCGGCCGCATTTCCTGCTCCATCAAGGTGGACTATCGCAAAGCGGCGAAGGGCCGGTTGTCGAGCAAAGTGGCCAGTGTCGAGAAACGGCTGAAGCGACGTGTGAAGCAGTAACGTGTCATCGGACTCTCCCGGGTCGGTCGACAGGTGCGGAACCGGGTCGGCCGGTCCTCCATCTCCCCGTTATCGGCCTGCTACGTGATCTTCTCGCTTGCAGTCGGTAGCTTTCCTTCCTATACTAGTCGCCCCGGAAACTGAAATCGCGCGCGGCGCGGCAGCTCGATTGTTGTCGTGTCGGCATGTGCAAGGCGTTGTGTCGTGGAGGGAGGGGATGCGCGCTCAGTCATTAGATGTTGTCGAATCGGCGGTGATGTCGCAGATCGAGTTATTGCCGAAGGAACGTACGATCCTTGATCGGCCGTTCATGGCATTTCGCCCGTTCGGGTTAGACGAGCAGGGCCACACGATCCGGGATCTGAGCGGCATGAGCATCCGGGCGGTCATTCTCGATCTGGAGAAGACGCTCACACGCGAGCGGGGGGAAGGCGCCGGCGTAGAGGCCGTCCACGAGCTGTGCGCGCTGTTGAATCAACGCATCAAGGATTCGGTGTATCATGTCACGCCGGAGTTTCTGAAAAATCCCTGGAACAGCTACTCCTACGAATTTGCGGCCTACCTGTACGAGTTCTGCGAGCAGTTGACCGGCGACCCGCATTTCATTTTCGCGGGCGGGATGGAAAAGATGTCGCCGATCATTCAGGTGCTGGCGCGGCCCTTCTCCCTTGAACAGATCTACGGCATGTTTCCCTATTTCGGCAACAAGTTCGCCTCGGGTTCGGTTGAGTGCCGGGTGGTTGAGGTGACGCCGGGTTCCGCGACGCTGGCGATGCGTTTTGCGGACCGGACGTTGCGCCAGTTCGGGCCGTTCCGGCGGCGCTGTACCTATCTGGTGTGCCAGTCCGCCCAGGGGATTTTCGCCGCTGTTCCGGCGAGGGTGCATGGGTTGCCTCCGGCGACGTTGACCAATCTTTCCTGCGTGTCGAACGACGATGAGTGGTGCCGGTGGCTTATTCGATGGCAGAGCGACGGGGGAGTACGATGGGGGAGGCCGTCTAAGCCCATTGCGGCGCTTCCGGTACAGTTTGATCCGGCTCCGCGTGATGCGGCTCCGGCCGAGCCTGAGCCCGGCCCGTTTCCGCGAGAAGCGGCCGGGAGCCAGCTCGGGTTCCGGCACCAGTTATCCTGGGTTCTTTGGAGCGGCCTGATCGGAGTCGGGTTGGCGGGAGGCCTTTGCTTTCTGGTCCCCTCCATGGTGCCGGGTGAGATTGCGTTGGCCGGGTTGATGCCGGTTCTTGCTGCGGGATTGCTGATCCAGCACCGTATGAGCAGGGACAGTCAGCAGCGGGAAGCCCTCATTCGTGAACAAATTGCGTTTGTTGAATCGCGGCATGAGGAATTGCGCGAGGCGTATTTAGGCCAGGAACAGACGAGAGTCGAGTTGCGCCGGAAGGTGACACAATTGACGGCGTTGCATCAAGCAGGCCTGCTTTTCAGCGCCACGTTCGATCGGGACACGCTCCTCCAGCGTGTGTTGGAGACCCTGACCAGGGATTTGCACTACGACCGCGCCATGGTGTCGATGTTCGATCCGTTGCGCAGCGTCATTCGGCATGTGCGCGTCATCGGCGCGTCCGACGACGTCCTGGCCTATGTGCAGTCGTGTGAAGTGCCGGTCACGGATCGGCACAGCCCCGAAGGCCGGGTGGTCCTGCAAGGACTTCCTTTATTGATTCAGGACATTCAATCGGTCTGGCGGGACCTCCATCCGGCAAATCGACGATTGGCGGAACTCAGCGGGACGAAGTCCCTGATCGTGGTGCCGTTGAAAGCCAAAGATCATATTCTGGGGACTTTGATGGTCGACCGGACGCACGAGCACAGTCTGACGAAGGATGATCTTGAGCTGATGACGACGCTGGCCAGTCAAGTGGCCATCGCGCTCGACAATGCGGCCGCCTATCAACAGATCGAAGAATGGAACGCCGGACTGGAGCTGAAGATTCGGGAGCGTACGCAGGCGCTTGAACAGGCCGACCGGCTGCGGTCGCAATTCCTCTCGCATGTCTCTCACGAACTCAAGACGCCCCTCACCTCGATTAAAGGGTTCGTTCAGAATTTGCTCGATGGCCTGACCGGTCCGATGAACGACAAACAGCAGCGCTATCTCTCGCGTATGCTGGATAATTCCGACCGGCTGATCCGGATGATCGATGATCTGCTGGATCGAACCCGTATCGAAACCGGCCGGCTGGAGATTCACCCGGTTGATGTGGATCTGGAATCATGCCTGACGGATGCGATCGAGCAACTCCGTCCCCTGGCCTCCGCCAAAAAACAACGATTGGAGCTGTCTGTGCCGGCCGCCGGCATCGTGGTTTTGGCCGACCGGGATCGATTGATTCAGGTGGCGGTCAATCTGATCCAGAATGCCGTCAAGTACACGCCGGAGGACGGGGAGATCACTGTGGCGATCGAGTTGTCGGGCCGGCGGTTCGTCCGTATTCTGGTCAGAGACACGGGGCCTGGGATTCCGACGGAAGATCTCGACAAGATTTTTGATCCGTTTTTCCGCGTTCAGCATGGGCAGCGAAGCGGACCGAAGGGCCTTGGACTGGGGCTTTCTATCGTCAAGACGCTCGTGGAGTTACAGGGGGGAAGTGTGTCTGCCGGCAATTGTCTCACAGGCGGGGCGGAGGTGTCTTTTACGCTTCCGGTCCGATCGATGATTCCATCATCTGCACCCGGTCAGCCGGTGTCCGGCCAGCGAGTACTGGTAGCCGACGACGATCCGGACATTCGACAGTGGCTTTTCGACCGGTTGAAGGCCTGCGGATATGAGCCGGAGGCTGTCACGGATGGGCAGGAAGCGATTGTGGCGGCGCAGTCGATCCACTTTGCCGGCATTATTCTCGATATCGGCATCGGCGAGATCGACGGATTGCATGTCTTAAAAGAGATTCGAGCGCGGGACTCCCGGACGCCGATAGTCATGATTACGGCATCTGGGTCTCGGGAGCTGGCGGTTCTGGCGATCGGCATGGGTGCGCAGGCCTATCTGCTCAAGCCGTTTGATGCCGGTGAGTTGCACGCGGTCATGGAGCGTTGGTTCCAATAATCTTGCGTGGGTGGGGTCGGGATGATTCGATGTCCACCACATAATCGGAGGGTATCTTGATGGCAGGGGGTTGGAGCCGCGGACGAGCGTCGCTGGCTAGTATGATCGTGGGGGTTGCCTTTTTATCGAGCTGGTTCTCCGCTCCAGTCTTGGCCCAGGTGCCGAGGATTCAGGGGCAGGGGACCGCCGCATCCGGGCAAGGGAATGCCTTCGCCGCTCAGGCCGACGATCCGTCCGCTCTCCAC
>CAYPOR010000105.1:0-4673 GCA_964412445.1 uncultured Nitrospira sp.
CCAGCGTATCCTTCTTCTCCAGTTCCAACGAATCGAAGAGGCTGATGATCCGCTTCCGGCTCAGAAAGGCCGTGATATAGGCCTCCGTATGGATCGTCTGCAGATTCGGCAAGGCCGCATCGTAGATCCGCAGCGCTTCCTCCGCCAGATGCTTCCGGCCCTGCCGCATGAGGCTGGCCGTCTCCTCCTTGAGGCCGCGCACCGGCGTGAGCGTCCCCATCCAAAGCACGCACTTCTGATTGATCTTGGAGATTTCCACCGCATCCTTCGACATCGTGTTCGCATCGAAGGAATAGAAGTTGGCCGACGACACCGCCGGACCGTCCAGCACCTTCATCAGATGCTTCACCGACGGCGCGTGCGGCATGAGCCGCTGGCGATACTCGCTGAGGGTGATGACCGACAATTCGAAGTTGATCCGGCCAGGATATTGCGCAACGAGCTGGTGAATCTTCGGCACATGCACGAAACCGACGGTGAAGAACTGGATGCTCTTGTCCGTGTACTTGAGAAAATCCTCGACCCACTCCATCGCCTTGGGATGGAGAAAGAGATCGGTCCATTCCATGAACTCGTTCCCGCCCAGGCACCAAAACTGCTTCGGGTCCGTCGGTTTTTTGCTGATGTAGTCGAGGATGTATTTCCAGTCCTCGTCGGACGTCTTCGGCGGGTCGAGCGTTTCGCGGTAGGAGTGATCCAGCTCGTAGCAGAACTCGCACTTCACCGGGCAGTCGCGCCCGAGGCTGAGCGGGATCTTCCCCGCGTCCATCTCACGGCGCAGCACCTCGCGATAATCTTTCTTCGCAAAAATCGGAGCGGCCTGGAGCATCGGAATCGGCGTTGGCATTGATTGAGAACCTTGCTCCGGTTAGAGTAATAGAATGAGTGACGAAACAATTCCTGAAGAAATCATCCGCGCGCTGGAGGTGCTGGGGCTCACGCTCCCGGTCACCACCGAAGATCTTGAACGGGCCAAGCGCGTGCAGTTCTATACCTGGAATCCCGCCCGCTACGCCAACCTCACCAACAATCCGTCGAAATATATGCAGGCCTACAAGAAGGCCGAAGAGATGACCAGGATCGTCGAAGCCGCCTATGCCTTGCTCAGTGCTGTCCTCGTGCCGGATGACACTCCAGACAATTCCTCCCCTTTGTAAGGGGAGGTAAAGGTGGGGTAGAAATCCGGTCTCTACCTCCCCTACCCCCTCCTTATAAAGGAGGGGAAAATGGCAGCAACCTCACCCCACATCGTGACTGGTCACCCTGCTCATTCCATCTTCGCCCTCGGACTGCGACACCGGCCAGGTCACGAGACCTGACACCCCTTCCGCCGCGCCGACCGCAACCTGCTGCTTGGCGTAAATCTGCGGCAGCTTGTTCGTGCCGAACTTGGAAATATAGAGAAACACATGCTCGCGGGAATTCACCCGCACCGCCCAGGGCTGGAAGTCGTTCTTGTAGAACTCCTCGCACATCTGCATCGCGTCGAGGCACGACAGCGTGCTCGGCTCATTCAACGTGTAGTAGTAATCCAGCGGCAGGTCGTACTCTTCCTGCTTGTGGATCGTGATGCCGAACTTCTCCGGGTTGCGCACCATCGGCGTATGCCGGTAGGCCACGAAGTAGAACAGTTCCACGGAATGAATCACCGGCTGATTATCGAGGACGAACTGCCTGGTCTCCAGCGCCTCGTCTTTCGTCTCGCCGGGGAATCCATAGAAAGCCATCACGTGGTTCCAGATCCCCGCCTTCGCTGCCTGGTGAAGATTATTCTGGATCACGCTCTTCTTCGCATGCTTGTCCATGAGGTTCAGCACACGTTCGTTCGCCGACTCCATGCCGTAATAGAGGGTGCAACAGCCGGCCTTCGCCGCGAGATCCCAGATCGCCTGATCCTGTAAGGTTTCTTCAAACCGGATGAGCGTCGTCCATTTGATGCCCGTATTCTGCTCCACCAGCAACTGCGACACTTTTTTGAAGAGCGCCGGCGGATAGGATTCGTCGCTGAAGAGAAAGTGCTTGCAGTGGTACTTGTCGCGCAGCGCCGTCACCTGCTCGATCACATGCTGCGCCGTCATCCCGCGATATTGATCGAAGTAGCCCTGCCCGTGGTCGCAGAACGTGCAGCGGCCCCAGTAGCAGCCGCGCGTCGCGAGGTAGGGAATGATCCGCTCCGGGACAAAATAATGATCCAGCGGCAGGCCGTCGAAATCCGGCAGCGGCAACGCCGCCGTCTTCTCCGTATAGACGTCCTTGCTCTGCTTCACGCCGTCGGCATGGCGATACATGAGATTCGGCACCGACTCCATCGCCCGCTGGCCGTTCAACGCTTCGATGTACCAGAGCAGTGCATGTTCGCCCTCGTAGAGAATCGCCGCGTCAAACACCTCAGTGAAGAACCGCTCATGATGCGGCAGCTCTTCCTGCAACCGCGTGATGACATTCCCCCCGACCACCACCTTGATGTGCGGGAACGTCTCCTTGATCATCTTGCAAAAAGTCAGGCCCGCCAGCAGCTGCATCTGCGTGCCGATCGACACGCCGACCACATCCGGCTTCTCCTTGCTCACGGAGGGCAGCACCAGCTGATTGCAGATATCGCGGTAGACGTTCACCTGCTCGTCGTCGAGACAGGCGAAGACTTCTTTCGAGACGCCCGGACGGTAACCCAGGTTGCTTTCCATCGGATAGAAGACGAGCGAGGCCGGATAGTAGGCGGCGGAGATATACTGCATCGCCTCGCGGAAGGTATTGAGGGCCTGCTCCAGCTTCTCGGCTTGGTAGAACCGTTCGCCCCGCACGACCAGCTTGGCATCTTCCGCCCGCTCGGCCAAGTCGAACACATCCACCGCATAGGCCTGCTCGACGACCGCTTTCTGATCCGCTTCGCGATCCGTGAGCGTCCCGGCTTTTTCTTTATCCTGAAGCGGCTTGAGCTGCATGCCGAGCCGGGCCTTCACCCAGATCAGGAACTCCATCGTGAAGAAGTGGTCGTACATCTCGATGTTGATGTCGCGCTGCACGACCGTATGACCGGCCTCCCGCAACACCGCCGTCAGTGACGGCAGCGCCAGATAGGGCGCCGTCGGCACCCACTCAGGCGGAAACAGCAGCATCACCTTCGAGGTCTTCCGATCCTCTTTCCTGATCGGCGACAAACCGTCTATTTGGACGAGACCTGAACTACTCATAGGCTCTTTCTATTTCTCCGCTCATCGCTGCTATTCTTCCCCCTCCTTTGTAAGGAGGGGATGGGGAGGTAGAAGACTCGGGCCTCTACCCCACCTCACCTCCCCTTACAAAGGGGAGGAAATTGGGACAGGCACCGGCAAGGCCGGAGCCAGTCCCCTACATCTTCCCCGCCAACGTCGGCGTAACCCCAGCCGTTTTCATTGACTGATACTGTAGATCCCGCAACTTCTCCAGCCCGAACTTCGCGATATAGAGGAAAATGTATTCCCTGATGTAGAGCCGCAGGTCCCAGCCGGAATAATGGTTCCGTTCGAACTGCTCGAATACCCGCTCGGCCTCCTCGATGCTCATCCCGTTCTTCACTGTGTAGTAGTAGTCAAGCGCCAGATCCCACTCGGGATTCTTGTAGGCCGTCACGCCCCACTTCTCCGGATGCTTCGCCACGGGATTATGCCGCCCCAGGTCGAACGTGCCGAACCCCAGCGAATGCACATGCTCCTTGTTCTGCTCCAGGAACTCCACCGAGGACCAGGCCTCCTCCTTCGTCTCGCCGGGAAAGCCGAAGAAGCCCATGCAGTGGTTCCAGATGCCCGCCTCCGCCGTGCGCTTCAGATGCTCGGTCATGATGGCGGTCGTCGTGGCCTTGTCCATCAACTTCAGCACCCGCTCGTTCCCCGACTCGTAGCCGAAGTGGAGATACTTGCAGCCCGACTCCTTCGCATCCTGCCAGACCTGATCTTCCAACAGGCTCTTCTCGAACCGCATGTGCGTCGTCCAGACGATGTCCATCTTCGTGTCGATCAGGCCGCGCGCCAGCTTGCGGAACAGCGCCGGCGGATACGACTCGTCGGTGAAATGAAAATGCTTCGCCCCGTACTTGTCGCGCAGATGCCGAATTTCGCCGAGAATGTCCTGAATCTTCTTGGACCGGTACCCTGCTGTATAGCCCTCGCCATGGTCGCAGAACTCGCAGCGGCCCCAGTAGCAGCCGCGCGTCGCCAGATAGGGCAGAATCTTCGTCGGGACGAAATACTTCTCCAGCGGCAGCCCGTCGAAGTCCGGCGGCGGCAGCGCATGCATATCTTCCGCAAAGCTCGTCTCCGACGTATGCACGCCTGTCGCGTCCTTATAGATCGTGTTCGGCACCTCGGCCAGACTGCGCTTCGCCCCCACCGCCGAGACGAGTTGGACAAACGCCGTCTCCCCTTCATAGACCACGGCGCTGTCGAAATATTGGAACAGCGGCGACTGCGGGAGCACATCGCGCAGGCGCGTGACCGTATTGCCGCCGATCGTCACGTGGATGTTGGGGAAATGCTGCTTGATGAGGGCACAGAAGGTCATGGTGGAGAACATCTGCTGCTGCAGGACGATCGAGATGCCGATCACGTCCGGCTGCTCCGCCTCGATCGCCGGCTTCACCAGATGGTCGAACACATCGCGATAGATATTCACCTGGGTATCGTTCACCGCGTCGATGA
>CAYPOR010000106.1:0-4585 GCA_964412445.1 uncultured Nitrospira sp.
CAGCAGGCGCTGCAGCGGCTCGATCAACTGCGTCAAGTGCCCGGCGGGCTTCCCGCCCCAGCCACTCGACAGGTTGCTCTGGCGCTTCCGCTGTCCCGGCTCCCTCCGGTGCCGGCGTGGGTGGCGTGGCTGCAAGCATTGCTGAAGATCGGTGTGACCACGGTGTTGCTGGATCCGGGAGATACCGACCGGGATGCTGAGCGGAGTCCGGAACCGATTCAGACGTTTATCGGCGCGGCTCATCTGGCCGGTCTGTCGGTGTGGGGTGCCGTGGACCCCTATCAGGGCGGTGGTCTCGTGCTCCGGCCCGAGTGGCTGAGCCGGTCTCCGGCAATGAACGGAGACACGCTGCCCCGGGCTCCCGATCCGGCGCATCCAGACTACCAGGCTGTCCTTGAGGCTCGAGCGCTACAGCTGCTGAGGGACGGTTGCGACGGGATATTCTTGAAGGCAAGGGAGGCGCAGGGGTACGCGCACAACTTTACTGACGGATCTTTCCGGCAGTTCAGCTCGGCCTTTGGTTTCGCGCTCACGCCGCAACAATTATTCGGCGAGCCGGTTGGCGGAGAGACCATGATCTATGACCGGGAATCAACCTACTGGCGCTGGGTCGGATGGAAGGCGAGAAATTATGCCACGCTGGTGGCACGTATCAGAAAATCGATGCGTGACATCAACCCGGCCGGCCGCCTGGTACTGGAGGCGCACGGAAGGACCGTGAGCGAACCATTGTTCGGCTTGGAGCAATACGGTGAGGATCTCAACGACCTGTTCCAGCGGAGCGGGGGGGATCTTGCCATCCGGGCGGATGAGACCGCCGGTCCGCTCTTGTTGGGGCAGCTGGCTCAGCAGGTGGGGACGTCCGACCGGCTCTGGCTCATCCGTTCCGTGTCGGTTCCGGACGCGACGCCGGTCATCGAATGGACCGAAGGGCTCGGAGCGGTTTCCCGGGAGCGGGGGGACGGCAATGTCGTGCTGTTGCCCAGGAGGACGGGCGGTCTTCCTTGACAAATTACGCTGTTGCCTACTACGATCCGGCGTCTTCCGGCCGGCAGTTCTTCACTTGATTACGATGGAGATTCTATGATTCCGAGCGACTTGCGGTATCACAAAGAACATGAATGGGTGCGTCTCAACGGGAAGCAGGCGACGGTCGGGATCAGTCATTTCGCCCAGGACGCCCTCGGGGATATCGTGTTTCTCGATCTGCCGAAGGTGGGCGCCGTGGTCACCGCCGGACAGCAGATCGGCGAGGTGGAATCGACTAAGACGACGTCAACCATCTATGTTCCGGTCAGCGGCACGGTCTCGAAGATCAACACGGATCTGAAGGATCACCCTGAAGTCGTCAATTCCGATCCCTATGGCAAGGGCTGGATCGCCGTGATCGATCTCTCGAATCCGGGGGAAGTGGAGCAGCTCATGACGGCTGCCCAATACGAAGCCTTTCTCGCCAGCCAGAAACATTAACGCGCGTCCATGTCGAAACACATCGCGATTCTGGGAGCCGGGCCTGGTGGCTACGTGGCGGCGATTCGAGCGGCCCAGCTGGGCGCTCGCGTCACGGTCGTGGAGCAGCAGGCGCTCGGCGGCGTGTGTTTGAATTGGGGCTGCATCCCCAGCAAGGCGCTGCTCTCCGTCATCGAACTCGGCGACAAACTCAAGAAAGCCGAGGATCTCGGTATTCTACTGCCCGGCCCTCCGCGCTACGATCTTGCCCGCATGGTGGCGAGAAAAAACAAAGTGGTGGCGTCGCTGGTCAAGGGCATCGCCACGCTGTTCAACGCCTGGAAGATCGAGGTGGTCGAAGGGCGGGGCGCGCTGGCCGATGCCCGCACGATTGCGGTGACCGCGAAGGACGGCGCGCAACGGCAGGTGCAGGCGGATGCGATCGTGATCGCCACGGGATCCTCGTGGCCGCAGCTGGCGCAGTTTCCCGTCGATGGGGAAACGATCATCACCAGCAAGCAGGCGCTCGATCTGGAGTCGGCTCCGCCGCGGATGATCATTCTCGGAGCCGGAGTCGAGGGGTGCGAGTGCGCCTCGCTCTTCAGCGGCCTGGGTACGCAGGTGACCATGGTCGAACTGCAATCGGCCGTGCTTCCGCTGGAAGACGAAGAGGTCTCCGTGCTGATGGCGCGCGAGCTCAAAAAGCGCGGTGTCGATGTCCGGACAGGAACGACGATTCAAGAGGCGCAGATGCGCGACGGGCTTGTCGTCGCGCACCTCAAGGACGGCAGTACGGTCGAAGCGGAGATGTTACTGGTTTCTATCGGACGCGGGTTTCAATCCCGCGACATCGGGGCGGAGCGGGCCGGTATCGCGTTGGGGCGGCGCGGCGAAATTCTTGTCGATGACCGCATGGAGACGAATGTGCCCGGCGTGTACGCGATCGGCGATGTGGTCGGAAAAGCCATGTTGGCACATGTCGCATCGGCGCAGGGGAAAGTCGCCGTTGAAAACATCATGGGCCATCCGGCGAAGATTCGCTACGACGTGATTCCCGCCGGTATCTTCACGCTGCCGGAAGTCGGCCGGGTCGGATTGACCGAGCGGCAGGCCCGTGAACAGGCGCTTGCGGCCGGCCGGGATCCGGAGCAGGCCGTCACGGTGGGACGGTTCCGTTATGCGGCGCTGGGCAAAGCGCAGGCGACCGGCGACATTACGGGACTCTTCAAAGTGATCGCGGATGCGGTGACCGGCCGGGTGCTCGGTGCACATATTGTCGGCGCCCATGCGGCCGACCTCATTCACGAAGCGGCGTTGGCTATGGAAACCGGCGCGACAGTGTCGCAGATCGCCCGTATGATTCATGCCCATCCGACGCTCGCGGAAGGGTTCGGCGAAGCGCTGGAAGATGTCGAGGGCTGCGCCATTCATCAGATGAAAAAGAAGGCATGAGTCTCCTCCAGTCGTTCTTCATCAAGCTGGGCATGCTGGCGATGACCATGGGCGTCGTGTTGTGGATCGGCTGGCAGGTTCCCCAGACGATGCAGCGGCCGGCTGTGACCCATGCGGCGTCGTTGTCTTCCGAGCCTGCCGCGATGACAACGGCGGCAACAACGGTCCCCGCAGTCGATTCGACGATCGCACCGGCCGGGGCGGCTGCATCGCACAGGCTGTCGGGCAAGCCGCAACCGGTCGATCTGAATCGTGCGACGGCGGCCGATCTCGGTCAGCTGCCCGGCGTTGGTCCGGTGCTGGCGAAACGGATGGTGGAGTACCGGAAGTCCGTCGGGCGGTTTCATGCGGTCGAGGATCTGCGGGCGGTGAAAGGCATCGGCAAGAAGAAATTTGAACGGCTGAAGCCGTTCGTGACGGTGGCAGCCGCTCCCGTACAGGATGAGGGAAAGAAGGGGCCGATATGAGCGAATTGAATCGGCAGCTCGAATTGATTCTGCGGGGGACCGTGGAAGTCATTCAGCGCACGGAGCTGGAGGCCAAGCTGACCCGTTCGCTGAAAGAGAATCGCCCGCTCCGTGTGAAAGCGGGATTCGATCCGACTGCGCCGGATTTGCACCTCGGGCACACCGTTTTGATCCACAAGCTGAAGCATTTTCAGGATCTCGGTCATCAGGTGCTGTTTCTCATCGGTGATTTCACGGGCATGATCGGCGATCCCACCGGCGTGTCGGAAACCCGCCGTGCCTTGACGAAAGAGCAGGTGCAGGAGAACGCCAAGACCTATCAGCGGCAGATCTTCAAGATTCTCGATCCGCAGAAGACGATCATTCAGTTCAACAGCACCTGGATGGGCGCCATGACGGCCGAGGGCTTGATTCAACTGGCGGCGCATTATCGCGTGGCGCGGATGATGGAGCGGGACGATTTTCACAAGCGCTTCCATGAGCAGAAGCCGATCAGCGTTCACGAGTTCCTCTATCCGCTGGTGCAGGGCTACGATTCGGTCGCGATGAAAGCGGACGTGGAACTGGGCGGGACCGACCAGAAGTTTAATTTGCTGGTCGGACGGGAACTGCAGCGCGACTTCGGGCAGGAGTCGCAGGTCGTGATCACGATGCCGCTGCTCGAAGGCACCGACGGCGTCAAGAAAATGAGCAAGAGCGTCGGGAACTACATCGCGCTTGAAGACAAGCCGGAGGATATGTTCGGCAAAGTCATGTCGATCAGCGATGCGTTGATGCTGCGGTACTACGAATTGCTGACCACGGAAGATCTGGAGCGGGTCAAGGCGCTGCATCCGATGGAAGCCAAACAGTCGCTGGCCGAACTGATCGTGGCCCGTTACCATGGTGATGAAGCGGGAACGCAGGCACGGGGCACCTTTCAACAGAAGTTCTCCGAACGGGAGTTTCCGGACGAGCCGGATGTGCGATTGGTTTTGACCGCCCAGGATTTGAAAGACGGGCGGTCGATCGGGGTGGTCGATCTCGTGGCCAAAACGGGCCTGGTGACGAGCAAGAGCGAAGCCCGCCGGCTGGTCATACAAGGCGGAGTGGAGTTCGACCGGAAGAAACAGAGCGACGCCAATGCGGTCATCACTCTCGATGCCGGACGGCAGTATCAAATGAAAGTCGGCCGGAGAAAATTCGCCCTGGTCGAACGCGACAAGTAGGTTCGCTTC
>CAYPOR010000107.1:0-4393 GCA_964412445.1 uncultured Nitrospira sp.
GGCTTGGCCGTCTCAAAGTAGGTGATGAAATCGACGTCATCCAGCCCTGTCGAATGATAGAGCTTCCGCTTGACCGTCTTCTGATACGGCAACGCCGCTTCGGTGTGTTCCTGCATCATCGCGGCGCGCTTCTCTTGAGAAAGCGACCACCATTCCGCATCTTTGCGGATCGGAAGCACCATGACATAGGGCCCCGATTCGCTCGATCCTTTGAGATCGTTCTTCAGCTGTTCGGAAAAACCCGGCACATAGTTGGGTTTCTTCGTAAGACCGTTGAACAACACGACGCTGGTGAGATATCTGCCGAACGCGCTGTTCTGCAGATCCACCAGAAACTGCTGGGTATCTTTCAGTTCCGTCCCGTGCACCCGCAACAGAAAATCGGCATGATCCGACAGACCGCGCAGCAAATAGGTATCGATGGCCAGCTTCTCCCGGTGCTGCTCGACCACGCCCTTCATCGCCGTGAGCTGAGAGATACGCAACGACTGCTCCAGCCGGCCCCATTCCGGATCGATGCGAAACGCGGCAAACGTGCCGTACACACCCGGCTCGCTCAACAACTTCTCGCGATCGGCGGCCGAAGCCGTCGAGGCCGTCACGCACCCGAGCAGGAGCGCCAGACAGGCGATCCCGACCGCACCGACACGTTTCATCATCATTACCGTCTCCTTCCGGTTCGCTTCCCTGCTACGGATCCCGTCTTCCGGCCGAACACGCGGCGATAAATCTGATCGAGATGCCGCAGATAATATTTCGGATTGAAGCAGGCCGCAATCTCGCTCTTCTTGAGGTGTTGCGAAATAAAGGGATCGTTCCCGACCAATTCCTGAAGTCCGCCGGCCCCTTTCCAGGAGGCCATGGCGTTTCGCTGCACCGCTTCGTAGGACTCCTTGCGCTGCGCCCCTTTTTCGACGAGCGTGAGCAAGAGCCGCTGGGAATAGACCAACCCGCCGGTCAGATCGAGATTCCGCTGCATGTTGGCAGGATAGACCAAGAGATCCTTGATGAGATCCGTCACCTTCGACAGCATGTAATCCATGAGGATCGTGCTGTCTGGCATGATGACCCGTTCGACCGACGAATGGCTGATGTCCCGCTCATGCCAGAGCGCCACATTCTCCATCGCCGCCAGACTGTTCGCCCGCACGATCCGGGCGAGCCCGCAGAGATTCTCCGAGATGATCGGGTTGCGCTTGTGCGGCATCGCCGACGAGCCCTTCTGCCCTTCTGAAAAGAACTCCTCCGCTTCGAGAACCTCCGTCCGCTGCAGGTGGCGAATTTCCGTGGCGATCTTTTCGATGCTGGCCGCCAGCAGAGCCAGCGCCGTGGCATAGGAGGCATGGCGGTCGCGCTGCACCACTTGATTCGAGACCGGATCGGGACGCAGGCCCATTTGGGCGCAGACGAACTCTTCGACTTCGGGACCCTGATGCGCGAAGGTGCCCATCGCCCCGGACAGCTTGCCGACGGCGATTTCCTGCCGCACCGCCCGGAGCCGTTCCCGATGCCGGCACATTTCCTCGTACCAGATGGCCAGCTTGAAGCCGAACGAAATGGGCTCGCCGTGAATCCCGTGCGACCGGCCGACCATCACCGTCATTTTGTGGCGCATCGCCTGGCGCTTCAGGACATCGAGCAACCCGTCCAGCCCTTCGAGAATCAGGTCAAGCGCTTCCGTCATCTGCACGGCCAGCGACGTATCGACAATGTCCGACGACGTCAGCCCCATGTGCAGGAAGCGATGCTCGGGCCCGACCGTGTCCATCAACGATTCGAGAAAGGCGATGATGTCGTGCTTGGTGACTTTCTCGATCTCGGCGATCCGCTCGACATTGATCCTGGCCTTCTTGCGAATCTTCGCGGAGGTGCCGCGCGGGGCCTGGCCGGCCTTCTCGAACGCGGCGCAGGCTTGCAACTCCACCTCCAACCAGATTTCATACTTGTGCTTGAGTTCCCAGATGGCTTTCATCCTGGGACGTGTATACCGTTCGATCACGACGCCTCCTGCCGGCTGCTGAAAAAGGCCCCCGCCTTTGTTCTCGGTCGTGCGTCTCCCTCAACGTACCTTCCAGGTACGCATCGGAACCCGCACTCCCTGCGGCCTCGCCGCAGGCCTTTTTGACCAGCCGCATCATACGTATACACTAACGTTTCCAAATCGCTCGCTCCGGAGTCGCCCGCTTTTCCGCCAGTCGCGCTTCCGTCGCCAGCACCTTGTCCAGCACGCCGTTCACAAACTTCGAGGCTTCCTCGTCGCCGAAACTCTTCGCCAGCTCGATCGCCTCGTCCATCGTGACGTTCGCCGGCACATCGTCCATCCACATTAATTCATACAACCCGGCGCGCAAAATATTCCGATCCACGATCGGCATGCGGCTCACTTTCCAATTCGTCGCATATTTGGCGAGCAGCGTATCGAGATCCTTCTTCTTTTCCAGCACCCCCGCCACCAGCCGCTCGGCAAACGCCTTGGTCTCGGCGTCGGCCGTGAGCGGCTTCCAGAATTCCTCAAGCCACAGGCCCGGCTTGCCGTGAATGTCGTACTGGAACAAAATCTGGAGCGCCCGCTCGCGCGCTTCATGGCGTGATCCCATAACTAGCTGCTTTTCTTTCGTACAGTCCGCTTGGGACGAGGTGCCGCGTCCGCAATCACAGGGTCCAGCGCTTTGAGTTGTTTGATCACGCTCGCCATTTCAATCGCCGACTTCGCCGCCTCGCCGCCCCGGTTGAACTTCGCCGGATCCGCCCGTTCGATCGCCTGTGCCACCGTCTCCGTCGTCAGCACGCCGAAAATGAGCGGCACACCGGTCTCCAGCGATGCCTGTCCGATCCCCCGACTGGCTTCGTTGCAGATATAGTCGAAGTGCGGCGTGTCCCCGCGAATCACTGCGCCCAAACAAATCACCGCATCGAACCGCCCGGACTGCGCCAGCGTCTTCGCCACCAGCGGAATCTCGAACGCGCCCGGCACCCGCACGACCTCGATATCCTGATCCTTCACCCCGTGCTTCGTCAGACCCTCGAGACAGGACGACAGCAACTTGCTGGTGACGAATTTATTGAACTTGGCGACCACGACGCCAAACCGCATCCCCGTCGCATCATGCGAACCCTTACGCAGCTTCATACCCGCCTACGATTCCCTTCCTACTACACCCCACACTTCCAGGGTGGATGGGACAGTCCCAACTGCGCGCATTGACCGAGCACCGCCCTTGATTTGTCATTTCAATCAAGTCCTGCGTGCGCGGGCAGCGAGCATGGGGACTGTCCCATCCACCCCTGTCACACCTTTTTCAGCAAGTGCCCCATCTTATTCTTCTTCGTGCGCAAGTAGCGCACATTCGCCTTGTGGGGGGCGATTTCGATCGAGACCCGCTCCACGACTTTTAAGCCATAGCCCTCGATGCCGACGATCTTGCGCGGATTGTTGGTAATCAATTTGATCTGATGCAGGCCGAGATTGACGAGAATCTGCGCCCCGACCCCGTAGTCCCGCAGGTCGGCCTTAAAGCCCAGCTTGAAATTCGCCTCGACCGTATCGCTGCCTTCGTCCTGGAATCCGTAGGCCTTGAGCTTATTCAGGAGGCCGATGCCCCGGCCCTCCTGATTGAGGTAGAGCAGCACCCCGCGGCCTTCGGCTTCGATGATCTGCATCGCGCGATGCAGCTGATCCCGGCAATCGCACCGGAGCGATCCCAGCGCATCGGCCGTCAGACAGCCGGAATGCACACGGACAAGGGTCGGATTCCCCCCATCCACTTTGCCCTTCACCAGCGCAATATGCGTCACATTGTCGACTTCATTTTCAAACGCCACGGCTTCAAAGTCGCCGAAGATCGTCGGCATGCGGGCCGTCGCCGCCCGTTTCACAAAGGTTTCGCGCTGCATGCGGTATTCGATCAGCGCCTTGATCGTCACCATCTTGAGCTTATGCCGCCGGGCAAATCTGGCCAGTTCCGGCACACGGGCCATAGTGCCGTCCTCATTCATGATTTCGCAGATGACGCCCGCCGGCTGCAGCCCCGCGAGGCGAGCGAGATCGACAGAGCCTTCCGTCTGTCCCGCCCGTTTGAGCACGCCGCCTTTTTGCGCCTTGAGCGGGAAGATATGCCCGGGTCTGGCCAGATCGCCCGGCTTCGCTTTCGGGTCAAGCGCCACCTGAATCGTAGTCGATCGATCAGCCGCAGAAATCCCGGTGGTAATTCCCTTGCGCGCATCCACGGAGACAGTAAAGGCCGTGCCGAAGGTCGCCGTGTTCTCAATGGCCTGGGGCGGAAGTTGCAATTCTTCACAGCGCTCAGGCGTCAACGCCAGGCAGATAAGCCCCCGGGCATGCTTCGCCATGAAATTGATGGCTTGCGGCGTGACTTTATCCGCGGCAATGACC
>CAYPOR010000108.1:0-4086 GCA_964412445.1 uncultured Nitrospira sp.
AGGACCAGCTGATTATGAGTCAGCCGCTCTAACCACCTGAGCTATGGGCCCGATCGGGTGAACCGGGGACTCACCCACTCGCCGCTCACCCGACACAGGTCGGATGATTCTAGGCCGCGCCTCCCATGGAGTCAAATGACCGATGGACGGCCTTGCCTTACACGCTTTCGACGAAGCTGCGGAGCTTCTTGCTCCGGCTCGGATGCCGCAACTTGCGCAGGGCCTTGGCTTCGATCTGCCGGATACGTTCGCGAGTGACTTCGAAATCCTGTCCCACTTCTTCCAGCGTATGGTCGGTCGCCTCGCCGATCCCGAACCGTTTCCGCAGGACTTTTTCTTCACGCGGCGTCAGGGTCTCCAGCGCGCTGTTGATCTGCCGCTGTAAATCGTATCGAATCGCGGCTTCCAGCGGCGACACGGCTTTCTTGTCTTCGATAAAGTCGCCCAGATGGCTGTCCTCTTCCTCGCCGATCGGCGTTTCCAACGAAATCGGCTCGCGCGCGATCTTGAGAATCTTCCGGACTTTGTCGAGCGGCAAGTCCATCCGCTCGGCGATTTCCTCCGGTAACGGCTCGCGACCCAGCTTCTGCACCAGATGCCGTGAGGTCCGGATGAGCTTGTTGATCGTTTCGATCATATGCACGGGAATACGGATCGTACGCGCTTGATCCGCGATGGCCCGGGTAATGGCCTGCCGGATCCACCACGTCGCGTAGGTGCTGAACTTGTACCCGCGCTGATATTCAAACTTATCCACGGCTTTCATCAACCCGATATTGCCCTCCTGGATCAGATCCAGGAACTGCAACCCGCGGTTTGTATATTTCTTGGCGATGCTCACCACAAGACGCAGATTGGCTTCGACCAGCTCCGCTTTCCCGCGCTTGACCTTGTCCTCGGCGACATCGAGATGCTTGACGGCATCTTTGATTTCCTCCGCCGGAACCAGAGCCTCTTCCGTTTCCAGCTGCTTAATCCGCGCCTTCGCCGCCTGATAGATCTTCTTGATATCCAGAAGGGTCTCTTCAGACACCCCTGTTTTTCGTCTGACCGCCAGAAAATCAGGCCTCGTCCGGCACATTTTCCTCAGCTGCTCGGCCCCGGCTTCGCCGCCGATGCCGATACGTCGCTGGCAGCTGGCGACTTCCCGCTCAGCCATACGAAACTGCACGGCCAGATCGCGTACCCGCTGCACCATGCGATCCTTCAGCACGCCGTGCAGATTCACTGATTCAATCTTATCGACAACCTGCTGACGGGCCACATCGAACTGCTTCTTGAATTGCTTTTGTTTCGCCGGATCGTTGCCGATCGTTTTTTCCTTCTCAACGAGCGCTTTCAGCGACAACGAGACTTTCCGGACCGTGTTCAGCGCCTCAAGCGTCTTCACTCGCAGCTCTTCATAATCCCGCTCGATCGGCTGCGCCTCTTCTTCGAGTTCTTCTTCCGTCTCCTTCACCGGCACGATCTCGCGCACATCGATCTTGCCGTCCTTCAGCTGATCGCGCAGGGCCAGCACGAACTCGATGGTCATCGGCAAGCCATAGATGACCGACGCCACTTCTTTCTTCCCTTCTTCGATCCGCTTGGCGATCTCGATTTCCCCCTCGCGGCTCAGCAGCGCCACGCTGCCCATTTCCTTCAAATACAGGCGAACAGGGTCATCCGTGCGGCTCAAGGCGCCGGGCGTGAGATCGATCGGCTTTTCGCTTTCCTCCTCCGACTCCGCTTCGGCCTCGGCCTCGGCGTCATCCGCATCGTCGGCGGCCTCGCCCCGCTCGGTGCGTTTCTGCGTCCGCTCGCCGTCCGGCGCATCCACAATCTCAATGTCCAATTCGCCGAACATCGTCATGATGCTGCCGAACTGGTCGGAGGAGACCACCTCCGCCGGCAGGGTGTTATTCAGCTCATCGTAGGTCAGGAAGCCTTTTTCCTTCCCGATCGTAATGAGTTTCTTCACCTCGCCGAGCAACTCTTGCTTCGCCATAACTACTCCTTCACCAATGAGACTGTGCCGGCGACTGGCGTGCCGGCTTTCCGCATTTTCAATTCATTCACTTGCAGATTGATGGACTGCACGTCTTCCCAGCGACCTTCACGTTCAGCCCCCTTGAGGCGGGAAATGAGCTCGCGCATGGCCGCTTCAGAGCGTTTCCGATCCAATTGATCGAGGCAACCCTTGATATGTTCGGAGAGATCGTCGAAATGGTCGTCTCGCAGGGAAAATTCCGTCGCCAGCGCCCCGCAATCGGGATCCTGCATCGCCGCATCGAGAAACGCCCGCACGGCAACGCGTCCGTCGGTCCCCAGATGCGCCAGCGCACAGATCACGAGCTTCTGGCAGGCGGGGATGGAAAAGAGTTCGGGCTTCAGCCTGCGGATATCCGCCGGGGACAATTTCCCCTGCAACAGCAAAAAGACAAGATCCCGCTCCTCGGGAACGCCTTTGAAGGCCGGAACCGGCGCAGGTGTCGGGGCAGGCATCGGCATACCCACCGGTTTCCGCTGCTCGGCCACCAGCGCCGGATACCGTTCGATCAAACGCTGCTGATTGATCCCCAACCGCTCCGCAACCACGCGCAGCCGCTCTTCCCGCTCAATCGGATGTTCGCTCTTCTGAAGAATGCGCAAGATCTCATCCACACTTCGAATCCGGCCTTCCAGCGATCCGGCCTCGGCCGCTTTCACGCTATGCTCCAATGCATAATCCAACAGGCTCGGAGCCGACGCCTCGAGCCGGGCGAAGGCCTCCGCTCCGGCTTTCCGAACATAGGTGTCCGGATCGTCGCCGTCCGGCAGCGTCACCACCTTCACCCCGAGACCGCTGTTCACAAACAAATCCAACCCGCGCAACGCCGCCCGGACGCCGGCCGCATCCGGATCGAACAACAATACGACATTCGCCGCAAACCGGCGGAGCGCTTGAATATGTTCCGTCGTCAGCGCCGTACCCAAGGTCGCCACGGTGTGGGTCATCCCGGCCTGATGCAAGGCGATCGCATCGAAATAGCCTTCGACCACAATCACCGTTTTCGTTCGGGCGATCGCCTCGCGGGCCTGATCGAAGGCGAAGAGCGTCTGCCCTTTTTTGAATAACGGCGTATCGGGAGAATTCAAATACTTGGGCGTACCGTCGCCGAGCGTCCGGCCGCCGAATCCCACCACGCGCTTGCGCAAATCGACGATCGGGAACATGACCCGGGCCCGGAATCGATCATAGTAGCCCGTGGCTCCTTTCCCCGCCTGCTCCCGCGCAACGGTCAACCCGGCAGCCGCCAGATCACCGGCCGTAAAGCCTTGCTGCGTCAACGCCTTGATCAACCCTTCCCACTCCCCCAACGCCACCCCGATCGCAAAACGCGAGATCGTGGCCGGCTCGATTCCCCGCTCCGCAAGATAGTTCCGCGCCGGCTCACCGGCTTTGGCCTCCTGAAGATTCTTGTGAAACCACGCAGACGCCGCCTGATTAACCTGTTCGATCCGGCCGGACTGCGCGGCCTGCGGATTGAACCCGGCCGACTCCTGAACCTCGATACCCACCTTTCGCCCGAGATCCCGCACGACTTCAGGGAAACTGGCTCCCGTAATCCTGGTCAAAAATGAAAACACGTTGCCGCCGGCTCCGCAGCCGAAACAATGAAAAATCTGCCGTGACGGGCTGACCGTAAACGACGGACTTTTCTCCTGATGAAACGGACACAACCCCTTCAGATTCTGCCCGGCCCTGGTCAGCGAGACATGGTGCCCGACGATATCCGCGATATCGACCCGGTCACGAATCTGATTGATGATGTCGTCAGAAATCAGGCCTCGGCCCACGAGAGTCCTGGCTCCTTTGCACCCGTCATGGTCGACCGACGAGCTAGCCTGTAAATGATCGGAAAATTTGACTGGTCAGGGTATCAGACCGCTTGAAACCCTGTCAATTATGAGAGCGGTCGACTAGCCCGGCGGCCAGCCGAGGTGACGACCGCCAAGCACATGGAAATGCAGGTGAAAAACAGTCTGCCCGCCGTCTCGCCCCGTATTGGCCACGATACGATACCCTGGTTCGGCAAGGCCCTTGTCCATCGCAACTTTTCGGCA
>CAYPOR010000109.1:0-3914 GCA_964412445.1 uncultured Nitrospira sp.
CCACGCTCTGCAAGAGCGTCTCTTCCGTCTCCTTGGGAGAGTTGAGCGAATAGTTGAGGATGACTTTGCCCTTGAACCCGGCTTCAGCCAGGTAGCGACACCCGTCATAGAGGCGCTCCAGCTTGAAGCCCATATGAAGGTTGTTCAGCACTTCCTGAGAGCCTGAAGTGATGGCCACTTCCAGGTCTCCCACGCCCGATCGCACCATCAGCTTCGCCAGCTCAGGCGTAATGAGCGAAGTCCGGATGTAGCCGGACCATTCGATGTCCAGCTTTTCGCTGACGATCCGCTCCAGAATCTCCGTACATTGCGGATAGGCTTCTTTCCCGGTGATGAACTGCGCATCGGTAAACCAGAACCGCCGCGCCCCCCACTGGTGGTAATGCTGGGAAATGTCCTTCACGACCATGGCCGGGGGACGGTACCGGACCCGTTTCCCTTCAATATAGGGGTACAGGCAGAAGGCGCAGTCGTAGGGACAGCCCCGTTTGGTCTGCACACCGATCGATTCGCCGATAAACTCACGATGCTGGGGGAAAATCGAAGTGAGATACGGCAGATCGACAGTCAGGGCATCGAGCAGTGCCGGGGAGCCCTGCTGGCCTTTCCGGACTGTTCCGCCTTCTTTTATAATGTAGCGTTCGTCTTCGATTGAGCGTCCTTCGATCACCTTCAGGATCGCGTCTTCCCCTTCCCCAAGCAGACCGATCGTCCCTTCCGGCAATTTCTCGATCAATTGGTCGGCAAAGGCGGTAAAGGCCCCGCCTCCGATCATCATCTGCGCATTCGGGAACTCTTTGCGGATGAGCCAGGGGTACGACAGGATCGTATAGATGTGGCTGTAGTAGCGATACAGCTGCTTCAGCCCTTCGAACGACGCCACCACGCGCTTGATCGGGTTGCTCGCGAAGTAGAAGTTGAACGCATGTTCGAGCGACGAATCGCCTTCATGGGGCGAGAAAATCTGAATGTCCCGCCAGGAGAAACAGACCAGGTCAGGCTTGAAGGCCGTGGCCGCATCGCGCAGGGCCTGGCTGCGCTGCGAAACGGGATAGAGCGACAGATCGAGGATCTGCTGGCGCACCTCCGGCCGGCGGCGGTGAATGAAGTCGGCCAGATAGGTGATCCCGATCGGGTAGACCTTCTTGCAGGGGAGAAACACGTAGAGAACGGAATTCATGTGCTTATTTCACCGCCACATGGATTGCGACGATCCCGCCCGTGAGGTTCTTATAGCAGACCTGGCGGAAGCCGGCCTCACGCAGGACCTGACAGAGCCGTTCCTGATCGGGGAACGTGCGGATCGAGGCGGGCAGATACTCGTACACACCGGTCGTATCCCGCGCGACTTTTGTGCCGATCCAGGGCAGCAGCTTGAACGAATACCAATCGTAGAGCGCGCGCAGCCAGCCGAAGACCGGCCGGGAGAACTCCAGGCAGACAAACGTGCCGCCCGGTTTCATCACACGGCGAATCTCCCCGACCGCTTGCGGGAGGTTCCCGACATTCCGCATGCAAAAGCCGGTCGTCACGGCATCAAATGTATTATCGGCAAATCCCAGATGCTCGGCGTTCGCCTGCAGGCAGGCAATTTTTCCCGTTCGCCCCTTGAGGTCCACCTTCTTGAGCCCTTCGGCGAGCATTGCATGGTTGAGGTCGGACGCGACCACGCGACCGTTGGTCCCCATGCGCGGTTGGACCAGCAGAGCCAGGTCGGCGGTCCCGGCGCCTACGTCGAGCGCGGTCCCCTGTTCGACACGCGGGACGAACGACGCCGTGATTTTCTTCCAATGGTAATGGAGTCCGAAACTGAGGAGCGTGTTGTTCAGGTCGTAGACACCTGCGATAGCGGTGAACATCCGCTGTACGGCCTGTTCGCGTGCTTGTCCGGACCAGGTCGACACCGCTTGCGCGGGGGCCTGAGTGCCGGAGGGAGCGGAAGGCTGTCTCGCTTGTACCATGGCGCCGTGGTAACACCTGCTTTCGGACTTTGTCAAGGCAACAGGATCGCCATGGTATAATCCCGCCCCTATGAGCAATATGATCACTATAAAAGGCGCCCGCGAACACAACCTCAAAAATATCGACGTCGTCATTCCGCGCGACAAGCTGGTGGTCATCACCGGCCTGAGCGGATCGGGCAAGTCGTCGCTCGCGTTCGACACCATCTACGCCGAAGGGCAGCGGCGCTACGTCGAATCCCTCTCGGCCTACGCCAGACAGTTTCTTGAGCAGATGGGCAAGCCGGATGTCGATTCGATTGAAGGATTATCTCCGGCTATTTCCATCGAACAGAAAAGCACCAGCCACAACCCGCGCTCCACCGTCGGGACGGTCACGGAGATTTACGACTATCTGCGATTGTTGTTCGCGCGGGTCGGACGGCCGTACTGTTTTCAGTGCGGAGAAGAAATTGCCGCCCAGACGGTGCAGCAGATGGTCGATGCGATTGCAGGGCTTCCGGAGGGCAGTAAGTTTCAGATCCTGGCGCCGATCGTCCGGGGGCGCAAAGGGGAATACCGGAAAGAGCTGCTGGAGATGCGCAAGGCCGGCTATGTGCGGGCGCGCGTGAACGGCGAGATCGTCGACCTTGGGGACGACATTTCGCTCGACAAACAGAAGAAGCACACGATTGAAATCGTCGTCGATCGGCTCGTCATGAAGCCGGGCGATGCCCTGATGCGGCGTTTGGCCGACTCGGTTGAGACCTCGCTGAAACTCACCGGCGGGCTGGTGGCGGTGTTGACCGACAACGGCAAGACGCGCCTCTATAGCGACAAACTGGCCTGTATTAAATGTGGCGTGAGCTATCCGGAAGTCGAGCCGCGCATTTTCTCCTTCAACAGCCCGCATGGCGCTTGTCCCGCCTGCGACGGCATCGGCTATCAGATGGCACCCGGCTGTCCGGAGGAGGAAGACTTTACGTTGCTGGATGCCTGCGAGGTCTGCCAGGGCGCCAGGCTCAAGCCGGAAAGCCTCGCCATCAAGATCGAAAAACAATCTATCGCCGAAGTCACGAGTCTGTCGATCAGAGCGGCGGCGGAGTTTTTTGTCTCGCTGAAGTTTTCCGATCGTGAACTCGTCATCGCGCATCGCATTCTGAAAGAGATTCGTGAGCGGCTCGGTTTTCTGGTGAATGTGGGGTTGGATTACCTGACGCTGGATCGGGCTGCAGCAACCTTGTCCGGCGGTGAGGGGCAGCGGATCAGGCTGGCGACGCAAATCGGCTCGGGCCTCGTCGGCGTGCTCTACATTCTCGATGAGCCGTCAATCGGGTTGCATCAGCGGGATAATCGCCGCCTCTTGCAGACCCTGCTCCGGCTGCGCGACCTCGGCAATACGGTGGTGGTCGTGGAGCATGACGCCGAAACGATGATGGCCGCGGATCACCTGCTCGACATGGGGCCCGGCGCCGGCACGCACGGCGGCCACGTCATTGCGCAGGGCACGCCACAGGAAGTGATGGGCAATCCGGATTCCATCACCGGCCAGTATCTGCGCGGCATTCAAACCGTCTCGCTGCCGCAGCGCGACCGCAAGCCGAAGGGCTATCTCACCGTCGTGAACGCGCAGAAGCACAACCTCAAGAATGTGACGGCGAAGATTCCCCTGGGCATGTTGACCTGCGTGACCGGCGTGTCCGGGTCGGGGAAGAGCACGCTCGTGCTCGAAGTGCTGTTCCATTCGCTCTCGCAGATGCTCTATCAGAAGAGACCCAAGATCGATGGCTGCAAGGAGCTGCGCGGCGTGGATGCGCTGGATAAGGTGATCGACATCGATCAGTCGCCGATCGGCCGCACGCCCCGGTCCAACCCGGCGACCTATACCGGCCTGTTCAGTTTCATTCGCGATCTCTATTCCAATCTGCCCGAGTCGCGCGTGCGGGGGTACAAACCGGGGCGCTACAGTTTCAA
>CAYPOR010000110.1:0-3745 GCA_964412445.1 uncultured Nitrospira sp.
GGAAGATGTGCCGGACCCGGCAGGATTTCTTGGCCGTGAAGCGCAAGACAGGCGTGTCGGAAGAGGCCTTGCTGGAAATCAGAAAGGTCTATCAAGCCGCCAAAGCCAAAGTGCGCCAGTTGGAGACGGAGGAGGCGCTGGTCCCCGCCGAAGAGATCAAGGATGCGGTCAAGCATCTGGACGTCGCCGAGGAAAAAGTTAAACGCGGCAAGGCCGAATTGGTCGAAGCGAACCTGCGCCTGGTGGTCAGCATCGCCAAGAAGTACACAAACCGGGGGTTGCAGTTCCTCGATCTGATTCAGGAAGGCAACATCGGACTGATGAAGGCCGTGGACAAGTTCGAGTACAAGCGCGGCTACAAGTTCAGCACCTACGCCACGTGGTGGATCCGGCAGGCGATCACACGGGCCATTGCCGACCAGGCGCGAACGATCCGGATTCCGGTCCACATGATTGAGACGATCAATAAGCTCATTCGCACCTCACGGCATCTCGTTCAGAAATTGGGTCGCGAACCGCTGCCGGAAGAAATCGCCGAGCGCATGGATTTGCCGTTGGACAAGGTGCGGAAGATCCTGAAAATCGCGCGCGAGCCGATTTCGCTCGAAACCCCCATCGGCGAGGAGGAGGACAGCCATCTGGGCGACTTCATTGAAGACAAGAAAGCCGTGTCTCCCCTGGAAGCCGCCATCCGCTACGACTTGCAACGGCAGATCAATAGCGCGTTGGAGACATTGACCCCTCGTGAGGAGAAGGTGTTGCGCAAGCGGTTCGGGATCGGAGAAGCCACCGACCATACGCTGGAAGAAGTGGGGCAGGACTTTGAAGTCACGCGCGAGCGCATCCGGCAGATTGAAGCCAAGGCGCTGAGGAAGTTGCGGCATCCGAGCCGCAGCAAAAAACTCAGAAGTTTTGTCGAGAGTCTCTAGTCTCGGGCGGATGGGCCCGATTTGACTCCATTCCGGGGTCGGCCTAGAATCGATGACCCGAATGGCCTCATGCGCGTGCGGTGCTGGTGCCATCGAGCGCACCTGATCGGGCCCATAGCTCAGGTGGTTAGAGCGGCTGACTCATAATCAGCTGGTCCTAGGTTCAAGTCCTAGTGGGCCCACCATACATGCATATGGCCTGTTGTGCGCCGAGTGATGTGACTCTGACTGACGTTCAAAGGAGCCCGTTGAGCCAGAAATTATCCCCCCTCCTCGCTCTGCAAAAACTGGATCTCCGGATTCTGGAGATTATGGAACAGCGCCGGAAAATTCCTGAACGGTTGAATATCGCGGAAGCCCCGCTTCGCGAACATACCCAGTTGCTTGCCGACACCAAGGCGGCGGTCGAGGGCTTGGTAAAAGAGCGGCGCGCGCACGAAAAAGATCTTGAGGCGCACGAAGCGCAGACCGAAAAGATGAAGTCGCATGCGTCCGGCTTGAAAACCAACAAAGAATATCAAGCGCACCTGTTCGAAATCGAGTTAGCGAACAAGAAGCGCGGGGAGTTCGAGGAAAAAATCCTGATCTCGATGGATAAGCTCGATCAGCTCCAGGGCACGATCAAAGAAGCGCAAGAGAAGGTGAATGCGGCGCAGGCTGTATTCAACAAGGAAAAACAGGCGCTTGATGCGGTCGATAAGGAGCTCGCCATGGAGCTGGCGCAGCTGGAAACGCAGCAGCGCGAGGCGGCGAAACAGATCGAGCCGAACCTGCTCGCGCGGTACACGCACATCAAGCAGTCCCGGAAGGATGGGGCGATTGCCGCCGTGCGCGAAGGGATGTGCGCCGGGTGCCGGCTCCAGATCCCGCCGCAGCTGATCGCGCAAGTCAGACGCTCCGAAGATCTCCACGTGTGCCCCTATTGCCGCCGGATGCTCTATTGGGAAGGCGAGATTCCGACGGAGTCTCATTCGGCATTGAGTGTTGCCAGGAAGAACGACCTGGAAGTCGGCGAGTCGTTTTAGCCGAGTCCTGCCAGTACGGCCTGCGTGGTTTTGAAGTGCATCTTTGCGACCTGCCCCAGCCGCTCCTGTCCGTGTTTCTTCATCACCATTCTGGCTGCCAGTTCCACCGTGGCTGAGGCGCCTTTAGGAAGCGTCGTGCCTACCTCGTCGGACAGACGTTTGAGACGAAGTAAAAACTCTGCGCGCGCGAGGATCGACGCGGCGGCGACTGCCAGATCCGACTCGGCTTTCGGCCGTTGCTCCAGCACGATGGTTCGTCCTTTTGCCTGAAGGGCGTTCAGAATCAGCCGCTCGTCTCCGAATTGATCCGCAATCGCCCTGTTGCACGACACCTTGTCGAGCAGGTTTTCCAGAGCGCGGGCATGGCCCCAGGCCAGCAAGCGGTTCAGGTTCTTAATCTTCGCGTACAGCGCATTGTATTTCTGTGGGCCGATGGCGACGACGCTGTGGGGGCAGATGGTTTTAATGTCCGGCGCCATTTCGAGGATCCGCCCGTCGGAGATCTTTTTGCTGTCGCGTACCTGCATCAATGCCAGCTCGTGTTGGGTGGTCGCATCCACGAAGACGGCGGCAATCACGAGCGGGCCGAAGTAGTCGCCCTTTCCTGATTCGTCGATGCCGATACGCTCGATCGATGGATGGGTCGTGGCCAACTCCTGCTCCGGGTAGAAATAATAGCGGGGGCAAGGTAATCTAACGAATCGACGAGGGGACGGTCAATTCAATCACCGGTAGGAACGGCGAGCGGCCATCAGGCGGAGGCGGGGACATGATATCGAGTATGCGGGGAATGCAATACGTGGCGGTCGGAGTGCTGTTGTGCGTTTTGCTGGGGATCGGAGGCTGTGAAACCAATCCCTACACGGGCCGCCATCAGTTGCTCATGACGTCGATCGAACAGGAAAATCAGATGGGGGCGCAGGCCTACAGCCAGGTGAAGAGCGATCCGAAGATGCGTCAGTCTCAGGATCCGCGCGAGATTGAGCCGGTCAAACGCGTCGCGGCGCGGATTATTGAAGCGGCCAAACGGTCGAAGTACGGGGAGATGGCCCAGCAGTTTCAGTGGGAAGTGACTGTGATTAAAGACGATAAGACGTTGAACGCCTTTGCGCTGCCGGGTGGGAAGATCGCGGTCTATACCGGGATCTTCTCGGTTGCCAGGACGGAAGCCGGTCTTGCCGCGGTCATGGGCCATGAAGTCGTGCATGCCCTGGCGCGTCATGGCGCGGAGCGAATGAGCCAGGGGCAATTGACACAGGCGGCGTTGCAGGTGGCGGGGGCCGCGGCCGGTGCCGGTGGAGGCGGAGGCTTGATGTCGCAAGCGGCGATGGCAGCGCTCGGTGTCGGTGCGCAGGTCGGTGTTCTGTTGCCTTTCAGCCGGAAGCATGAGTCGGAGGCTGACTATATCGGCATTCTTCTGGCGGCGGATGCAGGGTATGATCCGCGCGAGTCGATAGGTTTGTGGGAGCGGATGGCGCAATTATCTGGAGGCGGTGGTCCTGCAGAATTTATGTCTACTCATCCGGGGCACGAGACGCGTATTGAGCAGCTGAAGCAATGGATGCCCGAAGCCATGGCCATTTACAAGTCGAGACAGCCGGTTCCTCCAATGCTCTTGCCTGTAGCGCCATAGCGGACAATTTGTTGAGGCTCTGCCCTTGAAAGACGGGGATTTCAGCCCTATAGTACAGTGGCGCGAGAGAGGAGACTGGGTGATCGCTCGGCATCTTGTGTGCCGGGAGGAAAGTCCGGACTCCATGGGCGGGGCGCTGGGTAACTCCCAGGCGGAGC
>CAYPOR010000111.1:0-3621 GCA_964412445.1 uncultured Nitrospira sp.
TGAAGTTTCTCACGAGCCCGGAAGAAAAGCTGCAGCGTTTCGAGGATGCGGGCATCGATGAAGTGATCGTTCTGGAGTTCGATCAGGCGTTTGCGAGCTTGCCGCCGGAAACGTTCGCCGAAATGGTGTTGTATCGCGGCCTACGTCTCCGGCAGATTTTTGTCGGGCAGCATTTTGTGTTCGGCAAGGGGCGGACCGGCACTGTTTCCTCACTGACCATGATGGGGAAACGGTTTGGATTTTCCGTTGAGCCGGTGTCTCCGGTGATTGCCGACGGCGCCATCGTCAGCTCCACGCGGGTCCGTAAATTAGTCCAAGAAGGACAGGTTGACCTTGCGGCACGTCTGTTGGGGAGACAGTACACGATTGGTGGAATAGTTCTGCCGGGCGTCCAACGGGGACAGGAGTTGGGCTGGCCCACGGCAAATCTGCGGTTGCCGGTCGAACGGGTGATTCCGCCGAATGGCGTCTATGCAACGGTGACGATCTGGAATCAGCAGCGGTTCGATTCGGTTGTCTATATCGGATCCCGGCCGACGTTTGATGCCGGTGAGCGTTTAATGGAAGTGCATGTGTTGGATGAACGGCTGGATTTGTACGGGCAGTCGATCGAGGTGCAGTTTCTTCAGCGGCTGCGCGGCGACACGAAATTTCCCAGCGGCGCGGATTTGAGCCGTCAGATTGCGGTGGATGTGGAGCGGGCGAAAGCGATTTTACGGGAACACCGCAGTGCGCTGCCGGCGGGATGATGGCGAGCATGGCAATGATCGAACAACGCGCGGTGCGGATTCCCTGGCCGCCGCTCCTGCATCGGGTCGTCAAGACGGTGCGGGCGCGGGGGTTGTTCGAACCCGGGCAGCATCTGCTCGTTGCGATTTCCGGCGGACCCGACTCTGTCGCGTTGTTGCTGTTGCTGCATCGGTTGGTTTCCCGGTGGCGCGTGCGGTTGACGGCGGTCCATTTCAACTATGGTTTGCGGGGATGTGAGTCGGACGACGACCAGGCGTTTGTGATGTCGCTTTGCGAGTCGTTGCGGGTGCCGCTTCATTGCGTGCCGTTGAACGCCCGGATCCGTCCGAAGCGGGTTTCTCTGCAGGCTCAGGCGCGCGAGTTGCGTTACCAAGCGATGGCAGAGTTGGCCGAAGAGCTCGACGTCGATCGCATTGCAGTCGGTCACACGGCGGATGATCAGGCTGAAACGATTCTGCTATGGATGTTGCGCGGGGCCGGGCTGACCGGTTTGGCCGGCATGCCGGCTGAACGCGACGGGAAGATTGTCCGCCCGTTATACGAGGTCAGGCGCCGTGAGGTACTGGCGTTTCTTGATGCGACGGGACAATCATACCGGCAGGATTCGAGCAATACGAAACCGGTCTATACCCGTAATCAGATTCGGCACGAGGTTTTGCCGGTGCTGAACCGGATTGCTCCGACGGCAATCGAAGCGCTTTGTCGGCTGGGCGATTTGTGCCGGGAGGATGAGCGGTATCTGGTTGCTCAAGTCGAGTGTGTGATCGCTTCACTGGTTCAGCCTGGATCGGGCGGAGGATATTCGATCCATCGCCAGCGTCTCCAGGCGGAAGCTCCGGCGATGCAACGGCGGGTGTTACGTGAGGTGTTTTGCCGAATGCACCCGATGCGGCGGGTTCCTTCGGCAGCAACGGTTGAGGCTGTCCGCAAATTGCTTTCTTCAAAGGTTGCCGGCGAAGGACATGGTATCGGCGGTGCACGGATCCGGGTGACGCGGAATGCCGTGTGTATTCAGCCGGCGGGTGCGGTCTCTGAACAGTCGGAATGCAGGACGGTATCTCAGATGCAGTCGGTCCAGGTTCCATCCGTTATTGAATGGGCTGGTACGGGCCGACAAATTCGAGTACAAGAGGGGGCTCCTGCCGAAGCCCGTCGGTTCGTTGTCTCCCGTGAGTGGGCAATGATCGTTGATGCGGACCGGTTGTCTCAGCCGTTGCGTCTTCGATCCTGGCGGGCCGGAGACCGATTCGTTCCGTCCGGTATGAAAGGGCGGTCGAAAAAGCTGCAGGACTATTTTGTGGACCTTAAGATTCCGTCGTCAGAGCGGGGACGGATTCCGATCCTTGAGGCTCCTGAAGGAATTGTCGGTGTGATTGGATATCGGCCGGATGAGCGGTTTCAAGTGCGGGACGGCACTCGCCGGTGTCTCATGATCGGTATGGACGGGGTGTCAACTACGGAAGGGGTACATTAGCATGGAGCGTGTGTTTGGCCGGCCGATTGTGACGCAGGAGCAGATGCGTACCCGCATTCGGGAGTTGGGCAAGCAGATCAGCGCCGACTATGCGGGGAAGGATCTGGTGCTTGTCGGTGTCTTGAAAGGAGCCTATGCGTTCTACGCGGATTTAGCCCGCGCCATCCGGATTCCGATTCACATCGATTTCATCGTGGTCTCCAGTTACGGCGGCAAGTCCAAGACGTCGGGAAAGGTGAAGCTTCTCACGGACCTCACCGAGCCCATCAAAGGCAAGGATGTGTTACTGGTTGAGGATATCGTTGATTCCGGGCTGACCGTTCAATATCTGCTGAAAACCCTGGCGCGGAAAAAACCGCGTTCGTTGAAAGTCTGCACGCTCCTGAGCAAGCCGGACCGTCGGCAGGTCACCGTCCCGGTCGATTACGAAGGGTTTAAAATTCCCAATCACTATGTCGTCGGGTACGGGTTGGACTATCAGCAGAAGTACCGAAATTTGCCGTATCTGGCGGTGCTGGATCTGGTAGACGAAGAAGCGTAAGCTTTGGTCTTGATATTGTCACTTTTGAAGCCCCTGTGTTAACATCACTCACATTCAGTGTTGTTATATTGAGTGTCTTCCTCTGATTTAACGTTCCCACGAAGGAGATCTGGATGAATTCCAGGGTGAAGAACCTGCTCTTTTGGGTGGTCGTCGGCTTATTTATGATTTTGTTGTTCAATCTGTTCAGCGTGCCGACTCACGCGCCGGAAGAGGATGTCATATTCAGCGATTTTATGGCGAAGATTGAAAAGGGCGATGTTGAGAAAGCCATTATCAAAGGCAATCACATTAGCTCCGTCTTAAAGGATAAGACGAGGATACGAACCTTTTCGCCGGACTATCCTGATTTGGTTAAGGTGCTTCGCGAGAAAGACGTGCAGATCGAGGTCAAGCCGCCGGAAGAGAGCCCGTGGTACATCACCTTCCTGGTCACCTGGGGGCCGTTCATTCTGTTTCTCGGACTCTGGTTTTTCTTGATGCGCCAGATGCAGGTCGGGGGAAACAAGGCGTTGTCGTTCGGGAAAAGCCGGGCGCGGATGCTGACGGAAGATCGAAAGAAGGTCACGTTCTCCGACGTGGCGGGTATTGAAGAGGCGAAGGAAGAGGTCCTGGAAATTATCGAGTTTTTGAGAGATCCGCGAAAGTTCCAGAAGTTGGGCGGACGAATTCCGAAGGGCGTATTGATTGTCGGCCCTCCCGGAACCGGCAAGACCCTGCTGGCCAAAGCGATTGCCGGCGAAGCCGGTGTTCCATTCTTCAGCATCAGCGGTTCTGACTTCGTCGAAATGTTTGTGGGTGTCGGAGCCTCGCGTGTGCGCGATTTATTCGAACAGGGCAAGAAGCATGCGCCCTG
>CAYPOR010000112.1:0-3383 GCA_964412445.1 uncultured Nitrospira sp.
GGTCAAACGAGGCGCAACGCTCTATGCCCAGAACTGCGCCAGTTGTCATGGCCCTAACCTGGAAGGTCAGCCCAACTGGAAACAGCGCCTGCCCGATGGCTCTTTGCCCGCTCCGCCCCACAATGCTTCGGGGCATACCTGGCATCACTCAACCGAAACGTTGTTAGACATCACCACCCGTGGCGGGCAGGCCGTGTACGGGAGTGCGGAAACGAAGTCGAACATGCCCGCCTTTGGCAACACACTGAGCGAGGCCGATATCGCTGCCATCCTGGACTTTATCAAAAGCCAGTGGGGCAAAGACGAGCAGGAGTATCAGTGGTGGATAACGGCGACGCGGAACGGTTCCTAAACAAGCAGTTTGGAAAGTTACTCTATGCCTGAAACCGTTCACCCCATCCGCGTCCTGCTCGCCGACGACCACGCCGTGGTGCGCCAGGGCATCCGTCAGTTTTTGGAAATATCTGATACCGTCACCGTAGTCGCCGAAGCCTCGGATGGACTCGAAGCTATCCGCCTCATCCGTGAACACCAACCCGATGTAGCCGTCGTGGATATTCAAATGCCGGGCCAGTCCGGCATTGAAGTCACCCGCTCCATTCGCGCCGAGCGCCTGCCGGTGGGCGTGCTCATCCTCACCGCCTTTGACGACCCGCCCTACGTCAAAGCCGTCCTGCAAGCCGGAGCCAACGGCTACATCCTCAAAACCGCCGAAGCGCACGAACTCGTTGAAGCGGTGCAGGCCGTTCACGAAGGCCAGTCGGTGCTGGGCCAGGGCATTGCGCGCAAACTGATGGAGCAACTGGTTGCGCCCCACACGGAGACGCACATCGAGCCGCTGACCGAGCGCGAACTGGAAGTGCTGCGCCTCACCGCCAAAGGCTACACCAACAAGGCCATCGGTGTGGAGTTATCCATCAGCGACCGGACGGTGCAGGGTCATCTGGCCAAAATCTACGCCAAGTTGGGCGCGGCTAGCCGCACCGAAGCCGTGATGCGCGCGGTGGCGTTGGGCTGGATTCCGCCCGCGGTGGGCCAACCCCAGGAATAACGGTCGGTCATGTTGCGCCCCGCCCCAACCTCACAAAAGCCCCTCGGCCTGCGGTGGCGCGGATTGACCCTGCAACTCTTTCTGTTCGTCATCCTGCCGCTATCGGTGTTGCTGATTGTGATTCCGCTCGGCAGTCTAGCGCTACATGGGAACGCCATGCGCGAACTGGTGAGCGAGCGTGACGAGCGCGCCGTTCGCGCCGCCTCGGCCACGATTGCCGAACAACTCAACCATCGCACTATCGCAATACGCGGCCTGGCACTGCACGCCACCAGTTTAGATCCCGATGATTATGCCCACGCCGTAGCCGATTACGCCTTTCTGCTCTCAGATTTTGAGGGCGGCCTGGCGCTGTTTACGCCGGATGGAACCTGGCTGGCCGCTTCAAACTCATCAAGCGTTTGGGAAGCTCGACCTGTTACTGACCCGCTGCGCGTGACCAGCCTGACACGCCAAACCGAAGCGCAATTCTCGACCGCTTTCGCCGATACCGGCAGTGATGAGGTCATGCTACTCATGGCCGTCGCGGCGCCGGATGCGTCAGTCATTGCCGTCGGCGCATTCTCTCCAGCCAGCCTGGTGAGCCGTGCGTTGGGCGAGGTCTCCCCGATGGAGGGTTTGCCTTTCGCGTTGGTGGTGGACGCTGATGGTCAGGTGCTTTATCAGTCCGGCCAACCGCCGACCGAAGGGCAACCCGCACAGCATCCCGGCGTGGCCGAAGCCCTGCGCGGTGAGAGCGGCGGGACTCATCGCGTGGTCGCGGGCCGTGAGCACGTCATTGCCTATAGCCCGGTCGCGCCGGTGGGTTGGGCGTTGGTGATTGAAGAGCCGTGGGAGATGGTAGATAGTCCATTACTCCGCACCACCCAGGCCGCGCCGCTTATTTTGATCCCGGTGTTAGTCTTTGCGCTGATCGCTCTCGGTTTTGGCTTCCGGCAGATTGTTCAGCCGCTTCGCGCGCTGGAGCAGAAAGCGAGCGAGTTGGCCTGGGGCCGTTTTGAAGCGCTTGAGACGCCCGTGGGCGGCATCGCCGAAATCCGCCACTTGCAGGCCGAACTCGTGCGCATGGCTCAGAAACTCAAAGCCGCGCAACAAAACCTGCGCGGCTACCTGAGCGCCATCACCGCCGGGCAGGAAGATGAGCGCCGCCGCCTGGCCCGCGAATTGCACGATGGCGCGGTGCAGGCGCTGGTGGCGCTGGACCAACGCGCGCAACTGGCGCAGATGACGGTGAAAGATGGCCCGCTAAAAGATGGCGCGCCCAAAACCGTCGAGCAGTTGGCCGAAGTCCGGCGCATGACAGCGGCGCTAATTGAAGAAGTCCGGCGTGTCATTCGCGCCCTGCGCCCCATTTACCTGGAAGACCTCGGCCTCCTACCGGCCCTTGAAATGCTGGCGCGTGATCTCGAAAAAACGTCTGGCGCGCACGTCACCGTCGTGACCACCGGCCCGGCCCGCCGCCTGCCTTCCGGCCACGAAATCGCCCTCTATCGCATCGTGCAGGAGGCGCTGAACAACATCGCCCGCTATGCTTCGGCGCGCTCCGTCAGCATTTCGGCCACTTTCACTCCAACCGAGCTCGTCGTCGGTGTACAAGATGACGGTCAGGGCTTCACCGCCCCGGAGCGGGTGAGCGATCTGGTGACCTCGGGGCATTACGGCTTGATGGGGATGCAAGAACGCGCCGAGTTGATTGGCGCGCACCTCGCTATTCGGTCGTCCCCTGGCGCAGGCGCGACCGTGGAATTGCGTTTGCCTCTGCCATAGCCCGATACTCCAGACCCTCTGCCGCCTCCTGAAAGCCATGCTTCAGGAGGTTTTTTGTTTTGCCCCACGCTATCTGGCTTAGCGAGCCAACCCGCCAAATGGCGTGTGCCCAAACCCGCTACTTGGCGCTAGGCGGCCAGTCACACTCTCCATACACTCATCACAGGTGAACGCGATGAACGACCGTGAAACATCCCTTTGGGAGAGCATTGTGTTTGACGTGGATAGCGCGACCGTTGTGCCCGCCGCACTGGCCGCCCTCACCCGGCGGGGCTTGTACGTCGTCCGCAGTTTTGACCTGCGCTCCGCGTTGGCGGCGGATGTGGCGTGCGAATGCCCGGATCACGGCACGGCCCAGTGTACCTGCCAATTCGTTGTGCTCCTCGTGTATGGAGACGCGCCTCAACCGGTGACGCTCACCATCCACTGCCGCGACGGATGGACGCAGGCCCAAATCGTGTATGACGCCATGACCCACCCTGACCCGCACCTGGCCGAACAGGTGATGATGGCTCTGGTAGAATTGGAGAAAATAAACGCATGAATCAACCCGCACTATCGAATG
>CAYPOR010000113.1:0-3200 GCA_964412445.1 uncultured Nitrospira sp.
GGATTGCAATTTTGGATACTGGTCGATTATGTTCCGCGACTTCTTTTGCCATGAAGCGAAAAGCCGGACTGGAACAGCGCTTTTCAGCCCTTGAAACGAAACCGGCCGCGGCGGTTGCCCGCTGCGGCCGATGGCGGACGATCGAGAGCCTGTTAGCGTGCGTTCAGCGCCGCCTGCGCCAGTTGGCGAATCTCGGCGTTGTCAGGCTGACGCGACATCATTTCCTTGGCGACGATCTTCAGGTCGTCGACCATGCCGTTTTCCTGGAACACCGAGTAGAGAAAAAGTTCCGGTGTGACGTCGTTTGGCGCCGCCTTGGCGCGCATCGACTCGTAGGCAGCCACTGCTTCCGCGACTTCCTCTTTGCTCGAAGCCGTCTGCGCCTTGGCGGAGCGAACCACCAAGCCGCCGACTCGGGACGTATTCATCAACTCGGATACCCGGGCGAGTTTCTGGGGCACAGCCGAAGGCAATTGGACGATCTCGGGCTTGGTGCCCTTGAGCAGCTCGCCCCCCCGGAGGTGGCCACGAAGCTGCTCGGGCCGGTCCAGGATTCCTGCCGGTTCGCCGTGGTGTAGCTGATCCTGATTGCCCCACCGGCGGCGACGGATACCTTGTCACCGTGACGCAGTCTCATGTAGGGCTGAGCCTTGCGCGCCGGACCGTCCTTGCCTTGATAGCTGACATCACCCTGGAGGGAATTCACCAAGCCCACATCGCCACCGGCATCCTGCGCGATTGCAACACCGCCGAAAAACGCAGCCACGACTCCAAGTAACAGCTTAAATTTATTGATTTTCATGATGTTCACCAGTTCGGAACAAACTCAACGCGGCGATTCAGGCCGCTGGACGGATTATCCGCATCACGCAGCCTGTCGGCCGAGCGCCCGGATGTTTCGATATTGGACAGACCAAACTCAGCTTGAAGGAAATTCTTGACCGAATCGGCGCGTTGCTGGGAAAGCTTGCGATTCGTAGCGTCAGAGCCCGTTGCGTCAGTATGACCCTCCACGACCAAGGACTTCCAGACGCCAGCCTTGCGTTGCAGGGCTGCGCCTACGGAGCGCAGAAAACCCTTGCCCTCTTCCGTCAAGATTGCCGAACCCCGGGAAAAAGTGATCTGGATCGTATCCAGCGAGGACTTCGGGATCACGCTCTGGCAACGCAGACCGATCTTTTCCATTTGCGCACACTCGTCCTTCAAGGCCACGACTTCCTTCGGGAAAAGCGCACCCTCAATATCCTCGACCTTCGGGTTAGGGCTGTTGATGGACACGGTCTGCCGCGCCTCGTTGTCCGCCGCGTATGCGAACCCGAAGCTGGATGCGAGCAGCATTGCAAAGACCAGGAATTTTTGATTGAACATTGCGAACCTCCGTACAAAAACATGAACTCAAGTTATTTCAGACTGAAACATACCTTCCGCGTTCAGCACGGTCAACGACAAAAGTCACGGTCCAACAACAAATCCCGACGGCTCGGTGGAAGTCCCCTCATTTCCTGAAAACCGTCGCCAATGATGCGCTGGCGGCATCGGCATCAGAACGAAGGCAATCCAGAACACACCGCCGCCCTGAGTCGCCACATTGCAACCCCGGTCTCCCCGATTCAGGTAAGACCGGAAACCATAAGGAGACCCTAGTTCAAACGCAGCCTATTGGCAAGAAAGGCTACCGTCCGAAAATCCGCCCTCGCATTCTTCGGCCCCTGCCATCCCGGTACTGTCGTCGACCGCGGGTTGTCCGGGGCCCGCTGATGTCACAACCCCACGCCGAAGCACCTTGCTGGCGTTTTCCTTGGCGAACCCCGACTCGCGGACTTCCATGGTCGCAGTGCGAATATCGAGGTAAGCGGCATCCAGGGCACCGGTTAACTGGGCACTTTGGGCTTCGAAACCGTTGTAACGGACAGATCGATGGGTTGGGTCACCGGAAAACTCGTACTTCGGCTGAGTAGCCTCATCGCCAAACAACATGATCGTCCCGGCGCCAAGCGCGTCGGAAACCACCTTGATCAACCCGGACACCTTGATTCCAAGTCCCACAGTCTTGGGGGTACCCGTGTTCTTGTCACCAATCTCGCCATCGGCAATGATGGTCAATGCGGGCGTGACGCCTTGCGGCTCATCCGCCGTAATCAAGCCCTGTGTTCCGTCTGCAAGAATCGCGGACCCGCTCGGTGCCTTGATCGTAACCCGCGCCGCAGTAATCCCGACATTCGTGGTTGAGGAGTCGGAAGGTCTCACGGTGCCGACCTTGATCGAGTCCGCCCACAAAGTGACGCTATTTCCGGCACCAGCGGCTCCCAGCGACAGCGGCGCGATCAACGACACCGTGCCACCGAGCGTGTTTTGAAAGGAATCGAGAGCGATATTGCCACCCGTAGTTCGCGCCCAAAGATCACCGCCGACATTCCAAACCCCGGTTTGAGAAATTGCGCCGCCGGCGGTGATATCGAGATAACCGGAAATCCGGGAAGCTCCCATACTCACGCTACCCGTACTACTTATTGTTGCGTTACCGGAAACTCCGGGACTCGCGCCACCGATTGCAGACAAACTAATATCTGCGCCGGTGACGCTTAATGTTCCAAGTGGAATATCTGCTCCCAAGGCTCCCGAAAAACTGGCTGAACCCGTGCCGGCCAGCGCCGTCAGACTCTCGGCGCCGCCGCCTGCCGTGCCGTGGGTGGTGCCGCTGACCAGGATGTTGCCCGCCGTGCCCGCCCCCGTGCTCAAGGTCGGGCTCGCCCCTTGGGCAATCACCAGGTTGCCGCCGATCGTGAGATCGGTGTCGGTGGTGGTGATGTTCGCCGCCAGATTGACGTCGCCCGTGGCGTTGAAGGCCCCCGTCGAGGTGATGTTGCCCGTGCTGTTCTTGGTCAGCGTGCCACTGTTGGTGATCGTGGTGGTGCCGCCCGAGGCGAAGCTGTTGTTGATGTTGAAGGCCGTGCCGGTGAGCGCGGCGCTGCCCACATTGACCGTGTCGGCAAACGTGGTCGCCACGCTGCCGGCGCTTTGTGTCAGGGCGTTGGCCAGTTCGATCTTGCCGCTGAACAGCGTGGTCGCGGCGCTGGTGACGGTCAGCGCTTCGAGTTCGAGGGCGTCGGTGTTGTTGCCGACGTTGCCGGTGAAGGTGACGTTGCCCGTGCCGGCCAGCGCCGTCAGACTCTCGGCGCCGCCGCCTGCCGTGCCGTGGG
>CAYPOR010000114.1:0-3027 GCA_964412445.1 uncultured Nitrospira sp.
GAGAGTTCGTCGTCGCCGCCCGCCGATTTGGTGGTGGCGTCGAGGTAGCAATGATCGCACTTGAGATTGCAGCGCTTCGTCAGGTTGAGTGCGACGAGATAGGGCTTGAAGTCGTCGACGGTCCGGCCGTCATACACGCCCTCACCCTTCGGCCCGGGCGTGAAGAATTGCGTGATCTGCTGTTGAAAAGACCCCAGGGCTCCCGGCAAAGACGGGATGTTCAGGATCGGAAGCGACTTACCCATCAGTTGGCCCCGGACTTCGAGCCGGTCAGATTGGCAATCATGTCTTTGAGATTGCCTGTCTTCATCGCATCGGCCATGTAGCCCTTGGCCTGCTCGATGCCCTCATTGGCCACTTCGGCCGTGATGAGGGTGGCTCCGATCTTCTCCGCGTGTTTCTCGATCAAGGCCTTGGTGCAATCGCGCATGAAGCCTTCAGGAGCCCGCTCCAGCCGCGCCTGGGCGTCGGCGCTCCAGGTAAACGGAGAGGTTTCTTCTGGTTTGGCGGCGCCGTTACCGTTCGCATGCTCGCCGTTCGTGCCGTTGGCTGCGGCGGCCAGCTTTTCTTCGGCTGCCGGCGCGGTGCCGGTACCTTTGTTCGCGAAAATCGGCTGGTAATCTTCGTCGGCTGCTTCCTTGATCGTGGGGGCGGCGTATTCGAGCGTAATCGTCGTCATGCCGAGCTTTCGGGCGCTCTTTTCGATTCTGGCTTTGGCGCGACGGCGCTGGAAGCCGGCAGGAACCGCGCGGATCGCTTCCTTGGCGTCCTTGGTCCACTGCATCGGAACGTCGTCGTACGCCAGATCGGTTTCCAGCTCGCCTTCGGCCTTGGCAGCCGCCTCAAAAATCGTCTTATCCACCTGTTTGAACTTGTCGCCTTCGGATGCGCAGACCGGGCACTTGACCGGTGTCTCGCCCTTCCCGATATACCCGCAGCCGTCGCAGACAAAGTAATTCTGGTTCATACGGTCGAGATAGGCCTGGGTTCCGACCGAGGTCTTCGGTTTTTCTTCCACGATGCCGGTCATCATGCCGCTCAGGGTGTTGCCCATGAGATCTTTGGCGACCGAATCGTCCGCCTGCATCTTGTCCCGGTCGATGCCAGCGGCATCCAGACTGCCCCCGAGGGCGCGCATGGCATCCATGGCTCCTTTGGGAAGAATATGTCCGATGGCGGTATCGAGAACCGTATTGCTGATGATCGTGTGGCCCTTTTCAATGGCATAACGATGGACCGCGGTCTTGGCGACGCCGCGGGCGAAGACCGGAATCTTTTCCATCCGCCGCAAGGCTTCTTCCGTCCAGGCGATGGTGTACTCGGCCTGCGTATCGATCGGCGGTACATACTTGCGATTCGACACCAGGACGTTACAGGCGGCGCTGCGCAACAGGTTTTCCGTGTTGCTGCCGATATCCATGTCTTCGTCGCTGTGGACGCCGATGCGGCCGACGATCAGGAGCCACGGAGTGTCTTTGCGGACATACTGAATGATCTTTTCAAAGGCTTTGCCGTCAAGCAGGGTCGTTTTGACGTCGGTCTTCTCGGCTTGGGCGATTTCACGGGACACATCGAGGTGTGATTGATAGATTTTGGCCAGCCCGCTGTCGATAATTTCTTCGTGCAGCTTTTCCTGTTCCTTGAACCGGAAGACCTTGCCGGCTTCTTCGTTCAGCACGCCGGAGATGCTGTGGAAGGCTGCGTAATGGAAGTACGGATCGAAGGCGGAGATGACTTCGACCGGCCGGTTGAAGGCCTTGCCGAGTGCCAGACCGGTCATCAACCCGCCGAAGGAATAGGGGCTGCCGTCTACGGCCACGACGATCTTGCCGTTATTCATCGGTTCGGTGTTCTTGATGATGAACATGTCCGAGTTGCGGATGCGGCGGATCACGCGCTCGGTATTGCTGCCGATCACGCTGTCTTTCACCGCGCCGACGCCCAGCGCGCCCATGATGACCAGGTCATAGGCGTTTGTATTGATGTCTTCGACGAGTACCTTCCAATTACGCCCTTCGAGGGATTTGCGTTCGATCGGGAGGTTGGACTCGTTGCACTTCTTGTCGACGTAGTCGAGGTAGGAGTCCGTGATGATCTGGAGCCCGCGCGTGATCAGCGAATCGTGGATTTGCCGCTGGCGGTCCAGTTCCTTTTCGTCGTGATATTCCTCGGGCAGTCCGGCTTCCATCTGCTTGAAGCGCTTGTCGTGCATCTTCGCCGCGTAGACGTGGCTGCCGACAATCTTGGAGCCGAAGGTTTTCGCGAACTCGACGCCCACGTCAACTGCTGTATTGGAATGGTCGGAATTATCGACCGGGATATAGATGGTCTTGTACATTGAGCCGCCTCCTCCAGGGCCTCTTTTTGCCGGGGGTGACCGTCATAATTGTCAGAAAAACCAAACGGTTGCCTGAGGCCACCGGCATAAAAGAGGTCGGATCATAGCATTGGGCTAATCTGGATTGCAAGGTGATGATCGGGAGTCTCTCGCCTCGTGGGCGACGAACTTTAGGAGGCGGGAGTCGCCATGGATTTGGGATCCGATGGTACGGAGGAGGGAGGATTCTTGCGCGACCGGAGAATTTCCTCCAGCGACAGCAGGGCATCCCGGCCGGAGTTCCCTTCGATCCCTTTGAGCAGGCTCTTGTCGGCGTATTGGCCGGATTGACCCGTGGCGTCGGCGGATGCGGTTTGGGAGAGAGAGCCGGTCCATTTTCGGGGATCGCGGCTGCCTTCCTTTCGTTCCCAGGCCTTCAGGCAGGCTTTCGCGATGAAGCTGTTGAGCGGGGCCGGATTGTAGAGCAGCTTCCTGATGCTGGTCGGGGTGAGCATCAGGGGGTTGTAGCCGGCCGAGAGGTAGCCTTCCTCCAGCAGCCGCTGTTCAAGATCGGTATTCGGCTGAATCCCCAGGAAGAACATGAGCGGGAAGACCCGCTCTTCTCCCAGGATCGAGGCGACCACCTTATAAGACTCCACGCTCTGCAAGAGCGTCTCTTCCGTCTCCTTGGGAGAGTTGAGCGAATAGTT
>CAYPOR010000115.1:0-2949 GCA_964412445.1 uncultured Nitrospira sp.
CGCAACTGGGACTACCGGTTTTGCTGGCTGCGCGATGCCTATTTTGCGCTCACGGCATTTCATAACCTGGGCCATTTCGAAGAGATGGAAGCCTTCCTGAAATTCCTGTTGAACATCGCGCATACCCACGAACACTCCAGCGACCGGCTACGGCCGGTCTACACGCTCAGTCAGGGACTTCCGCTTCCCGAAACGGAGCATGCGAACTGGTCCGGCCACCAGAACAGCCGACCGGTGCGCAGCCACAATCAGGCCGCGGAGCATGTGCAGAACGATGCCTATGCCGAAATGATTCTGACCTTTACCCCGATCTTCTTTGACGAACGGTATGTCGATTTGCGCACCAGAGATCTGGATACCCTGCTCGCGCATCTGGCGAAGTTGTGCGTGCGCAGCATCGGCCAGCCGGACGCCGGTCTCTGGGAGATCCGCAACGGCTGGCAGGAGCATTCCTTCACGAACCTCCTGTGCTGGGCGGGGCTCGAACGATTGGAGCGCATCAAACAGGCCGGGCATCTCCCCTCCGTCTCGATCGGCCTCACGGCGGGACGCATCCAGGCGGAAGACGCCTTGCTCCGCGCCGTCCGCGAGGGAGCCGTTCGGAACGGTCCCACCGACCCCAGTTTCGACGCCGCACTGGCCCAACTGCCCATCCTCGGGTATCCGAACCGCCCGCTGTGCGAGTCGACGGTATTGCACATCACCCGCGAACTCTCGCTCCGGCACGGCGGCGAGGACACCGGATTCTTCTACCGGTACGTCCGGAACGACGACTTCGGAAAACCGGAAGGCGCATTCGTCATTTGCTCGTTCTGGATCGCCCAAGCCCTCGCCCGCCTGGGGTGCGTGGACGAAGCACGGACAATCCTCGACCGTGTCCTGATAGCCTCCAACCACGTCGGACTGTTTTCCGAGCATTTCATTCCCTCCACGAAGACCCAATGCGGCAATTTCCCGCAGGCCTACTCGCATGTCGGGCTGATCAACGCCGCCTTCGCCGTCAGCCCCCCCTGGAGCGACGTGCTCTAGCAGGCAGGGCCATCTGCCGTCTGCTGCACACCGGGAACCCGTCTCGCTTGCCGTTCAGCCGAACCAACGAAAGCTCTCGCAACTATGCGGGCACACGTTCCGACCGCACTCGGCACAACACGATGAAATAGAACGAGGATGTATCGTGGGACTAGCGAACAGGAGGATGAAACACTGCGGAGACCATCACGGGCACATGCGAAAGAGATGAGAAATCCGGCGCGGCGGCCGAGGTTGCCGGCAGAGACACGTCCGGGGACGGCGGAATGAGGGAAAACCCTTCCAGCACCGACGATCCGAGCAGATCAGAGGAATCGGCAGGGCTGAGCAACGTCGCGGGCACGCCGAGCATCTGGGCCATGACACAGAGACACAGGCAGCAGACGATCAGCAACCAGCCCCGCGAACGGCTCGAATACAGTGTGGCACTCATTGTGTCCGATCATACCGATTCCCGCCCGGCATGACAAGCCGGTTACGCGCGCGCTGATGACGTTCCTTGATCGACATCCGTATGTTGACGTCGGGCCATCTTTATCAATTCCATCGCGATGAAAGGCACGAGGCCGGCTGCTCCCATCAATTCCCAATCTTCGACCGGCAAAGGCGCCGCCTTGAACACCGAAGACACCGCCGGTACGGTCAGCACCGCAATCTGGACCGCGAGAGAAAGCAACACGGCCCAGACCAGCGCGCGATTCGTGCCGACACTCAGCTGGAACAGCGACCACCGTTCGCTGCGGCAATTGAACGCATGGACGAGCTGGGCAACCACCATCACGGTAAAGGCCACCGTTCTGGCTTGATCGAGGCCCTGGTGCAAGCCATACAGACTGTAACTGAACGCTCCCAATGCGAGGGCCGCCAGCATCAGCCCCTCGCCGCCGATCGCCAGTAAGCGTCCGCCGTCGAGCAGGCGGGCCTCCGGCCTGCGAGGCGGACGGTTCATCAGATCCGGCGCCTTGGGATCGACCGCCAAGGCCAGGGCGGGAATGCCGTCCGTCACCAGGTTCATCCATAGAATCTGGATCGGCAAGAGCGGCAGCGGCAATCCCAACAGCGCGGCAAACAGCATCACAAGCACTTCGCTCACATTGCACGACAAGAGAAAATGCACCGTCTTGCGGATGTTATCGAATACTCCCCGCCCTTCTTCTACGGCCGCGGTAATCGAGGCGAAATTATCATCGGTCACCACCATATCGGAGGCTTCTTTCGTCACATCGGTGCCGGCAAGTCCCATGGCCACCCCGATATCAGCCTCCTTGATTGCCGGCGCATCGTTCACGCCGTCCCCGGTCATCGCGACAATCGCGCCGCTGCGTTTCCATGCTTGGACGATGCGGAGCTTGTGTTCCGCCGAAACACGCGCATAGACGGTGACACGCTGCACCATGGCAGCCAATTGCTCGTCCGTAAGATCGTTCAGCTCGGAACCAGAGAGCGCCCTTCCCTCGCCATCATGCAGGCCTAATTCCCGTGCGATTGCCACGGCCGTCTCTTTGTGATCCCCGGTAATCATCACCGTGCTGATCCCAGCCTCCCGACAAAGACGCACCGCTTCCTTTGCTTCTGGGCGCAAGGGATCCTTCATCGCACACAACCCGAGGAACACCAGGTCACGCTCCACAGCATCGGCCGACAGAGTCGAACCATGGCCATCGACAGGCCGCTGCGCCACTCCGAGGACACGAAGCGTTTCCCCGGCCAGAGAGGTATTCGTCACGACAATGGCTTTCCGTTGCTGGTCGCTCAGGGGCTCAATCCGTCCGTCCGACGTCATGCGGTGCGTGCAGCGTTTGAGGACAATATCCGGCGCCCCTTTGACGAAGGCGAGACTTCCCTCCGCCGTCCGGCGGATCACCGTCATCATTTTCCGTTCCGCCTCGAACGGATATTCCTTCTCAAAGGGAGAGGCAG
>CAYPOR010000116.1:0-2911 GCA_964412445.1 uncultured Nitrospira sp.
GCGGGACAACCCCTGCTCTTCCCGCTTCCAGGCCGGCAGCGGCGCCTGATGGCCTTCCCGAAGATGGGTAACCAACTTGAAGGTCTTTCGCGGACGAAACCGTGCCATGCCTCACACTGCTTCCGTTCCCTCATCATCGTTATCACTGGAGGCCAGCCCCAGTGCCTCCGGCTGGCGATTCGCCACTTCTTCATACACATCGTCCAACCACCGGCTGGCACAGCCGAGCACTTCGCGGACCAGCGGCTCAGGTTGTCCCGTGCGCTTGATGGCCCATTGCGTCACATACTCCAGCAACGTTGCCCGTTCGAATTGCCGCGTCGACTGCGAGGCGACCGCCGACAATTCCCCGAGACCCGTATTGATGATGTCCGCCACGATCTCCCGCGCATAGGAAGTGCTGGCCGTCACGTACTGGACCGCCCGATTGAGTTCTTGATCGGTCATACTCGATTCCTTTCCATCGGGATTTTCACATCCCGTCGGACCGCTGTCAACGCGGCGGTGACCGGATCATCGGCGGTCTTTTTTCTCCGCGCTCGACCGGCCTCCAATGATATGATCGTCATTCACGCATACGGACCTTACGAAGGAGAAGACCATGGCCGGCAGATCCTCAACTCGAACCGCTTCCTCCTCGCGCCACCCCAAACCCAAGACATTTTCGGATAAATGGGACCTGACCCATCTCGTCAAGAATCCAACGCGCCAGCTCGATGCGCTCCTGGCCGAGTTGGAAGCGAAGGTGGTGCAGATCGAAGCCGCCCGTCCGGGACTTTCACCGGCAATGTCGGGCCAGGATCTGCTCGCGTTGCTCAGATGCAGCGAGGCCGTCGCAGAAGGCTCTTCCCGATTGGGCGCCTTCGCCTATCTCTGGTTTTCAGAAAATACGAAAGACGCGGCCGCCCGCTCGTTCAAGACGCAGGTCGAGGAACGGCTGACCGCTCTCAGTAACCGGCTGCTGTTTTTTGAGCTCTGGTGGCAGAGCGTCGATGACGTCAATGCCGCCCGCCTGATGACCGGCGCCGGCGACCTGCGGTATCACCTGGAAACCATCCGGCGATTCAAGCCGCACACGCTGTCGGAGCCCGAAGAAAAAATCGTCAACCTGAAAAATGTAACGGGACGCAGCGCGATCCATACACTCTATGACATCGTCACCAATGGATTTACATTTACCCTGACCATCGGCGGGAAGAAAAAAACGATGAACCGCGAGGGGCTGATGGCCTATGTCCGCAGCCAGAAGGCCTCCGTGCGGCAGGCGGCCTATCAAGAGCTCTATCGGGTATTTTCAGGCCAGCGCGACCTGCTCGGCGAAATCTATAAAACGCTCGTGAATGACTGGAAATCGGAAAACCTCGGACTTCGCCGCTTCGGCTCCCCCATTGCGACGCGCAACCTCGGCAACGATGTGCCCGACCAGGCCGTCGACGTGTTGCTGTCGGCCTGCGCCAAAAACGCCGATATTTTTCAGACCTATTTCAAGTTGAAAGCCAGGATCTGCAACATCACGCCGATGAGTCGCTACCACCTCTATGCGCCCCATCGCACGGAAGCGAAAACATACAAGTATGCGGATGCGGCAAAGATGGTGCTGGACGCCTATCGCGGATTCTCACCCCGCCTGGCGGATCTGGCGGAACAGGTCTTCACCGACCGGCACATCGACGGCCCGACCCGCTCGGGAAAACTCGGCGGGGCCTACTGTTACAGCGTCGTCCCCGGTATGACGCCCTATGTGATGCTGAACTACACCGGTGAAGCCCGCGACATCGCGACCATGGCCCATGAGCTCGGACATGCGGTCCATGGCATGATGGCCAAGGACCACTCCGTCTTTACGTTTCACTCGACGCTTCCGCTTGCGGAAACTGCCTCGGTCTTCGGCGAACGGATTCTCTCCGATGCGCTCATGTCTCAGGAGCGAAACAAAGCCGTTCGCCAGGGACTGCTGATCGGCCAACTCGACGACATCTATGCCACAGTATTGCGCCAGGCCTATTTCGTCCGGTTTGAAAAGCTCGCGCACCGGATGGTGGGAGAGGGGGCCACGGGTGACCAGCTCGCAAAGGCCTACCTGGGCGAACTCCGTCAACAATTCGGGAAGGCCGTGAAGGTCCCGAACGAATTCCAGTGGGAATGGCTGAGCATCCCCCATATCTTCGCCAGCCCGTTCTATTGCTATGCCTACAGCTTCGGGAATCTGCTCGTCCTGGCGTTGTACCGGATGTACAAAGAACAGGGGGCGGCCTTCGTCCCTAAGTACCTTGAGCTCCTGGAGACCGGCGGCTCTGAATCACCCCGTGACATTCTCGCCAAAGTCGGTGTCGATATGACGGATGAAGCGTTCTGGCAGTCAGGCTTCGACACGATTCGCGAGATGGTCGTCCAACTGGAAACGACCCTGTCCTGATACCGCGGTTGTTCAAAAACAGCGAAAAACCGCATATCCCAGGTTTAAGGAAACAGACTTGACAAGATCTTCACGTGCTGGCATACTGAGAATGCTTCTCATAATCGTTCATGGAGGTTGCCATGTACGTGTGTCTCTGCAACGGGATTACTGAATCGGATGTGCGGGAAGCCGGCCGGGCCGGCCAGGTAACTCCCTGTGCCCTCAAAGCGACGTTCAAGCTCAAGGGAAGCGGCTGCTGCGGCCGATGCGCCAGAAACATTCAGGAGTTCGTAGAGATTGCGGTTCAGGGAGCAACCACCTCCTGCCCTCGCACCACCGACCGATAGCCTTTCCCCAATATCAATCCGGAACAACTCACCGTCCCTCGCAAGCCCTCAACACGCAATACGGCCGGCTCCCGGTTCTTCGCCGGCTATCCCCTATTCCACGCACATCAGGTTGTCGATGATGATTCAGCGGGAAGAAACCGGGCGGATGAGTGTCGCGACTTCG
>CAYPOR010000117.1:0-2825 GCA_964412445.1 uncultured Nitrospira sp.
AGCGGATTTTCGAACCCTTCTTCACCAACGGCAAGGCGAAGGGCGTCGGACTCGGCCTGACGATCACGCATGACATCGTCGAGCGCCATGGCGGGCAGCTGTCCATCACCAGCCCGCCGGGGAACGGCGCCGTGGTCGATGTGTGGCTGCCTGTTGGAACACGAGGACTCGCATGACCTGGCAGCTGTTATTGGTGGAAGACGAACCTTCGGTGCGCGAGGCGTTTGCGCTCCGGCTGAGCGATCAGGGCTATGTCGTGCAAACCGCCGGCTCCGGCGAAGAGGCGTTCGCACTGCTGCGGTCGTTCGAGCCGGACATTCTCATCCTCGATCTGGTCATGCCGAACCTCTCGGGTCTCGACGTGCTGGCCCGGGTCAAACAAATGTCGCCCCATCTGCTGGTCATCCTCCTGACGGCGAGAGGCACGGTCAAGGATGCCGTGGAGGCGACCAAGCTCGGGGCCTTCGACTTCGTCGCCAAGTCCATCGACATGGAGGACTTGCAGCATGCGCTCCGCCGGGCCACCGAGCTGCTCACGCTGCAACGCCAGGTCCGGTTGCAGAGCGGGCAGGATGTGGAACGGTATGCACTGGATCGCATCATCGGCAAAAGCCCCGCCACGCTGGCGTTCCTGAGCCAACTCCGGGAACTGGCAAAAACCGACCGGGTCACCGTGCTGCTCCAGGGCGAAACCGGCACCGGCAAGCAGTACATGAGCCGCGTGATTCACTACAACAGCGCCAGGGGGCAGAAACCCTGTATCGAGGTGGACTGTCCGTCGATCCCCCGCGAGCTGTTTGAAAGCGAGCTGTTCGGCCATGAAAAGGGATCGTTTACCGGCGCCCTGGGACGAAAGGCAGGATTGATCGAGATGGCCGAGGGCGGAACGCTCCTCTTCGACGAGATCGGCGACCTGCCGCTTCCGTTACAGGCCAAGCTCCTCCGCGTCATCGAAGAGCGGACCCTCCGCCGCGTCGGTGGATCGGCGACGATTCCGGTCGATGTCCGGTTCATGGCCGCCACCAACCGCAACCTCAAAGAGGCTGTAGCGAAAGGCGAGTTCCGCGAAGATCTCTACTTTCGATTGAACGTGGTCACCTTGACCGTCCCGCCGCTTCGCGAGCGGGCCGAAGACATCATCCCCCTCGCCGAACAATTTATGGCCCGCTCCGCAGTCGCCCTCAAAAAGCCGGTGCACATGATCGGAGAGAGCGGCAAAGCAGTCCTGCGCCGCTATGCCTTTCCCGGTAACGTTCGGGAGTTGAGCAACCTCATCGAGCGGGCCGTGCTGTTTTGCCAGGGTGATTCGCTCGAAGCCGAACACTTTCCGGCCGATGTGCAAGCCGATCGGTCTATGAGTGCTCGCACCACGCCCCTCCCCGCGACGGAAGTTCCCGCTCCGGACGACCCGAACCGGGTGCACCTGACCTTTCAGCTCGGCGAACTGTCTCTCTCGGATTTGGAAGACCGCATCATTGCCGAAGTGCTTCAACGCTCCAACGGCAACAAAACCCTCGCAGCCAAACACCTCGGCATCACCCGCTGGATGCTGGACCGGCGACGGAAACTGTAGATCCACTCGACATCGAGCACTGGCGCACGATCACGCCAATCGGACCGTGCACGTGCGCACACAATCACAGATCTGACTATTCCTGAGTCATACAAGCGACCGCCGCACCCCTCAATTTCCTCTGAAATCACACCGGACCCGACGTCCAGATCACTCTGGAAATCGGGACCGACGATTGCATTGATCCGGCATCGACGCGCCGATCAGCTGCGATGAAGGGCCGACGCTCTCTGAACGAAACGGCGCGCATTCAATCTGGAGGACGCGATGACACGACGGTTCACTATTTTCATCCTGATCGTGACCGGTCTATTCGCACAGATCGCCGAGTCCGGTGCCGCGACTCCCGGACGTCCGGTACCTCCGACTCCCGCAACCACGGACCATGTGATCCTGTTCGTCCTCGAAGGGGTCGATCGGCAATCCTTGAAGACCGGACCGATGCCTGCTCTCTCGCGGCTGGCCAAAGAAGGAGCCGCAACCTGGTCAGCCGGTACCGTCACATCCCCAAGTCGTCTCCCCGCCATGGCCTCCCTCCTCACCGGGCTGCCGGTTGAGAAACACGGCATCACCTGGGACACCTTCGAATTCAGCCGGGGCTATCCGAGACCTCCGACCGTCTTCGACTATCTCGACCTCAGCGGCGGGCGGGACAGCGCCATCTTCTTCATGGATGAGTCGCTGTACCAACTCGCAAAGCCGGAACCCTACACCGATTATCAGGTGTGCGGACCGCTCAAACCGGAATGCAGCCCGGAGCGGCTGGTGACTTACATCAGGCAGTACGTGAGGAAAGCGGCCAGCGGACAAGGATACGGCCATGCAATTCTGGCTCTGCCGCATCTGCTCGTGGTGCACTTGCCGGACGGGGCTCGGGCCGGCATCGAGCACGGCTGGTCTTCAGGGCAGTATCGCACGGCGCTCCGGTCGGTGGATCGGGCAATGGAGGCGGTGCTGGCGATTTTCAACGACCACGGTTTACTGGGGCACACCACGGTGTTTGTGACGTCTTTGAGCGGAGCCGGTGCGGCGCAGGGAGAGACCTCCCCCCTCGCAGCGACCATCCCCTGGATCGCTTCCGGAGCCGGGATCAAGCACGGACATACGATTCAGCAGCCCGTCTCCATCGTCGATACCGGGGCCACAGTGCTGCGGGCCTTTCGACTTGAGACACACACCGAGTGGGAGAGCCGCGCAGTCGAGGAAATCTTTCGCGACACACCCGGCGTCGCCACGATTCCGGCGAAAGGAC
>CAYPOR010000118.1:0-2769 GCA_964412445.1 uncultured Nitrospira sp.
AAAGCCGGGCGGGCGGAGACCTCCACCGACCCGGCACCCTTCAGCATGATGGAAGTGGTGGTGTCGTTGAAGTCGAAAGACCAGTGGCGACCTGGGTTGAGCTATGAGGGACTCGTGGATGAGATGGACCGCGCGCTTAAGATTCCTGGTGTGACGAATGCCTGGACCATGCCGATCAAGGCGCGGATCGACATGTTGACCACCGGTGTCCGCACGCCGGTGGGGATCAAGATCTTCGGTCCCGACCTCAAACAGATCGAACAAATCGGTGAACATCTGGAAATGGTACTCAAAGACGTGCCGGGGACACGCAGCGTCTATGCCGAGCGGGTGTCCGGAGGCTACTTCCTTGACTTTGATATCAACCGTGACGAGATCGCCCGGTACGGCCTTGCGCTCATGGACGTGGGCAGGATTATCGAATCGGCGATCGGCGGGGAAAATATTGCCACCACGATCGAAGGCCGCGAGCGCTATCCGATCAACGTCCGTTATTTGCGGGAATTGCGCGACGATCCAGAGAAGCTCCAGCGGGTCATTGTGGACACGCCGACCGGTGCCCAGGTGCCGCTGGCCCAACTGACGACGGTGCGCTTCGTCTCCGGCCCGCCGATGATCCGCGATGAAAACGGCCTGCTTGCGGGTTATGTGTTCCTCGACATGACGGGACGTGATGTCGGCGGATACGTAGAGGATCTTAAACGGGTGGTGGCAGTCAAGGTTGCACTGCCGCCGGGCTATACGATTGCCTGGTCCGGTCAATATGAGTTCATGGAACGGGCGAAAGAGCGGCTGAAGCTCGTCGTGCCGTTGACGCTCATCGTCATCTTCGTGATCTTCTATTTCACGTTCCAATCGGTCGCGAAAACCTGCATGGTGATGGTGGGGGTGCCGCTTTCACTGGTGGGGGCCGTCTGGTACCTGTCCATCTTAAGCTACAATATGAGCATCGCGGTGTGGGTCGGGCTCATCACGGTCGTCGGGACGGCCGCGGAGACCAGCGCCGTGATGTTGGCCTATCTCGACGAGGCCTGTAAGCGGCGCAAAGAGGCCGGGGGACTGCGAACGCTTCAAGACCTCATCGAGACCGTCCATCGTGGGGCGGTGGAACGTATCCGACCCATGGCCATGATCGGGCTTGTCGACGTCGTGGGATTGTTCCCCGTGATGTGGGCCACCGGCACCGGCGCGGATGTGATGAAGCGCATCGCGGCTCCTCAGGTCGGCGGCGTGTTCTCCGCCATGCTCCTCACGCTGTTTGTCATTCCGCCCGTCTATGTCATGTGGCGCTGGTGGAAGGAACGAAGGGAGAATCAGATGCAACTATCCACAGCAGCGAAGCCGTAAGATATCCGAGAAGTTAACTGGAAAGAGGTATGGCGTAACAATGATGGCAGTTTGGCATGCCCTGAGCCCTAAACAGCTTGAGCAAGAGCTTCAATCAGATATTGGGACGGGGCTCACCGTTTCCGAAGCACAACGTCGTTTTGCAGCGGTGGGTCCCAACGAGCTGCCGGAAGCGCCGCCGCCCTCGCTATTGAAACTGTTCTTGTCCCAGTTTGCCAACGTCATCGTGTGGGTGTTGATCGGGGCGGCGGTGGTATCCGGCCTGTTGGAAGATTGGCTCGATGCGGCGGCGATCGTCACCATCGTGTTCCTGAACGGGCTGCTCGGGTTCGTGCAGGAGTTCCGGGCGGAGCAATCCCTGGCGGCGCTGCGAAAGATGTCCGTCTCGATGGCCCGGGTGTTCCGTGAAGGCGTGCTCCGGTCCATTCCCGCCCGGGAGTTGGTTCCCGGCGATCTGATCCTCCTGGAAGCAGGCGACCGGGTTCCCGCGGATGCCCGCCTCACTTATGCCGCGAATTTCCAGTCGCAGGAAGCCTCGTTGACCGGTGAGTCCACGCCGGTTCAGAAGTACACCGATACGCTCGATGCAGGGGATGTCCCTCTCGCCGACCGGATCAACCTGGTGTTCATGGGCACTATCGCGGTGTCGGGCAAGGCGCGTGCGTTAGTGGTGGCGACCGGTCTCCGGACGGAACTCGGGCGCATCGCCTCGATGATTCAGCAGGCTTCGGAAGCGGAGCGGGCTGAAACGCCTCTTCAGCGAAGGCTAGAGCAGTTCGGCTATACCCTGCTCTGGTTGGCGCTGGGCGTGGTCGCTGTCGTCTTTGCCTTGGGCTATTGGCGCGGGGAACCGTTGTTGGCCATGTTTCTGACCTCGGTCAGCCTGGCTGTGGCGGCGGTCCCGGAGGGGCTGCCCGCGGTGGTGACGATCACGCTGGCCTTGGGTGTGACGCGTATGGCGAAACGGCATGCGTTGATTCGAAAGCTGCCCGCTGTAGAAACGCTCGGTTCGGCGACGGTGATCTGCACCGACAAGACCGGTACGCTGACGAAGAATGAAATGACGGTGACAACGCTACTCGCGGGCGAGGCCGTCTTTGACGTGACGGGCGAAGGCTATTCGCCGGCGGGCCAAATCGTGGAGAAGGACAAGATTGAGGCTGAGCCGGTCGAGGGATTGCCGTTTCCTGCTCAACCGGGACCTCAGCCTCAACCTGGGTTGCGACAGCTCCTGACAGCAGCAGTCCTGTGTAACGGCGCGACCTTGAGACAGGAGAACGGAGTCTGGCAGGTGATCGGCGACCCGACGGAAGGAGCGTTGCTCGTTGCTGCAGCGAAAGCCGGGCTGACGAAAGAGGTGCTGGAGTCTGCCTCTCCCTTTGAGAAGGAATATCCGTTCGAGGCGGAACGGAAAATGATGAC
>CAYPOR010000119.1:0-2664 GCA_964412445.1 uncultured Nitrospira sp.
CGGGGTCAGTGTGGTGCTGGTCGGGCGGGCGTTCTGGGAGCGTTTAATCAATTGGGACTTCCTCGTCGAGCAGGGATTGATCGGCCGTGACGACCTCGGTCTGTTTCATTATGCGGAAACCGCGCAGGAAGCGTGGGATCTGATCGCCCGCAATCATGGTGTGAGGCAGAACATATGAAACTTTCGTTCCATGGCGCGGCCCGCTCGGTCACAGGCAGCCGCCATCTGCTTGAAACATCCAGCTGCCGGCTGCTGCTGGATTGCGGTATGTTTCAAGGACGGCGGGAAGACGCTGCGATTCAAAACCGCGATCTCGGCTTTGATCCCAGGTCATTGTCCGCCGTGCTCCTCTCGCATGCTCACATCGATCATTCCGGTGCGTTGCCGATGCTGATGCAGCAGCGGTTTTCCGGAAAAGTGCATCTCACGCGGGCCACGGCCGATCTGGCCGCGATCATGCTGCAGGATGCGGCCAGGATTCAGGAAAGCGACTGCCGCTATGTGAATAAGCAGGAGCGGCGGCGGGGCAAGAAATGCGTGCAGCCCTTATTCGACGCCGACGATGTCGAAGCCATCACCCGGCGTTTTGCCGGTGAGCGGTATCATGATGCGATCAAGATCGCTCCGCGAGTCACCGCGACGTTTCATGACGCCGGACACATTCTCGGGTCGGCCGCCGTCCGTGTGAAGTACACCGTCCGGGGGAACACGACGACCGTTCTCTTTAGCGGCGATCTGGGACGATCACATATGCCGATCTTGCGTGATCCGGAGCCGCCGCCTCCCTGTGATGTGCTCATTTTGGAATCGACTTATGGCGACCGTCTGCATGAACAAGCCGGCGAGGAGATGAAGAAAAAGGCGGAAGACTTGATCGCTCACGCCAAAGCGCACAAGAGCAAGATCATTGTGCCTGCCTTCGCCGTCGGGCGAACGCAGGAACTCGTCATGCGGATTAAAGAGCTTGTCGCCGAGGATCGCATCGATCCGATCCCTATTTATATCGATTCCCCGCTGGCCTCCAAGGCCACCGAGGTCTTTCGCCGTCATCCCGAATGCTATGACGAAGAAACCTACCGCACGTTTACTGAGGACGGCGATCCCTTTGCCTCGCGTTATATCCGCTTTGTCTCATCGCCGGACGATAGCAAACGACTCAATGCGATGAAGGGGCCGATGGTCATCATCTCGTCTTCGGGCATGTGTGAAGGCGGGCGGATCCTCCATCACTTGAAACATGCCATTGAAGATGAGGCGAACGTCATCGTATTCGTCGGTTTTCAAGCCGAGCATACGTTGGGGCGCAAGCTTGTCGAGGGCTGGGACGTGGTGCCGATCTTCGGGATCCCTACAAAACGGAGAGCCCAGGTCGTGAAATTCAACGGGCTCTCGGCCCATGCCGATCGTAACGATCTCCTGGCCTATGTCCGCGCCATCAGTCCGCTTCCCGGCAGAGTCTTTATCGTTCATGGTGAAGAAAGACAGGCCCTGTCCTTGGGCGAAGCGATTCAAAGTGAACATCCCTCCATCGACGTGACGATTCCGCATCGAGGGACAAGCCATGAGATCTAGTCTCTCGGTATCGGCGGCAGCCGTCTGCCTTGCCTTGTTCGGAGGATGGCCGGCAACGGGCGCGGCTGACGGGGCTGACGCGCGACAGCGCGCCCGTGACCTGGGAATCATCATCGGGAACTATGTGCCCGGTCAATTTAACGCGATCACGGATGTGCCTGGTGTCAAGGTCGGGCACCGGACGCTCATCTCCGGGGAAGGGGCGCTGAAGCCTGGGCAGGGGCCGGTACGTACGGGTGTGACGGTGATCATTCCGCGTGATGATGTGTGGCGGAAGAAAGTGGCGGCTGGCGCATTCGTCCTGAACGGCACGGGAGAGATGACCGGTTTGTCCTGGGTGGCGGAGTCCGGTTTTCTGGAATATCCGATTGCGCTCACAAACACACTCAACGTGCCGCGTGTGGCGAACGGTATCATGAGCTGGATGATCAAGCAGTATCCGGCGATCGGCATTGAGGACGACACATTGACGCCGGTTGTTGCCGAATGTGATGACGGACGGTTGAATGATATTCAAGGGCGTCATGTGTCCGAGCAGGATGTCATGAATGCGCTCGACAGTGCGGCCAGTGGCCCGGTCAAGGAGGGAACCGTCGGCGCCGGCACCGGTATGATCTCGTATGGATTCAAAGGCGGGATCGGGACTTCGTCGAGAACGCTCTCCGATAAAGAAGGCGGCTATACGATTGGCGTGTTGGTCAATGCGAACCATGGCCGGAGACCGGAACTCGTGGTGGGTGGCGTGCCGGTTGGCAAGCTCTACGAACCGCCTGTCCAGATGTCCGAGGCGCTCGTCCCCGGTCAAAGCGAAGGATCGATCATCGTCGTCATCGCCACCGATGCGCCGCTCGACGGTCGCCAGCTCACGAGACTGGCCAAGCGTGCTGCCCTCGGCCTCGCCCGCACGGGTTCGACCGCGCGCCATGGCAGCGGCGATTTCATCCTTGCCTTCTCCACTGCCAACGTCATTCCGCACTATCCCAAGGAGCCAACTTTTCAGCTGACCCATCTCGCCGATACCCATCTGAATCCCATGATCACTGCCACGGTCGAAGCCACCGAAGAAGCGATCCTCAACGCACTCACCATGGC
>CAYPOR010000120.1:0-2657 GCA_964412445.1 uncultured Nitrospira sp.
GCCGGAGCCATCGCGTATGCGCTTAACCGCCTGCGCACCGAACTGCCACTAGAACTCACATACCACAACGTGTGGCACACCGAGCACGATGTGATGCCCGCCGCGGTCCGGCTGGCCCGCCTCAGCCAGCTTCCCCAGGCGGATGTGCATCTGTTGGAAGTTGCCGCCGCTTACCACGACCTCGGCCACATTGTGACGTCCCTGGAGCATGAGCGACTGGGGGCCGAAATCGCCGCTGAGGTGTTGCCTCAGTATGGGTTTGAAGCCGAGAACATTGAGCGCCTCGTCGGGATTATCCTGGCGACCCACCTGCCACAATCGCCCCACAATCTGCTGGAAGAAATCCTGGCCGACGCCGACCTGGACGTATTGGGGCGCGAAGACTTTTTGACGCGCAACCAGGCTCTGCGTCAGGAACTGGCGGCGTTGGGCCAAGAGTTTTTGACCGATCGCGAATGGCTGACCACCCAAACGGAGTTTCTTCAGCAACATAGCTATTTCACTCCCGCCGCTCGCGCTCTGCGCGCGGCTGGACAACAAGCGAATCGGGCTCTGTTGGTGGCCCAATTTCAACAACTGGATTAGGACCAATACTGTTCATCCCCTGTCAGTTTTTGGCTGACCTGACAGGGAGACGCTCCCGATGTGATACGGTAAAGCTGTCGTGTTCACCTCTTCACCTCACAAGGAGCGTCTCATGAACAGTTTACACCTACATCGGCAAATCATGGATCAATTCACGCGGTTGGAATTGAACATCTCCAAACCGCAGCGAACCAACTTGGCGTTGCTGAGTCAAGCGTTGGCGGTCAGTCGAAATTGCCACCTCTCGACGCTGGCGCTGGCCTTGCCGTTGCCCGGCCAGCGCGAGAGCTTGATCCAGCGTCTGCGGCGGATGCTGACGCAGACGCCGGCTTGGTGCGATTGGTATGGGCCGGTGGTCAAGCAGTTGTTTGCCCAGTGGACGGGAGCGGAAGTCGCGCTGGTCATGGATCGCACGGATGTGACCAACCGCTGGAGTTTGTTGATGGTGGGGGCGGCGCATAGCAAACGCCTGTTGCCTTTGTGCTGGACGGTCTTGCCCTTTGGCGGCACGTCGGCGGAAGCCCAACTGGGGCTGTTGCGCCAAGTGCAGCCGTACTTGCCCCCCGTCGAGCGAGTGCGGATCACCTTCTACGGCGATACCGAATTCCGCGCTGTGCCGGTGCAGGCGTATTGCCGAGAGCAGCACTGGCATTGGTACGTTGGGCTCAAATCGGACTTGCTGTTCCAAGATGCAACTGGTCACCAACAGGCGTTGCGCGACCTGCCCGTGGAGCGCGGGCAACAGGTCTATTGCCAGAACGTCACCTTGACGGAGAAACATGCCTTTGGGCCGGTCAACTTGCTGGCCCATTGGTCGGTCAACGAAGACGCGCCGCGCTATTGGGCCGTGGATCAACCCGCTGACCGCCACGCCTGGCGGCGCGGGCGGAAGCGGTATTGGATTGAACCTGGCTTTCGGGATTGGAAAAGTTATGGGTTCGACTTGGAACGCAGTCAGGTGGACGATGACGAGCGCTTGACGGTTTTGGTGTTGGGGATGGCCGTCACGACGCTCTGGCTGATCCATTTGGGGCAATGGGTCGCCCGGGCCGGTCACCGCCCGCTGTTGGAAGCTCACCACAAACGGGATTACAGCCTCTTCCGTTTGGGGCGCGATTACGTGCAACGCTGCCAAACGCTGGGCTGGAACTTCCCGGTCGAATTTACCGTGACCCATCCGCCACCTGCCTGAACTCGCTCCGGCTTCGAACCCTGGCTGTCGCTGATGACCACCCAAGTGTGCAGGCCGCGGCTTCTGCATAAGAAGTCGCGCCCGGCCCACACACCCGCACCCGTCTCGCGGCACCCGGAACCTAACCGCACCAACGTCCGGCCCAGCCTCGCCAACAGTGATGCGGCCTGAACGCGGAGACAACTCGCGTGGTGAGCCGCCTGCATAAGTCGGCTTGAACAACCAACAGCGGGTGTTCCTACTGGCGAAGGCCCAATCAATCTTGGCGCTCCAATTGGGCTTCGAGTTTAGTGTGGCGATAATGTTCAGATGCATTCGTGAATGCTTCAGTCAAACCCCTTGTCTATTGCTCGGTGACAGGGGATGAACAGTATTGGGTTTAGTCTTCATCCTCATCCCCCAAAATCTTCGCCGCGCGCTCGCCGATGGGGTCATCGTCGCCGCGCACAAAGACTTCGCGAGTTTTGCCGCCGGTTTGCTCGCGGCCAATCACGCCCATCTCTTTGAGTTCATCCATCAACCGGGCGGCGCGGGGGTAGCCAATGCGCATCTTGCGTTGCAAAAGCGAGGCGCTGGCATTGCCATATTTTTTGACAATTTGAATCGCTTCTTCGATTTGATTGTCTTTGTCTTCTACGGCGGCCTCGCGAGCCAGCATCGCATCCCAGGGGGCGCGGGCGGCTGAAGCCGGGGAGGCTTCCTCGGCGGTGGCTTCCGCCCCCTCAGAGAGTTCAATGGCCTCCGGCTCCTCGCCTTCCATTTGCTCACGCCAATAGGTCACGATCCGATCCACTTCACGGTCATTCACAAAACAACCTTGCAGACGCATGGGCGTGCCAACTTCGGGGGCCAGGAAGAGCATGTCGCCTTTGCCGAGGAG
>CAYPOR010000121.1:0-2638 GCA_964412445.1 uncultured Nitrospira sp.
ACCATTTCGCCATGATGCTGCCGCCGCGCGAGACAATGCCGGTCACGCGCTTGGCCGTCATCGGGATGTACGCCAGCCGCACGCCCGCGTGGATGGTGAAATAATCGACGCCCTGTTCGGCCTGTTCGATGAGCGTGTCGCGGAAGATTTCCCAGGTCAGGTCTTCGGCTTTGCCGTTCACTTTTTCGAGGGCCTGATAGATCGGGACGGTGCCGATCGGGACCGGCGAGTTGCGGATGATCCATTCGCGAGTTTCATGGATATTCTTGCCGGTCGAGAGGTCCATCACCGTGTCGGCGCCCCAGCGGATCGACCAAATCATCTTCTCGACTTCTTCCTCGATCGAGGAGGCGACGGCGGAGTTGCCGATGTTCGAATTGATCTTCACCAGGAAATTGCGGCCGATGATCATCGGCTCGGTTTCCGGATGGTTGATGTTGGCGGGGATGATCGCGCGGCCCCGCGCCACTTCATCGCGCACGAATTCCGGCGTGATGACCTTCGGGATGTTGGCGCCCCAGGCCTGCCCCGGATGCTGCGCGATGCCGCCGCCATGCCCGTTGCGGGACGCGAGTTCGCGCGCCACTTCGCGGGACTGGTTTTCTCTGATGGCGATGAATTCCATCTCCGGGGTGACGATGCCTTTGCGGGCATAGTGAATCTGGGTCACGTTCCGTCCGGCCTTGGCCCGGAGCGGCTTGCGGATATGTTGAAAGCGCAGTTCGTCGAGCTTCGGATCGGCTTTGCGCATCCGGCCGTATTGCGAGGAGACATCCGAAAGTTCTTCCACGTCCGCCCGGTCCAGGACCCACTGGCGGCGGAGCGGGGCGAGCCCGGCGCGCGCGTCAATGGTGACGGAAGGATCAGTGTAGGGACCGGAGGTGTCGTAGATCGTGATGGGTTCGTTGGGAACCGGCGCGCCGCCGTTCATGGATTTGGTCGGACTGAGACTGATTTCCCGCATCGGCACACGCACACCGGGATAGGCGCCGTTGACGTGGATCTTGCGTGACGCTGGAAAAGGCGCGGTCGTCAATGTGGCTGCGCTGTCCGTTGTATGCTGGCCGTTCGATCCGTTGGTCGATTTTCCCATGGGGCTACCCTTTCTCTCGTCTATTTATGGGCGGAGCCGGTGATGCCAAAAAAAAACCGCACCTGACAGGAGGGGTGCGGCTGAAAGTCGTCCCGTTGGTCCGGCGACGTGTCCGCTTCCCTACGCTGGTATTACCCAGGTCAGGTTGTGAGGGTCGTCCGATCATTCGGACTCTCAGCCTGATGGCCCCCCTAGCTATGTGAAAGATCGTATGCCCGGCCCCGGTCGTTGTCAACGGGCTATTAGGCCTACCGTGCCGCTAGGCCTTCTTCACGAAGCCGCTTCGTTGATTGTGAGGTGGGGCTAACGTAGAATTCAACCTTGAGGATTTTTGCAGGATTCTTGCTGAGGTGTATGTGAAGGCGACGATTACCGTACCGAGACCCATCACGGATTACCAAGGGCTTTCGTCCGCGGAACTCTACCGCCGGACTGCCGAGGCCAAGCGCGCCTTGGGCGATCGGGTCATGATCCTGGGCCATAACTATCAACGGGACGAAGTCATCGAGCATGCGGACTTTCGGGGCGATTCGTTGTTGCTTTCGAAGCTGGCGGCGGAGCGTTCCGAGCGTCCCTATATTGTGTTCTGCGGCGTCCATTTTATGGCGGAGACCGCGGATATCCTGAGCCGATCCAAGCAAACGGTCATCCTGCCCGATATGGCTGCCGGGTGCTCGATGGCGGATATGGCGGCGATCGAGCAGGTCGATCAATGCTGGGAAACGCTTGGGCGCATTGTGCCGGTGGAAGAGACTGTGATGCCGGCGGTGTACGTGAATAGCGCGGCGGTCCTCAAAGCGTTCTGCGGCGAACACGGCGGGATTACCTGCACGTCGTCCAATGCGCGGGCCGTCATTGAATGGTGCTGGGCCAGGCGCGAAAAAATTCTCTTTTTCCCCGACGAACATCTGGGCCGCAATACGGCCAATAAGATGGGATTGCCGCGCGAGCAGATGATCGTCTGGGATCCGTTTCAGCCGAACGGCGGCAATACACGTGAGGCCATCAAGCGGGCGAAGCTGATTCTGTGGAAGGGCCATTGCAGCGTTCATCAAATGTTTCAGCCCGTCCACATCGACAATTTCCGCAAACAGTATCCGGACGGCAAGGTGATCGTTCATCCGGAGTGCCATGAGGACGTCGTCAATAAAGCCGACCTGACCGGCTCGACCGAGTTCATCATCAAGACCGTCACGGCGGCGCCGGCCGGCACCGTCTGGGCCGTGGGGACCGAGTTGAATCTGGTGAACCGCTTGAAGCGCGACTTGACTGAGAAGAAGGTGTTCTTCCTCTCCTCGACCGTCTGCCAGTGCGCCACGATGTTCCGCATCGACGGGGCGCATCTCTGCTGGGCCATGGAAAATCTCGCCGACGGCCATGTGGTCAATCACATCGTGGTGCCGGACGAAGATAAGCGCTGGGCGAAGATTGCGCTCGACCGCATGATGTCCGTCAGCTAGTTGCAGGCTGGTGAAAAAGACCTCCAGCGGCGTTCTCGCATCGTTCAGACCCTCAACGTACCCCAGAGGGTACGCCTCGGCCCTT
>CAYPOR010000122.1:0-2590 GCA_964412445.1 uncultured Nitrospira sp.
CCACACTTCGCCAGCACTTGAGCTCTCAGAGATTCCAGCGCACGCATTTGTAGCGTCGGGTTCTCGATTCGCATCGCCTCCTGGAATTCCTCTTCGTGATCTTCAAAGTACTTCCTACAAACAACGTGCTCCTGAATGACTGCCGTCAGCGGCTTATTCATGATCGCCTGGCTGAGATCATCCGCGGCACTGACAAGTTGAAGAGTCAGGCTCAAGATCCATTCCATATCGGCACCCTGCCCCCGTTTCACTCATCAAGAGGGCAGCGCCTGACTCAAGGGGACTGCCGCCCTCATTGCTGTTCGCACTGCTTCGGGACCTTGCCGCTGTAGCAATTCCAACAGCCACCTTCCCTCTGGAAGGACCAAGAGCTTTACTCGCTGATAATCGGGTCCCGCTTGCTCCATGATGGTCTCAATCTCTCGGCTGGTGTCGCTTTCTGCGGGGCAAGGATACATAAGGGTCTTGGCAAGCGCGAACGCCGTCCTCATGGCATAGAGGTTCGGCCGGTTCCAGTCCTGAACAATATAGATGGCATTCTCTATCCCTATGCTGTGCAATAGCACGACCTCCCATGCGCTCCTCGTGATGACAACCTCCTCAAACTTATTCAGATCTTGAGGCCAGATCGGCGCAGGCACGATCAAGCGCCTCACACGTCGTTCCGAAAAGGAGGAGGTATGTTGCACCCAATGGTCTGCAACTGAGGGGTCTGCATCGACCATATTTCTGTTCGTGCAAAATCCACATAAATTCCCCTCATGATCGCCGATTGGAATAATCATGCCCTCGCAAGAGTCTTTCATCCGCCCCCGGGCGCTCCGGAAGATCACCCCGGCGGCCTCCATCGCCTGGAGGCTATATCCTTGGCCAAGCAGATGTTGCTGCAACAACTCATCCGACTCCAGAGGGGCATAGCCGAGTCCGAATCGCTCGACCGTGCTCATCCCAATCCCTTGTTCGCTCAGCCATCTCTTTGCCCTGGCTCCTTCTGTCCGGTGACAGAGAATCTCCTGATAGAACCGTCTGGTCTCGGTCAGGATTCTCCAGTACTGCTGCTGTTCAGACCGGCGCCCTCGCAACTCTCCGGCGTCCAGCATGGATTGAAGACCGGCGATTGCGTTGGCGCAAGAGCACTTCTCTGCCTTCATAAAGAAATCAATCGCTGAACCATGCGACTGACAGCCACCGCAGTGATACGAATCTTCTCTCAAATAAAGGCTGTCGTTTGACGAACAGAAGGGACAGTGGGCGTAGAAGCTCAATGACTCCCCCTGTGCGCTTATCCGTTTTCCTGCAACACTTGTCAGCCAGGTGTACCGCGCTGCCAGCTCGATGCAATCCAAGTCATCCATGAGATTTTCCCATTGCTCAAAGGCGATGAGACTCCCGGCACTGTTGTTCACTTTGCCGCCAGCCTGAATACCAGGAGCAACCGACCCAGCATCACTTGCTGAGGCTCTCGATTGCGGGATGAGAGGAACAAGGCTGCTAAGGCCCATGGCAACCGCCGTCTGAATGAACGTCCGTCTATTGAGCATGGCTTCCCTCCTTATTTGGATATACAAGGAGGTTAGCACCGGCCTATGACAGACAATTTCACACGTTCGACTTGTTTTGTGAGTACTGCTTGCGAGCGGCGGTGAGGTGCGCACGAACTGACTGGATCAACTCCGGCGGGCTCAGCACTTTGGCATCAGCACCCCAGGAAAGAACCCATGAGGTGATCTCGTCCAGCCCTCCGGCCCGGAAGGTAACGACTAGGGACTTATCTTTTTGCTGTTTGAGCGATTGAGTTGGATGCCACTGACGTTCCTTCAGCAGGTAGGCGACATTCGGACTAAACCGGATGCGCACTGTCTTGGGGGGCTCGTCGATTAACCCGAAAGCGTTAGGAGACAAGACCTCCCACGAAGAGTCAGAAGGCATATCAAAACCTTCCTCCGTGAACTGAATTCGGTGAATGCGCTCCACGGCAAACAGGCGCTGCGCCTTGGCGCGATGCGAGTATCCAGCGACATACAGGCCATACTGATACAGCACCAGGGCATAAGGATCCACAGGATGGAGCGTCGGCTCGTCATACTCCGGCGTTTGATGGTGCAGAATCACGCTGCGCTGCAGAAGCAACGCTCTTCTGAGATCGCTCAACATCTTCTTCCGGTTTGCGTACGCCCGCTTCGGCCCTTGCACGGGAGTAAAGACCTGGCTAATTCGTTCCAGATGATTGGCGGTCTTGGCGGGAAGCCCCGCCTCAACCTTCGCAATCACTTCGTCGAGGTCATCGACAAACGGCGTCCCATTCAAATAAGCCAGGTGATTCTTGGCCAGATGCAGCGACAGCAGTTCGTATTGAGTGATCGCAATTTGCGGGAACCCTTTGTAGCCGAGAGGCAATTGCCACGTCTGTTCGCCAGATCCACCGGACCGTTCAAGGGGGTGCCCTTCGTTTTCGATTTCTGCCAGATCACGATAGACCTGCCGACGCGTAACCCCGAACTCTTCGGCCAGATCATTGATCGTTATGGAACGGCTGGACAGTGTCCGCATCATGCGGGCGAGACGGTCGGCCTGGCTATAGGCTTTGGGC